>JBGALX010000035.1:0-112614 GCA_044223505.1 Myxococcaceae bacterium
GTCTCCGACTTCGCGGCCGCACCTCGCGTCGGGGCTCGAGCGCGTCGAAGCGCAGAAGCGCGCTGGGAAATTTCGGCGAGGAGGCGGGAGAGCGCGGCGGAGATTTCAATCCACGAAAACTGGAACCGCTTCTATGACCCCGTGCCCGGTCAGTACTACCAAAACGAATCGATGCTGATGGAGCCCAGCCCAACGCTTGGCCATGCGATTCAGGGCTTTCCAATGCCGGCGTACGCCTACGCGCTCAACAACCCCCAAGCGTTCGTTGACGACGATGGGTTGTATTCGTACGCAGCAGCTTGCATCGATTCGCCTGACCCGGAAGTCCCGATATCGCGCCGGTCCAGCGAGCAGTTTCAGGGGATGTTTGAAGCTGAGGACGTCTGCTCAGATGCCGTAGAGGTAGTGCTCTGGCAAGCGCTCCGCGCACAACAGGAGCCGGCCAGTGCGCAGTGCACTCAAAAGGTCGTCGACCAAGTACAGGAGGCAGCAAAGGCTGCTGGATGCGGGCAAAAGAAGAAGAAGAAAGCGCCAAAGCCTAACGACCCGGGCCCTGACACTCCGCAGAGGCTGAGGGACTCAAAGTCGATGAAGAGGCTCGTGTGTCGATAGTCAGGCCGCTTGTCATCGTGTGCTTGGGCTTGTGCGCCCCGAGTCCTGCGCAGTCGCAGGGCCCCAACGGCAAACCCGCTCGCGAGCGCCCCGATGCGGGCGTGCCGGTCTTGGTACGCCCGACGTCATCGACGCCGGACGCCAATGGCGTTCTGCCGCCTTGCGTGCGTCCGTACGGTACGGGACGACGCGATGGGGAAGGGCTCATGCTTCTTGCCGACGGTGGTGCTGTCAGATGCAATGCCGCGTTCCCAGCAGACATGGGCGACTATCGGTGATGGCGCGGACGGGAGCGTCCGTTCGGACCAGGAAGGTGAAGCATGAGCCCTGCTATTTTTCTCATGGCGGCTCAACTCTGCGCCGGCAGTGGTTCTGCGGTTCGCGAGTACCGTCAGGTTCCTGTGGCCGAACTGCTCGCGCTCGGCTGGGGTTCGACGGTTGAGGCCGGCCAAAAGCGCCTTGGTAAGACGTGGGTCCGAAAACCGTCAAGCCTCTGCAAGAAGGACGAGTCCGGACCCCAGGTTTGCCTCATATATTCGCAGTCCGGTCTCACCTCTATCGAGTACACGTATCCTCCGAAAATCAACATGGTCGTTTCGCTCTTTGACCAATACGGCCAGCCACAGGAGGAGCGCATCCGTCCGTTTGGCGCCAGCTACTGTTGGGTGCGCGAAGGTTTCGACATGACGGTTAACCAACGTATGGCTCAAGTGAATCCCGAGGGCGCCGAATTGCTGGGCGGCGAAACAGTTGCTCTCGTCTACTCAAAATCGAATGGCTGCGCTCCCGCAGATGCGGGGACCAAATAGGTTCGGTACCCTGCCGAGGTTCATGCGGTTCACTTCGATGACTCGGTGGTGTCGCGGAACTCCTCTGTGACGATTGTGCGCCTCGTTGGTTGCTCCAGGGCAGCGCTGCGGTCGGCGCGGGTGTCGGGAGTCGACCCCTCGGCGGGCAGATGTTCGGTGGGTCGCGCGCGCTGTGTTCGTTTCCGAAGTGCGTCCGCGAGTGTGACCCGCTTCGACGCGCTCAGTGGCGTGTTGAGGGCATGCCCGAGCTTCATTGCGATGGTCGCCCACGAGACGCCAGCCTCGCGCAGCTCGCGAAGTGCGTCTGTCGCGTCGTGCCGCGACGCGCGGAGCATGTCGCGTGCGCGGCGCTGGTTCTTGATGGCCTTGGCGAGCTTGGCCACTGCCTCTTCGGGCGAATTCATTGCCCCACCCGTGGTCGCGTCGGGTGCAGGCCGAGTTCACGCAGCGCCTGTTCGACTCGTTGGCGTGCGCGTGCGAGGTCACCGACAGCCTCGAGGAGTTCGCGCCGCGCTTGTGCTCGGCGCTCGCGAACTGCAGCGAGCCGGCAGGGCGACGAACAGAACCGTGTGCGGGGTCGGGGTCGGCCGGAGTGCATCGTAGGAAGTCGGCCACCACATCGGGCGCAGGCGGACGTCGGCGAGGAAGGGAAGGGCTCGGGCTGGCCGGGCGGCTCCTCGGCGTGCTGCACGCCAGCGAGGGCTGCTCCGTCTCCATCTCGATGATGCTCTGCCACGGCTCCATCAAAGCGCTGTCGGGCGAAAGAACGAAATTCTCCCCGAGCCTGCTGTGCATGTACCGCCGCTGTGGGGCGCGTGGGAGAGCGCATGGTCGCTGCTCAGGCCCGGGTCGCCGGCCGCGCCCGTCTTCCGGGGAGTACATCCATGCGGAACGTGAGGCGCGGCTGGCCCACCTTGGAATCAACCGTCAGGCACGTTAAACCCTAGCAGCGATGTCTCACCCCCTGCAGATCTCCCGGAAGATCGAGTACGGCCTGCGCGCGATGCTGTACCTCGCGTCACAGCCGGCGGGGGCGCTCGTGCCGTTTCGCGAGATCGCCGAGCGCATGAACGTGCCGCAGGAGTTCATGGCCAAGATCCTGAAAAAGCTCTGCAAAGAGAAGCTGGCCGTCTCGACGCGCGGCTCGCACGGCGGCTACGCGCTCGCCCGGCCGGCCTCGCAGGTCACCTTCCTCGACGTCATCGAGGCGATGGAGGGCAAGGTGCAGGTGAACCTCTGCTCCCAGCACTCGAACGCGTGCCAGCTGGGCACCGACTGCACCATGACCGAGGTCTGGCAGCTCGGTCAGCAGCGCATGCTCGAGGTCTTCCGCCATGCGCGGCTCGACCGCCTCGCGATGCGCGGCCTCAACAAGCCCGTGGCGCCGGCCGAGCTGATCCAGCTCGCTGCCGCGCGCCACTGAGCGCCACCGTCACTGGTAGACGTTGATGTTGACCTGGCAGGCCATGCCCGACTCCTGCCCGCTCGAGTCTTTCACCTTGAGGAAGGCGCGGTACTGGCCGGTCAGCGACGGGTCGAGCGTGAGCGTCTGGTAGTTCTGCGTCGAGTACGCCTGCCCGCCCGTCAGCATGAACGCGCCGTTCGGGTTCGGAGCAGTGAAGTAGAACTTGTACTGGGCGATGCCGCCCGTGGTCGCCGGTGGGTCGTAGCTGTTGCCGCCGAAGAGCGTGATGTTCTTCGGGGTCGGCAGCTGCGACAGCCGCACCATCAGCGAGTTCGTCGCGCCCATCGAGCAGTCGGTCATGCGGGCGTCGCAGACGTTCAGCACGCACTGGGGGATCTCGTTCAGCGGGTTGTCCGACTCGAGCAGCAGCTTCTTGTAGGACGGCGCCCCGTAGGCGAGGTCGTTCGTCTTGATGATGATCTCGCCGGCCTGGCGACCGCCGGTGATGGGCTTGCTGAACTGAACCGTGATGTCGGCCTGCTGGCCCTTCGGGATTCGAAGGCCCGGCATCAGCATCGGGGCCACGAGTGAGAAGCGCGGGTTCGCGGGAATCTCGACGCCGTCGACGATCAGATCTCCGCACGGCGTCATCGTGCCGGGCTTCATCGCGAGCGCCTTCACCGTGATCGTCTTGGTCGACACGTCGGTCGTCGCGTCCTTGAAGCTCAGCCGGTCGTCCGGCTCGGTCGCGAGGCACGGCTCGGTGCCGCCGGCGACGGTGAGGAACACCTTGCCGAGCGTGCCGGCCGCCATGCCCGGCACCGACGCCGACACCGTGATCTGGTCGATGACGAACAGCGGCTGATCGTCGTGCTTCACGGTCAGCACCGTGCTCATACCCGGCATCAGCATCGTGCCGTCGATCGGCGTCATCACCGTGAAGCGCCCGCCGCTGCCGGTGTTGTTCATGCCCGTGCTCTTGAACACGGCCGAGTCGATCTTCAGCGGCGAGCTGCCGTCGTTGACGAGCGTGAACGCGGCCTCGTTCGCCACCTTCATGCCGGTGCGGCGGCAGATGTCGTTCGGGTCGTTGAAGTTGCAGAAGCTCGGAATCGGGCCGAGCGCGGGGATGACGCCCTGACCCTCGAGCGAGATCGTGTAGATCGGCGCGTTGATGTCGTTGCTCTTGATGGTGAGCACTCCGAAGCGCTGGGTGTCCATCAACGGCACGGCCTCGGGCGAGAAGCGCACGATGAGCACCTTCTCTTCGGTGCCGTCGGCGGTCGACAAGACGAGCGGGTTCATCATCGAGGGCAGGGTGGTCGGGTCGTCGAGGAAGAACGCCATCTGCGGGCCGCCGGCGTTCGCCCACTCGAGCGTCATCTCGGTGATCTTCAGCGCCGGGCAGCCGAGGTTCTTCAGCTTGATCTTCAGCGTCGTCGAGTCTTTCAGCAGCGTGTCGGGGAAGCCCTGGCGGCAGAGCACTCCGGCGGCGCACTTGTCGAACATGCCGGGCGTCGCGTAGTTCTCGACCGAGACCTCGAGCGTCGGCTGCGCGGGCAGGTTCTTGCCGGTGCCGACGAGGTCGATGGTGATGGGCGCGGTGTCGACGTCGTCGTCGTCGATGGTCAGCGTCGCGCGGGCGTCGCCGGTCTTCTCGGGGCTGAACTGCACGGGCAGCTCGGCCTCACCGCCGGCGCTGATGTCCGTCGGGGTGCGCTTCGGGTCGAGCTTGAAGCGCGCGGCGTCGGTGCCCGAGAACGTGGCGACGAAGCCGCCCGGAGCCTTGCCGCGGTTCTCGACGTTCACCTTCTTCTCGTCGGGGAACACGTCGGCGACGGCCACGTTGTTCTCGTCCTTCGTCGGGCAGGCCGAGAACTGCAGCGCCGAAGGCATGGCCACGTAGTCGGGCTTGCTGTTGGTGGTGCCCGGGCCGCACTTGCAACCGGTAGCGGCGATGGCGAGAGCAGCGAAGGCGAAGCGGTGGAAGTTCACGGTTCTACTTTCCTTGAAGGCGGCCAAATCGGGCGAGGTATACCCCCGTGCCCCCATGGCCACAAAGACCCAGGAAAAACTTCGTAAGGGCTACTCCGGCGCCCGGCGCGTCGCGCCCAAGCCCATCACCGGCAAAGAGTCGGCCGTCGACCTGCTCGAGCACGCCTTCGGCGCCTACGTCGGCCGCCAGGAGCGCACCGCCTTCGAGCTCATGCGCCGCAGCCTCGACGAGAACGCCGCGGTCTTCCTCACGCTCTCGGGCGCGATGACTCCGGCCGGCCTGCACCAGAGCTGCCTGATTCCCCTCGTCGAGGGCGGGATCATCTCGTGCATCACCACGACCGGCGCCAACCTGTACCACGACGCCCACCGCGTCATCGGGCACGCCATTCGCGAGGTGAACCCCAACGCCGGCGACCTGCAGTACCGGCTCGCCCGCATCATTCGCATCTACGACCTCGGCTTCTGGGAAGAGGCGCTGCTCGACACCGACCGCCTCTTCTCGGCGCTCATGCGCAAGAGCGAGTACCAGCGGAAGATGACGACGCCCGAGCTGCACTGGCTGCTCGGCCGCGACATCGACGCCATCGAGAAGAAGCTCGGCGTGAAGCAGCCGTCGCTCTTGTCGACCTGCTACCGCAACGGCGTGCCCATCTTCGTCGGCGCCGTGCAAGACGGGTCGATCTTCCTCAACGTCGTGAAGCTGCGCCGCCTGCTCGGCGACGAGTTCAAGCTCGAGATCGACATCAACGAAGACGTCTACGCGATGGCCGCCGTGCAGCACTACTGCCGCCACCACTTCGACAAGCGCCTCGCGATCTGGATCCTCGGGGGCGGAGTGCCGAAGAACTACACGCTGCAGGGCGAGCCGCTGCTCGATCAGATCTTGAACGTGCCGACGCAGGGCTTCGACATCGACGTGCAGTTCTGCGTCGACCCCGTCGACAACGGAGCGCTCTCGAGCTGCCCCGCCGGCGAAGGCCACACCTGGGGCAAGGTCTCTGTCGACGCCGTCGAGACCGGCAGCGTGTACGTGCACACCGACGTGACCGCCGTCTTCCCCTGGCTCACGCACGCGCTGCTCTCGCTGAAGGGCTCGCGGCGCAAGCCCTTTCGCCTCATCGACAAGCTGGACGCGTCGCTCGACTTCCTCGACGAGGACGTGAAGAAGCGACGGAAAGAGCTGATGAAGACCATCGAGTGGGACGTGGCCGAGGTGAAATAGGGGCCGGCGCCCAACGGCGCAGCGGCTCCAGCGGGTAGGGGGTCGCAGCAGCACCCAGGACCTGAGAACTCGCGTTCACAATTGAACGGCGCGCGCGGCGCTTGCAGACTGCGCCGCATGTTCCGAACGGCTCTTCTCTCGGGTCTGGTCTCTTCGGCTGCCTTCGCGAACGCGTCGGGCGCCATCGGCTACTCCGGCGCGCCCGGCACCGGCTCGTGCAACGACTGCCACACCGGCGGCGGCGCTCCGACCGTCACGATCACCGGCCCGGCCTCCCTGGCGGCAGGCGCGACCGGTGCGTACTCGGTGACCGTGACGGGCGGTGCTCGCGTCGGCGTGAACATCGCGCTCGCGACGAACAACACGCTCGCGGCGCTGAACCCGACGAGCGGGAACCTGGGCCTCGCCTTTCGCGAGCTGTTCCAGGTCTCGCCGCAGAACAGCGGAGCGCAGTTCAACTTCACGCTGACCGCTCCGCCGGTCGCCGGGCCGATGGTGATCTACGCGACCGGCAACGCCGTCGACGGCAACGGAGCCACCAGCGGCGACCGCTCGGCCAGCACCTCGAAGATGGTCGACATCATGATGGGCTCGGGCGCCCTGAAGCCCGTCGTGATGACGCCGGCCGCGGCCATGCAGTCGCCGCTGCGCACGAAGTCGACCGACGTGACGATCGTCGCGGCCGACGACGGCGGCGCCGCGAACCTCACGTACATCTGGAGCGCCACCGGCCCCGGCGCCGTCGTCTTCTCGCCGAACTCGAGCAACAGCGCCGCGACCTCGAAGGCCACGTTCTCGCGCTCGGGCAGCTACATGATCACGTGCACGGTGCGCGACAGCTTGAACAACACCGAGACGTCGACGTTCGCGCTGACGGTCGAGACGGTGCTCACCGCGATCAAGATGACCCCGTACGCGGTCAAGCTCGCGACCAACGCCACCCAGATGTTCAACGCCGCCGCGGTCGATCAGTTCGAGGTGCCCGTGATGCCGGCGCCGGCCGTCACGTTCGAGGTGCCCGCCGGTGGCGGCGTCTTCGGCACGAACTGCGTGAACGCGTGCACCAGCAACGTCTTCAAGGCGCAGGCGAACAGCGGCGGCCCGTTCACCGTCGTCGCCCGGTCGATGGGCATCGCCACGTCGTCGACGGTGGCCGTGGGGACGACGAACCTGCCGACCGCGAGCGACACGACGCCCCCGGCCGTGGCGCTCGTCGAGCCCGCCAGCGGGTTGCCGCTCACCGCGGGCGAGGTGTTCGAGGCGATCGCGTCGGACCCGCCGCCGAACCCCACCGGCATCTCGAAGGTCGAGTTCTGGATCGCCGAGGTCCCCATCACGTCGATCACGGTCACGTCGTCGCCGTGGCGCGCGACCTATCAGCCGGTCGCGGGGCTGCCGGGCGGCAAGCAGCCCCTCATCGCGGTCGCGTACGATCTCGCCGGCAACTCGACGAAGTCGAGCAGCGTCATCGTCGACGTGCCGATGGCTCCGACGGCCGGCGGCAGCGGCACGGCCGGGAGCGGCGGCACCGGCGGAGGCAGCGGCACCGCCGGCAGCGGCACGGGCGGCGGTACTCCAGACGGCGGCTGCTACTGCGGCGCCTCGGGCGACGGCAGCGTCATCGCGATCGGGCTCGCGCTGCTGGCGTACTCGGTGAGCCGGCGGCGCCGGGCTACCCGCCGAGCCTGAAGCCGAGCGCGCGCCAGACCTTCCGCTGGGGTCCATCGGCGCTGTAGAGCAACGCTCCCGCGTCGACCGCTGACGCGATGATCTGGGCGTCGGCCCAGCCCACTCCGGTCGCTCTGAACGAGCCAGCATGACGGCGCACGAAGTCGATCGTCTCGGCCGCAGCGAGGGTGGGGACATGTGGAAGCGCGTCGAACGCGGCTGCCGCACCCACCGGGAAGCCAGCTCCCAGCAGGAGCTCTCCGGCTACGACGTCACAGACCACGACACGTTGGTCTCTCAGGTGCCGGTCGAGTATCGGATCTGCAGTCTTGAAGTGCCGGATCCACGCGCTCGTATCCGCGAGAATCATCGCAGCGCTTGCCCGCGGCGACGCCGCGGAGCCCGTGCATGGGGAGCGGTGCCACCCATTGCTGCGAGTTTCAAGGCTGCGTCTCGGGCCAGCAGGTTGCGGAGGCCTTCTTCGATCAGCGCCGTCTTGGTCAGGTTCGGGTGGGCGCGTTGTGCCTGCGCGAGCAGGTCCTTGTCCAGATTCAAGGTCGTACGAAGCGTCTGCATGAATGCAGCATAAACGTCTGCATCCGACGCTTCAATTCACTCGAAGGCCAGCGCCCGCTCGAAGTCGCTGCGGTTCGTCGCGGCCTCGAGCGCCACTTCCTGCGTCACCTTCTGCTCGCGCAAGAGCCGCGCGAGGTGCATGTCGAAGCTCTGCGTGCCGAGCAGATCGTGGTTCTTCTCGAGGTAGTCCTTGATCTCGTGGGTGCGCGTCGAGTCCTTGATGAACTCGACCACCGACAGCGTCGACACCATGATCTCGGCGGCCACCACGCGGCCCTTGCCCGACGCGTGCGGTAAGAGGCGCTGCGACACCGTGCCCTTCAGGTTCTCGGCGAGCCGGTTGCGCACGCTCGCCTGTGCCTCGGCGGGGAACACCGAGATGATGCGGCCGATCGTGCGGTAGCAGTCGGTCGTGTGCACCGTCGACAAGACGAGGTGGCCCGTCTCGGCGGCCCGCAGCGCGATCTCGATCGTCTCGGTGTCGCGCATCTCGCCGACCAGGATCACGTCGGGGTCTTGCCGCAGCGCCGCGCGCAGCGCCTTGCCGAAGTCGGGCGTGTCGGGGCCGATCTCGCGCTGCGTCACCCGCGAGTACTTGTCTTCGTGCAGGAACTCGATCGGGTCTTCGATCGTCAGCACGTGCTTCCGGTAGTGCTGGTTGATGTAGTTCACGATCGCCGCCAGCGTGCTCGACTTGCCCGAGCCCGTGACGCCCGTGACGAGCACGAGGCCGCGCTCTTCCTGCGACAGCTTCTCGAGCACCTTCGGCAGCCCCAGCTTCTCGAAGTCGGGCACCGTGAACGGAATCGACCGCATCACCGCGCCGACGTGGCCCTTCGCGCGGTGCAGGTTCACGCGGAAGCGGCCGACGCCCTCGAGCGCGTACGAGGTGTCGATGTCCATCACCTCTTCGAGCAGCCCCTTCCACCGGTTCGACTTCAGCACGTGGCCCGCGATGCGCAGCGTGTCTTCGGGCTGCAGCGCCGGCACCTTCACCGGCAAGAGCTGCCCGTTCACGCGCAGCGCCGGAGCCGCCCCGACCTTGAAGTGCACGTCCGACGCCCCGTTCTTCACGGCGGCTGCGAGAAATTGATTGAAGGTCGCTTGTTCCATCTCTCACTTCACCAGGAGTGCGGTGGTACGGCGCAGCCGATCGGACAGCGTGCGGCAGAACGAGCGGTAGACCTTCACCGCGAGCTTGTCGTCGGCCGCGAGCAGCCGCTCGAACTTGTCGCGCGGCATCTTCAGCAGCCGGCACGGCGTCACCGTCGTCACCCGCGCCGACGTCAAGAGGTCGTCGATCAGCGACATCTCGCCGAAGAGCTCGCCTTCACCGAGCTGGCCGACCTCTTCCGTCGCCGAGTGCAGGCCGTCGCCGTCGGTGTCGCGCGTCACCTTCACGCGGCCCTTCGCGATCACGTACAGCGCGTTGCCCAGCGCGTTCTGCTCGATGACGACGGTCTCGGGCGCGACGTCGACGTACTCGATGATCGAGCCCAGCTGGCTCGTCTCGTCGAACGTCAGCTTCTTGAACAGGTGCAGCTTCTGCAGGAGCTCGACGCCCTCGAAGCCTCCGAAGCCCTGCAGCTCCATCTCGATCACAGGCAGACCCCCACGCTCATCGAGCTGCTCAGCCTCCTGCACGTGCCGCTGGTGCACGCAGGCACGCCGCCGTCGGCCGCGCAGAGCGTCTTGCAGACCGTCGACCCGTTGTCGCTCGTGCACGCGAGCCCGCGCGCGCAGTCATTCGAGAACGTGCAGCCCGCATCTGCGGCGCGCGTGCCCGCGGGGAAGCAGCCGGGCCCACCTGCGCCGGGGTAGCAGGCGTCGGCCGGCGCCACGCAGTTCTGCTGCAGCGGGTCGCACACCATCGGAGGGTCCGCGCAGAGCAGCGGGCGCTCCTTCGTCTCGGGCAGCACGAGCGTCACGTAGCACTTCATCGGCGAGCCGCAGTCGCCGTCGAGCCGGCAGAAGCGCGTGCACGCCGAGCCGCCGTCGTTGCCGACCAGCGTGCAGGCGAGGCCCTTCGAGCACGACACCGGAGCGCCCGCGCACGACTGCCCTTCCGTCAGCACCCCGTCGGGGATGCACTGGCGGCCCCCGTCCAGGAAGGCGCACTTCTGGCCGGCGTCGCAGTTCTGGTCGATGAGGTCGCACGCTCCGGCGATGCAGCGCGTGCCGATGCCGCCGTCGTCGAACAGCGCGAGCGTGCACGCCTCGCCGGCGTCGCAGCCGCGCGGCCCCGCGAAGTCGCACGAATCATCGCGCACGAAGCCGCCCGACGAGCCGCCGCTGCCGCCCGTGCCGCCCGTGCCACCGGAACCACCCGCCCCGCCGCCGCCCGCACCGCCGTCGCGGCCCGAATTACCGGGACATGCCGTGAAAAAGCCGATCGCCAGCAATGAGACGAGCCGGAGCGAGCTGAAGCATCTCCACATGTAGGTCTTCCCTCTTGTGAATCGTGCGGCGGCCCTGACCCTAGGGTAGACTGTTTTCCGTTCGGGCCGCCTCGAATTCGAGAACCGATCTGTCCCCCCGCCACAGCAACCTGTACCTCATCGCAGTCAGTGCCCTTGCAGCCTGTGCCCTCACAGCCTGCGATACCCACTTCGACCTCTGCACCCAGAACCCCGCCGAGTGCGTCACCCCTCTGCCCGACGCCGGCGAAGACGGCTGTAGCTCCGACAAGCAGTGCACCGCGCCGCAGGGCCGGTGCCTCACGGCAGCGCGGCGGTGCGTCGCGTGCCTCTCCGACTCCGATTGCGCTGCCGGCGTGTGCGACGTCGCGGCCCACACGTGCGCCCTGCAGCCCGACGGCTGCGGCACCGCGCAGGCGCTGATGCTCGGAGCGGGGCCGCTCGAGATCTTCGGCGACACCACGCGCGCGACCGACGACACCTCGCTCGCGTGCGCGCTGCCCGGCAGCCTCGGCAACGACCTCGTCTACAGCTTTCAGATCGACCGCCCCGCGAAGCTCACCGTGGCGGCCGAGGCGCTCTCGGGAAGCGCGCTCATCCCCGTGCTCGGGCTGCGCAGCGTCTGCAACAGCATCGACCCCGCCGACAACACCTCGTGCGCGTACGGCGCCAACGCCATCGGAGCCGCCACGCTCAGCGCCGACGTGCTGCCGGGCACCTGGTATCTGTGGGTCGACGGCGAGGGCGCCACCGCCGGCGCGTTCAAGCTCACGCTGACGTTGTCCGAGGCGAACGCCGGCATCTGCACCTCGCCCATTCGCCTGTTCTTCACCGGAGGCATCGCCGAAACGGTGACGGACACGCGGGGAGCTCCCGATGAGGGCAGGGGGCTGTGCGGCGGCGCGGGCGCTCCCGAGCACGCGTACGCGTTCGACCTGGTGCGGCCACAGCGCGTGTCGGTCGAGGTCGAGCCGCTGACCGCGCAGTTCGCTCCGGCCATCTACGTGCGGGGCTCTGCGTGCAGCGACGCGACGGCCTCGGGTCAGCTCGCGTGCACGGTGGCGTCGCCGGGCGCGAAGACGACGGTCGATCTGCCGCGGCTGCCGGCCGGGCGCTACCACCTCTTCATCGACGGCTCGGGCAGCACGGCCGAGTCGAAGGCGGGCCCGTACCGGCTGAAGGTGTCGCTGCTCGACACGGTGCCGCCTCCGCCGAACGACACCTGCGCCGGGGCCGCCGCGCTGCCGGCGGCGATGAACGGCCTCGGGCTCGTCACCCTGCAGGGCGACACCTCTGCCGCGACGCACAACGCGCTGGGCTGCGGCGCCGACGGGCCCGACGTCGTCTACCGCCTGTCGTTGCCCGGCCCCCGCAGGGTCGCGGCGCGCGTGCAGCCGCTCTCGGGCTCGTCGCTGCGGCCCGCGGTGTACCTGCGCCAGAGCGGCCAGTGCGAGAGCCAGAACCTCGCGCACCAGCTCGGGTGCGGCGCGGGCACTGCGGCGGGCTCGACGGCGGCGCTGAGCATCCCCTCGCTGCCGCAGGGCGAGTACTTCCTCTGGGTCGACGGCCTGCAGGGCACGTCGGGCGCGTTCGAGCTGGGCGTCGAGCTCGCCGCCGCACCGTCGCCTCCGGCGAACGACACCTGCGGCGCGGCGGCGTCGCTGGCCCTCGCGAGCGGCGTGGTGACGGTGACTGGCACGACCGTGTCGGCGGGCGACGACGCCTCGCTGTGGTGCACCGAGCCCATCGGCTCGTTCTCGCCCGACGTCGTCTACGCGGTCGACGTGCCGGTGAGGCAGGCGCTCGCGATCGACGTCACGGCGGCTGCGGGCAGCGCGCTGCTCCCGGTCTTCTCGCTGCGGGCGCCGATGAAGTGCCAGAGCGACGCGCTGCTCGACAACCTGAGCTGCGCGTGGAGCGACCCCGTGCTCACGAGCCGCACGGTGCTGAACCTGCCCGAGGTCGAGCCGGGCCGCTATTCGCTGTGGGTCGAGGGCGACGGCTCGACGCAGGGCGCCTTCTCGGTGCGCGTGGTCACGTCGGCCCCGGTGCCGGTGCCCGAGAACGACTGGTGCGGGTCGAGCATCATCCCCACGCTGACGCCGGGCATGCCGGTGTCGGGCGACACGCGGGCCGCGGTCGACGACAGCACGGGCGGCTGCGGCGGAGTGGCCGGCGCGAACGGCGAGTACGGGCGCGACGTGCTGTACCGGTTCTCGGTGCTGCAGACACAGACCGTGAAGCTGACGGTGACCCCCGACGCGATGACGGGGGCGCTGTTCCGGCCGCTCGTGTACGTGCAGGCGGCGAGCGCGTGCGGCAGCACCACGCCGTCGGCGACGATCGGGTGCGCGGCGGCGGCGAACTTCGGCGACAGCGTGGTGCTGAACCTCGGCACGCTGGCGGCGGGCACCTACAACGTGTGGGTCGACGGTGAAGGTCAATCGAGCGGGAGCTTCTCCATTCGTCTACAGTAGCGGGCCCCACGATGGATCAGCCCCTCTTCCGCAACGCGGAGCGCCGCCGCGACCCCCGCATCGGCGCCCGATTCGACGTGAGCTTTCGAAGTGCCGTTGACGCGGCGAAAGCGTTCAAGACGTTCTCGGTGAACTTCTCGGCGGGCGGCCTGTGCCTGCGCACGACGCGGCCGCACGCGATCGGCGAGGTGGTGCAGCTGCACGTCGCCGTCGACGGGCAGGACTTCGAGCTCAAGGGCACGGTGCAGTGGGCGCGCGCAGACGTCGTGGGCGTGCGCTTCATCGAGCTGCAGCCCGATCAGCGCGTTCGCCTGGAGGAGCTCGCCCGCGTCATGATCGAGCGCGGCGCCCAGGTCGAAGACTGAACCCCGCTCAGAGCTTGTAGACGCCGAGCGCGGCGGCCTTGAGCCCGACCTTCTCGAAGAACGGGCGCGCGTCTTCGCCGTCGACGGCCTCGAGGCTCTGGATCTCGAGGCGCTTCACGCCGAGCACCTTCGCGCGGTCGATCGCGCGCTTCAACAGCTCGCGGCCGACGCCCTTTCGGCGCCAGGCCTTGGCGACGACGAGCTCGTCGATGGTGGCGACGCGGCCGGCCCAGCGCAGGTTCGGGCGGTGCGAGAGGGCCACGAAGCCGATGACCTTGTCGAACGAGTCGGCGGCGACGATGAGCTCCATCTCGGGGTGGCGCACGATCCACGTGACGGTGGCCGAGTCGCCGGTGAAGCCCAGCTCGGCGAGGAGGCCCTTGACCGGCTCGCCGTCACCGAGCCGCGCGGGGCGGCACTTGAACGAGACGGGGGCCGACATCAGAGATCCACCAGGAAGACGGTGCAGGCCTGATCGATGAGCTCGCGCGACAGCGACGGGGGAATCTGCCGGTACCGCGCGGCGTCGCGCACGAGCGAGACGAGATCGCGCGGGTGGCAGGCGCGCAGGTCCATCTCGCGGGGCTTGTAGTAGTGCTCGATGAGATACGTGACCGCCTGGTCGACGTAGGGGATGCCCGACGAGTCGCAGACGCGGCGGAAGATCTCGCGGTATGCCTTCTCGTCGGGGTTGCTGACCTCGATCTTGTACTTGATGCGGCGCAAGAACGCCTCGTCGACGAGCTCCTTCGGGTCGAGGTTCGTCGAGAACACGATCAGCTGATCGAAGGGGATCTCGAACTTCTTGCCGGTGTGCAGCGTGAGAAAGTCGATGCGCTTCTCGAGCGGCACGATCCACCGGTTGAGCAGATCGGTCGGGTGCACCTTCTGCCGCCCGAAGTCGTCGATCAGCAGCATGCCGCCGTTCGCCTTCACCTGAAACGGCGCCTCGTAGAAGCGCGCGGTCTCGCTGTAGATGAGATCGAGCGTCTCGAGCGTCAGCTCGCCGCCGACGATCACGCTCGGCCGCCGGCACAGCTGCCAGCGATGATCCATCTCGAAGGTCTGCCGCCGGCCCTGCTGGTCGCGCCCCAGCTCGAGCGGAATCGCCGTGTGCGTCAGGCGGTCGAACACCTTCACGATCTGCCCGTCGATCTCGAGGCAGCCCGGTACGAACGCCTCGCCGCCGAACATGTTCGAGATCGCCTCGGCGAGCGACGTCTTGCCGTTGCCGGGCGGCCCGTAGAGGAACAGCGAGCGCCCCGAGTTCACCGCGGCGCCGAGCTTGTCGGCGAGCGTGCCCGGCACCGTCAGGTGCGAGATCGCGCGCACCAGCGTCTCTTTCGAGATGACCGGGTTCTCTTGCGTCTGCAGCTGAACGAGCGAGTTGTACTGCTCGATGGGCACCGGCGCCGGCCCGACGTACGTCGTGCGCGTCAGCGCGTCGCGCGCGTACTCGCGGCCCTTCTCGGTGAGCACGAAGTCGACCGACGCGCGCCCGAAGCCCTTGCCGCCCTTCAGGTCGACGAGCTTCTCGGTCGCGACGAAGTCGATGACGTGCTCGACGACGCCCGACCAGGGCAGGCACATCTCTTGGGCGACCTCGACGCCCGTCGCGCTGCCTGCGTAGTAGAGGTACTTGAGCCCGATGTCCGAGAGCAGGCCGATCTTGAGGCCGGTCTCTTCGAGGCTCTTCGGCTCGGGCGGCGCGATCTCGAGGATGCGCGGGTTGTCGAGGTTGAACGGGTTGCCGCCGTCGCGCGCGAGATCTTCGGCCGTGTAGTTGCCCGTGGCCTCCTGGCTCAGGTCGTCGTCGGCGACCGTGCGGCCTTTCTTCGGGCGGGGGTTGCCAATCATCGTCGGCATCGGGGCGCACTGTAGCAGTACATTCCCGAGCGGTGGACGGCGGCGAAAAGCCCTCGCGCGGCGCCTGGGCCGCGCTCCTCGCGGCGTGGTTCGGGTGGGTGCTCGACGCGTTCGACTTCTCGATCTTCTTCCTCGTGATGCCGAAGATCGCCGCGTCGTTCGGCGTCACCATCAAGTCGACGGCCGCGTCGGTGACGCTGACCTTGCTCGTGCGGCTGCTCGGCTCGTTCGTGGCCGGCTGGGCCGCCGATCGCTTCGGGCGGAAGTGGCCGCTCATGATCTCGATCGTCTGGTTCTCGGTCTGCGACGGGCTCGTCGCGGTCGCGCCGTCGTTCGAGATGGTCGTGGTGCTGCGCGTGCTGTTCGGCTTCGGCATGGGCGCCGAGTGGACGGCCGGCGCCACGCTCGCGATGGAGTCGTGGCCCGCGAAGACCCGCGGCTTCGCGTCGGGCGTGCTGCAGGCCGGCTGGGCGGTCGGGTACCTGCTCGCGTCGGTCGTCTACGCGGTCGTCGCGCCCGAGCACGGCTGGCGCGCGCTGTTCGTCATCGCGGCGCTGCCGGCGCTGATCGTGCTGCCGATTCGCTTCTTCGTCGCCGAGCCGAAGCAGGCGCCGAGGCCGGCGGAGCAGGGGCAGGCGACCCCCCAGCTCATGCGGCGCGTCGCGGTCGCGTCGTTCGTGCTCGCGTTCGGGTTCGCGGTCTACTTCGCGCTGACGACGTTCTTGCCGACGCTGCTGCAGAAAGAGCACGGGTTCGACGAGAAGCTCGTCGGCAAGCACGTGGCCTGGTTCAACGTAGGCATGCTGATCGGCGCGCCGGCGTGCGGGTGGCTTTCGTCGAAGCTGCACCCGATGAAGGCGATCGCGGGGTGCGTCGTGTTCGCGCCGCTGTGGGTGCCGCTGGCGGTCGGCTGGGCGGGCCCGTCGTGGATGGTGCTGGGCGCCTTTCTGGCCGGAGCGTTCGCGGGCGGGCCAGCGGGCGTGACGCCGGCGTGGCTCGCGACGCTGTTCCCCGCATGGTTCCGCGCGCGCGGTACGGGGCTCTGCTACCACGTGGCGGCGTTCGCGGCCGCGTTCACGCCGTTCGCGGTGGCGGCGATCGCCGAGGGCGGCGCGGGGTTCGGCAACACCGTGGTCTACGCGGTGGCGCTGCTCGCGTGGGCCCAGGTGATCGTGCTCGTGCTGCTGCCGAAGACGACGACTTTAGGAGAGCGGCTGAATCGAACAGCGACCGGGGTCACCGATCCACCGCGGTAGCAATGCGGCTGCGCACCTTGCGCGCACTCTCCAAGACTGCGCGGTCGGCGGGGGTCGAACCCGCGTCTCCGGGGTGGCGCCCCGGTGTCTGTCCGATAGACGACGACCGCTCGAGAAGTACGCTCGGCAGGATTCGAACCTGCAGCCTCCAGCATCGCAGACTGGTGCCCGATCCGTTCGGGCCACGAGCGCATGAATCTTGAGAACGAGAGCGGGCAGCGGAGGAGTCGAACCCCTGTGGCTCTGAACCACCGCCGATTTTCGAGACCGGTGTGCGTCCGCACGCACTTCACTGCCCAGAGGAGCTTCAGCGTCCGGTGGTACCGGAGCGACGACTCGACTCGGAGCTGTGACGGAAGTGCGTCATGACGGTCGTGATGACGTGGAGGCGGCGGTGAGCCTGACGCGCGATCGAAACGCTGCGGAGCCCGCGATCGTAAGCCGCGGCGTGAAGACGCTCGTCTGGTTCCGCGGGAAGGACCTTCGGCTGCATGATCACGCAGCGCTGCGCGACGCGGCCGAGCAGGGCGACGTGCTGCCGCTGTTCGTGCTCGAGCTCGACGGCGCGCGCCCTCATCACGAGCAGCTGCTGCTCGACGCGCTCGATGAGCTCAAGGACCGCGTCGTCATCGAGCGGGGCGACCCGCTCGAGGTGGTGCCGCGGCTGTTCCTCAGGTGGAAGGCCGACCGCGTCGTGGCCCTGCGGCGGGTCGAGCCGTCGGAGCGTGAGCGCGAGCGCCGCATGCGCGAGCTCGTGCCGCTCGAGCTGTTCGAGGGTGAGACGCTGCTGCCGCCGGGCACGCTGCGCAACGGCAGCGGCGAGCCGTACTCGATCTACACGCCGTTCTCGCGCGCCTTCGCCCGGCTCGAGCACGTCGGGCGGCCGCTCGGGCCGGTGCGCTTGAAGCTCCGCGCTCCGGCGCGGCTGCCGAAGGTGCGCGAGAATCGGCAGCTGCTCCGCGGCGGCGAGAGGGCGGCGCGGGCGCGCCTCGAGGCGTTCGACCCGAGCCGCTACGCGCAGGTGCGCAGCCGACTGGATCTCGACGCCACCAGCCGGCTCTCGGCCGACCTGCGCCTGGGCACGGTCTCGGTGCGCGAGGTGTGGTCGCGCGCCGCGGGCTCGGCTGCGTTTCGCAACGAGCTGGTGTGGCGCGACTACACGCACTCGACGCTGTGGGACTTCCCCGACGCGCTCACTCGGCCGCTGCGCGAGGCGTGGCGCGGCTTCCCGTACCGCGACGACGAGAAGGGGTGGAAGGCGTGGACGAGCGGCACGACCGGCTACCCGGTGGTCGACGCGGCCCAGCGCCAGCTGCTCGCCGAGGGCTTCGTGCACAACCGCGCCCGCATGATCACCGCCTCGTTTCTGTCGCGACACCTGATGATCGACTTCCGCCGCGGCGAGGCCTGGTTCATGAAGTGGCTCGCCGACGGCGACGAGGCCAACAACGACGCCGGCTGGCAGTGGAGCTTCGGCTGCGGCCTCGACGCCCAGCCCTACTTCCGCGTGTTCTCGCCGACGGCCCAGCGAGAGAGGTTCGACCTGACCGGCGCCTACGTGAAGCGCTGGGTGCCCGAGGCCGGCACGCGCGACTACCCGTCGCCGATCGTCGACGACGCGCTGGCGCGCGAGCGGTTCGTCTCGACCCTCAAGCGGCACCTGCGGCAGAGCCGGTCGGCCCGGTGAGCCGTGCCTACTCGGTGGCGGTCACGGTCGGCGCGACCGGAGCCTGCGAGACGGTCGCGGCGGTGCTCAGCCAGGCCGCGGCGCGGTTCTCGGCGAGGGCGCCGACGACCCAGACGAGCGCGCCCCCGTGGTCGAGCGTCTCGGGCAGATCGATCTGCGGGGCGCCGGGGACTCCCACGTTCGGGTCGTTGGGCATGAGGTCGCCGACGGGCTTCATGATCCAGTCGGCGCGGGCGCTCGTGCGCAGGTGCTTCACGCTGACACCGCGTGCAGCCGCGGGGTACTGCGTGATGCGCGAGCCGAGGTCGAGCATGAGCACCGCTTCGGCGCGGCCATCGGCGTTGCCGGCGCGACGGACGGTGCCGGCGAGCGGCGAGGCCACCGTCCACACGTCGAGCTGCGCTGCGCCCACGAGCTTCACGCGGCTGGCGGCGTGGCTCGCGACGAGGCCTCCGGCGCTGTGCGCGATGACGAGGAGCTGGCGGTCGGGAGCGCAGGCCGAGAGCCGCGTCAGCCCGTCGGCGAGCCGCTGCGCGACTTCGTCGCGGCTCTCGTACGGCACCCAGCGGTGCATGAAGACGTCCCACCCGCGCAGCAGGGGCACGGACTCGGCCATCTCGGGGCCCTCGCCGCCGACGCCGTGCACGAGCACGACGAGCGGCTTCGAGGCGTCGCCGAACAGCACCGGGCAGCCGGGGTAGTCGAAGCCCGCGGGGCGGAAGACTTCGTCGCGCGCCTGAAACCAGCCGGTGAGCCCCGAGCGCTCCGCGATCTGGCGCGTGAAGCAGCCAGACGCCACCAGGGCGAAGGCCAGCAAGAGGATGAGGGAAGTTGCGGGGGCGGGAGTCGAACCCGCGTCCTTCGGGTTATGAGCCCGACGCTCTGCCGGCTGCGCTACCCCGCGAGATGGGGCACTGACGCGGGGTGGGGTCTGTTCCTGACGCATTCACAGGGAGTACGGCCCGCTCGGGCCCCCTGTTTCAGACGTAGGTGAGCCAGTCGTGGTACTTGGGCTCGAGGCCGCGGACCACCCGGAAATAGGTCTCTTGCACGGCCTTCGTGAGGGGGCCGGGCTTACCGTCACCTACCGTGCGGTTGTCGACCTCGCGCACCGGAGTGACCTCGGCGGCGGTGCCGGTGAAGAACAGCTCGCCGGCGATGTAGAGGGCGTCGCGGGTGAAGCTGACCTCTTGCACCTCGCGGCCCATGTCGCGGAGCAGCTTGATCACGGTGTCGCGCGTGATGCCCGCGAGAATGGGCGACGACAGCGACGGGGTGCGCACGACGTGGTGCCGGCCGACGCAGAAGATGTTCTCGCCGCTCGCCTCGGCGACGAAGCCCGAGATGTCGAGGAGGATCGCCTCGTCGTAGCCGGCGAGCACCGCCTCGCGCTTCGCGAGAATCGAGTTCACGTACTGGCCGGTGATCTTGCCGCGAACCATGTTCACGTTCACGTGCATGCGCGTGAAGCTCGAGACCTTCGCGCGAATGCCCTCGCGAATGCCCTTGTCGCCCAGGTAGGCGCCCCAGTCCCACGCGGTGATCGCGACGCGCGTCGGGTTCGTGGCGCCGAGGCCCATCGCGCCGTCGCCCATGAACGCGATCGGCCGCAGGTAGGCGCCCTTCGCGAAGCGCTGCTTCTGCTCGCGCACGACCTCGATGCAGGCGTCGAAGAGCTCCTGCTCGGTGTAGGGGATCTTGAGGAGAATGATGTGCGCCGAGTCGAGGAACCGGCGAATGTGCTCGCGCAGGCGGAAGATCGCGAGGCGCCCGTCTTTCGTCTCGTACGCGCGAATGCCCTCGAACACGCCCAGGCCGTAGTGCAGCGCGTGGGTCATCACGTGGATGTTCGCGTCGTCCCACTTGATGAGGCGGCCGTCCATCCACACCTTGTCTGCGCGCAGCACCGAGTTGGCGGTCGAGCTCATCGACCCGTCGTTTAGCAGGAGAGGCGAAAAAGGGGACAGGCTACTTTTCCGGCCGCGGCGGTTGCCTCGGGCAGCTGATCGCGCGCGGAAAAGTAGCCTGTCCCTCTTTTTCGCTCAGCGGTGCGAGTCGAGGCGCGGCAGCGGAGCCAGCATGCGCGTCAAGAAGGGCACCTCGGGCGTCAGCTGCTTGCGGCCCAGCTCGAGCGCGACCGAGAGATCTTGCAGCGACGGCACCAGCGCAAGCGGCGACAGCGTGCGCGAGAAGTCGTGCACCAGGTGCGCGTACGGCCGGTTCGACGCCACGTTCGCCTCGGCGAGCCGCGCCAGGGGCAGCCACAGCGGCTGGCTCAGCTTCGTCGCGAAGCCGTTCAGCGCGAGAATGAACGCGTTGCGCGTGCCGATCTGGCCGCGATGCACCGCGCGCCACGCTGCCCGGCACGGCAGGTTGTCGACCATGCCGCCGTCGACGAAGCGCGAGACGCGGTGAGACTCCATCTCGGCCTCGATGAGGCCGCGCATGCGCGGGTCTTCGCGCAGCACGTCGTAGTGAATGACGCCCGGCAGCGCGCACGAGAAGCCGGCGGCGTCGAGCGCGTCCCACTCGGCGGTCGCGTCGTCGGCGCCCAGGTGCAGCTTCACCATGATCTCGGGCCGCGTGAAGAGCTCCGCCAGCGCGCCGAACGTCGCCTGCACCGAGCGCGCGAGCCCGATCGGGTCGCGCAAGGCGCGGCGCGGCAGCGAGAACAGCCCCTCGTAGAACTCGACGGGGTGGGGGAGCTTGCCCTTTCTGATGCCGCTCACCGTGATGATCGTCTTGATGGGCAGGTCTTTGAGCCGCACCGCCTCGGCGCCCTCGCGATCGGTGCCGAACCAGCGCCCGATGCCGGCGCGCAGGAACAGGCGCAGCGCGGCGGGCAGCCCGTAGCGGTTCTGCGTCGAGATGACGCGGAACAGCTTTCGCCACGAGAGCGTGCGCACGATGTTGACGATCTCGTCTTGATCGAAGCGCGGCAGCCGCGAGCGGAACAGCGCGAGAATGGCGCCGATGCTGGTGCCCGCGAGCAGCTTCGGCTTGAGCCCGTACTCGTCGAGCAGGCTCATCACGCCGATGTACACGTAGCCGGTGCCGCCGCCGCCGCCGGCGACGAGGGCGAGGGCCTTGTGGCGCAGCTCCTGGTCGACGGCCTCGAACGAGATGCGGCCCTTGAAGCGGCCCAGCAGATCGTCGCGCGTGCGCAGCGTGCGGTCTTTGAGCTCCTTGAGGTGCGGCAACAGCTCGGTGCGGGCGATGCGGCCGCGCGCGGGCAGGAGCACGGGCTTCAGGCGCCGCACCATCTCGTCGCGGAAGGGGGCGAGCCAGGCGCCGACGCCGATGTCGCGGCCGGCCTCGCCGCGCACCTTGTAGAGGCGGGCGAGCGACAGCGCGGTGCGCAGCACGGCCTCTTCGTGGGCGTCGACGAGCGAGGGGTTCGCGATGGCGCCCCGCACGAGCGCGATCTCCATCTCTTCGAGCGGGCGGATCAGCGCGAAGCGTTCGGCGAACAGCACGCTCGCGAGCCTTCAGCGCTTCGACTTGCCGAGCAGCCGCAGCTCGCGCAGCGCCTCGGTGCAGTCGGGGTTCGACTGAATGGCCTTCTCGAACTGCTTCTCGGCTTTGTCGGGCCGCCCCGACGCCTTGTGGATGTAGCCGAGGAACAGGTAGGCCTTGTCGAGGCGCGGGTTCAGGGTGATGGCCTTCTCGATGTTGTTCACGGCCTCCTGAACGACGGCCTCGTCCTTCGGGTCCATCTGGAAGCGCGCCCAGCCGAGCCAGGCGTGGAACTCGCCCTCTTCGGCGTAGAGCGTGATGGCGTCTTGGAAGTGACGCCAGGCGGCCTGGTACTCGCGCTGGCGCATGAGCTCTTCGCCGCGCTGGAACTTGCCCTCGGCCGCGAGGATCTTGCCGACCTCGTCGCCGATCTCGCGCTTCACGCCGGTCGCGAGGTCCTTCACGTAGCGCTCGCGCTCGATGGGGTCGGCGAGGGTGTCGTGCGCGGTCGAGATGAGGTCGTAGATCTGCTGCGCGAGCTGGCGGACCTCGGCCGACGACGAGCCGAAGTGCTTGTCGGGGTGGTACTCCTTCGCGAGGGCGAAGTACGAGCGCTTCACGTCTTCGCGGTTCGCGGTCGTCGGCAGCCCGAGGATCTCGAAATAGTCGAGCTTGCGCATCGCCGCGGCCTTCGCCGCGAGCCGCTCGCGCAAGAGGCTCTCTTCGCCCGAGAGGCGGTTCGCGGGCACGACCGCCGAGAGCTCGGGCAAGAGCGAGCCACCGGGCCGCGCGATGACGGGCCCCTGCGTGCGGTCTCTCTTCTTCGCGCCGGGCTCCTTCGCGGGAGGCGAGGCGTCGGGCGGCGGAGGAGGCGGGGCGCCCTGCGAGAGGCTGGCCGCGGGCTTCGCGTCGTCCCACGGCAGTGGCAGCTTCGAGCCCTCGCCCTGCGCCTGTGCGTGCGGCAGCTTCGGCGGCAGCGGAGGGGGAGACGTCGGCAGCGGCGGCGGCTTCGCCTGCTGCGCCGACATCGCCCGCGCGAGCTCGGCGATCGACGGGTGCGCCTTGCCCTCGGCCGCCTTGTCTTTCAGCTCGATCATCTGCGCGCACTTCATCGCGAAGATGAAGCGGTCGGTCTCGAGCGGAGGCAGGAGCGCCAGCGCGCGCAGGGTCGCGACGGTCTTGTGGCCCTCGGCGGCGCTGAGCAGCGCTTGCTCTTCGTCGCCGAGCCCGGCGTCCTGCAGGGCGTAGAGGGGCTGAGACGACGGGTGCACGTACTTGGCGTCGACGTCACCGAGCCACTTCTTGATGCGGCCCTCGTCGAAGCACCGCTTGATGCCCTCGTGGATCACCTGGGCGCAGGTCATGCCGAGGTCGACGGGCTCGGCGGGGATCTCGGCCTTCGGGTTGAACTGGTACTCGCCCTGGTCCCACGTGAAGACGTCGAAGAGCTTCGCCTGCAGCTGCAGCACGAGCGCGTGCTGCAGGTTGTGGGGGCTGATGCAGCCCATCTCGATGAGCGTGGTGCCCTGCTGGCGCTTGTTGCTCTTCATGCGCGTCAGCGACTCCTCGCACTCGGCCTCGGAGATCATCTTCTGCGCGACCATCACGCGCCCGAGGCACTCTGAGAGCCGGTTCGACTTGATCGAGACGGGAGTGCCGTCGCGGAAATAGACGATCTTCTTCACCGTCTCGCGGCGGAGGAGCAGGGCGCCCGAGCCGCGCCAGCGGTGAATCTCGGCCAGCACCTCGGCGAACGGCTTCTGCGAGAAGTCGCCGCGGATGACCTGGTAGTTGCCCGACGAGGCCTCGACCTTCTGGGCCTGCAGCTCGACCTGGGTCTTCTCTTCCTTCGCGCTGGTGTCGGCGAGGTACTCGCCCGTCTTCTCGTCGTCGTCGTCGTCGACCGGTGGCGGCGGAGGCTCGGGCGCCTTCGGCTTCGGATACTTGTCGCCGAGCGCCTGCTTGAGCGTGTCGTAGAGCGCCTGAAGCCGCATCGGCTTCTCGAGGAAGGCGTAGGCGCCGTGCTTCTGCACCGCCTCGCGCTGGTGCAACGCGTTCTTGTAGACGCCGCTGATCATGATGATCGGCGTGCGCTTGCCCTTCGGCAGCGACCGCATCTGGCGCGCGACCTCGTAGCCGTTCAGCGCGGGCAGGAGCAGGTCGAGCAGCACGGCGTCGAAGCTCTTCTTCTCGAACGTCTTGATCGCCCACTCGCCGTCACGCTCGACGGTGACGGTGAAGCCCTGCTTCGTGAGCGCGTCGGCGAGCATGCGCTGGGTCGCACGGTCGTCGTCGACGATGAGGACGTTGATGGTCTTCGGAGGCGCCATCTTTGACTGGCGTGTCGGTATACCAGCGTTGCCGCGTGAATGGCCGCATTCGTTCTCAGCCCGGCCGCGACCCGTGAACGGTCTATCGACCGCTGTGACGCTGGCGCGTCACCGCTGGTCGCTGGCCGCGCGGGTTATGGTAGGGAACCGCCATGCGAACCGTTCTCTTCTGCGCCGTGCTCTTCTCGTCGTTCGCGCTCGCTCAGGGCACCGAGGCCCCCGCCGAGGAGGAGGCGCCCAAGGGCGCCGAGGCCACCGGCGCCGACGCCGACGCCGCCAAGGAGCTCGTGAACAAGTACCTCACCGCGGTGAAGGCGAAGAAGTGGCCCGACGCGAAGAAGATGGTCCACCCGCAGACCATCAACGCGATCGCCGAGCGCAAGAAGCGGCTGGGCAAAGAAGACCACCCCATGTCGCCCCAGTCGTACGAGAAGACCGAGCACTACCTGAAGGACTACAAGATGAAGGGCGTCGTCAAAGGCCCCCTCGGCACGTTCATCGTCGAGACCGCCGAGGACAACTTCCAGGTGCAGGAGAAGGGGCTCGTCGAGGGCGAGATGGCGACCTACCTGGTTGGCAAGAAGGACGGGAAGTGGTGGCTGGTCGACAAGAAGCGCGGCGAGACGTTCACGAACGACTCCGTGAAGCTCGGGTACAAGGGCTACTTCGACAAGCCTTGAGCTGATCGGGGTACGGGTCGGGGCCCGTTCGCGGGGACGCGACCGGGTTCGTTGACCGGCCGCGGCCCGGGCCCGGGTCACCGGTGCGGCGACGGGTCTTCAGCTCCCCACGAGCTGCGGCAGCTGCGCCTTCGCCTTTTCCACGTCCGTCTCGTGCTTGAGCACGAGGTTCAGCGTGCTCGCGATGAGCTCTGCCGAGAGCGAGTCTGCGTTCAAGAGCACCAGCGCCTGCGCCCAGTCGATCGTCTCGGCGATCGACGGCGACTTCTTGAGCTCCATCTTTCGCAGCTTGCCCACCGCGTCGACCACGGCTCCCGCCAGCCGCTCGCTCACGTGCGGCAGCCTCGCTCGAAGGATTTTCAGCTCTCGCTCTCGCGTCGGGTAGTCGATGTACAGGTGCAGGCAGCGGCGCTTCAGCGCGTCCGAGAGCTCTCTTGCGTTGTTCGACGTCAGCACCACCCGCGGCACGTGCTTCGCCTTCAGCGTGCCGAGCTCGGGCACCGTCACCGCGTAGTCCGCCAGCACCTCGAGCAGGAAGGCCTCGAACTCGGGGTCGGCCTTGTCGATCTCGTCGACCAGCAGCAGCGCGGGCGTCTCGTTCAGGAGCGCCTTCAGCACCGGCCTCGGCAAGAGGAAGCGCTGCGAGAAGAAGACGGCGTCGGACTTCGAGACCCGATCGGCCGCCTCGGTCAGCGTGGTGGCGCCCACCAACAGCTCGCCGATCTTGTCCTTGAGCAGCTGCGTGTAGAGCAGCTGCTTCGCGTACTCCCACTCGTAGAGCGCCTTCGTCTCGTCGAGGCCCTCGTAGCACTGGAGCCTGATCAGCTCGCGGCCGGTCGCCTGCGCCAGCGCCCGCGCGAGCTCGGTCTTGCCCACACCCGCCGGCCCTTCGACCAGCACCGGCTTCTCGAGCCGATCGGCGAGGAAGGCGACCGTCGAGATCTGCGTCGAGGGCAGATAGCCCGTCTGCTCGAGGCGTCTCGCAGCGTCGTCGATGTCGGCAATCACGTGCGACGTCACTCGTTGCACCTTAGTTGATGGGTCAGGGGTTTACCGTGGCGAAAATGACAGAGGGGGTTGGTTTTCAACCGCGTCAGACGTGCTCCACCACGGCACAACCGGGCGATTCGATTGATCGTGGTGAGGTCGTAACGCCGGGCACACACACTGCAACCGGGTCTGGGGTCTTCTTATTGGAGAGCATGGCTTTTATGGCGGGCATCGCGAAGGTGGTCGGGTTGGTGGTGATGGCGGTGCTGCCTGGCGGGCTGCTCTTCCTCGCCGCGTTCGTGCTGGCGCGCATGGTCGCGCAAGGCATGAGCCGCGAAGAGGGCACGACGGGCCGGCGGATGTCTCGGGCGTTCGCGCACGTGCGGCTCCGCGATGTCTGGACTTCGGCCAAGCAGACCCTATAAGCCCGGGGCATGACCCTTCGCCCAGCTCTCGCGGTCGGGTTGGTGGCCGTGCTCGCCGCCTGCCCCAGCAAGCAGGTCTGCGACCGCAACGTCGATCTCTCCGCCAAAGCGGGCGCTTGCACGGGCGTACCCACCGGCAACCTCCTGGGCGACTCGTCGACCTGCTCGACCCGCGTCGCCGTCTGCGACACCACCGAGCAGAACACCCTGTCGGATGCCCTCACCTGCTTCGAGGGCCTGCCGACCTGCACCCCCGCCGACCAGGCGAAGTGGACGACCGATCAGACGGCCTGCAACGCGAAGCTGTCGAGCCTCTCGAAGACCTGCAAGGAGTCGCTGTTCGGCGGCACGCTGCCCGGTGAAGACGCCGGCTTCGACGCCGGCCCGCCGCCCGACGCCGGCCGGCAGCCGCTCGACGACGGCGGCGCGGGCGTCTCGCTCGTCGCAGTCGCCGACGAAAAGAACTTCGCGTTCGCGTGGGCGCCGCTGCAGCGCACCAGCATCTCGTCGTGGGAGCTCAACAGCTTCGATCTCGGCGAGCCCGACGGCGGCACCAAGCTCGACGGCGGCACGCGCCTCACCGACATCTACATCCCGGGCAACATCGACACTTCGGTGTACGAGCAGCGAAACGTCGGGTCGGGCGCGCAGCGGCGCTTCTACCTCGCCGGCCTCGACTCGATGGGCAACGTCGCCATCGGCGTCGTCGAGGTGCCGGACGCCGGCATGATGATGACCGATGGCGGCATGGTGTGCGCCCAGCACGCGCAGTGCCCGATGGCGCAGGTGTGCGACCTGAACCAGTGCAAGACGCAGACGTGCATGACCAGCACGACGTGCCCGCAGCCCGACTACATCTGCAACATCAACGTGATGCCGATGCGCTGCGAGCGTACGGGCACGTCGATGGGCATCGACGCCGGCATGATGATGGTGCAGTCGGGCGCGCTGCCCATGATCTCCCACTCGGTCTCGGTGAAGACCGGGCCGCCGCAGTTCTCGGGCGGCTTCATCGGCGGCTTCCAGGGCCGCCGCCCCGACATGGTCGCCATCGACTCGGCGCGCCAGTTCGTGGCGCTCGAGCAGGGCAACGCTCCGGTCGGCCACTTCACGGTCTCGCGCGGCGAGGACTTCAAGATCGACGCCGTCAGCACGGTGGCGATCGACACGGTCGGGTCGAACGTGCACGTCGCCTACAACGCAGACAACAAGGTCATCTACGCCTGCTACACGGTCGGCCGCGGCGTGCGCGTGCGGCGCAGCAACGACTACGGCAAGAACTGGGGCACCTCGGCGGTGACGTTCGAGCCCGTCGACGACGGCGGCGTGGCGTCTTCGATCGGCGACTGCGACATCGCCCCGTGGAAGAACGGCACCGCGCTGATGGTCACCGTCGACGACGGCTACCTCGTGGTGCGGCAGATCAACCAGGCGCTCGGCCTCAACGGCGCCGAAGAGACCGCGTTCGTGCCGAGCCCGACCGATGGCGGCGGCTACAACGTCTTCTTCCCCCGGCACCCGTCGATCGCGACCCTGCCGGCATCGGATCTCGTGCACATCGGGTTCACCGGCAGCCGCATCGTCTCGGGCCTGACCGACACCGACATCTTCGGCGTCTACCGCGACACCACCAGCGGCGGCGTCTTCTCGAACCCCGCGTTCATCAACCGCACCAGCGTGGTGAGCGGCAGCACGTTCTCGCAGGACTACCCGCAGCTCGCGGTCGACCCGCTGACCGGCCGCGGCGTCGCCGTGTGGACGTCGCTCGAGAACACCGGCGCCGGCCTGTACACGACGGTGTACCTGGGCTTCTTCAACAACACGAACAAGCAGTGGGTCACGGGCGCCGACCTCTCGGTGTTCATGACGACGCAGATGGGGGTCGTCTATCCGCTCTTCCCGCAGCGAACGACGGGCCTGTGGGACGCGTTCGCCCCGCAGATCTCGGCGCTCCGCGACGGCCGCATCTTCCTCATGTACCTCGCGGGTGAGCGCATGACCGCCGGGGCGAGCGACATCTACGCCTACGCGAATGAGTTCGCGTTCGACGCCGGCTCGCCGGTCGGCGGAATAGGGTGGTTCAAGCCGCCTGCGCTGAAGATGAGCAACACCAAGGCCGTCGACCCCCGCGGCGGGGGCAATTCGGTGCCGGCGTCGAACACGGCGTTCGCCACCGACTCGCAGATCTCGATCTACGGCACGTTCATCGAGGCGACCGGAGCGCAGAACGAGATCGAGAACCGCGGCGTGTTCGTCAAGCGGCCGTAGCTGGACGCTCGCGACCCCGGGGGCGACACCGCGTTCATGGCGAGGCCGAAGACCACCGGCATCGAGCGCCTGAGGCAAAGCTCTCTGCAACCGCGAAGGGCGACCGGCTGCTGATCACCGTTCGCGGTGGGATCGTCGCGGAGCTGATTCCCCCATCGCGCGTCGTTCCCGTTCGTGTTGCAGCAGCGCGTTCTCGAGCTGGCTCGTGCCGGGCGTCGCAAGCTCGCTGCCGGGGTCCCCGCTTCGATACCGAGCCTCCCGCGGTGGAAGCCGCTTCGCCGGAAGATCACAGCCGAGACGCTTCAACGCTGGGACGACGACGACCGGGCCGAACGGTGATCGCCGTCTACGTCGAGACCGGCGCCGTTGCCGCCGCGCTGTTCGAGGCGATGCAGCGTCCCACTCGACGATGACGCGCACCCGGTCGGAGCGTACGCGCCCGGCACAGGACATACGGCTGGCGACCCAGTGCGAGAACGCCTGAGGGGCTCACGCCACGCTTCAGTTGCTGCCGCTCGACGCAGCAGTTCTCACCAGAGCCAGGCAGCCGTTCATGGTCGAGCCCGTTCGCTCTCTCGAGGCCTCGTCGCGGAGCTCCAGGGGTGCCGAGTGCTCGCGACGGGCCGCCCGAATCCGCAACAACGCAGCAGCCTCCGGGCTTCAGGTTCCGCCCGGCCGAGGTCGACTCAGCCGCCGAGCCGGGTGCGAATCGAGGCCGCGATGCCGAGCTGGGTGCCGAGCTGAACGAGCAGCTGCCGCAATGACGGGTCGCTGGTGAGCCCGCGCTGGGTGACGGCGTCGGTGATCCACTCGAGGGCGATGCCCGGCTCGTTGGCGTCGATCAGCTCGCGCAGGTGCCGCACCTCGGTCTCGGGCAGCGTGCTCTCGAGCGTCTCGATCAGCCGGCGCATCACCGGGTCCAGCGCGTGCGGCACGGGTCTGTCACCCGCCGGGGTTGATGCCCGTCACGATGCTCTGCAGGTCGAGGCCGCCGGTGTAGCCGTAGCTCACGTACGAGTCGTAGCCGTACACCGTGATGCCGGCGCCAGGCAGGCTCGTGTACGCCCCGCCGTCGGGCTGCGTCGGCTGCGGCGAGCGCGCGACCACGTTGATGGTGTGCGTGCCGCCGGTCACCGGGTGGTTCTTCACGAGGTAGTTCGTGCCGGCGATGGCGTTCAGGCCCGTCACCGCGACGCCGTCGATCTCGACGCGCAGGACGCGGGTGTTGTCGACCGAGATGCCGACGTAGTTCGACACGTAGTCGCGGCCCGCGAGAATCGTGTAGTTCGTGCGCCACTGCTGAATCGGCGGCAGCAGGATCATCGACGGGTCGCCTTCGGCCGGGTCGGTCGCTCCGCCGAGGTTGTCGCCCTGGCCGGGGAGGAACCACGCGACCGAGACCGGCTGGTCGGACTCGATGCGGAAGTTCGACGAGCTCTTGAACTCGACCGACGTGACGCCCATCAGCTTGCAGGTGCCGGTGCCCAGGTTCGACGGCGCCGCGCAGCGGGTGTTCGGCGGCAGCACGGCGCTCACCGCGTTCGCCGGCGTGATGGTGATGTTCGTGCCGTTCGGGCACTGAGTCGTCGGGCAGCCCGAGACGATCTTGTAGTGATCCGGGGGCGAGTTCGTCGCGAACGAGCCGTTGTTCAGCTTCAGCGCGTTGCTCTTCTGCGCGATGAAGCTCGTGCCCCAGGTGTTGAACGGGAAGATCTGCTCCTCGACGTGGTCGCACGCGACGCGGTTGTAGGGCTTGATGAGGCACTGCGTGCCGCCGAAGACGGCGACCGGCTTGTCAGAGGTGATGACCGTGCCGGTGAGATCATTGTCTTGCCGGCAGATGAAGCCGGTGCCCCCGAACGGGTTCGCCGAGCACTCGATCACGTTGTTGTTGCCGAGGCTGTCGGAGGCGAACTGCAGCACGTCGTAGCTGTTGAGCGTGAAGTTGCGCATCGTGCCCTTCGCCATCGCGGCGACCGAGCCGCCCGCCTTGGTCACCGCCGACGACCGCACCGTCACCGTCGTGCCGTCTTGGGTGCCGACGATGGTGACGTTGCTGCTCAGCTTGCCGCCGACGTTCGCGCCCGACGAGTTCGTCGCGAACACGTATTGATCGTTCGTGACCGCGACGTGGCTGGTGCCCAGAATGTGCGCCGGCAACAGCAGCGAGGCGTCGTTGCTGAACGTGTTGTACATGCAGCGCTTGGCGCCGCCGCCGGGCGGCGTGTTGCAGACGCCGATGCCCGTCGGGTCACCGAGGAAGATGCAGTTGAACGCGTCGCCGCCCTCGCCCTGATCGCAGTTGCAGTCGAGCTGCCCCGCCGTGCCCGTGCAGGTGCGCGTCGTGAACTTGAGCGCCGCGAGCGGGTTGAACTGGTACACGGTCAGCGGCTTCGTCGACTGAATGCGGTAGGCGTAGCGCTGCTGGCCGCTCGAGCCTTCGCCGACCGGGTCGACGTTCGTGCCGATCGACTGCCAGGGCACGTTGATCGTCGCGAGGCCCTTCGTGCCCGGGTCGTTGCGGCCGGGCACCATCACCGTCGCCACCGTCTGCACGCTGCCGCCGAAGAAGCGCGTCACGGTCACCTGCGCGGTGCCGGTCGAGCGGTTCGTCACGACGAACGCGAAGTCCGACGGCGCCGACAGGGCGCCCTGGCCGCTCAGCACGCCGCCCTTGAAGAGCGGGTCGACGCTGTTGTCGAGAATCGCCGTCCAGTAGTCGCAGCCGAAGTAGCTCTTCGCGCTCACGGCGTCGGCGCACTCGTCGACGCAGACGCCGGCCTGGCACTCGCGGCCGGCGGGGCAGGCCGTGTCCGTCCACCCGCCCATCGCGTTGCAGGTGCGCTGCGTGCTCGAGTTCAGGCAGTCGATCTGGCCGGGGAAGCAGGCGGGCGGCACGCACTCGTAGCCGTTCGCTCCGCCGACGCGGCACTGGCCCGTGATGCAGGCGCCGTCGAAGTTGTCGCCGACGTTGACCCACTTCCAGGTCGCGGTCTCATCGGCCGTGCGCTGGCACTGCTGCACCGCCGTGTTCATCGGGTTGCAGCGGTAGGTGTTCGGAGCGCACTCGCGGCACTCGTTCGACTGGCACGTCGCCGCCCCGCTGCAGGTCACGGTGCGCGTCGCGCTGCCGTCATCGAGGCACACGGCCAGCTCGGTCATCGACGCGCAGCTCGCGGCGCCCGGCATGCAGACGAGGCAGCGCTCGTTCTGGCAGAAGCCGTTCGGCGGCGGGCACATCGTCGTCACCCTCCACACCGGCGGGTCATCGGCCGAGCAGGTCTCGATGTTCTTGCGGTCGGAGCTGCAGCGCACCGCGCCCGTCGTGCACACGCCCGGCGGCGGCCCGGCGTCGGGCGGCGGGGGTTTCGGCTGGCACTGGCCCGTGAACAGGTTGCACTGCTCGCCGCTCATGCAGTCGCCGTCGCGCTGGCAGACGAAGCGGCACTCGCCGTCGATCAGCTGCAGCGTGCCGTCGCACAGCGGCCCGGCGTCCGGAGAGGGCGTGAACTTCGGCTTGTCCTTGCAGGCCGTGATCGCCAGAAGGAGGGCAGGGGCAACGAGGAGGCTTCGGCGCATGCTGGGGTGGGGGCTATAGCCGAGTCTCGTGGCTCGGCGGTAGTCAGACCGGCCCCTCACGCTGGCCCTCTCCCCTACGAGGGGAGAGGGGACTCGTTTACTCGCCCAGGTTGTCGATCAGGCTCGTGAAGTCGGAGTCGTCTTCCTTGTCGTCCTTCTTCGGCGGCAAGGCAGTGGCAGCGGGCTTCGCGGCGGGCAGCGGCGCGGTCTTCGACGGCGGGGGCTTCGACGGCGGGGCGCCCGCCGGCCTGGCGGCCGCGGCCCTGTGCAGGTCGACCGGCACCGCGTTCAGCTTCGTCGCGTCTTCCGAGCCGCCGCCTTCGTCGCCCAGGCCCAGCACCGCGGCGCCGATCGAGGTCTTCGCTTCGGGCCGGCCTGCGTTGCCCGGCACGCCGGAGGGGATGGTCTTGTTCGGCACCACCGAGGCGCCCGCGGGCTTGTTCTTGTAGCGGGCGAGCTCGAGCTCGACGACCTTGAGCGCCTTGCTCTTCTCTTGCACGGCGGCCTGCAGGCGCTGCACCTCTTGCGCCTTCACGGCCTCGCGGCGCTCGAGCTCGGCCTTCTGCTTTGCGACCTGATCGTCGAGCTCCTTGAGGTGGCGGGCCTCGAGGTCCTTCTTCTCTTTGGCGGCCTGCATGAGGCGCTGGGCGGCCTCCTGGGCCTTGCCCTCGGCGGCGGCGATCTTCGCCTGGAGGTCTTTGTCGCTGCGGCCCTTCGACTGGGCGGCGGCCTCCATCGCCTGCTCGAGCTCGGAGACCTTGCGGGCGCGCAGCGCGAGCTGGCCCTGCGCCTCTTTGAGCTTGTTCTCGTATTCGGTCGCGCGCGCCTGGGCCTCGCCGCTGACCTGGCTGATGCGCGCCTCGGCGCGCTGCACGCGGACCTGAGCCTCGTCTTGCACCTTCTTCGAGGCCGCCTTCTCTTGATTGAGCTGGGCGGTGAGCTCGGAGTTGCGCGCGTTCGCGGCCTGCAGCTGCTGTTGAGCGGCCTGGGCCGCCTGCTGCATCTGCGTCTGCAGCGCGCCTTGCGCGTTGCCGGCCTGCTCGAGCTGCTGGTTGCGCTCGGCGAGCTCCGACTGGGCCGCCTGCAGATCGCTCTGCAGCCCGGCGATGCGGTGCGACATCTCGTCGGTCTTCTTCTTCGACTCGTCGAAGAGGTGCTTGAGCTTCGCCTCGAGCTGCTTCGCGGCCTCGCCCTTCGCGTTGGCGTCGCGGGTGAGCGCGTCGACCTGGCGGACCTTCTCTTGGCTCAGGGCGGTGAGCTTGCGGAGCGTGTCCGAGAGCTCCTTCGACTTGGTGGCGAGGTCGTTCTGGAGCAGCTCTTCGCGGCGCTGCGACTCTTCGGTGAGGGTCGCGATGCGCTCTTCGAGGTGGCCGCGCGTGTCTTCGGCGTGGGCGAGCTTCGCGGTGAGCTGGGTGACCTCGGCGACGCGAGAGCCGAGCTCCTGCTTGGTGGCGTCGAGCTGCTCCTGCAGGTCGAGGCCGACGTCTTTCGCGGTGACGAGCTCGGCGGTGAGGCGGCTGATCTCGGCCTCGGTCTGCTGCCGCAGCTTGTCGTGGGCGGCGCGCTCTTTCGCGAGCGCCTGCTTCTCGTCGGCGAAGTTCGCCTTGGTGGCGGCGAGCTCGACGCTGGTCTGCTCGAGGCGCTCGGCGAGCCCGTCGCGTTCTTGAGAGAGCTGCTCGATGGTCTCGGTCGACTGCGCGCGCAGGTTCTGGAGCTCGGCGCTCTCGGCCTCGTAGTTGCCCTGGGCCTCGGCGAGCTGCGCCTTGACCTGACCGAGCTCGCCGTTGAGCTTGTCTTCGAGGTCGAGGCGCGCCTGCTCGACCTGCTTGATGATGCCCTGCAGGCGGCCGATCTCGTTGCGGGCGGCCTTGATCTCGCCCTCGCGCTCGGTGCGCTCGTTGCGGGTCTTCTCGAGCTCGCCCTGGGTGTTCGCGAGCATCTGCGCGGTCTGCTGCTGCTCCTGCGTCTTCTTCTGCAGCGAGAGCGTGGTCTGCTCGAGGGTGGCGCGGGTCTCGTGGAACTGGCCCTTCAAGGCCTCGAGGTGCTGCGCGCCCTGGGCGAGCATCTCGTCGCGCTCTTTGATCGTGTTCTCGAGCTGCTCGAGCTGGGTGGCGAGCGCCTCGAGCTCTTCTCTCTGGGCGGCGTTCTCACCGTCGCGGGTCGCCAGCGTCTCGCGCGTGGTGCTCAGGCTGTCGGTGAGGTCGTTGATCTTCTGCTGCTTGTCGGCCCCTTCGGCGTTCAGCTCGTCGATGGTGCGGTCGCGCTGGGCGAGGGTGTCGGCGAGGCTGGAGCCCTGGTTCTCGAGCAGCGCAATGCGCTCGCGGGCCTGGCCGAGCTGGTCGTTGAGGTCGGTCTCGAGCGCGTCTTTGGCGGCGCCGAGCTCGCCGAGCTCGCCCTGGAGCTCGGCCTCGCGGTCGGCGAGCGCGGCCTTGCCGGCCTCGACCTCGCCCTCGAGCTCGCCGATGCGCTCCATGCGCTGCTGCATCTGCGACTGGAGCTCGGCCTCGGTCTGATCCTTCCGCTCGATGGTGGTGGCGAGCTCCTGCTCGAGGTTCGCGATGCGCGACTCGCGGTCGGCGAGGCGCTCGGTGAGGGTCTGCTCGAGGTCGTTCTTCTCGGCCTGCAGCTGCTCGAGGCGGCCCTTGAGGTCGGCGACGACGCCCTCGAGCTCACCGATCTTCTCGGAGGCCTTCGCCTGGGCGTCGGAGCTCTCGGCGCGCAGCCGATCGATCTCGGCGTCGGACTTCTCGAAGTGCTCGGTGGCCGTCTGGAGCTTGCGGCTCAGGTCGGCGACGGTCGACTCGCGCTCGTCGCGGGTCGTCGCGAGCTCGGTGGTGAGGGCTTCGATCTGGCCCTGGAAGTCGGCGTACTTCGCGTCGCGCTCGGACTTGGTGTCGCCGAGGAGCCCGTCGAGCTGGGCGACGTTCTTCTTGAGGTCGGCGACCTCGGCGTCGCGGGCCTTGACGGTCTCGTTGAGCTTCTGCTCGCGGACCTCGTTCTCGAGCGTCGAGGTGTTGAACTCCTTCTCGAGCTGCTCGAACTCCTTCGTCTTGGCCTCGATCTCTTGCGCGCGGCGGGTGAGCTCGTCGTCTTTCGCCGAGATCTCTTTGCGGAGGACGTTGATGTCCTTCTCTTTCGCCGAGACGACCTCGATGACCTCTTTCTCGCCGATGAACTTCTGGAGCAGCAGGTCTTCGACGGCGCGGCCGTGCTCGCGCTCTTTCTCGACCATGGCGGTCTGAGACTCGTTGAAGCGGCGCAGGGCGTCGTCGAGGCCGTTCTTGAGGCCCTGGATCTCGACGTCTTTGTCCTGCAGGCGGTCTTCGACGCTGGTGAGCTCGCGCTCGCGGACGCTCCAGATCTCGCTGATGCGGGCGATCTGGGCCTCGCGGGCCTTGAGCTCGTCACGCAGGATCTGGATCTTGCCCTCGGGGGTGCCGAGCAGGTCGCGGCGGGGCGCGGTGCGGCGCACCTCTTTCGACTCGGCGAGCAGCTCGGCCTTGCGGTCGGCGATCGACTGGAAGGCGCGGTCGAGGAACGAGCGGTCTTCGTCGGTGATGGCGCTGCGGCGCTCGCGCTTGGGGAGCTTCGGGGGCGCGCCGGCCGAGGTGCGAATCGGCGGCGGCATCGGCGGCGGAGCCTCGGCCTTCGGGCCCGAGCCCTGGAGCGCCTCGGTCATCGACGCCTCGATGTCGTCGCCGCCCTCGCCGTCGGGAGGCGTCTCGAGCATCTCGCCGTTGATCGGCACCATGTCCTGCGTGAGGCGGGTGAGCTCGCCCATCTCGAAGGGGATGGGCAGATAGACGTTGGCGGCGTTGACGCTCTGGCTGTGCTGCTCGAGCGTGGCGGCCGGCGCGTCGGAGACGATGATGACGGGCAGGTTCTGGCCGTACTTCCCTTTGCGGATGGTGCCGCAGAAGGTGAAGCCGCTCTGATCTGGCAGCTCGGCGCGCAGCACGATGAGATCGGGCCGGCGTTTTTCCATCTCGCGGGCGGCGTCGTTGGCCGAGCCGACGATCGAGGTGGCGTAACCGGCGTCTTTCAGCACTGACGCCATGGTGAGAGCAGAGTCGTTCTGACTCTCGACGATGAGGACGCGGCGCTCCATGGGCGCCCGGCAGCTTAGCCAGTTTGCGCGGCCGATTGCTCGATCTTTGGGCGGTGATCAGGCCGCCGTGACGTCAGGCCATGATCGCCTGGCAGCGCGTCGTCGACAGACCCTCGGCTGCACCGACCGACGTGACGCCCGTGCCGACGGCCTGCAGACACGAGAGCAGCACGTTCGACGCGTTCGGGCCGGCGATGCCGGCGAGCGGCCCGCGCTCGTGAATGCCCGGGTACTTGAGGGCACCGCCGGCGCGGCCGGCGACGAGAATCGGGTAGTCCTTGATCGAGTGATCGAGGCCCTCGGCGACGTCGCTCGTGCAGAGCACGCAGCTGCGGTCGAGCAGGTTGCCGGGGCCCTCGACCGACTTCTTCAGGCGATCGAGCGTGTAGGCGAAGTTCCGCATCGTGAACTTGATGCCGTCGTTCACCGCGCCCTGCTGGGCGGCGTCGTGCGTCAGCGAGTGCTCGTTGTCGCGCGGGGCGTTGGGCGACAGGTCTTTGAAGCACTGGCCTCCGACCGAGCCGCTGAACTGGTACGTGACGACGCGCGTGAGGTCGCACGCGAAGGCGAGCGCGATCATGTCGCTGAACGCCTTGTTCACGCGCTCGTACGGCTCGACGCCCATCACATCTTGGTTGCGCTCAGTCACCGTCGGCGGCAGCACGCACGACGACGTGATCACCGGCGGCAGCGCGAGGATCTGCTGCCGCAGCTCGGAGATCGACGTGAGGTGCTGGTCGAGCCGCGCCCGGTCGGCCGCGCCGAGCTTCGCGTTCAGCCGCTGGGTGTCGTCGCGCACGGCGTCGAGCACGTTCGCGCGCAGCCGGTCGCGTGGGTCGGTCGGGTCTTTCGGCATGAAGCCCTGGAACAGGCGCGTGAACAGCGCCGCCGGGTTCGTCTCTTGCGGCATCGGGGAGTCGGGCCCGCGGTGCGAGAGGTACTGCAGCGTCGGGCCTTCGCCCGTCGTGTAGCGCTTCGACACCGCGATCTGCAGCGACTTGAACGTGTTCGTCGCCCCGATGGTGTCGGCCGCAACCTGGTCGATCGACTTCAGCCCGAACTTCGACGCGTACGGCGCCCCGTTCGTGGGCTGGAGGGGGATGAAGGGGGCCCCCGAGAGCATCGCGGCGACGCCGTTGTGGTGGCCGCGCGCGTTCGGCGTCTTGATGTCGTAGCCGGTGACGACGTTGACGTACGACTTCACGTCGACGCCGCGGCTCGCGTCGACCAGCGGTGAGAGCTGCTCGCTCAGCTGCCAGTTGCCGCCCGTGGCCGCCGGGTTCCACTTCGAGCGCAAGACGCCGTTGCCGAAGAACCAGACGACGAAGCGCAGCGGCAGCTGCATGCCCTGCGCGTAGGCCGTGCCGTGCGAGTTCAGCATCGCCTCGAGCGTGGGCAGCGCGATCGCGGCGCCGGCGCCTCTCAAGAGTGTTCTGCGGGAGAGCATCATGGCGCGCCCCTCACCCTGGCCCTCTCCCCTACGAGGGGAGAGGGGACTCGTTGACGGCTCATGGAGCCCTCCCGTAGCGGAACGCGTCTGAGGCGGCGAGCTCGACCAGCAGGTACCGCAGCTGGTAGCCGCTCTCGACGAACGCCTTCTCGGCGGCGCGCAGCGGGGCGGTCTCGGAGTACAGCTCGACGTGCCCCGACGCCTGCCGGTACAGCGAGCGCGTCAGGCACCGCACGACGCGCGGATCGGCCTTCAGCGCCGCGGCGAGGCCCTTCGCGTCGGTGAACGTCACCTTGTCGAGCGCGCCGGTCGCGACGATGGGCTTGCCGTTGTCGAGGGTGCGGTGCGCTCCGATGGCGTCGAAGTTCTCGAAGGCGAAGCCGAGCGGGTCCATCAGCTTGTGGCAGCCGGCGCAGCTCGGCGACGTCATGTGCGCGTCGAGCCGCTCGCGCAGCGTGGTCATCTGGCCGGGCTGGGCCTCGGGCAGGTTCGTGTCGACGTTGGGTGGCGGCGCGCCGACGGCCTCGCACAAGAGCTTCTCGCGCACGAGCTTGCCGCGCAGCGTCGGCGAGCTGTTCACCGGGTGCGCCTTCAGCGCGAGGAAGCCCGCTTGCCCGAGCAGGCCGGCGCGAGGCTGATCGGCGCGGAGCGTCACGCGCGCCCAGCCGCTCGCCGGAGCCGCGACGCCGTAGAGCGCCGCGAGCTTCGCGTCGACGTACGTGTGATCGGCGTCGAGCACGTTGCGGAAGTCGCCGGTGAAGGCCTCGGCGGCGACGAAGCGGCGCAGCTCTTCACGCATCGAGTCGACGAGCGTCGCGTCGAAGTTGGGGAAGGTCGTTCGGTCTTTGCCGAGGTGATCGAGCTCGCTCTGGTCGAGCACCTCGCCGAAGAAGCGCGCGACGGCGTCGCTGACGCCGGCCTGCTCGATGAGCTGGGCGGCGTGAACGCGCACGCCGTCGGCGGTGTCGAGCTCGCCGGCCTCGGCGGCCTGCAGCAGGGCGTCGGTGGGCGTGCTGCCGCTGATGAAGAACGAGAGCCGCGTCGCGACCTCGTACGGCGTGAGGCGCACCCACGGGCCGTCGGGCGCGCCGGTCTCGAACCGGTAGAGGAAAGCGGGCGACTGCAAGAGGCCTGCGAGCGCGAACTCGACGCCCTTCTTGAAGCTCGAGTACGCCATCGCGGCCTGGTGGTGAACGGCCGTCCACGTGGTGCGCTCTTCGGCGGTGAGCGGGCGGCGGAAGAGGCGCTTGCCGTAGATGTCGAGGAAGCGGCCGAAGCAGGTGTCGTCGATCGCCGTCGTCGGCGCGCAGCCGTACTGCAGCGTGGCGGCGGCCGCGGCGGCGTATGCGTTCGTCTCGTAGATCGTCACGCTGCTCGTCGACACCGAGACGCTCGCCGAGCCGATCGCGGTGAGGCCGTTGAGCGCGACGTCGGCCGGCGGCGTGACGGCCGCAGCGGCCGCGGGGCCGAGCACGTCGCGAATCGTGTTCGTGTACTGCCACGAGAGGAGCAGCCGCCCCTTGAGCGGCGCGGGCTCGAACGGGGGGATCACCTCGGGCTGCGGCTGCATCGGCTCTTCGGTGCCGCCGCCGGTGGCGACCGGAATCGGGTTGCCGTGCTCGTCGACGGCGAGCGGGGTCGCCGTGCGAATGTCACCGACGCATGCAGCGCACGACAGCAGCAACATGAGCGAGCGCATGCGCGGCGACATAGCACCCGCGTTCGAGCCCAACCATTGTGCACGGGAGTTACCAGGTGCGACGCCTCTGCACATGAGCGAAACTCCTGAGGGTCATGGTCCAGCCCGCTCCGTCTGCTCCCGAAGCACCGCTCGGCACGCCGTCGCAGGTCGTCATCTTCGGCGCGAGCGGAGACCTCACGCAGCGAAAGCTGATCCCCGCGCTCGCGTCGCTCTGCGAGAAGGGGCGGCCGCGCGACGGGTTCAGCGTGCTGGGGGTGGCGCGGCGCGAGAAGACGAGCGAGGCGTGGCGCGCAGAGCTGCGCGAGGCGATCGAGCCGGGCCTGAGGGCGGCGTTCGACAAGCTCGCTCCGAACGTGCACTACCTCGCGGGCGACGTCGGCGACACCGCGGCGATTGCGCGGCTCTCGGCGCGGCTCGATCAGCTGCCGGGCGGCAGAGAGACCGGCCGGCTGTTCTACCTGTCGATCAAGCCCGAGCTGTTCGGCTCGGCGGCGAAGAACCTCGCGTCGGCCGGCCTGTTGGTGCAGCGCGAGGCGGCCAGAAAGGGCTGGCGGCGGATCATCGTCGAGAAGCCGTTCGGCCACGATCTCGCGACGGCTCGAACGCTGAACCACGACCTGCACGAGGTGCTGCTCGAAGAGCAGATCCTCCGCATCGATCACTACCTCGGCAAAGAGACGGTGCAGAACATTCTCGGGTTTCGCTTCCACAACGCGATCTTCGAGCCGGTGTGGAACCGCGAGCACGTCGAGCTGATCCAGGTGACGGTGGCCGAGGAGCTCGGCATGGAGAACGGCCGCGGCGGCTACTACGACGGCACCGGCGCGCTGCGCGACATGGTGCAGAACCACATGCTGCAGGTGCTGTCGCTGATCTGCATGGAGGCCCCGGCGTCGCTCGACGCCGACGTCGTGCGCGGCAACAAGGTGGCGGTGCTCAAGGCGCTGCGGCCGCCGGACGCCGACGAGATGCCGAAGTTCTCGGTGCGCGCGCAGTACGTGGGCGGCGCCTCGGGCGGCAAGGCCGTGCTCGGCTACAAGGAAGAGGACGGCGTCTCGAAGCTCTCGAACACCGAGACGTACTGCGCGATTCGCGCGTCGATCGACAACTGGCGCTGGTCGGGAGTGCCGATCATGCTGCGCCACGGCAAGCGGCTCGCGAAGCGGTTCACCGAGGTGGTCGTGCAGTTCCGCATGCCGCCGCAGCAGCTGTTCAACAAGCCCGACAAGATGAGCGACGAGGACTTCCGGCGCGCGCTGCGCGACGGGTCGCTCTGCCAGATTCGCCCGAACACGATGACGCTCTCGATTCAGCCGAAGGAGGGCATCTCGCTCTCGTTCGGCGTGAAGCAGCCCGGCACCGCGATGACGATGGCGCCCGCCCGGTGGGACTTCGACTACAAGACGATGTTCGGGGTCGCGAGCGCGCCCGCGTACGAGCGGCTGCTGTACGACGCCCTGATCGGCGACGCGACGCTGTTTCTTCGCAGCGACGAGGTCGAGGCCAGCTGGAAGTTCGCCGACGCGATCACGGCGCAGTGGGGGCCCGACTCGAAGGTGCCGATGCGCACGTACGGCGCCGGCTCGTGGGGGCCCGAGGCGGCCGACCAGCTGTTCCAGGGGTGCGAGGGCGGGTGGACGAAGGGGTAGCGGGTCGGGTTCACCGGGTTCGCAGGTACGCGATCAGGTCGTCGATCTGCGGCGGCGTCAGCGTCGACGTGCTCCCGTGCGCTTCGCCTCCCAGCGGCGAGAACCGCGCCGCCAGCGTCGGTACCCGCCCGTCGTGGAAGTAGGGTGCCCTCGCCGACAGCTCGACGAGCCTCGGCACCTGCAGCGGCTGCCCCGTGCCCACCGACACCGTCAGGTTGTTCGTGCCCAGCGGCCCCGCGTGACACGCCGCGCAGCCCGCCGTACCGCTGAAGAGCGTCGCGCCTCGTGACGCCGCGGCCGCGTCGACCGGCGGCGGCGCCACCTTCGGCACGCTGTCGAGCCAGCCGAGCAGCGCGCTCACCTGCTGCGGCGTCTGCGGCTGACCGCCCATGCGCCGCACCATGATCTCAGAGACGAGCTGCTCCATCGCGGGGAACTCGCCGCCCCAGTGAAACGGCGCCGTCGCGCTCAGGCCGCCGCGCAGCGTCGGGGTGCGCCGCGTGCCCTCGGGCAGCTGCCACACGTGCCCGTCGTCGCCGGCTTCCGGGTGGCACGAGGCGCAGGCGATGCCCGCCGGCGTCGCGAGGTGAAACAGATCGTGCCCGGTGCCGCGACGGCTGACGCTGCTCAACGGCACCACCTGCGTGATCGCGCCGATGAGGTGCAGCGCCGCCGGCTCGCGAGACTGCACGACGAGCGTGGTGCCGCGGTACGCCGCCGCCACCGGCTGCCACTGGCCATCGCCATAGGTGATGCCGGGGCTCCGCGAGTCGAGATCGACCTGTACGACGGTGCGCGAGCCTGGCGCCACCACCGCCGCGCTCTTGCCGTCGGAGGCCAGCGCCACGTCGACCGCCAACGTGAGGTTCGGCAGCGCGATGATCGCGTCGGCGCGCGTCAGCGTCGCCGTCACGGGCCGCGTCGCCGAGAACCCACCTTGGCCGTAGCTCGCGCCGCACGCCGTCGAGAGCGACGAGAGCGAGTGCTGCTGGAACAGCACGAGCGGGCCCTTCGAGGTCGGGATCATGCGCCACGCGACCTGCGCCTGCGTCGCGTCGATGACGTCGAGCGGCAGCACCGACGCCGGGTTGCCCTGGGCGTCGAGCAGGTGCACCTCGGCCCGGCGGAACGTGCTCACCGCCACGTCGGCGCCGTGCGGCACCACGTCGCGCAGATCGTCTGCGATGAACCTGCGCGTCGTCTCGACGAGGGCCCCTGCGTCGAAGCGCAGCCGGGCGAGCTCGCCGTTCGCGCAGGCGACCGCCAACGTCGAGCGGGCCGCGAGCCACGCGAGGCCTCGCGGGTCGGGGCACGCGTCGTGGAGCGCGGCGACGCGCCGGCCTGCGACGTCGAGCTCGGCCACCTTGCCGACGCCGCGCAGCGCCACGAACGCCCGACCCGGCGGGCCTTCGACAACGCGGCCCGGCTCGTCGCCGTCGCCGAGGTCGATGCGCACGGGCGTCATCGTGCCGGCCGGCAGGAGCCACACCTCGTCGCGGTCGGCGTCGGCGGCCACCACCGTGTCATCGCCGAGCACCGCGAGCGTGCCGCCGCTGATCGGGGGAGGCTGCCGCGCCGGAGTGACCACGGGCCCGTCGAAGGAGCCTGCCGCTCCGGCGGTGCCTCCTCCGAGGCACGAGCCGCCTCCGTCGGCGAAGAACGGGGTGCCGCCGCCCGTGCCGAGCGGGGAGCCGCCGCCGAAGCCTCCGTCAGGGCCGGGGTCGGACGGCTGGCAAGACTGGAGCACGACGACGATCACGGCGAGCGACCGGTTCATGCGGCATTCGACACGCAGGGGCGCGGCCGTGGGACATCGAGGCGGTCAGCGGCACAGATCGTCGGTGCCGAGCGGGCGAACGACGCAGCCGCTCGCGCACGCGTGAGCGACCGGAGCGCCGTTCACGCAGCGGTAGAGCCGGCCGGCGCTGCAGGTCCAGAACTGCGAGCCGGCGTACTGCGACTGAGCGCAGGTCCACCCGGTGGCGGGGGTCGCGCACGCGAGCACGGGCGGGCCCGAGACGCCGCACGGGACGCCCGCGTCGGGGCTGGCCCCGTTCGCGCGGGCGTGGGCCCAGCCGGCCGGCGGTGGCCAATTCCACCGGCTGCCGACGTGGGCGCCATCGAAGGTCAGCGACGCGCGGCCCGAGCCCGAGACGTTCTGCTCGAGGACCTCGATGTGATCAGGCGCGACCCCGGTGACGAGGACGACGTGGCCCCAGGTGCCGTACGTCCACACGAGCATGTCGCCGGGCACGGGCGGGTGGAGCGCGTCGCCGTTCGCGTACACCGCGACGGTCGAGGTCGGAGCGGCGCGCAGCAGATCTTTCGCGTTCCCGTACCAGCGCAGGCCCCAGTGCGTCTTGAAGTGGCGCATGACGAGCTCGACGCACTGGTAGCGCAGGCCGTACGCGCCCGAGCCTGCGCACGAGATGCCGGTGCCGGTCGAGCTGCCGTTCGAGTACGCCGTGGTGCCGTCGAACGTGCCCAGCGCGGTGCCGCATGCGGGCATCGTCAGCGCCTGGGCGGCGGTCGGGTTCACGTCGTCGGGGGTCTCTGCTTCGAGGTCGACGTCGGCCTCGGGAGCGCAGGCGCCGAGCGCGAGCGCGAAGAAGACGAGTCGAAGGGGTGAGCTCATCGCCCCACGACGAGGCGAGCGCGGCGGTGTCGCGTTTTCAGTGCGCGTGGGCGGGCGTGAGCTGGCCGGCGGGGGTCTCGAGCAGGGCGTCGGGCCGCGGCAGGCCGAGCACCTGCTGGGCGGCGATGAGGCCCGAGAACGAGGCGCCTGCGAAGCCGTGGCTGAGGGTGCTCGCGCCGCACAGGTGCAGGCCGTCGACGGGCCCTCGCTGAGAGAAGCCGAACGGGCCCATCTGCCAGCGGGTCTTCGCGGTGCCGTAGGCCGCGCCGCGCCACGAGTTGCAGAAGTGCACGTTGGTGAGCGGCGTGCCCAGCGCGAAGAACTTCAGGTGGCGCGACAGGCCGGGGATGACGTGCTCGGCGGCGCGCAGCAGCTTCTGACCCATGTCGTGCTTGTGGGCGTCGTAAGCGGCGCCGCGCTCCATCGGCTGCCAGGGGCCGACGGTGAGCAGCTCGAGGGTGTGATCGCCTCGGTGGCTCTTGTCCTTCAGCGAGCTGATCGAGAGGAACAGCATGTCGAGCTCGCTGCCCCAGCGCGAGTACGCGCCTTCGAGATCGGCGTCGCGGTACCACCAGTAGTTGCCCGAGTCGTAGCCGAGGCCCTCGAGATCGAGATCGGTCGCGAGGAACGCCGAGTACATCGGCGTCGAGTACTCGGTCTTCTCGACCTTGCGCTCGAGGCGGCCGCGATACCGCTCGTCGAGCAGCTGCGTGTAGACGATGGCGGGGTCGGCGTTCGCGACGACGTTGCCGGCCGCGATGCGCTCGCCGCCCTCGAGCTCGACGCCCGCGGCGCGCCCACCGTCGACGAGAATGCGCTTCACGCGCGAGCGCATGCGAATGGCGCCGCCGTGGCTCTTGAGCTGCTCGATGAACGCGCGGGGAATCGCTTTGGCTCCGCCGCGCGGGTACCAGCCGCCGTCGAAGTAGTGCGCCGACATCATCGCGTGCACGGCGAGCGGCGCGCGCGAGGGGGGCAGGGCGTGGTTGCCGACCTGGCCGGCGAGCACGGCCTTGAGCACGGGGTGCTTCACGCAGGAGTCGATGAGCGACTCGAGCGACCGCAAGAGGCGCGGCAGGCGAAACGGCATCGCGAGGAAGTCGCCGAGCTTGGGGTCGCCGAGCGCCTGCAGGTCGGCCGCGACCTGCTTCAGCGTCTTGAAGTACCGCGCGATGCCCTGCTGGTCGGCAGGGAAGCGCTCGGAGAGGCGGGCCACCCAGCGGTCGACGCCGCGGGGCTGATCGAAGCGCTCGCCGCCGATGAGGTAGTGGTCGAAGCCGTCGGGGTTGAGCGGGTCGAACTGGAGCGAGCCCGTCACGCCGAGCCCGTCGAGCATGTGGCGCAGCTGGCCCTGAGGGCCGAGGTCTCCGATGTAGTGGATGCCGGGGCTGAAGCGGTGGCCGCCGAGCGTGAAGCTGTGCGACCAGCCGCCCGGCAGGTAGTGCTGCTCGAGCACCAGCACCTTCTGCCCTGCTCGCGCGAGGGCGACGGCGGCGGTGAGACCTCCTGCTCCGGACCCGATGACGACGCTGTCCCAGCTCACTTGGGTCATACGGCTCTGATGCAGGGGGTGTTTCGCGCGTGCCTGAGATTCGAGCGGTGGCGCCGAGGGGTGACATTGGCGTCGCGGTCTGCGCGGGCGGGTGCGCAGGGCTGGGGAGCGCGGTGTGGTGGTGTCGTGACATGACCGCTTGCGCCCGGTTTGCACGTCTGCCGCCAAACCCATGAGCGAAAACGATTGCTTGACCCTGATCGCCGTCGGTGCTTCGAGGCCCTTCAGTGGCTGACGACACCTGGATGCACCGGCTGGAGAAGCGCCTCGGCGCCCTCGCCGTCTCCGCACACAAGCGGCCGTTCGTAGGGCTCGGAATTGCCCTCTTTCTGACCGCGGTCGGCGGCGTGCTGTCGCTGCGGCTCGAGGTCGTGGCGGACCTCGAGAAGCTGCTGCCGAGGTCGTTTCAGAGCGTGAAAGACCTCGACCCGCTGAAGGAGCGGTTCGGCGGCATCGGTCACCTCATCTTCGTCGGCGAGAACGCCGACCCCGAGCAGCTCAAGCAGTTCGCGACCGACATCGCGCCGCTGCTGCTGACCGATCTGCCGGAGATCCAGTACGTCGACTTCAAGCCGACGGCGAGCTTCTTCAAGCCGCGGTCGCTGTACTACCTCGAGGTCGACGACCTCGAAGAGATCGCGCGGCGCATCAAGGAGTACGAGAAGTACCAGCGGCGCATGGCGAACCCGATGTTCGTCAAGCTCGACGACGAGGAGCCCCCGTCGCTCGACATGAGCGACATCGAGAAGAAGTACGGCAAGCGGTCGGATCAGCGGCTCGCGACGGCGGGCAGCGACTTCTACCTGGACTCCGAGAAGCAGCTCGTCTTCCTGTTCGCGAAGCCGTCGGTGTCGTCGTCGAACCTCGAGTACATGAACAGCCTGCTGATCGCGGCTGAGAAGCTCATCGCGAAGGTCGACAAGAAGAAGTACGGGCCGAACTTCCAGATCTCGCTGACGGGCACGTACAAGTACAAGTTCGACCAGCAGCAGCAGATCACGGCCGACATGCAGCGCAGCTCGACGCTCGCGCTGATCGTGCTGCTGTTGTACCTCGCGTTCCACTTCCGCAGCGCGCTCGCGGTCGGCCTCGTGATGGTGCCGGTGACGCTCGGCCTGGTGTGGACGTACGGCATCACCGACCTCATCTTCGGCAACCTGAACATCATGACGGGCTTTCTGGGCGCGGTGCTCGGAGGCCTCGGCACCGAGCACGGCATTCACCTGCTCACGCGCTACGGGACCTTGCGGGCGCACGGCAAGAACTCGGAAGACGCGACGCGCGAAGCGTTCGAGCACACGGGCGGGTCGGCGCTGGTGTCGTCGATCGTGGCGTCGCTGACCTTCCTCGCGGTGTCGTTCTCGGAGTTCCGCGCCTTCCGCGAGTTCGGCGTCATCGCGTCGATCGGCATGCTGGTGGTGCTGGTCGCGTACTTCCTGATCCTCCCCGGGTTCCTGGGGCTCGCGTCGCGCCGCGGGTGGACGCCGTCGGCGAAGCTGTCGGGCGCGATGAGCGAGATCGCGAACTGGCTGCCGCGGTACTTCAAGCCGCTGGCGCTCGTCGTCGGGCTCGCGATCGTGGTGTTCGTCGCGCAGATGCCGAGCATTCGCTTCAACTACGACTTCCACGCGCTCGAAGACTCGTCGCTGCCGTCGTTTCGCCGCGACAAAGACGTGAACCGGGTGCTCGGCTACGCGGCCGAGCCGGTCGTGGTGCTGACCGACGACCCGGCCACCGAGCGCGAGGTCGTGACGCTGCTCAAGAAGCGCAAGAAAGAGACGAAAGACTCGACGCTCGACTTCATCGCGGCGCTCGACGACCTCGTCCCCGACAACCAGGAAGAGAAGCAGAAGATCCTCGAGCGCATCAACGAGACCGTCTCGAAGTCGAGGAGCAAGGACCCCAAGATCGAAGAGTTCAAGGTCCAGGTGCAGGCGAAGCCGTTCACGCGCGAGGACATTCCCGAGACGCTGCGGCGCCAGTTCCAGGGCGTGAAAGAGGCGAAGGGCGGCTTCGTGCTGATCTTCCCGAACGTGCGGCTGTCCGACGGGCTCGCGGTGCTGCGCTTCTCGAACGAGGCGTCGGACATTCGGCTCAAAGACGGCCGCGTGCTGCAGGGTGCGGGCGAGGCCATGGTGCTCGCCGACGTGCTGCGCATGGTGCAGCGTGAGGGGCGGCCGATTCTGATCGCCGCGATCCTGCTGGTGATCGCCGCGATGTGGCTGACGCTCGGCTCGCTGCGCGAGGCGCTCATCTGCATGGCGCCGACCGCGCTCAGCCTGCTCGCGCTGATCGGGCTGATGGCGGTGATCGACGAGCCGTTCAACTACCTCAACATCATCATCATCCCCGTGCTGATCGGCACGACGGTCGACGCCGGCGTGCACCTCATCTCGCGCCTGCGCGAAGAGCAGGAGTCGTTCAGCGAGCAGTTCGCCGAGACGGGCCGCGCGATCTGCGGCGGCCTCGTGACCAGCGGCGTCGGCTTCGCCGCGATGCTGCTCGCAGACCACCCGGGCCTCAATTCTCTCGGGCGGTTGGCGAACCTGGGCTTTGCGATGAACCTCGTCGTGATGATTCTGGGGTTCCCTGCGTTTCTATTGCTGATTCAGAAGAAGAAGGAGGCACCCAAGCCATGAAACAGCTCGTCGCCGTCGTCGCGTTGTGTCTTTCGCTCCCTGCGTTCGCCGCTGATCGCAGCGAAGAGGCCAAGAAGCGCACGCAGGCCTTCATCGACAACCTGCTCAAGGTGAAGGCGCCCGAAGAGGGCAAGGAGCTCGCGAAGGCCGACAAGGACGCGAACACGAAGGTGTTCGCCGAGCTCGACGGCTTCTTCGACTGGGCCTTCCTCACCTCCGAGCCGATCGCGACGAAGGCCGACAAGTTCTCGAAGGAAGAGCGCGCCGCCTTCGACACCAAGTTCAAAGAGGTGATTCGCCTCGTCGCCTACCCGGACTCGGGCGCCTTCTTCCGCAAGGCGAAGTGGGCGATCACCACCACGAAGGACGAGGGCGGCGACAAGGCCATGGTGCGCATCGAGGCCTCGAAGGACGATCTCGACACCAAGGTCGACATGAAGCTGCGGCTCGTCGACGGCACCCTCCGCATCTACGACGTCGCGTTCGATGGCGACTCGCTCGTGCAGGACTACAAGAATCAGATGTCGCGCATCATCGACAAGGGCGGCGTGAAGGATCTCATGGCCAAGATCGACAAGCGCAAGGCCGACCTCGAGAAGACGATGGGCCCCATTCCCATGGCGCCTGCGCCTGGTGCGCCCGCGCCCAAGAAGTAGCGGCGAGAAGCTCCGCCGGGGCGGGTGACGGGGTCGGGGTCGGGGGGCCGGTTCCGGGTCTCAGGGAACCGGCACGCGACCGGGTTTCAGGGAACCGGCACGCGACCGGGTTTCAGGGAACCGGCACGCGACCGGGTTTCAGGGAACCGGCACGCGACCGGGTTCCGGGGAACCGGCACGCGACCGGGATCGTGTACCGGTCAGGGCCGGGCTACGCGATCTGCCGGTGACTCGCCTCTCGGTCTTCTTACTCGAGCAGCAGCAGGTCGGCGGGTACGCCTACTCCCGTGAGCTCGGTCTTGAAGGTCGGGGTGCCCAGCGCGTCGCCGAAGATCGAGATGCCGTCGGCGTCGAGCACGTAGAGCGTGCCGTCGCGGCCGAGCACCGAGCGCTTCGGCCCCTGCAGCGACGGGTGCTCGATCACGATCTCGGGCTGCTTCGTCGCGAAGAGCAGGTTCACGCCCTTGTAGATGAGCACGCGGCCGGTCGTCGGCGTCGGCTGCATCGTCACCACCAGCTGATCGGCGAAGACCCGCACGTCGCGGATCGAGGCGTTCACCCCCGCGTCCGTGGTCAGCTCGAAGTCGAAGGCCCGCGGCGCCGAGGCGGTGCCGATCGTGTTCCACACCTTGATGCCCTGCTGGAAGAACGACGCGAACAGGCGATTGGCGCCGATCTCCATCGTGGCGACCGAGTCGCTGCTGAGCACGAAGCTCGGCGTGCCCGCGTCACCCGCGCGGGTGTTCGCGAGGTTCCAGGCGAGCACGCCGGCGCCGCTGACCTGCCCCGCGAACAGGCGGTTGTTCGTCTGCTCGAACGCGAAGCCGAAGATCTGATCGAAGGGGTGCGTGAAGCGCGCCGCGTGGCCGGCGTCGGGGCCCGCCACCGCGACGCCGTCGACCCGCAGCACCTCGCCGGGGCTGCGCAGAACCCACAGCGAGCCGATGTCGTCGAGCTGGATCTTGTCGACGCCCGCGAGCGCTCCGAACGTGCCCGCGGTGACGCGCACCGACGGCCCCGCGCCGTTCGCCAGCCCGCGCGGAGCCGCCCACCGCTGCAGCACCGGAGCCGCGGGCGCCGACGCCTCGTGCACCACGAACAGGTTCGACGCGCTCGCCGCCAGCGCCGCCGGCGGCGCGTCGATGCCCCCAAGCAGCACCGGCGCCGGCACGTCGCTCGTCAGCTGGTTCGCGGTGTCCCAGATGCGCACCGCCGCAGCGCCGCCGTCGGCCGTGCCTCGCGAAGCGACCACCAGGCGCGGCAGCAGCGCAGGGTTCGAGCCTCCGGCGCTGCCCCCCGCCGCCCCGCCGCCGGCAGTCGCTCCGCCCGCCGTCGCGCCGCCCGCGGTGCCGCCACCGGCGGTGCTCCCTCCTGCCGTCGCCTGGCCACCGGCCGACCCACCGTCGGGCGCTCCGCCGTTACCGCAGTTGCAGCCCGCGGCGACGAGCACCGCTGCCAGCGTCGCGACGAGCCTCATGTGTCGCGCCCCGGGAACGTGGTGGGCGGCGCCGGCCGCTCGAAGGGTAGGGCGTCGGGCGGGCAGTAGCCGAAGAGGAGCTGCGAGAGCCATGGGTCGATCGCCGCGGCGGCCGGGTGGGCCTCGTCTTCCACGCTCTCGACGTCGTCGGGGCCGAGCTCCATCGGCTCGTCGATCGACTGGCCGGTGAGCGGCTGCGTGACGTCGGGGGCGGGCCGGGGCGCCGCCGGCGGCGCGGGCGGCGAGACGGCCACCGGCGCGGGCTTCGCCAGCAGCACGGGGATCTGCGCGGGCGGCGAGACGGCGGGCGTCGCAGGCTTCGGCATCAGCACGGGGATCTGCGCCGGCTTCGACTCGGGGACGCTGCGCTTGATCTTGGGCAGATCGAACGGCGGCGGCTCGGCGAGCGGCGCGGCCCCCGGCTTCACCGCGTCGGAGCCCTTCGAGGGCGTGGTCACCAGCGGCCCGGGCGGCCGTGCGTCCAGCTCGACGATGACCGAGGGCGATGGCTGGGGCGCGAACGGCGAGCGCACGCCCTTGCCCTCGGTCTTGGGCTTGATGCACACGGGCGCTTCGGGCGCCGGAGCCGGCAGCGGGTTCTCGACCGTCACCGCAGGCTGCTCGAGCGAGACCGTCGGCGACGCCGCGAGCGGCGAGCGCACGCCCTTGCCCTCGGTCTTGGCCTTCAGCGGCGTGAGCGGCTCGGGAAGAGGCGCGGGCGGAGGCGCGACTGCCGGCGCCCCGGTCTTCGAGATCACACGGCGCTGGCGCGCCGAGGTGATCGGCGTGGGCTCGCTCGAGGCCTCGGGCGGCGGTCGAATCGGCGTGTGCTCGTCGGTGCCGCCCTTCTTCTTGCGCCGCTTGCTGTTCGTGATCGGCGTCGGCTCGGGCGGGGCGCTCGGTGAGGCGTGGCCCGGCTCGGTGATGGCCGCGCGCAGCCGCTCTTCGGGGCGCTCGGGAGTCTCGAGGCTCTCACCGACCACGACCGGCGGCTCAGACGCCTCTTCGTCGAGCGTCTCGCCTGGCGAGCGCTCGTCGGGGCCGGGGCGCACGAGCGCGCGGCCGGTGTCGGTGCTGCCGGTCTGGCGCAGCTCGGTCACCTCGCCCGGGCCCTCGTTCGCGCCGACCTTGCCGCGCGTCGACAACAGCCCATAGAGGTCGAGCAGCTTCCCGCGCACCGTCGACGCGTCGAAGCGCTCGGCTCCCTCGCGGGCCGCGCGGCCCAGCTTGAGCCGCAGCGCCGTGTCGGACGCGAGCTTCACGAGAATGTCGGCGAGGGCCTTGAAGTCGTTCGGCGGGAACAAGACGCGCGCGCTCTCGGGCACGAGCTCGCGCGTGACGGGAAGATCGGCGGCGACGATCGGCCGCCCCGCGGCGAGGTACTCGGCGACCTTCGCGAGCGGGCCGCCCTGCGCTCGGTTGCGATCGCACTCGTCGAGCGTGAGCACGCCGACGTCGGCGGTCGCGAGGGTCTTCGGCAGCTCGTCGTGCACCACCGGCGGCAGGAACTCGACCTTGCCGGTGAGCCGGAGCTCCTGCACGAGCTCGTCGTAGGGCGCCTGCCCGTCGGGCACCTTGGGGCCGACCACCATGAGCCGCAGGTCGGCCTGGCGAAGCGCGAGCTGCATCGCGCGCAGCAGCGTGTCGAGCCCCTGGTACGGCAGCTGCGAGCCGAGGTGAATGAGCTTCATCGGCGTGCCGTCGGGCTCGCCCACCACCTCTTTCTTGTACGGCGCGAGGTCGACCGGCTGGGGGAAGACGTGCAGCGACATCGGCGGAGCGCCGAGCGAGAGGATCCAGTCGCGCGTGGTGCCGGAGCCGCAGATCACGGCGTCGGCGTTCATGAGGCAGTAGAGCTCCTGGCGGCGCACCTTCGAGAGGAAGCGGCGGTCGCTCTCGAGCGCCGGCTCGCGGTAGCGCAGCTCCTGAGACTGGAAGCTCTGGGCGTCGTAGACGAGCCGGAAGCCGTACTGCGCGCGGGCCTCGCACAGCGGGTAGCCTCCGAACGGGTCGAAGAAGTGCGCGATGACGTACTCCTCGCTCTCGAGCTGCCGGCGCACCGCACGATCGAACGCCTGAATGCGCGACTGGAGATCGCCCGAGCCCACCGGCACCCGAAGGAGCCGCGCCCCGTGGTACCGCTCGATGTGCGAGTGATCGGGTGTCTTCGTCGACAGCACGACCACCTGGAACCGGTCGATAAGCCCCTTCAAATACTCTGTGATCCGTCGCGACAGCCCGTTAGGTCCGGGCAGCACGTCGAAGCAGCAAAAGAGCAGGCGAGGCTGTTCGGACACTGCTCGTGAGGATACATAAGGCCGCCATGAGCAGCGATGAGAACGAGGAACGCAACCTGAAGAAGCTCACCGTCCGCGAGCTGCGAACGAAGGCTGTCAAGGCGCTCGGCTCGAAGGTCGCCGCCGGCCTCAAGCTCAAGCAGGAGCTCGTCGACGCCCTCGTCGAGACCGCCGCGAAGGTCGTGAAGAAGAACGAGCCCGCGAAGGTCGCGAAGAAGCTCGAAACGAAGAAGGTCGAAACGAAGAAGGCCGAGCCGAAGAAGGTCGAGCCGAAGAAGGTCGAAGTGAAGAAGTTCGAGTCGAAGAAGGCTCCGACGAAGAAGGCCCAGCCGAAGCGCATCGAGACCGACAAGGTCGAGGCGAAGAGGAGCCCTCCGCCGGCGAAGAAGAAGGCGCTGACGCCGGTGAAGACGGCGGCGGTGAAGCGGGCGGAGCCCGAGAAGGCACCGACCCCGCCGAGAATGACGAAGCCTCCGAAGGCCGAGGTCGCGGCCGAGGTCTACGAGCTGCCGATCACGCGCGACTTCTTCGTCGACCCGCGCAAGCCGTCGCTGCCGGCGTCGTACGGTGACGATCGGCTGCTGTGCTTCCGGCGTGAGCCGCTCGCGATCGTGGTCTCGTGGGATCTGTCGGCCGCGACGTTCGAGGACGGGCAGGGGCTGTCGCTCGAGCTCGTCACGCTCGAGGGCAAGCTCGTCGGCTCGGTGCCGGTGACCGCGCCGACCGGGCTCGCGACGTTCGACGACCTTCCGGGCGGGGCGCTCGCGGTGCAGGTGGTGCGCCGAGGGCGCGTCATGACGCGTGGCCGGCCGTTCACGATCGGCTCGGCTCGAGAGGCGAGCCCGACGGGTACTGGCGCGTGGCAGATGACCGTGCCGATCGATGAGCCGCTGCCCGAGAAGCCCGAGGCGCGCGAGTGGCCCGATGCGCCCTCTCCGCCGGCGTCGCCGCGAGCGAAGATGCGGCCCGGCTCGAGCCGGCTGAGCTCGTAGGAAAAATGGGGACAGGCTGCTTTTTTGCGCAACGGCGCAAGGAGCGTGCCGAGCTGCGCAGAAAAGTAGCCTGTCCCCTTTATTGCTCAGCCGCGGCAGCTCGGCGGGGCGTGGCAGCCGCAGCAGGTGCCCTGCTGGATGGGAGCGCCGAAGCTGTGAATGAAGCGCCACGCGTTCGAGTACGGCGCGCCCGTCGAGGTCGCGGCCGGCACGTCGCTGGGCTTGCGGTGACACTCGCCGCAGTCGGCCGGGTAGAAGTGGTTCGCGATCGTCTGCGCCGTGGCCGACGGGGCGCACGGCAGCGACGTGAGCCCTACGGGGCGCGTGTCGCCTCCGCTCGGGAGGATCATCCCGCCGCCGAGCGTGCAGCTCGCCGCGATCGCGCCGGTGCCGGGCGACCACGGCGTCGCGACGAGGTCGCTGCCGGCCTCGTGGCAGGCGTTGCAGCCCGTCGACGGAGCGAGCGCGTGATCATACGCGAACGCGTTGCGCCCACCCGCCGCCTGCGAGTGGCACGACGTGCACGAGCCGCCCGCCGGCACCGCCGGGTGCTGCAGCCCCGTGAGGCCCGCCTGCACCACCCCTGAGCTCGCCGCCGGCGGCTGCGCGACGCTGAACCCGCCGACCGTCATCGTCGACGGCGCGAGCGCGGGCGGCGCGTGCCAGTTCGGCGCCGTCGGAGTTCCGGTGCCGGGCCACGCATGGCAGGCGCGGCAGTCGGTGGGCGACGTGTCGGAGTACGCGCTGTGATCGTGCCCCGGGTACGTCGCCACGGGCTTGAGGTTCAGGTGACAGGCGCTGCAGCGGCCGGTGAGGGCGACGGCTCCGGTGAAGTGCACGTGCATCTTCGCGCCGGCGAAGGTGGTGCCGGCGTCGACCGGAGCCACATGACAGAAGCTGCAGTCGCGCGACGCGACGTCTTGCTGCGCGTGCGAGATCTGCGCGTGCTCCCCCGCACGGCCCGTCGAGGCGCTCGCGCTCGTGATGACGTCGGTGACGAACCCGGCATCGGGGGCGTCGCGGTGGCAGCCCGCGCACGTCACCGCCGCGATGCCCGGCCGGTGCAGCTTCGTGCCCGCGCTGAACTGCAGGTTCTGGTGGCAGAACGAACAGTCTCTGGCGAACGCCACCGGGTCGCCGTGGTTCATCGAGCGCGTCGGGGCGGGCCGCGTCACGGCGTGGCAGTCGACGCACGCCTGGGGCTGAACGTTCGCGTGCAGCGCGCCGGGGCGCCACGCGCTCGCGGTGACCTGCGACGCGCTCGCGAGCGCACTCGGGTGGCACACGCTGCACTGCTGCACGGTCACCTGCGGCGACAGGTGCTTCATGAGGTAGGTGCTGCCGCCGTCGATGGGGCCCGCCGACGCCATGAGCGGAAAGTGGCACGAGAGGCAGTCTGAGGCGCCCGCGCCGCGAGCGTGGAAGCCGGCCCCGCCATCCCACCCGGCCGACGGGCCGCCGTGGCACGCGACGCAGTCGGTGACGCCCGCGTCGACCGAGTGGTTCATCGGGCGCAGATCGGTCTGCTTCACGATGCCCGGCGGCGTCATGTTGGCGTGGCAGTCGAGGCAGCTCGTCGGCTGGCTCGCGCCGGCGCCCGCGACCGGGGCGTGGAAGCCCGCATCGAGGAACGTGCTCGCCGTGTGGCAGCGGCGGCAGTCATCGGGCTGAACGACGGGCCTCAGCGCCGGCGGCACCTGCTGCGAGCTGTGCAGCATCGAGTTGAAGAGCGTCACCTCGCTCGGCACGGCGGCGTTCACGAGGTTGTTCGGGCCGCCCCTGCGGAGCGCGAACGAGGTCACCTTGATGAAGTGGTCGGGCGAGCCGACGAGCACGTCGTCGGGGTAGCTGCGCCCGCCCGCCCACTCGGCGACCGACAGGTGCGGCGTCGCGGCCGAGGCCTGGTGGCAGCCGAAGCAGTCTCCCGACTGCACGTGCGTCGGGTCGCTCGGCCGCTGCGTCGTGTGGCAGACGAGGCACGTGCGGTTCGCGATCGTCGCGGGGCCGTGGGGGAAGAAGCCTCCGTCCCACGCGTCGGACTTCGTGCCGTGGCAGACCGCGCAGTCTTGATCGGCGCCGTGGCCGATGCCGAGCGCGTTGGGCACGTAGTCGAACGGGGCGGGGCGCATGAGCGGCCCGGTGAACACGCTCGTCTCGGCCGGGCGCCGCGTCTCGTGGCAGGGCAGGCAGGCCGCCGGAGTGCCGGCGCTCGCGTGGAAGCGGCCGGTGCTCCAAGCCTCGTGCACGGTGTGGCACGCGACGCAGTCGCCGAGCCACGCCTCGGCCTGGTGGTTGAAGCGGTAGCGGCCGGGCCGGTCGACGACGCCCGGTCGCGCGTTCGCGTGGCACCCGACGCACGAGTCGGGCTGGCGGCCTCCGGCGACGAGCGCCTCGTGGAAGCTCGTGTTCGTTCGCCAGTCGGCCGACGAGGCGACCTGAGGAGCGACGTGGCAGGCGCGACAGTCGGCGTTGACCAGCGCCCCGCCGTCGAGGCCGAGCGCGTCGTGCCGCATCGACCCGCTCGCCGGGGTGCGCGGCGGGCCCTTCGCGGCTCCGACGAACCCGAACGGCATCGCGGTGAAGTGACACTCGGAGCACGACTGCGGCGTCGGGCCGCCGAGATCGAGCAGCGTCGCGTGGTACTGCCCGCCGTAGAACAGCCCGAGCTCGAAGTCGCGGTGGCAGCTCGCGCAGGCGCTGGCCGAGCGGGGGATGTTGAGGCTGCCGTGGTTCATCGTCATCGGCAGCGTCTGCCGCGCCTCGGTGACCTCGTCGATGATCGTGCCCGAGAACGACGGCACCTGCGCGGTGACCGTCACGTTCAGCGTCGGGTCGCTCGCGAGCGCGCCCGGCCCGTGGCAGCCGAAGCACGCGCGGCTCTCGTAGACGAACCGATCGACCTTCGGGTGCACCGACTCGGGGTGGCACGCGAGGCACTGGAACTGCGCGAACGTCGAGCTCGCAGGCGGGTGGCACGACTGGCACTCGACGGCGGCGTGCGGAGTGCCCGGCCCCGTCGGGAAGTACGGGTGCGGCTTCTCGACGCGCTCGGGGCCCGGACCTGGCGTGCAGGCCGTCACGAGCAGCGCGCAGCATGCGAGCTCAGCGATTCGCCGGCGCGTAGGTCTCTCCCTTCATGGTCTTCACCTGCACGCCGGCCTTCTCGAGGAACGCGGTCGGTAGCACGCCGCCCGCGAAGATGAGCACGTAGTCGTTCTTCAGCTCGCGCGCAGCCCCCGCGACGTCGAGCGTGACGGCGTCGGCGCGGATCTGCTTCGTGTTCGTCTCGAGCATCACCGTGACGCGGCCGTCTTTCGTCGAGGCGTCGAGACGCTCCTGGTTCTTGGGCTTGATGCGATCGAAGACCTTGCCGCGGTAGGCGAGCTGCACGGTGGCGCCGGCCTCGCCGAGCGCGATGGCCGCCTCGACCGCGGCGTCGCCGCCGCCGACGACGAGGCAGTGCGAGCCCTTGTAGTTCTCGGGCTCGAGCAGGCGGTAGCAGACCTTGGGCAGCTCCTCGCCGGGCACGCCGAGCTTGCGCGGAGTGCCGCGTCGCCCCATCGCGAGCACCACGTTCTTCGCGCGCAAGACCCCGGTGCTCGTCTTGAGCTCGAAGACGCCGTCGGCGTCGCGCTTCACGTCGTCGACGCGCACGCCGGTGCGTACGGTGAGGCCCGTCTTCGAGACGATCTGCTCCCACGTCTCGAGCAGCGCCTCTTTCGTGACCTCGGTGACTTTCAGTCGGCCGTACAGCGGCAGCTCGACGGGCCGGGTCATGACGATCTTCTGCCGTGGGTAGTGCAGCACCGTGCCGCCGGCGGACTCCTGGTCGACGATGACGAAGTCGAGCTTCGCCTCGAGGGCGCCGAGCGCGCACGCGAGCCCCGCGGGGCCGGCGCCGACGATCGCGAGCTGGTGCACGCCGTCGGCCTTCGCGGGCGGCTTCGCGGTGATCGCGCGAATGCACTGCAGGCCCTGCGTCATCGCGTTGTAGATGAGCCCCATGCCGCCGAGCTCGCCGATGATGTAGAGGCCGGGCACGTTCGTCTGGAAGTCGGTGGCCAGCAGGGGAATGTCGACGCCCCGCTTCTCGGTGCCGATGACGAGCGAGATGGCGTCGACCGGGCACGCGCGCAGGCACTCTCCGTGGCCGATGCACGCGGTCGGGTTCACGAGCTTCGCCTTGCCGTCGATGACCGCGAGCACGTCTTTCTCGGGGCACGACGTGACGCACGCGCCCGAGCCGATGCAGGCGCCGAGGTCGACGCGCGGGTGCAGGCTGACGGGCTGCACGTTGCGCTCGAGCACCTGCTGGTGGCGCTCGTGGGCGGCGTCTTCGGCCTTCGCCGAGCGCCGCGACGACCACAATTGATACCCGACGACCAGCACGATGGCGGCGGCGCCCAGGGCCAGGACGAGGTCCACGGCCGCGCAGTGTAGCTCGCGGCCCACTCGATGATGAGCGCAAGTGCGCCCCGCTTCGTGAAGGTCGAGTGCCTGGGCGCCCGTCACCCGGCCATCGCGAGCGAGCCGCGAGGTAAGTGCGCCGCGGCGCTCGTTTGCAGGTAATGTTCGCGCCCCAAGCATGCGGCGGGTGCTCCCTGCGGTGTACGCGGTCATCATCGCTGCCGAGATCGGCGCCTTCAGCTGGCGTTGGTCGCACGACCCGCCTGCGCCGACGTCGGCGTTCAGCGTGAACATCGGCTGGGTCGCGCTCGGCTCGATGGTGGTGATGCTCGTCTACTCTCTCGCGCGACGGTCGCGGGCGCTGCGCGAGTGGGCGCGGCTGTCGGCGTGGCTGCACTTCCACATCTTCCTGGGCGTGCAGGGCTTCGTGTGCGCCGTCTTCCACTCGCTGCACATGTTCACGCGGGCGTACGCGGTGAACTTCATGAACCCTGCGGTGCTGAACTTCATCGCGGTGGCGGTGGTGTTCGTGTCGGGGCTGTTCGGCCGGTACCTCTACGCGTTCTTGCCGCGCACGATGGGCGGCGAGCAGATGGCGGCGCGCGACGTCGAGGCCGAGCTGGGCAAGCTCGGAGCGCTGCCTGCCGAGGTGCAGCCGCTGTTGCCGAGCGGGCCGGCGCCGCGTGCGCTCGGGGCGCTCGTGAGCGCGGACTTCGCGACGCGGCGGTCGCTCGGGAAGCTCAAGGGCATGCAGCTGAAGCCCGAGGTGGCGGGGCTCGTCGAGCGGCGCCTGCGGCTACAGCTGCGGTTGCACGCGCTCGGAGCGGCCGAGAAGATCTTCCAGCGGTGGATCGTTCTTCACCGCCCGCTGGCGACGATCATGTACATCCTGTCGGTGGTGCACGTCGTCCTCTCGTACATGTACGCGATGTCGTACGCGGCCGAATGATCGGGGCGCTCGTCGTCATCGCGCTGTCGCAGGCAGATGCCGGCGCCGCGGTGGTGGCCGAGGCCGACGTCGACGTGCAGAGCCACGCCTCGCCGCGCGCGACGATCGACGCGACGGCGAGCACCGACCTGCTGGCGGCCAACTCGGTGGCGACCGACCCGGGCTCGGGCGAGCCGGCCGAGCTGACGGCGTACGAGCTCGGCATTCGCGCGCTGCTGAACGCGACGGCCATCTCTCGCCACCTTCACCTCGACGTCGACTACCAGGGCCGGCAGCCGATCGCGGGCAACCTGCAGAACACGCCCATTCACCTGCTCAACCGGGCCGAGCTGTCGGCCGACTTCCTCGACAAGCTCCTCTACTTCGGAGTCGGCCGCTTCCTCGCGCCGTCGGCGGTGATGCTGCCGGTCGACGGCCTGCGCGCGCGCCTCGCGGCCCGCGGCTTCGAGCTGCAGCTGTTCGGCGGGCGGCGCGCGATCACGAGCACGCGCACGGGCAACGTCGAGCTGTCGACGTTCTTGCCCGCGGTCGGGCTCTCGGCCGCGTTCCGCACCGAGCGGGTCGAGGCCGAGGCGGGTGTGTCGTTCAGCCGCGACCAGGTGCCGCTGCAAGACGGCGAGCAGCATTCGTACGACCAGCTCTCGGCGTTCGTGCGCTCGACCGTGCGGCCGTTCGACTGGGTCGTCATCGGCGGCGAGCTCGCGCTGGCGCCCGGCGCGACCTACGTGCTCGGCCCCTCGTGGAGCTCCGTCGAGCTCGTCACGCGCAGCGTCGACCTCTTCTACGGCTACGCGCTCGTCGATCTGCGGCCGCACTCGACGGTGCGCATCACGTACGACCTGCACGGGCAGCGGGCGCAGCTGCGGCGCGACCGCGACAACCTCGACCCGAACGAAGCGCCGCTGCTCTCGCTGGTGCCGCAGTTCATCGACAACCGGCTGCGCGTGCGGTGGCGGCCGTTTCAGCTCGGCTGGCTGGGCCCCGACGCCCGCTTCCGCGTTCGCCCCGACCGCAACGAGCTGAGGGTGGGCGGGCGAATCGATCTCGCTCCGCCGTGGGCGAAGGGCGTCTGCCTGCGGGCCACGTACATGTACGAGAAGATGCTGAAGACCGGCGACGCCGCGCTGCCCGCCGATCGCCAGTACTGGTCGGCCTCGCTCGGCTGGCGCTGGAGCGGCCTCGATCTCGCCGCCGGGGTCAGCAACGTGCAGCGGTCGAACCTGCCGCTCTCGTCGCGCAGGTACTCGCCGTTCGACGACGGGCCCGCGACGGCCACCGACCTGAGCCCGTTCATGCTCGAGGCGCAGCGCACGGCGTTCGTGCGGGCGTTCTGGGGCTCGGACGTGTTCTTCGCCGGCGTCGACTTCGAGCAGAGCCTCACCGACACGCGAGAGCGGCGGGTCTTCGCGCAGCTCGGCGCCCGACTGGAGCGTGAGTGGTGACCTCGGCGGCCCTCTCGCTCGCGCTGGTGCTGGTGTCGGGTCAGGCCTGGCGCGCGTCGACGGCTCCGGGCCCGTCGAGCCGCGCGCACGAGGGCGTCTCGGGTAACTGCGACGCCTGCCACATGCCCTTCAAGGGCCTGCCGAACGAGAAGTGCCTCACGTGCCACACGGGGCTGAAGAAGTTCCACCAGTCGGTGGCGGCGCAGAAGTGCATCGCGTGCCACGTCGAGCACAAGGGCGTGGCCGCCGATCTCACGAGGCCCGCGGCGCGGCAGTCGTTCGATCACGGGCTCACCGGCATGCCGCTGACCGGCGGGCACGCGAAGGCGAAGTGCGAGTCGTGCCACACGAAGCCGATCGCGCAGATGACGCAGACGTGCAGCGCCTGCCACAAAGACGTGCACCAGGGCTCGCTCGGCCCGAAGTGCGAGAGCTGCCACAAGTCGGACGTGTGGAAGCCGGTGCTGCACGGCCGCGACGAGCACAAGGTGTCGCTCAAAGACGGGCACGCGAAGAACCAGTGCGTCGACTGCCACAAAGAGGGCAAGAACCTGGCGCCGGTCGTGCCGTGCGCGACGTGCCACGAGCGGGCGCACGGCGGCACGACGGCCCCGTGCGACGGGTGCCACAAGGTGTCGGGCTGGAAGCCGGCCGAGTTCGATCACGCGTTCTGCACGTGCATTCTCCCGCAGCTGCACCAGACCGTCGGGTGCCTCGGCTGCCACCAGAAGTGGAGCTTCACGCACACGCCGACGCTCTGCAGCGGCTGCCACGAGAAGGAGCGCAAGCACGAGCCGCTCGGCGAGTGCAGCCTCTGCCACAGCGCGGTCTCGTGGAAGAAGAACCGCTTCGATCACAACAAGCGATCGAAGTTCCAGCTCACGGGGCAGCACCTCGCGGTCGCGTGCGAGAACTGCCACCCGCCGTCGCCGAAGAAGAAAGACGAGCTGAAGTTCCGCGGCGTGCCGTTGACCTGCGAGGGCTGCCACCAGAAGCAGGGCGACGTCGCGCACGGCAACTTCGGCCCGTGCCTCAAGTGCCACACGCCCGACGGGTTCAAGCCGTCGAAGTTCGATCACGCGACGACCGGCTTCCCTCTCGTCGGCCGCCACGCGAGCTTGAACTGCAAGTCGTGCCACGCCGAGAAGACGAAGGGCTACCCGGCGACGCTGAAGAAGGTCGAGCTGCCCGGCGGCTCGCTGCGCGGCGCGCTCGCGTGGGCCGCGAGCACCATGACCGACGCCGTGGTGCTCACGGCTGCGCACCCGCCCTCGAAGGAGGCGAGCTGCGGCCACTGCCACGCCGACCCGCATGAGGGCTCGGTGAAAGAGTACGGCGAGTGCTCGGCGTGCCACGGCAACGACGCGTGGAAGCCGTCGAGCTTCGACGTCACGCGCCACGCGTCGACCGCGTTCCCGCTCACGGGCAAGCACGCGGCCGCGAAGTGCAGCCTCTGCCACACCGAGGTGAAGCTCGACGACGTGCCCAAGGAGTGCGCGAAGTGCCACGTCGATCGCCACGGCGGCCGGCTCGGCACGACGTGCGAGCAGTGCCACAACACGACGGCGTTCAAGCCGGCCACGGGCTTCGATCACGCGCGCACCGGCTTCGAGCTCAAAGGGGCGCACGCCGCGGTGAAGTGCGCGGCGTGCCACGAGGGCGCGCGCGGCAAGGCGATGGCGGCCTCGACGACGCCGGCGGCGTGCACCACGTGCCATCAGCCCCAGCACGGCAAGCTCGGCGAGCAGTGCACCGACTGCCACGACCCCGAGAAGGGGCCGTTCGCGAAGGCGAGGGGCATGAGCTTCCCGCACCACCAGACGGGCTTCCCGCTCGAGCGCCGCCACGCGACGCTGCGGTGCGGCGCGTGTCACGTCGCCTCGGGCCCGCCGCCGTCGCAGCGGTGCGCGAGCTGCCACGTCGACCCGCACCGCGGAGCGCTCGGGCAGGGCTGCGAAGACTGCCACCAGCCCGATCGCTGGCGTGTGACGCGGTTCGATCACGATCGCACCGGGTGGCCGTTGCAGGGCCGCCACTTCACGACGCCGTGCATGACGTGCCACACGGCGCAGCGGTGGGTGGGCCTCACCACCGAGTGCTGGGACTGTCACGCCCAGGACGCCGCTCGAGGCCGCGCCGCGGTGCCGGCGAGCCACCCCGTCGGCCGCATCGACTGCCACGACTGCCACATCAGCATGTGGCGCTGGTCGCGCTGAAAAATGGGGACAGGCTACTTTTTTGCGCAACGGCGCAAGCGGCGTGCCACGTTGCGCAGAAAAGTAGCCTGTCCCCTTTTTTTACGCGATGGCGACGCCTCGAACCGTGCTCGTGCTGCACGCCCACCTGCCGTGGGTGATCGGCACCGAGAACGAGCGGTGGCTGCACGAGGCCGTGCTCGACTGCTACCTGCCACTCCTCGACGTGCTCGAGCGCTCGCCGAAGGGCAGGGTGACGCTCTCGGTGACGCCGGTGCTCGTCGCGATGCTCGAAGACGCCGACGCGAGGAAGCGCACCGAGGCCTTCATCATCGAGGGCTGCAAGCGGCGCCTGCCGTTGAACCCCGCGCACGAGTGGCACCGCGGCGCCGCCAACCGCGCCCTCAGGGGCCTTCGCTCGGGCACCATCGTCGAGCGGCTCGGGGCGCTCGCGGCGTCACGCTCCATCGAGCTCATCACCTCGGCCGTCACCCACGGCTTTCTGCCGCTGCTCGCCACCGTGCCCCAGGCCGCCGCCGCGCAGGTCGAGCTCGGCGTCGAGGCCCACCGCCGCGCCTTCGGCGTCGACCCCTTGGGCTTCTGGCTGCCCGAGTGCGGCTACGCCCCGGGCCTCGACGCCCTGCTCGCGAAGAACGGCCTGCGCTACACGTTCGTCGACTCGCACGCGCTCGAGGGCGCCGCGTACGGCACCGCAGCGCCCGTGTTCCTGCCGGCGGGCGTCGCCGCCTTCGCGCGCGACGTCGACGCCAGCGAGCAGGTGTGGAGCTCGTTCGTCGGCTACCCCGCCGACCCCGTCTACGCAGACTTCCACCACCGCGTCGAAGGGCAGCGCGTGCTGCGCATCACGGGCTCCGAGCAGAAGGAGCCGTGGGAGCCGGGGGTCGCGCTCGAGCGCGCGCGCGAGCACGCGCGGCACTTTCTCGAGGAGCGAGGGAAAGGCGCGGCGCTGCAGGTGGCTCCATACGACGCCGAGCTGTTCGGGCACTGGTGGCTCGAGGGGCCCGCGTTTCTCGAAGAGGTGCTCGCGAAGGGCGAGGCGCTGTCGACGCCGAGCGAGGTGCTGCGCGAGAGCCCGACCCTCGAGGCCCGCGAGCTGCCGTTCTCGACGTGGGGCCGCGCGGGCACGGCCGAGGTCTGGCTCGGCCCGCGCAATCAGTGGATGTGGCCTCACCTGCACCGCGCCGCAGAAGAGCTGACGAAGCAGGGCGACGCTCGCGCGCTCAACGCGCTCTTGCTGGCGCAGGCGAGCGACTGGCCGTTTCTCATCGACGCGAAGACGTCGGCGGGCTTCGCGCAAGAGCAGTTCGAGCGGCACCTGATGCGCTTCCGCGCGCTCGCCCGCGAAGAGACCGCCGAAGGCCCGACGCCGTTTCCTTGGGCGTCGCCCGCCGTGTACCGACGGTAGTACGGTGCGCGCACGGTGGCGGGAAAGCTCAACCGGCGGAAGATCGCGTCGCTGATGGAGCAGGCGGCGCTGCACCAGCAGCGCTCCGAGTGGCAGCGCTCGCTCGAGGTGCTCGAGCCGGTCGTCGACGAGAGCGACGCTCCAGACGACGCGGTGGCGCTGTACTCCGATGCGCTGCGCAAGCTCGAGCGCACCGACGAGGCCCGCGCGGCGCTCGAGAGGGCGGTGAAGAAGCACCCCGAGGCCGCCGGCATTCTCGCGCGGCTCGGCTCGCTGCTCGTCGACGAGGCTCGGCCGCAAGAGGGGCTGCGCCTCATGGAGCGCGCCAGGAAGGCGCTCGGTCGCGACCCGCACTTCCTCGTGCACCTCGGGTTCGCGCAGCTCCACGCGCACCGGCTCGAGCAGGCGCAGGCCTCGGCCGAGGCGTCGCTGAAGCTCGGTGGCGCCGACGAGGCGCGGCTGCTGCTCGCGGCGGTGAAGATGCGCAAGGGTGACTACGCCCAGGCGATCGCGACGGCGACGGCGCTCGAAGAGAAGGCGGCGGCGGCGATCAAGGTCGCGGCGGCGTCGATTCGCGCCGACACGCTGCTCTACTCGGGCGACGCCGGCGGAGCGCTGAAGGTGTGGAAGCGGCTGCAGGCGGCCGGGCAGATCGCCCCCGCCCAGCTGGGGCACATGGCGTACGCGGCGCAGCTCGCGGGCGACGCGGCGCTCGCGACCGCGCTCATCGAGCAGCGCATGGCGGGGCGGCCGGCGATCGAAGACCGGCTGCTCTTCGCTCAGATCTTCAACCTGCGCGGCAAGCCCGACGAGGCGCTCGCGATGCTCGAGGCGGCGCGGGCGACCGGCTCGGAGGGGCCGACGGGCTTTCGCTACGAGGTGCTGGCGACGCGCGCGCGGGCGCTGCGCCTGTTGGGCCGCACGGCCGAGACGAAGAGCGCGCTCGACGAGGCCGCGGCGATGCCCGAGTACGTGCTGCCGCACCTGGGCGCGCGCGTGCGAATCGACCAGGGGCACCTCGCTGCCGAGGAGGGCGACTTCGACCGCGCCGATCGCCTCTTCAAGGAGGCCCTCGCGCTCGACCCGGGCGACCCCGAGGCGTCGCGCGCGCTCGAGCTCACGTCGCGGAAGGTGGCGTGGAAGAGCGAGCTCAAGGCCGGCGCCGACGCGCAGATCGCGGCGGCTCGCGCCGAGGCCGACGCGCTCGAGCGGCGGTTTCGCTCCCGCGAGTCCGAGCTCGATGCGCTGCGCCGCGAGCTCGAGCACGTGAAGGCGGCTCAGGCCCGGGCCGAGGCGGCGGCGGCGGCCGCGAAAGAGGCGGCGCACGCGGCGATCGAGCGGGCGAAGGCGGCTCCGGCGCGGGCGGTGGCCGAGGAGCTCGCGACGCGCGAGCTCGAGATCGAAGCGAAGGCCGACGAGGCGGTCGATCGGGCGCTCGAGGGCGTTCGCGACCGGTGCCCCGACGAGATCGTGCGGCTCTTGCGCGTCGCCGAGCGCACGTTTCAGAAGGCGCTCTACATCGCGCTGCCCGCGGCGGCGGTGGCGGTGCTCTACGCCGGCGCGCTCGAGCGCGCTCTCGTCGTGCTGCTGGCCGAGCGCTTCGGGGCGTGGCTCGACGAGCAGCGGCGCCGCCAGGCCTTTCTCGACGGAGCGGCCCGCGAGCGGCGGGGCGCGAGCGTCACGTACTTCGATCGCTTCGCCGAGGCGTTCGACCCCGCGCTCGACGTGAAAGCTCCGGCGCTCGGCGAGGTGGTGCGCGCGCTCGAGCGGCGGGCCGAGCCGTACATGGCGCCGTTCGTCGAGTTCCTGCGCGAGCGGTACCCGGTGCCCGACGCGTACTTCGATCGGCTGTCGGCGTTTCTGCAGTGGACGAAAGAGAAGGTGCGCGACCCGGCGGCGCACGGCCGCGCGCTCGAGGTCGGGTACGAAGATCTGCGCCGCTTTCGCGAGCAGCTGCTGTTCGAGTTCGACGGTGGGAAGCGAGGGGCGCTGGCGGCGCTGCTCGGAGCGAAGCCGTGACGGTCGTGCTGGTGCCCGGCTTCAACGGCACGGCGCGGCAGCCGCTGCTGGTGCGCCTCTCGAAGCTGCTCGAGGGGCAGGGCGTCGCGGCGAAGCGCGTGACGCTGCCTCGGGGCCGGCCGACGCCGGGGCTCGAGGCCGAGGCGGCGGCGCTCGCGAGGCACGAGGCGGCGGGCTACGTGGGCCGCTCGTTCGGCGGGCGCGTGTGCATTCGACTGCCGGCGCGGGTGCCGCGGGTGCTGCTCGGCTTCCCCGTGCGGCCGCCGGGTCGGCCTCGGCCCGAAGACGAGGCGGCGCTGCTCGCGCTCCAGTCGCCCACGCTGATCCTGCAGGGCTCGGCTGACGAGCTGGGGCCGCTCGACGTGCTCGCGCCGTTGTGCGCGCAGAACCGGCACCTGCACCTCGAGGTGATCGACGGGGCAGGCCACGCGTTCGGGCGGCACGAGAAGCGCGTGCTGGAGCGCGCGGCTCAGTGGCTGGTAAAGGAATTGAGATGACTCCGTGGTTGATGGTGATGCTCGCGGCGGCGCCTCCGCCCGCACTGCCGGATCTGCCCGCTCCGCTCGGCATGCTCGACAAGGTGCTCGAGCCCGGCGCGGCGAACGGCGAGAGGTCGATCGAGATCGCGCTGCCGGGCTGCGATCACAAGGTGCCGGTGAACGCGAGCCGTTTCCTCGCGGGCACGGCGTACGCCATGCAGCAGATGGTCGAGTGGCTGTACCTCGCTCCGGACGTGAAGCCGTTCGCGCCGGGCACGCTCGACGAGGTGACGCAGGGCTTCACGAGCGGGGCGTTCGTCGAGCAGAAGGCGTGCGCGGCGCTGCCGAAGGAGCTCGCGAAGGCGCCGAAGCTGTGCCCGGGTGCGGGGGCCGACCAGGCGTGGATGGTGTCGGCCGGCAAGCCGGTGGCGAGTGTGCGGTGGGCGGCGGCGAGCGGAAAAGACAAGTGCCTGCCCAGGCTCACGGGCGTGCTGTTCGACGGCAAGGGCGTGGCGCGCATTCGCTACGAGGCCGACTTCGGAGCCGCGGCGGCGGGGGCGCTGCTCGGCGACAAGTGCCAGGTGACGTTCTCGTTCGACGAGAAGAATGAGGTATTCCACGCGGCCCGCCGAGGCTGTAAGGGACCCTGAAGAACAGATGGCCGGTCCGGAAGCACCCATCGTCGAGGTCGACGCGCAGCACCCGCAGCCGAGGCACGTCGAGCGCGCGGCGCAGCTGCTCGAGCAGGGCGGGCTCATCGCGTACCCGACCGACACGTACTACGGCATCGGCTGCGATCTTCAGTCGAAGAAGGGCATCGACAAGCTGTACGCGCTGAAAGACCGCGATCGGCGCAAGCCGTTCTCGTTCTTGTGCCCCGATCTCTCGGACGTGGCGCACTACGCGCTGGTGTCGAACTTCGCGTACCGCACGATGAAGCAGCTGACGCCGGGGCCGTTCACGTTCGTGCTCGAGGCGACTCGGCTGGTGCCGCAGATGATGCAGAACAAGCAGCGGCAGGTGGGCATTCGGGTGCCGCAGGCGCCGCTGATGCTGGCGATCGCGGCGAAGCTCGGTCGCCCGATCGTCACGACCTCGGCGACCGCGCCCGACGGCCGAGTGCTGATCGACGCGCGCGACATCAAAGAGACGCTGGGCACGAGGCTCGAGATGATCCTCGACGGGGGCGTTCAGCCGAACGAGCCGTCGACGGTGGTCTCGCTGGTCGGCGATCAGATCGAAGTGCTGCGGCAGGGCAAGGGCATCATCGTCGCGTAGCGCGGCGGAATCTGGCGCCGCAGCCCGCCGCGTCGTTGAATGGTGGCGTGCAGACGGACCTGCTCGACCACTACGTGACGTACCTGCGCGCCGAGCGGAACCTCGCGGCGAAGAGCGTCGAGGCCTACGCGACCGACGTGCGCGGCTACCTCGAGGAGCTCGCCCGCAAGAAGATCACGGTCGAGGCGGCGACGCGGGAAGACGTGCTCGAGCACCTCGCGACGCTGGCGCGCCAGGGCCTCTCGCCGCGCAGCCGCGCCCGGCACCTCGCGGCGCTGCGCGGGTTTCACCGCTTCCTCGAGGACGAGAAGCTCTGCGCGAAGGACCCGACGGAGGAGCTCGACACGCCGAAGTCGGCGCGGAAGCTGCCCGTGTTCCTCACGCTGCCCGAGGTCGAGGCGCTGCTCGCCGCCGCCGACGAGCGCACCGACGCGGGCTGCCGCGATCGCGCGATGATTCAGCTCTTGTACGCGACGGGCCTGCGCGTCTCGGAGCTCATCAAGCTGAAGGTCGAAGACGTGAACCTGCGCGACGGCTTCGTGGTCACGATGGGCAAGGGCAGGAAGGAGCGCGTCGTGCCCGTCGGCCGCCTCGCGAAAGAGAAGCTCGAGGCGTACCTCGCGACGGCGCGGCCCGCGATGCTGAAGGGGGCGATCGTGCCGGTGCTGTTCGTGACCCCGCGCCGCGCGGGCTTCTCACGCATGGGGTTCTGGAAGCTGTTGCGCCGGTACGCGCTGAAGGCCGGCATCTCGAAGCCGCTCTCGCCGCACAAGCTGCGCCACTCGTTCGCGACGCACCTGCTCGAGCGCGGCGCCGACCTGCGCGCGGTGCAGGCGATGCTCGGCCACGCCGATCTGTCGACGACGCAGATCTACACGCACGTCAGCGCGGCGCGGCTCAAGGCCGTGTACGACGCGCATCACCCGCGAAGCCGCGGTTCACGCTGACTCGCCGGCGCGCCGCCCGAATCTGCGCGTGCGAGAACGATGGAGTCGCCGTATGAGGTCTTCTGAAATGAAACGGATTCTCTCTGGCGTTCAGTCTTCGGGTCAGCTCCACATCGGCAACTACTACGGGGCGCTGCGCCAGTTCGTGGAGCTGCAGAACGAGGGCGAGGCGCTGTACTTCATCGCGAACCTGCACGCGCTCACCTCGCTGCGCGACGGGGCGCTCGCTCGCAAGCTGACGGTCGAAGCGGCGGTGGCGTTTCTCGCGCTCGGCGTCGACCCGAAGAAGTCGATTCTCTTCCGGCAGAGCGACATCCCCGAGGTCACCGAGCTGTTCTGGATCCTGGGGTCGGTCGTGCCGATGAGCCACCTCGAGCGCGGCACCAGCTATCGCGACAAGGTCGAGAACGGGCTGCCGGCCGACTTCGGGCTCTTCGCGTACCCGGTGCTGATGGCGGTCGACATTCTCATGTACGACAGCGACATCGTGCCGGTCGGCAAAGACCAGAAGCAGCACATCGAGTTCGCGCGCGACTGGGCCACGACGTTCAACACCACCTACCAGGGGCAGTTCTTCAAGCAGCCGACGCCGCGCATTCAGGAGGCGACCGCGGTCGTCCCCGGCATCGACGGCGAGAAGATGTCGAAGACGCGGAAGAACACCATCGATCTCTTCGGCGAAGAGAAGGCCGTCGAGAAGGCGATCAAGACCATCAAGACCGACTCGACGCCGCCGACCGACCCGAAGCCGACCACGGGCGCGCTCTACCAGCTGCTGAAGGTCATGGCGCCACCGGGCTCGGACTGGGAGACGACCTGGAGCCAGGGCGGCCGCGGCTACGGCGACTACAAGAAGATGCTCATCGAGTACTACCACGCGACCTTCGACGGCCCGCGCAAGCGCTACGCCGAGCTGATGGCTGATCCGGCCGAGGTCGAGCGCATCTTGAAAGATGGTGCGCAGCGCGCGCGCGCCATCGCCGCGCCCGTCGTCGATCGGGTCCGCAAGGCTGTTGGGCTCTGACGATTTGGTGTAGAGGTCGCGGCCTCAAGTGAAGGAAGGTTCAGCCGACGAGAGCTTCGATTCTGTGTCCGCGCCGCGTGACGCCTTCAAGCTCACGCTGCCGAACTTCGAAGGCCCGCTCGACCTGCTGCTGCACCTGATCCGCGAGCACAAGATCGACATCTTCGACATTCCGATCGCGCTGATCACCGAGAAGTACATCGCGCACCTGACGAAGATGAAAGAGATCAACCTCGACATCGCCGGCGAGTTCCTGGTGATGGCGAGCACGCTCCTGCACCTCAAGAGCCGCATGCTGCTCCCGCGCGAGCAGCTGCCGGAAGGGCAGGGCGAGGCCGAAGAGAACCAGCCCGACCCGCGCGCCGAGCTCGTGCGCCGGCTGCTCGAGTACCAGAAGTACAAAGAGGCCGCCGAGCAGCTCGCCGGCAACGACCTGCTCGACCGCGACGTCTTCCCGCGCCGCGTGCGCGTCGACCGCCTGCCGCTGGACCCCGAGGAGGTCGGCTTCCAGGAGATCTCGGTCTTCAAGCTGATCGAGGCGCTCGACCGCGTGCTCAAGGCCCTCGAGCCCAAGTTCCAGCACGAGATCGTGCGCGACCGGCTCAGCCTGTCTGACGCGATTCACAAGCTCGCCGACCGCCTGCGCGGCGGCCACCGCATGGCCTTCACCGAGCTGTTCGAGGGCCACCGCACGCGCTCCGCGGTCATCATCACCTTCCTGGCCATTCTCGAGATGGCCAAGCTGCGCCTCATTCGCGTCTTCCAGGGCGACGACCTGGGTGACCTCTTCGTCGCGGCCCGCGGTGACGCGCTCGTCGGGCTCGGCGAGAAACCCCCGGAGGAGATCAAAGATGACTACCAATGATCCCGATCAGCCCGAGGGCACCCCGCCCGCGAGCCCCCAGCCTGCGGCTCCCGAGGCTGCGGCTCCCGAGGCTGCTCCGGCCGAAGCGGCTCCCGCCGAGGCTCCGCCGCCGGTAGAGGCCGCAGCGCCCGTCGAAGCCGCCGAGCGCGTCGAGGCGGCCGAGCCGAAGCCCAAGCGCGCGCGCAAGCCGAAGGCCGTCGAGCCGGCTCCGATCACGCAAGACGAGATCGCGGCGGCGACCGCGGCGCCCGCGCAAGACCCCGAGCTCGACGAGATCGACCCGGCCGAGATCGACGCCGCCGACGAGGAGCCCGAGACCTCGTTCTCGAAGATCCAGGCGCAGTCGAAGCGCATGTCGGCCGAGCGCGTGCGCACCGTGCTCGAGGCGCTGCTGTTCGTCGCCGACAAGCCGCTCACCATCGACCAGCTGTTCGAGGCCACCGGCATCGACCGCGGCCGCATCACCGAGGGCCTCGAGAAGCTCGGCGGCCTGCGCCGCGACGGCATCTCGGGCGTCGTGCTCCACGAGGTCGGCGGAGGCTGGCAGCTGCGCACCGACCCCGGCGCCTCCGACTACGTGAAGCGCTTCCTCAAGGTGAAGCCGCAGCGCCTCACGCGCGCCGCCGTCGAGAGCCTCGCGATCATCGCCTACCGGCAGCCCGTCACTCGGCCCGAGGTCGAAGACATTCGAGGCGTCGACACCGGCGCCGTGATCAAGGCGCTGCTCGAGCGCCGCCTCATCAAGATCCTCGGCCGCAAAGAAGAGATCGGCCGCCCGATTCTCTACGGCACGACGCGCGAGTTCCTCGAGTTCTTCGCCCTGAAAGATCTCTCGTCGCTGCCGACGCTGCGCGAGTTCCAGGAGCTCAGCGAAGAGCACCAGAAGATCGTCGAGACCGAGACGCCCGTCGAGAAGCCCGGCGCCGCCGGCACCGTCGAGGCCCTCGCCGACCCGACCTTCGAGACCCGCCTCGAGGCCGAGCGCGACGCCTCCGAGGCCGCCCTCGCCGAGCTCGAGGCCGCCATCGGCGGAGCCGACACCACCACGAAGGCCGTGCAGAAGACGCTCGACCCGCCGGCGCCGCCGGCCGACCCGAACGCCGCGCCGCCGCCTCCTTCGCCCGACGCTCCGAACTCGACGCCTTGACGGAGCGGCTGCAGAAGTTCCTGGCGCGTGCCGGGGTCGCCTCGCGGCGCGCCGCCGAGGGCCTCATCACCCAGGGCCGCGTCACGGTGAACGGCGCGAAGGTCACCGAGCTCGGCTCGAAGGTCGACGCCGAGAAAGACACGGTCGCCGTCGACGGCAAGAAGGTCGAGCTCGAGGCCGCTCGCACCTGGTACCTGCTCAACAAGCCCGAGGGCGTCGTGACCACGCTCACCGACCCGCAGGGCCGGCCGACCATCGCCGACTTCGTGAAGGGGCTCGGCAAGCGCCTCTTCCCCGTCGGGCGCCTCGACTACGACGCCGAGGGCGCGCTGCTGCTCACCGACGACGGCGAGATCTCGAACCGGCTCTTGCACCCGCGCTACCAGGTGCCGCGCACGTACCTCGTGAAGGTGAAGGGCGAGCCGACCGACGCGAGCCTCGCGAAGCTGCTCGGCGGAGTGCGCCTCGAAGACGGCATGGCCGCTCCGGCGAAGGTCGAGCGGTTCGACAAGGCCGAGGCGAACACGTGGCTCGAGATCGTGGTCACCGAGGGCCGCCCGCACCTGGTGAAGCGGCTGTGCGCCGCCATCGGCCACCCGGTGGTGCGGCTGTTCCGGCCGGCGCAGGCGGGCATCGCGGTGGGCAACCTCGAGCCGGGGCAGCTGCGCAAGCTGACGGACGACGAGATCGCGGTGGTGAAGGGGGTCGCCGAAGGCAAGCCGCCGCCGCCGCTCGAATTGAAGCTTCCCCCACGGCGGCACCGACCCCGCTGATATAAGCGGGCAGGAATGGGCGAAGCAGGGAACAGGCAGAGACTCCCAACGTTCCTCTGCGCGGCGGCGCTGCTGCTGGCGTGCTCGGGCGGCCGCGACAAGCTGCTCGCCGATCTCGAGAGCGCCCGCCCCGAAGAGCGCGCGCTCGCCCTCAAGAAGCTCGCCGAGCTGAAGAACCCCGACGACCTCGTGCTGTTCACGCAGAAGGCGCATGACCCGGTCGCCATCGTGCGCGGCGAGGCCATCGCGGCGCTCGGCACGAGCAACGATGCGCGCGTCGTCGACCTGCTCGGCGACCTCTTGTCCGACGACGACGACAGCGTTCAGGCCGCCGCCGCCAAGGCCCTCGCCCAGATCGGCAACGAGAAGGCGCGCAGCTACCTCATGCTGCAGTACGGCCGCCGCGGCCGCGGCACCCGCCAGGCCATCGTCCAGGCGCTCACGCAGACGAACGTGCCCGGCGCGATGGCGAAGGTCGTCGCCGCCGAGGCGAAGACCATCTGGGAGCGCAACCTGCAGACCCTGCAGAACGGCACGCCGCCCGAGCGCGTCGGCGCCGCCGAAGAGCTGGGCAAGAGCGGCCGCCCCGAGGCCGTCAACCGCCTCGTGCCGCTGCTCAAAGACGGGCAGGTGGTGCTGGCGGCCGCCGCGGTGCGCGGGCTCGGCAACGCCGGCGACCGCCGCGCCGTGCAGGCGATCTCAGAGGTGCTCACCGAGAGCTACCCGCAGCTCCGCGAGGCGGCCTGCGAGGCGCTGATGCAGCTCAAAGACCCCGCGGCGCTCCCTCGGCTGATCGAGGTGGCGAACGAGCGCTCGCCGGCGAGCCCGCTCGCGGTGGCGGCGATCACGGCGCTGCCCCAGAGCCCCGAGTCCGACAAGGCGCTGTGCGACGTCGTGCTGCTGGCGGCTCCTGCCGAGGCGCTCGTGGCCGGGCGCGAGATGCGCCGGCGCGGCGGCTGCCCCATCGAGCCCGTGCTCGAGAAGCTCAAGATGCAGTCGACGCAGAACGCGGCGCTGCAGGCGATCACGGTGCTGGGGCCGGCGGCGGCGGCGGCGCTGCCGAAGGTGTCGCCGCTGCTCACGAGCTCGGACGCGGCGGTGCGCAAGCTCGCGATCGACGCGATCATCGAGCTGAACGACAAGAGCGCGGCGCCGCAGCTCTTGAAGGCCTACGAGGCCGAGGTGAAGTCGCTCGAGTCGCAGCGCAGCGACTGGGTGACGGTCGCGCTGCCCGAGAAGTTCGGTGCGGGCTTCGACCCCGGCGCTCCCGTCGACCCGAACGACCCGGCCGCGGCCCAGAAGCTCAAGCAGGCCGATCTCTTTCGCCGTGTGCAGGCGCTGAACGAGGCGCGCGCGAGAGACACGAACCGCACGCTGCTGGTGCAGAAGCCGCCGCGCGAGCTGGTCGACGACGCGAGCGAAGATCAGCTGAAGGTGCTCGCCGCGCTGGTGCGTGCGCTCGGCGTGCTGCAGGTCGAGAACGCGCGGGCGATCGTCGAGCCCTACGCGCAGGAGTCGAGCCCCGGCCTGCGGGCGGCGGCGTTCGTCGCGCTGGCGCAGCTCGGCCCCGACGCGCTCAAGGTGGCGCGGCCGGGGCTGGTCGACTCCGATCGGTCGGTGCAGGCGGCGACCGCCGAGGCGTTCGCCGGGGCCGGTGAGCCCGGGCAGGCGATGCTGCTCGAGACGCTCTCGCAGCTCACGGGAGATCGCTCGCGGCTGCTCGAGCCGCTCAGGGAGCTCACGCTCTCGAAGTCGGCGGTGCCGGCGCTGTTGCAGCTCGTGAAGGAGGGCGACGCCGAGGCCGGCACGGCGGCGCTGATGCTCGGGCGCATCAAGGCTCCCGAGGCCGTCGACCCGCTGCTGAAGGCGCTGGCCGACCCGACGACGGTGGCGCGCCGCGAGGTGCTGGTGGCGCTGGGGAAGCTCGGCGATCACAAGGCGCACGACGCGGTGGGGCGAGATCTGTACAGCGAGCGGCCCGACGTGCGGGCCGCGGCGGCCGAGGCGCTGCAGGCGCTGGGGCCCGGCACGTACTCCGACGCGCTCCTCGCGCTGAAGGTCGATTACTACCGGAAGGTGCGGGAGGCGGCGATGCTCGCCCTCGGGCAGAAGGTCGAGCCCGCCCCCTGAGCAGGGTCATCTTGACGCGGATCTACGTCGCCATACTTCGTTGAGCCCTCTGGTGCCTGCTCACGCCCATACCGCCGTACGCTCCGCGGGCGCCTCGGGCTCGCCTCGTCTGGCGGGCGGCTCCCCTTCAAGCGGTCCCTGTTCGCTCGCATGACGGACGCCCGGAAGCTCAAAGAGAAGGCGACCGAGGCGTTCGCGAAGGGCAAGTTCGCGAGGGCGGCCGAGGCGTACGCCGACTACTGCGCGGCCGACCCGAAAGATCTGCAGGCCCGGCTGCGCATGGGCGACGCGTGGGCGAAGGCCGGCCAGAAAGAGAAGGCCATCGGCGCGTACCAGTTCGCGGCCGAGGGCTTCGCGAAAGAGGGCTTTCTGCCGCGCGCGATCGCCGCGAGCAAGCTCATCCTCGAGCTCGACCCGACGCACAAGGGCGTGCAGAAGATGCTGGCCGACCTCTACGCGCGCAAGAGCTCACCGGTGGGCGGCAAGCCGAAGCCTCCTCCGACGGGGCTCGGAGGCAACGCCAAGCACGCGCCGATCGAGCTGCCGAAGGGCGAGGAGGAGATCCCCCTCGAGATCGAAGAGAGCCACTCGTTCAAGAAGCAAACGGCGGCGGCGCAGCCTCCGGCGGCCGAAGAGATCGTGCCCATCGAGGTCGAGCGAGCGAACGAGAAGCCGTCGACGCCTCCTCCGCCCGCCGCCGAGATCGAGCTCGACGTGTCGGTGACCGGGTCGCCGGTTCCGCCGCTGCCGCCGCCTCCGCCTGCCGAGAAGATCGAGGTCGCCACGATCGAGGTGGAGCTCGAAGCCCCGAAGCCGTCGGCGCCGCCGCCGCCGCCCGAGCCGCCTCCGCCGCCTGCACCCTCGGCGCCGGTCTACGAGCTCGCGGTCGAAGAGCCCGCCGAGCCCGAGCCGCTGCCGCCTCCTCCCGCGCCGGCGCCCCCGAAGGCGCCCGTCTACGAGCTCGACCTCGACGAGGAGCCCGCGACCGTTCAGGGCGTGCCCGAGAAGTCGCAGCTGCAGATCGCCGAGGAGTCGGGGCGCTTCAAGCGCACCCACTCGGGGGCCTACGAGCTCGATCTCGACGACGCGCCGCCTGACGAGCACCCGATCGAGCTGACGAGCCCCAAGGTGCCCGAGCCGCCCAAGGCGCCGCCGCCTGCGACCTACGAGACGGCGCCCGGCGAGCTCAGCATCGGGCCCGCGCGCCCGGGCGAGACGCCGATCGAGCTCACGAAGCCGAAGGCGAAGCAGATCGACGAGGCGAAGCTGGTCGCCGAGCTCGCGACGCCCGAGCCGGTGGCGGCGCTGGTGCCTCCGCCGTCGACGAACGCGAGCGCGCCTCCGGGCCTCAAGGCGAAGCGGTCTGAGCCCGAGGCCTCGCGGCCGCCCGCCGCGAGAGAGCCCGAGCTTGGGAAGGTCGAGGCGCCGGCGTCGTCGCGCATCTGGCTGCCGAACAACGTGGTGCCGACGCCGTCTTCCGAGCAGTCGGCCGCGCGCCTGTTCATCGCGCCGCTGAAGGGGGGCCCGAAGACCGACCTCGAGAAGAGCCTCGCCGCGTTCTCGCAGTTCGACGACGAGATTCAGATCATCGAGCCGCCCGCTGAAGAGCCGCCCCGGCCGAGCGGCCCGCGCACGTTCACCGAGCTCGAGCTCGAGGGCGACTCGCTGCTGCACGCGGTCGAGATCGCGGCGAACATCGGGCTCGAGCAGCGCGGGCAAGAGACTCCGGCGGCCGGCGTCGAAGAGCGCATGGAGGCCCCCGAGGAGCCGAAGGTCGAGCCGGGGGCGCTGCCCAAGATCCCGCTCTTCTCGGACCTGCCGGAGGACGCGTTCATCGCGCTGTTCGAGCGCTGCCCGCTGCGGCGCTTCGAGCCGACCGATCTCGTGATTCAGCAGGGCTCGCTGGGCGACTCGTTCTTCGTCATCTGCGGCGGGTCGGTGAAGGTCTACCGCAACGACGGCGAGGTGCGGCGCGACATCGCGACCCTCAACGAGGGCGCGTTCTTCGGCGAGATGGCGCTGCTCTCGGGGGCGCCGCGCACGGCGTCGGTCGAGGCGGCGAGCGAAGACACGCAGCTGCTCGAGATCTCGGCTGCGATCCTCACCGAGCTTTCACACAAGTACCCGACGGTGGCGCAGGCGCTGAAGAAGTTCTGCCGCCAGCGCCTGCTCACGAACGTGATGAGCGGCTCGGCGCTGTTCGCTCCGTTCAGCCGCACCGAGCGGCGGCAGCTGGTCGAGAAGTTCCGCGCGCGCGACGTGCAGAAGGGCGACGTGCTGATCAAAGAGGGCCAGCGCAGCGACGGCATGTACGTCGTGCTCTCGGGCGAGATCGAGGTGCGGCTCGGGCTGCACCCGGTCGCGTCGCTGAAAGAGGGCGACATCTTCGGCGAGATGTCGCTGCTCACGAAGGCGCCCGCGACCGCGACCTGCGCGGCGGCGCGCCGCACGTCGCTGTTGCGGCTGCCGCGCGAAGACTTCGATCAGATCGTGCTCTCGCACCCGCAGATCCTCGTGCTCGTGAGCGAGCTGACCGACGAGCGCAAGAAGCAGAACGCTACGCTGGCGTCGCAGTCGCCGAGGCCGTCGGGCGAAGCCACGCCGATGGTCTAGCCCGGATATTTCACCAGGCTCTCTACTGCGAGCGACAATCTGTCGGCTGCGGCCGGCGCTTCGCCGCTGCGCTCCTCGACGGGCTGGCCAAGCACGCCTCCGGTGCTCGCGGCTCCAGCGCTCGCCCTCGCCTGACCGCTTGTCGCTCTCGCTACGAGACCCTGGTGAAACACCCGGGCGAGCCGCGCTACTCGGGCCGGTTGGCCTTCGTGAGGTACTCGTCGCGGGCGATGAGCCCCGACTCGACGAGCAGCTCGACCAGCGCGCGCAGCGCCCGCACCTGACCCTGTGACTGCTTCTCGAGGGTCGCGACCCGGTCTTTGAGGCGCGCGATCTCGGCCTCTCGCGCGGCGATCTCGATCTCGGCCATCGGGTCTTTCGCCGGGAGCGGCGGTGGAGGCGGGGGCACCGAAGCCACCGGAGGCAGCGGCCGCCTCACGCCCGAGATCTCGTCTTCGCCGAAGGTGGGCTCCTCGAGGCCGAACCGCTGCGGCGTGGCCGTCTTCGACGCCTGCGTCTGCTCGCCGTAGTACATGCGGCGAATCGCCCGGTCGATCGACGAGCCCGTCGCGACCGCGGTCTGCACCTTGAAGCCGGTCTTGAACGTGATGTCGTTCAGCGCGTCGACGTTCGTCGGGTCAGAGGTCGCGAGCTGCACCTGCTTGTGCTTCACGTCGATGCCGAGCGGGAACACGCCGTACCGCTCGCAGAGCCCCACGGTCAGAATCTGAGTCACGGTCAGCGGCAGCTTCGTCGCATCGAGATCGACCACGGGGAGCTTCAGCTGCCGCGACAGGGCACGCACCATCGAGTCTTCGTCGACGAAGCCCATCTCGACGAGGGTGCGGCCGAGCTTGCCGCCCCACTTCTTCTGCTCGGCGAGCGCAGCCTGCAGCTGGGTGGCATCGAGCACGCCTGCCTCGATGAGCAGCTCACCCAGCCGCTTGCGCTGCTTGGAGCTCGCCGTCACTTCACTTCTTCTCGGGCGCCGGTGCGGGCTCTTGGGCCGCCTCTTCCCGCTTCGGCGGGTTCAGCTTCGCGGCCTCGGTCTTCTCGGCGGCGGTGAGCTGCTTCGCGCGCATCACCTTGAACGACGCCTGGTCGCCCTTCACCGAGATCACCTGCGCCATGCCGAAGCTCGTGGTGCCGTCGTTCATGCTCCACTTCATCGTGTCGCCGGGGCCGGCCGCCAGGTACAGCGTCTTCGAGGGCGAGCCCTCTTTGACCTGCGTGGTCGCCTCGGGCTCGGCCGTCGCACGCCCGCCTGACTCTTTGATGTTCGAGAAGACGCCGAACGCGATGTTGCCCTCTTTGATCGCGCGGTTGATCTCGGCGTCACCGGCGTTGATGTCGCCCGCGGACGAGAAGTCGAGCGCCGCGTTGCCGCTGCCGTGCGGCGGGCCGTGGGCGATGAGCAGCACGGGCGCCTTCGACGCCTTCGCGGCCTGCACGACCTCGTCGACGTTCGTCTTGAAGTAGCGGCAGCCGGTCTGGCAGCGCATGAAGTTCGGGTCGTGGTAGCCGGGCAGCGAGATGATCGTCAGCTCGGGCAGCTCGATCACGCGAAACGCGTTGAGGTTGACGATGTTGTTCGCCTCTTTCTTCGCGGCGTCGACGCCGTCGGTGTACTCGGCGCGGCACTCGCTGTTGCCGATGAGCACGAACACCGGCACCTTCGACTCGGCGGCCGCGGTCTTCAGCACGCGCGCGATGCCGTCGGCGACCTCGCCCACGTCGCCGGGGAACACGATCGCGTCGACCTTCTCGTCGGCGAAGAACTTCAGGTACTTCTTCAGCGCGAGCATGTTCTCGCCCGAGTCTTCGTTCATCGGGCCGAGCACGCCGAGCGTGAAGGTGCCGTCGGCGTCTTTGTCGGCGAACGTGAGGCGGCTGCCCGACGCCTTGCCGGCGCGGGTGCCGACGGTCACGTCGGAGGTCGGGCCAGGGTCGAGCGGGGCGGCGCACTCTTTGTCGGCGCGCGGCTGCGCTTCGGCGAGCGGCTCGGCCTTCGGAGGCGGCTTCGCCGGCTCGACAGGCTTCTGCGGCGGCTCGACCTTCTTCTCGGGGCACGCAACGAGCAGCACCGCCACACCCAGTACGGACAGGAGAACACGGTTCATTTGAGGCTGCGTGCGTACTCCGACACTGCTTCAAGGTCTACAATCTTCGGGGTAAGACGGCCCCGGACATGACCCCGCGCGCGCTCGCCGGCCTCCTCGTGCTGCTCGTCGTGGCCGTGCAGACCGCCGGGTGCGCGCACAAGCCGCTCGCGGGCTCGGCGCTCGATCACGTGATGAAGCCCGCCTTCATCTCGCGCATCGAAGACGAAGCCGGCCCGCGAGCGTTCGTCTTCCGCAACGACGGCACGTACGGCGACAAGCTCAAGAAGCTGTCGGCGAAAGAGGCCGATCGCCGGCTCACGGTGAAGCTGACGGCCGGCGGCGAAGACGAGCAGGGCAACAAGATCGCCACCATCAACCGGTTTCAGGTGGCCGACACGCTGCGGTCGCACACGCTGTCGAAGCTGCCGCGCGGCACGCCGTGGTCGAACACGGCGCACCCGGGCGACGTCGCCGCGGCGCTGCAGAGCTTCCTCGTCGAAGAGGTGCCCGCGAACCCGCCCGACTACCAGCTCCTGCGGCCGCTCGGCGTCGACGCCGTCGTCGAGTTCGTCGTCGAGGAGTACGGCATGCGCAGCGAGGGCGGCCGCGCCGGCTGCTTCGTCGTCGGGTACGCGCGCATGTTCATGCTCGATGGCGGCGGCAACATGTGGTTCCGCAGCTTCAAGGCCGATCAGGTCGAGTCGGGCCAGCCGCACCTCGACCCGTTCAAGGTGGCCAAAGATCCGTCGCTGTTCCGCGCCGAGATGACGAAGCTCCTGCGCGCCGTCGCCGACGTCTTCGCTCAGGATCTGAACCCGCCCGACCGCGCCGGCCGGCCCGCGACCGAGGGCAGCGGCGAGCTGCGCGAGGGTCAGGACACGAAGACGCCGCAGAAGAACCAGCGGTCGGCCGAAGAAGAAGACCCGCTGTAGCCGCGCTTCGCGAAGGCTACTCTGCCGGGGTGCCGCGGTTCGGCCCGAGCGCGCTGTCGGCGCCCGTGATCTCGCGGCTCGTGCTCTTGAAGGCGCGCAGCCCGAACGGCGCGGCGATCAAGAACGAGAGCACGGCGAGGCCAATCGCCATCCACGGGAAGGGCTTGCACTTCGCGGGGCCACCCCAGGGCATGCAGGTCGGCTGCTCTTCCATCTTCTCGTCGTAGCCGTTCAGCGGGTTCTTGCTCCGCGCCTTGGCGGCCGCGATCTCTTCTTCAGACATCTGGTTCGGCTGCTGAAACTCGGTGGGGCGCTTGGCGAGCGCGGCGCCTCCCACCAGCAGCACGGCACCCAGAAGCCACGGCAACCCAGAGCGGACCAGGAGTGAGGGGCGGAGCATCATGGCGCCGCCACCGTACCATCTTTCAGTCATGAGGGTCTCGCGAGCTCCACTTCCTCGAGATGTCGTGGAACGTAGGTGCTCCAACCCCGGGCCGCGACGCGATCTGAGAGGGCCTTCAGCGCCGAGGGCTCGCCGTGAACCATGAACGTCTGCTTGGGCGGCGCGGTGAAGCCGTCCATCCACTCCAGGGTCTCTTGCCAGTCGGCGTGCGCCGAGAAGCCGCTGACCTGCACGAGCGCGGCGCGCACCGGCACGAGCTCGCCGTGAATGCGAATCTCTTTCTCGCCCTCGAGCATGCGCCGGCCCCGCGTGCCGACGGCCTGGTAGCCCACGAAGAGAATGGTGTTGTGCTCCTTCGGGAGCCGCCACTTGAGGTGGTGGAGCACGCGGCCGCCGGTCGCCATGCCGCTCGCCGAGATGATGATGGCCGGGCCCTTCACCGAGTTGAGCGCCTTGCTGTCGGTCGCCGAGCGCACGAAGCGCGTGAGCCTGGTCGCGAGCGGGGTGCCTCCTCGCGACTCGACGCTGACGAAGTCGAGGTCGTGGTCTTCGCCGTGCGCGAGGTAGATCGGCGTGGCGTCGCAGGCCATCGGCGAGTCGACGAACACCGGCAGCTCGGGGATGCGGCCCGCCTCTTCGAGGTTGCGCAGGTGGTAGAGCACCTCTTGCGTGCGGCCGATCGCGAAGGCCGGCACCACCACGACGCCTCCGCGCTTCACGGCGCCGTTCACCGCCTCGGCGAGCGCGTCGACGGGCCGGTGATCGCCGTGCGTGCGATCGCCGTACGTGCTCTCGACGACGAGCGTCGTCGCGCTCGTGATCGCGTCGGGGTCTTTCAAGATCGGCGCGTTCTTGCGGCCGAGATCGCCCGAGAACACCACGCGCTGGCCGGTGCTCTTCAGCTCGAACACGCAGATGGCCGAGCCCAAGATGTGGCCCGCGCGGCGGAAGGTGAGGGTGATCCCGGGGAGGATCTCGCGCGTGCGGTCGTAGCCGAAGCTCTCGAAGAGCTTGAGCGCTGCCCGCGCGTCTTCCTCGGTGTACAGCGGCAGCGCCGGCGCGTGCTTGCTGAACTTGTGCTTGTTCGCGAAGCGCGCCTCTTCTTCTTGAATCGAGCCCGAGTCGGGCAAGAGCAGCGCCGACAGCTCGCGCGTGCCGCTCGTGCAGTGCACCGGCCCGCGAAAGCCCTGCCGCACGAAGCGCGGCAGCCCGCCGGTGTGATCGATGTGCGCGTGCGTGAGCACCACGGCGTCGACGGTCTTCGGGTCGACCGGGAGCGGCTCCCAGTTGCGCTGCCGGATCTCTTTGAGCCCCTGGAACAGGCCGCAGTCGACGAGCACCTGGTGCTTCTCGTGCTTGAGCAGGAAGCGTGACCCGGTCACCGTCTGGGCCGCGCCGAGGAAAGTCAGTGTGGCCATGGCCTGCGCACGCTAGTAGAGGAGCGTCACATGAGCACGCCAATGCCGACCCCGCCGCACCTCGCCGGGGCGATGGCTCAGGTCGAACAGGTCATCGAGCAGGTCGAGAAGAAGAAGCTCGATCTCACCGCGGCGCCCTGGGCGGAGATCGAGAAGGCCGTCATCAAGCTGTTCGGGGGCCCCTTCAAGCCGAACGTGCCCGAGCACCAGATGATCGCGCTCGGCCTCGCCGCCGCGTTCGGAGCGCGGCTCTCGAAAGAGGTCGGCGCGTTCTGGTTCCCCAGCCGCGAGGCCCCCGAGGGCGCGGCCATGGGCTTCCCCGAGGCGCTCGTGATGCTCTCGCCGTTCACGGCGGTGCTCGAGGCGCTGGCGATGGCGAAGCTCGAGCGGCTCGATGAGGTCGCGAAAGAGATCCGCACCAGCGTGGCGCAGGTGAAGTTCTCGGGCGGCGGCGCCCAGCGCTTGTCTCCGCTCGACTACCAGAGCCTGTTCGACCCCGGCTACGTGCAGGTGATGGCGATCGACAAGGGCAAGCTCGACGCCGCGTTCGCGCTCGCTCCCGATCGGCTGTCGATCGACGTGCGCGAGGCGCTGACGCGCGCCCGCCAGCTGCCCGACCCGGCGAAGAAGCAGCTCGAGACCCAGCTGGCCGGGTCGCTCGGCCGCCTCGAGCGCGGCAAGCCGATGGTCGAGCAGATCCCCAAGGCTCCGCGGCTCGGTGAGCTCGTCGCGCACATCTTCGCCGCGACCGCGACCACCGGCTCGGCCCCCGAAGAGCTGTGGAGCGACGTCGTCTTCCCGCTGCTCTTCGTCGGCGCGCCCGAGAAGTTCCCCGACATCGACGGCGAAGAGCTCGAGCTCGTGAAGCAGGGCATCGACCCGTTCGTGCTCTTCCTCGAGGTGACGCCGTACACGTACAAGGGCTCCGAAGAGGGGCTGATGGGCGCCTTCCCCGCCGACTCGCTCGAGCTCGTGCACCCAGCGCTCGCGGCATCGGCGCAGCCGCGGCTCATCAAGGTCTCGCTCGATGCGCTGAAAGAGCCGCTCGAGAAGTTCGACGCCGCGAAGACGAAAGACGCCATCGCGCGCTTCAGCAAGCAGCTCGAGGCGAAGATCGGCGCACCGCCGAAGACCCAGCCGCAGGCCACCGAGATGCTCGACGCCGCCCTCGCGATCATCGCCGACCTGAAGAAGATCGCCGCCGCCGGCGGCCAGGTCGTCGCCGTGCGCCGCCTCACCGAGGCCGAGGCGGCCTCTGACCTCGCGCTCGTCCCCGTGCGCCAGGCGCTGCAGGGCCCGCGCATCATCCTCGCGTAGCCGCGGAGCGGCGGTGCGTGCCGGTTGTGCCAGGCGCAAGGGCTGGCAGCAATCTCGCGCCGCGGAGCCGACCTCGCTCGCGCAGCGCTGGCCGAGCACGCGGCAGTCGGCTCGACCGCCGGTGCGACGGCCGACCGGTGACGGTTGGGCCCGCGCAGCAGTCTGGCGCAGCGGGCCCGACCTCGCTCGCGCAGCCCTGGTCCAGCACCCGGCAGTCGGCTCGACCGCCGGAGCGACGGCCGACAGATGACGGCTGTGCCCGCGCAGCAGTCTGGCGCAGCGGGGCCGACCTCGCTCGCGCAGCCCTCGCTCAGCACCCCGGCAGTCGGCTCGACCCCCGGAGCGACGGCCGACAGGTGACGGCTGGGCACTTCACCGTGACGCCGAGCCTTCGCCCTCGGTGCCGGGTTCGCGTGCACACGCAGGGTGCGCGATCGTCGTGCCTTCGATGCGCTCCCCGTGTGAATCGCGGCGTGCGACCGCGGCGACGGCCCGCGCGTCTCGGGCACTCGCGGCCCGAGCAGCCGACGCGGGTGCGTTTGCCGACCCCCCGTAGGGGGGCAAATGCACCCACGTCGCACTGCCGGCGCAGCGGTCGGGCGAAGCGCGGTCGGCCCTCGAGTCGCCCGTCAGGGTGCAGCGAACGGCGAACGTCACCGCGCTCATTCACGTGGCAGCCTCGGCGGCCGTCGAGCCTGCCGCGTCATCCGGCGCGCGCGTAACGGTTCGCCTCGGCGGTCGCACGCAGGTCGCCGCACGGGGAGAGCATCGATGCACGGCGACCGCGTACCCAAGCCGTGGGTGCGAGCTCGGCGCTGGGCCTCGTGACGGTCGCGGGCGGGAGAAGACCGCGCCGCCCCCTGTCGGCCGTCGTACCGCGCCCGTCAGCGCGCCGGGCGCCGCTCGGCGAGCTCGCGGGCGGTGTCGATCTGCGCACGCCAGTGCCCGTACAGCCGGCCCTGAGACGCGAGCCGATCGAGCTCGGTCTTCGCCGTCTCGGGCACCTCGCCCGGCGCCGCGTCCCGAAACGGAGTGCCTGGCAGCGGCATGAACGTGTGCCCGTGCACCTTGGCGCCGAGCTCGCCGAGCCGGCGCATCAGCGCCAGCGTCGCCTCGATGTCGGCGGGCCCCTCGCCGGGCAGCCCGAGGATGAAGTCGACGTTCGGCACGAAGCCGTTCTCGCCGCAGATGCGCACGGCGCGAACGATCGCCTCGACGTCGTGGCCCCGCCGGCTGTTCACGAGCACGGCGTCAGACCCCGACTGCCCGCCGATGATGAGGTTGTCGTTGTCGACGTGCTTCTTCAGCACCCGCAGCGCCTCGGCGCTCACGTGCTCGGGCCGCACCTCGGAGGGGAACGTGCCGAAGTACAGCCGCCGCGAGGGCCCGAGCTCTTCGCGGCAGGCGGCGAGCAGGGCGTCGACGGCGTCGAGGTTCACGCTCGCGTCGGGCGAGCCGTAGCTCAGGCTGGTGGGCGAGATGAAGCGCAGGTCGCGGCGGCCCGAGGCGACGAGCGAGCGCACCCAGCGCCGCACGTTCTCGACGCTGCGGTGGCGGAACTTCGCCTTGCTCATGAACGGCGTCTGGCAGAAGCGGCACGCGTAGATGCAGCCGCGCGTGATCTCGATCGCCGAGTACAGCCGCGACTTCACCGAGAACGGAGGGAACTCGTCGAGCTCGACCGGCTTCGGCTTCGGGCCCCGGCCGCCGCGCCAGGCGAAGCCGGGGCAGCCCTCGAGGCGCTCGCCGCGCTCGACGCGCGTGAGCAGCTCGATGATCGCGCGCTCGCCCTCGCCGACGCAGACGAGGTCGAAGCCGGCCTCGAGCGTCTGCTCGGTCTCGGCCGTCGCGTGAACGCCGCCTGCGATCGACGTCCACCCCGTCGGCGCGATCGCCTTCAGCTCGCCCAGCTGCGCCACCGCGGCGGGGAAGCTCGGCGAGTAGAAGCTGAACGCCACGACGAGCCGATCTCCCGCGGCGAGCGCGGCGCGGAAGTCGGCGCACAGCTGCTCGGTGTTCCTCGGCAAGAGCACCTTCACCGCCGACAGGGCAGGGCACTCGTCGACGGTGCCGGCGAGCACCGCCATCGCGGCCTTCGCGGGGTAGCAGGAGCTCAAGAGCAGCGTGGTGCCCACGCCGCCCTCGTACTACGGGCCCATGAGGTTCACGAAGTCGGCCGGAGTCACGTGCACGACCCGGTTGCCCTCGGCGTAGGGCACCTTGAGGCGGGCCACGCGGTAGATGCGGTCGTGGTGCGGGTCGTCGGCCGACGACTGCGCGAAGTGAACCTCGATGATGTTCTCGTCGGCGGCGTGATCGACCGTCGCGAGCGTGCGGCCGAGCGTCACGTTGTGCACCTCGAAGTCGAAGCAGCGCGAGTTCGTCGGGCTCTTCTCGAACTTCGGGTACTGGTACGCCCAGCGGCCGCGGTCGTTGTCGGTGAGGTCGATGTCGGTGTGCACGCGCAGCTCTTCGATGTCGAGCACGCCGTCGAGATCGCGGTCGGTGCTCACGTTCGGGAAGGTGGCGTCTTTCAGCCCGTAGAAGTCGAGGCCGTCGGGCACGAGATCGCCGTCGGTCATGCCCGCCACCTTGCCGATGTCCGAGTCGGGCTCGATGCCCACGGTGCCGAGCCAGCTCTCTTCACAGCTGTTCAGCCCGTCGTGGTCGGGGTCGGCCGCGATCTGCGCCGCCGTGCAGGTGCACTCGCCGGCCTTCTTCGCCTTCGGGTCCCACCCGAGCCGGTCTTCCATCGCGTCGTTGCAGCCGTCGCCGTCGGTGTCGGTCTTCGTCGGGTCGAGGCCCCCGGCGAGCTCTTCCTCGTCGGTGAGCGAGTCGCCGTCGCTGTCGACGACCTGAAACTTGCCGTTCGAGACCATGCTGCGGTTCGTCGCCATGAAGAACCGCTGCAGGTACGAGCGCCGAATCGCCGAGAAGTCGAAGCCCGTGTAGTCGAGCGCGTCGCCGTTGGGGAAAGACTTGAACACGCCCTCGCCGCGCGTCGCCATCTGCTGCAGCAGCGTCGCGGCCGTCAGGTCGCCGCCGAGGAACACGGTGTTCAGCGTGATGCCGCCGACGCGGTCTTTCAGCGTCATGAGCTGGTCGACCGCCGCGAGAATCTCGGGCGGCTGGCTGTCGGTCGGCTGACCGTCAGAGAGAAAGATGACGACGTAGCGCGTGCGCTTCGCCACGGCGCCGCTCTCCATCACGTCGGCGATGAGCTCGGTGTTCGCGAGGTTGAGCGCTCCGAGGTACGGCGTCTGCCCGTTGCCCGCGTTCGCGACCGCTGCCACCTGCGCGTTGAACGTCGCCACCACGTCGACGAAGCGGGGGTTCGTGAAGCGCCGCGTCTGATCGCCGCTGAAGACCTGGCCGCCGAAGAACACACGGCCCGGCGAGCCGAGCCGGTTCGCGAGGTCCATGACGCCGGTGTAGCGGCGCTGGTTCGGGTCGTTCTGCTGCATCGAGCCCGAGTCGTCGATGATGAGCCAGACCTTGAGCGGGTAGACGATCGTCGACGGGTCCTCGGTGCAGAACTGGCCGACGAGCATGTTCGGCTTCACCTCGGGCGGCGGCGGCGGCTCGACCTGCGGCAAGAGCACGTCGACGTCGGTGCAGCTCGCCGCGACGGCGATCACGGCGCTCAGGCGCAAGAGGGGCTTCATGGTGCTCGAGCGCACTGCTTCAACCGTGCCGCTGCGCTCCAGAGCCAAGTGCGCGCGACCGCGTGAGAAGCAGCGCTGCGCAACATGCGCAAAGGGAGCCTTGAAGCGCTTATTGGGCACGCCTGTGTGCACCACTTCGCCCGCCGGCGCCCGGCCGAGCCGCCAACTCCCCGTCACTCAAGCGCGCCTTTCGCGCGAGCGCGGCACGCTTTCTGAAGTGGGCTGCTCCGCCCGCTGGACCTTGGAGATTCCCGATGCGCTCACTGCTGCTCGCAGCCGCTCTCGCTTTGCCTTGCGCCGCGTACGCCGACGACGAGTCGCCTGCGCGCGTGAGCGTCGTTCAGAAGCGGCAGTACACGATGCGGCACGAGATCTCGGTCTCGGGCGGCTTCCTGCCCCTCGACGCCTTCTACAAGGGCGTCACCGTGAACGTCGGCTACACGTACCACTTCAACGATCACTTCGCGTGGCGGGTCGCACGCGGCGCCTACGACAAGACGCTCGATACGGGCCTCAAGCGCCAGCTCGAGCAGCAGTTCGGAGTGCTCACCACCGACTTCCCCGAGGTCCAGTGGATGGCGGGCTCCGACCTCGTGTGGAACGCCTTCTACGGCAAGACCGCCTTCATGAACGCGTTCGTGCTGCACCTCGCCCTCTTCCTCGTGCTCGGCGGCGACGCCGTGAAGACGCAGACTGAGGTGCTGCCCGCCGTGAACTTCGGCGGCGGCATTCGCTTCTTCGCCACCGACTGGCTCAGCGTGAAGGTCGAGGCCTCGAACCACTTCGTCTTCGGCAAGAAGAGCTTCAACGTCGTCGACCTGCAGCTCGCGCTCGCGGTCAACCTGGGCGGCTGATGATCGCGCTCGCCTCCATCGCGCTGCTGACGCTGACGGCCGAGCCGGCCGCCTACGCGCCGAGCGTCGCCGAGCGCATCTTCAAGGGCGAAGAGGCCCTCGACCCCGTTCAGCACGCCGGCAAGCTGCACGCGTTCATCACGAAGAGCGACCCGACCCACCCGATGTTCGGCCGCGCGCAGCTCTACCTCGCGCAGTCGCTGCACCGGCTCGGCTACACGCAGGCCGCGGCCTCCTGGTACGCGCGCATCGCGACCGAGCGGGCCGACCCCGAGGCGCTGCCCGAGGCCCTCACCGGCCTGCTCGACGTCTTCAAGGGCCCGCACGACGAAGCGCTCGAGCAGCAGGTGCTCGGCGTGCTCGACGTCGCCTCGCTGCCGAAAGAGATCGCCGCCCGCGTGCGCTTCACGCAGGGCCTCATCGACCTGAAGGCCGGGCGCGACGCCTGGGCGAAGGCGCAGTTCGGCCAGCTGCCGGCCGGCTCGCCCGAGCAGGCGCTCGCCCGCCACGCCGTGCTCGTCACCCGCGTGAAGCGCGGCGAGAGCCCATCGAAGCTCCTGCCCGCGTTCAAGGCGCTGGCCACCGACCCCGCGGCGCCCGCCCCGGTGCGGCTCGAAGCACAGCTCGCCGTCGCGCGCCTCACCTACGAGTCGAAGGAGTTCGACGGCGCCCTCGAGGCCTACCGCGCGGTGAAGCTGCCCCAGCTCGACCCGGGCCGCCCCGCGCTCTACCTCGAGGAGGCGTGGACGAAGTACCGCCTGAACCAGCACCAGGCCGCGATGGCGGTGCTGGTGACGCTCGACGCTCCGTCGTTCGAAGACGCCTTTCTGCCCGACAAGTACCTGCTGCGGGCGCAGATCTACATGGACAAATGCCACTACCTGCCGGCGCGGCGTGCAGCGCGTCAGCTCTTGCGTCGCTTCGCGGGCACGTTGGACGCGATTGAAGCGCGCGCTCCGCTCGCCGAGCAGGCGGTGTTGTACAAGGCGGCCCTCGCGAAGGGCCCCGCGCAGAAGGCGCAAGGGCTGTTCGACCTCGTGCAGGCCGAGCGCGATCAGCTCGCGAAAGAGGGCGGCGAGCTGGGCAAGGCGCTGAACGAGCACCTGAAGGCCGTGTACGGCACCGCCTACGCCGAGGCGACGCGCGCGCGCGACGCGAAGCTCGACAAGGCGCTCGAGGCCGAGGCGAACCGGCTGCTCGACGCGGCCGAGCAGGTGCGCCTCGTCGAGTACGAGGTCGGCCTCAAGCTGAACGCGCGCGTCGGAGCCCACCCCGACGAGCTCGTGCCCGAGAGCCAAGACGCGATGGGCCCCGAAGACGTCTCGTACAACTTCAGCGGCGAGTACTGGAACGACGAGCTCCGCGACATTCGCATCGATCTCGAAGACCGCTGCCACGAGGGAGGCAAGACGTGATCGCCCTGGCCCTCATCGCGCTCGCCGCGTCGCCCGACGTCGAGCAGCTCAGAGAGAACCTCTCGCGCATCGATCGCTCGATCGAAGAGACCGAGACGCTGCTGTCGCGCACTCCGACGGCGAAGTACGTGCCCGAGCTGCGCTTCCGCCTCTGCGAGCTCACGGTCGAGAAGAGCCGGCTGCTCTACGGGCTCAAGGCCGCCGAGCAGCCCGAGAACCTGGGCCCCGTCGTCAGCCCCGAGGTGCGGCTGCTGAAAGAGAAGGCGGTGTCGATGTACTCGCGCATGCTCCGCGAGTTCCCCCGGTACGCGGGCAACGACAAGGTCCGCTTCTACCTCGCGCACGAGCAGCGCGAGCTCGGCCACTTCGACGAGATGGTCGCGACGCTCGAGGGCCTGGTGAAGAAGCACGGCAAGAGCCCGCTCGCCCAGGAGGCCGAGCTGATCCTCGGCGACTACTTCTTCGACAAGAACGACAACGACGAGGCCGAGAAGCACTACCGCGCGGTGCTGAAGCGCGCGCCGTCGCCGTCGCACGATCTCGCCCGCTACAAGCTCGGCTGGGTCGAGGTGAACCGGGGTGATCACGAGAAGGCGATCCCCTACTTCGAGGCGGTCGTCACCGGCCGCCGCGGCAAGGACAAGGGCGAAGGCACCGTCGAGCCCGAGTCCAAGAAGATCCTCGACGTGCGGCGCGAGGCCCTCGTCGATCTCGTCTACAGCTACACCGAGGTGAAGAAGCCGGCCGGCGCGCTCGCGTACTTCGAGCGGCTCTCTGACGGCGCCGCCACCTATGCGCTCGTGCTCGACAAGCTCGCGAACCGCTACCTCGTGAAGACCCAGCCGCAAGACGCGGTGCCCGTGTTCCGCAAGCTGCTCTCGCTGCGCGCCGACCCCGAGCGCGACGAAGATCGCGCCCTCGCGCTCTACGACGCGATCAAGGACTCGGCCGGCAAGGCGCAGCCGATCGCGCAAGACGTCTCGTACCTCGTGCGCGCCGCCGTGCAGGTGCGCAAGTCGGTCGCCGCGACGCCCGAAGACAAGGCGAAGCGCATCGCGGCGCTCGAAGAGACCTCACGCGACCTCGCGACGCGGCTGCACCTGCAGGCCCAGAAGCGCGACGACAAGCGCCTCTACCTCGAGGCGAGCAACGCCTACGCCGAGTACCTCACGCTGTTCCGCCCGGCCGCCCACGTGAAGGACGTGATGAAGAACCGCGCCGACTCGCTCTACGCCGCGCACCGCTACACCGACGCCGCGAAGCAGTTCGAGCTGCTCGCGAAGGCCACCGACGGCAGCGACGACGCCGCCAACGAAGAGGCCACCTACGGCGCGCTCGTGGCGTGGCGCGCGAGCGTCGCCGACGAGCGCCTCGAGGCCTTGAGCCGCTTTCAGATCGTCGACGCCCGCCAGGCCATCAAGCGCGTCGGCACCACGTTCGTGAAGCGGTACCCGAAGAACGAGAACGTCGCCGACATTCGCTTCAACATCGCGCGCGCGCACTTCGACGACGGCGAGTACAAGCAGGCCTCCGAGAAGTTCCTCGCGTTCGCGCTCGCGTACCCGAGCCACAAAGACGCGTCGGTCGCCGGCCACCTCGCGCTCGACGCCACCTACAAGACGCGCGACTTCAAGCGCTTCAACGACATCGGCGGTCAGCTGCTCGCGTCGAAGCTGCCCGAGGGTTTCAAAGACGAGGCGCGCAAGGTGCTGCAGGGCGTCGAGGGCGAGGCGCTCACCGAGATGGCGCTCGCGTCGGCCGAGAAGACCGGCGACGTCGTGAAGGGCCTCGAGCAGATCGCGAAGGACGCGAAGGACGAGGGCACCGCCTCGAAGGCGCTCGCCGGCGCGATGCTCGCCGCCCGCGAGAAGGGCGACTGGAACAAAGAGGTCGAGCTCGCGCAGAAGCTGATGGACCAGTACCCCGACGCGAAAGAGACGAACGACCTCGAGCTGCAGCTCGCCCGCCGCGCCATCGACACCGCCCGCTTCGCCGACGCCGCGCAGTGGTACGAGAAGGCCGCCGAGGTGCTCGACGGCCGCAAGGCGCAAGACGCGCTGCGCTCGGCCGCCGGCCTGTACCTCGCGATGGGCGAGCTCGACCGCGGCTCGAAGGTGATGGAGACCCTCGCCCAGAAGGCCCCGAAGGCCGAGAAGGCCGAGCTCTACGCCGAGCTCGCCGAGACCTGGTTCATCGCCGGCGACGTGAAGCGCGCCGAGGCCTTCGCGAAGAAGGCGTTCGTCACCGACCAGAACAGCCCCCGCGCCGCCGCCGTGCTCGCGCAGGTGTCGACCGGCGGCGCCGACGGCCCGGCCGAGACGCTCGCGCTCAGCGAAGGCGAGCCCGCCGCCCGCGGCCTCTGGCACGTCGCCGAGGGCCCGTTCGACGCGTTCTACGGCATGGAGGCCAGGGACCTCGAGCAGAAGGTCGCCGCCTGGAGCGAGCTCGAGCAGACCTACGCCCAGATCATCGGCCACGGCTCGCCCGAGTACACGGTCGCGTCGCTCTGGCGCATGGGCCTCGCCTACCAGGATCTCGCCGAGACCCTGCTCGAGGTGCCCGTGCCGAAGGACGTCGACAAGTCCGAGTGGAAGGCGGCGGCCGACGAGCAGGCGGCTCCGCTGCGCGACCGGGCCGAGCAGACGTTCGCGCTGTGCGTGCAGAAGGCCGACGAGCAGGGCGTCTTCACCGAGGCCGCCGCAGGCTGCCGCGCGCGCAGTGACGACGTGAAGATCGCCGCGTTTCGCGTGAAGCCGCGCGCCGAGAAGCCGGCCGTGCCCGCCGACGTTCAGCGCAAGGTCGACCTCACGAAAGACGCCGCGGCCCTGACCTCGGTCGCGACCCTGTGGCTCGAGAAGGGCAACCCGGCGATGGCGCGGCTCGTGTTCGCGCGCGCCCTCGAGGTGAACAAAGGCCTCGCCGCAGCGCAGGCCGGGCTCGGCTACTCGCTGTTGCAGCTCGGCGAGCCCATGGCCGCCGGCGCCGCGTACCGCGAAGCGCTGTCGATGGAGCCCGCGAACGCGATCGCGCACGGCAACCTCGCGGCGCTGAAGTGCCGCTTCGGCGATCAGGCGGGCGCCCGCGCCGAGCTCGAGCAGGTGAACGACAAGTCGCAGCTCTCGGGGCCGGCGTCTGACCCCGCGTGGAAGGGCTGCGTCGAGGCCTACAGCCGGAGATGACCATGAGCGCAAACAACCGAGAACGAGCTCCCTCTCCCCTCGTAGGGCAGAGGGCCGGGGTGAGGGGCGGGTTGCTGCTGGCGGCGGCAGTCTTCTTCACCGCCTGCGGCCCGGGCGGCGCAGCCCCGCTCGACGGCTCGCTGACGGCGGTGATGGACGTCACGTACGACCGCGCCACCCTCGAGGCGACCGACGGCTACCTGAGCCTGCGGTTCTTGAAGAAGCGCGGCGAGGTCGAAGACACGGTGCTCAAGGTCGGCGTCATCATCGACGGCGCCGTGCCGGCTCACTCGGTTCAGTACGATCTCGCCGAGGCGATGTCGGGCGGCCAGCGCGGCACCGCCACGCGCAACGTGCTCGAAGACCCCGACCACACCGTCTTCCCCCGGCTCTCGCGCGGCATGTTCCGCGCCGACGGCGACCTCACGAAGGCGAAGACCGTGCAGGGCGAGGTCTCGCTCACGTTCGTACAGGGCAACGAGACGGCGTCGGGCCGCGCGATCTTCGGCGCGTTCGAAGCGGAGCGCGCGCCGTGAAGGGCCTCGCGCTCATCGCCCTCGCGGTCGTGACCAGCGGCTGCGCGACGGTCGGCAGCGGCCTGCTCGGCCCGCGGCTGCCGTACGAGGCGCGGGTGTGGCTGCTCGACGCCGAAGAAGATCTGATGACCGCGCGCGCCCGCGCCGACCAGGCCGAGCGCGATCTCTACCGGGCGAAGGTCGCGCTCGGCGAGGCCGACAAGCGCTACGAAGAGCTGCGCGAGTCGCCGCTCAAGAAGGAAGCGAAGGCCCAGGTCTCGGTCGAGACCGCGCGGGTCGAGCGAGACGAGCGGTCGCTCGAGCTGCTCGACGCGGCGGCGGTCTGCGCCGAGCGAAAGTACGCCGCCGCGCGCGCGCGGGCCGAGGTGAAGTTCAAGGTCGAGGGCGCCGACGACGGCGACGCGACCTCGCTCGAGCAGCGCGCCGAGTCGTGCGCCCAGAAGCTCGACAAGCGCGAGCTCGCGCTGGCCGAAGCCGAAGAGAAGCTCGCGCGGGCGAGGGCAGCGCAAGAGCGCGAGTCGGTCGCGGCGTCTGCCCAGGCGCCCCTCGAGCACCCGAGGCCGTGGATCGAGTAGGGCCGACGGCCCTCGCCGCGCGAGAGCGAGTCGCGCGCCGGCGCCCGCTGCCCACGGCGCCGGTCGGCAGCGCGCTCGCCCACGACTACTTCGAGCCCGAAGCGCCGTGACCCGGCTCCAGCCCTCCGAGCGAGACGCTCAGGTTGCTGCGCACCGCGCCCATCAGGCTGTCGAGCTCGCCCGACGCCAGCTTCAGCCGCTCGGCGAGCCGCTGCCGCGTCTGCGTCACGAGCTGCTCGCGCGCCGCCGACACCCACCGCGCCGCCGTCGCCCGGTGCACCGCGTAGACCCGGCCGACCTCGTCGATCGACAACCCCTGCACCAGGTTCATCTGCAGCACGTTCTTCTGGCGCTGATCGAGCGTCGCCATCGCCTCGCCGAACGCCTCCTTGAAGTCCTGCCGGTGCTGCAGCTTCAAGAACGCGAGCTCGGGGTCGGCCGACGGCGAGGGCAGCCGCGCGAGCCCCTCGTCCGAGTCGCCGTCTGCCGCCCCCGCGCCCTTCTTGCGCAGCCGCTGCGCGTCGCGAACCGTCACCACCTTCAGCCACGCGCCGAGCGCCCCGCGCCCCGAGTAGGTCAAGAGCAGCGACCTGTCGGGGCTCGCGAACAGCCGCACCCTGAGGTGCTGCAGCACCTCGTCGGCGAACGTCGAGCCCGAGTCCATCTTCGCGAGCGTGCGCCGCAGCGAAGGGAACAGCTCGGCCTCGAACCGCGTGCTCGCGCCCGGCAGCTGCACCGCGCACGCCGCCGCGAGGAACAGCCCTTCGGCCGAGAGCGTGTCGAGCTCGCTCGCCTCGTCGAGCTTCGTGACGCGCGCGACGTGCGCCGCGAAGTCTTCGCGCGACAGCTCGAGCCCATGCACGGCCGCCCCAGCCGTGTACGCCGCTTCGAGCGAGCGCTCGAGCGCGTCGGGATCTCTGCCTGGCTTGCGGCCGTGCCGCTTCCAGACCGCCAGCCATGTCGAGCCCCGCGGCTTCACTTCCGAGGAAGCGTAGCCTGCTCGAGGGGAAACAGCCCCAGCTTGCGAAGCTGCGCCGCGCCCTCCGAAAGCCCCAGCCGCACCTGCGCGCGTGAGGCTTGAAACGAGAGCTCCTCTTTCAGCGTGATCACGCGGTTCGCGAGGTGCGCCGAGCGCTTCGGGTCGCCCGCCGCCGCTGCCGTGCGCGACGCCGTGAGCAGCGCCTCGATGTGCTCGGGAGCCGCAGCGTCTTCGAGCAGCGCCTCCAGGCGCTCGAGGGCCGCGCTCGCTACCGCGTCGGCCTCAGCTGCCGCCCCGTGCGCCAGCCTCTGTTCGGCGAGCTCGAGCCGCGCGACCTCGAGCAGGAAGCTGTTCGGCCCGACGGCCTTTCGCAGCCGCTCGTCGGCCGCCCTCAGCTCCGACTCGGCGTCGGCGAGCCGGCCGTTCTCGCGCAGCGCGGTGGCGAGCTTGACCCGCACCGGGCCGCTCGCGGCCGGCGCGAGCTCCGCCGCCTGCCCGTAGCGCGCGATCGCCTCGTCCCATCGGCCGAGCATGCGCAGCGCATCGCCCTCGAGCCGCAGGCGCATGGCTTGCCATGACGGCGTGAGCCGATCGGGCCCGTCGAGCGTGGGGTCGGCGAGGGCTGACAGCGCGAGCGCTGGAGCTCCGAGGTCGATCATCGCCTCGGCCTTGTGCACGCGTACGTGCAGCGTGCGCGGGTGCGTCGGCCCGAGCACGGCTTCGTAGTCTCTCACGAGGCGCTCGAGCAGCGCGTCGGCCGTCGCGGCGCTGCCGCGGGCGCGCTGCGCGAGCGCAGCGACGTGCCGCTCGCCCAGGGCGTCCGAGACGCGGCCCTCGGCCTCGTACCAGGCGAGCGCGGCCGTCGAGCGCTCGATCGCTTCGCGCGTTCGCCGTTGCCCGAGCCTCAAGACGGCCACCACCGAGTCGAGCTCGGCCTTCACCTCCGGCCTCGGAGTCTCGTGCAGCGCTGCCTCGGCCCTGCGAATCCACCCCTCGGCGTCTTCCATGCGCGCGTTCTCGACGACGCGCACGTGCTTCACCGCGACGAGCAGCAGCGCGTCGAAGTGGCGCCCGGCTTCGGCGGCGACCGAAGCCTCGTCGAGCGCCTTGCGCGCCTCTTCGTAGTCGCCGCTGTCGCGCAGCGGCTCGACCAGCTGCAGCCACGCCTCGGCCTCGACCGGCGGGTACCTCGTCTGCTTCGCCGCCGCGACGGCCGCCCGCGCCGCGTCGACCGCCGCCTGAATGCGGCCCGCATGGTGCAGCACCGCGCTCTCGGTGATCTTGAGGCGCACCTGCGCGATCGCCGCGCGGCGCGCGCCGTCGTCAGGCAAGGGCAGGGTGGTCAGCGCCTCGCCGCCGAGACACGACGCCGGCCCGCGCACGCGCGCCGCCGCCTCGGCCGCGTGCTCGACGACGCTGACGTCGGCCTGCGCGAACAGCTCGGTCAGCACCTTCAGCTCGGCGAGCCGCTCTTCGAGGCACGCGCGCTGGCGCGAGCGGGTCTCTTCGCTCGCTGCGCCCTCGCACGTGGTGCGAAAGGTCGAGAGCCACTCGCCGGTGCGCCGGTCGAGCGCCGCCGCCGCCGAGTCGAACGCCGGCGTGGCGAAGCTCGCCTTCGTCGCCGCGAACGCGGCTTGCACCTGCCCGCGCCGCTCGGCGTCCCACACCCCCTGCAGCCGCTTCGGAGCCGTCTCGCAGTCCGACGGCGTGCGCGAGAGCACGAGCGTGCCGCCGACCGCCGCGACGACGGCCCCGGCCGCCGCGAGGCCGAGCCACAGCATGCGCTGCGAGCGGGGCTGCAGCGCGGCGAGCAGCGGCTCCATCGAGGGGAAGCGGTCGGCCCCGCGTGGCGAGAGGCCGCGGGTGAGCGCTGAGGCCACGCGCTTGGGCAGCTGCGCCGGCATCGGCGGCGGCGTCGAGCGGTCGGTGCCGGTGAAGGGGCGGGCACCCGTGAGGGCCTCGTACAGCGCGACGCAGAACGCGAACTGATCGGTGCGGGCGTCGACGGGCGCTCCGCCGAGCTGCTCGGGCGCCATGTACGCCAAAGTCCCCTCGGCGCCGCCGGGCGCGACGGCGCCGGGCAGGGCGTCAGACCACGCGAGCCCGAAGTCCATGACGTGGGCCTCGCCGCGCGCGTCGACCAGCACGTTGTCGGGCTTGAAGTCGCGGTGAACGACGCCCGACGCGTGCGCGGCGGCGAGCCCGCGCCCGGCCTGCACGAAGACGGCGCAGATCTCGGCGGCGTTGCGCGGCGCGTCTTTCAGCCAGGCCCTCAGCGTGACGCCGTCGATGAGCTCCATCGCGATGAAGATGCGCTCGCCGAGCGTGCCCACGTCGTAGACCGTGACGACGTTCGGGTGCCGCACGCGCGCCATGAGCTGCGCCTCGCGCAAGAGCCGCGCGCGCGTCTGCTCGGCGCCGCCCCGCTGCTCGAGGTCGGGTCGCACGAGCTTGAGCGCGACGTTGCGGTCGAGCTGGTTGTCGTGCGCCGAGAGCACGAGGCCCATGCCGCCGGCGCCGCGCGCGTCGAGCACGACGTACCGCCCGATGACGTCGCCGCGCCGCGGCCGCTCGTCGCCGCTGGGCGGCATCGACACCACGCCCTGCGGAGTCTCGGGGCGCGAGCTGCGAACGAGCGTGACCACGACCTCTCGGCACGACGCACAGCCGTCGACGTGGGCTGCGATCTGATCGCGCGCGGCCCCCGTCACGAGCCCGTCGGCGAAGCCCGCGAGCTCTTCGGGGTCCGGGCACTGCATCAAGGCTTCGTCGCGGGCGGCTCTTCCTTCTGTTCGGCCTTCTCTTCCTTCGGGGCTTCGGCGGCGATCTCGGGCGCCTTCATGCGCCGCACGAGCATCACGACACCGGCGAGCACGACGGCGATCACGATCCAGTTGCCGTCGAACGGCTGCGGCGGAGGCGCCGTGCGCACGTACGACGGCACGTAGGCCTTCAGCGCGTCGGCGGTCGCGAACACCGCGAACTCGGCGACGCTGAACAGCCCGTCGCCGCCCTTCGCGGTGAGCCGCACGTAGCGCCCCCGGCCGTGCACCGCGGCCTGCCGCGTCTGCATGCCCGCGTTGTCGACCGTGAGCGACTCCCACGCCGTCGTGAACGTGAGGCCGTCTTCCGAGGTCGCCACGATGTAGACGTCGTTGTTGTCCGCCTGAATCCACACGCCCTCGAAGTCGCGCGAGGCGCCGAGATCCCAGGTGACGCTGCCCTCTTTGTCGATCACCGACGTGAGAATCGTCTGCCACCCATCGCCCGGGTCGGCCGCCTTGCCGTCGGTCATGCGCTCGGCGTTGGCGGTCTTGTCGGCCTTGAACGAGAGGCCCTGCAGCATGTTCGTCGCCGGAGCGCTGGCGTCGAACTGCGCGAGGGCGAGGAGGGCGAGTGTAGGGAACGCGGCCATCGTCAGATGCCTAGAAAAAGCAGGGAAAATCCCCCAGCGCAAGCATTCGAAAGCACAGGCGATACCCGTTTTCGAAAACCTGGTGTCAAACGGTGCTGTGACGCCCGCCCCGTCCTGCGAGGAGCTGTACTCCCAATACGGCGCGATGGTGCTCCGCCGCGCGCGCGCGATGCTGGGCGAGGAGCAGGCGGCGCGCGACGCGACCCAGGAGATCTTCGTCAAGGTGCTGGGCGCGTGGGCGGCCTTCCGCGCCGACAGCTCGCCCGTGACGTGGCTGTATCGAGCCACGACGAACCACTGCCTCAACCTGCTCCGCAACGGAGCGCGCCACAGCGCCGCGCTCGATCTGCTGACCCACGGCTCGGTGGATCATGCGCCCGCCGGCCTCGACGAGCGGGTCACGCTCCGCGCGGTGCTCGATCGCGTGCCGGCGGCGCTGCGAGAGATCGCCGTCTACTACTACCTCGATCAGCTGAGCCACGACGAGATCGCGAAGCTCACCGGCGTCTCGCGTCGCACCATCGGCAACCGCCTGGTCGAGTTTCACGCCGCCGCTCGCGTGGCCGCAGGCGAGCTGCAGAAGGTGAGCCGATGAGCGCCGCGCTCGCCCGCCGCGACGAGGGCTGCGCGTCGGACCTCTTGATGGATCGCTGGCTCCTCGGCGAGATCCCGGGCTCCGACGAGGGCCGAAGGCTCGAGCGGCACGTGCGCGAGTGCCAGGGGTGTGCGGCGCGCTTCCAGGCGCTGCGCAGCCTCTACGGCAACAAGCCGGCGCCGAAGGCCGTTGCTCCGCTGCCTCCGCTGTCGGCGCCGCCCGCGGTGCTGCCTCCCGAGCACGCGGTCGTGCTGCAGGTCGTGATCCTGCGCGACGGGCTGCTGGTCGGCACCGAGGTGTTCACGGCCGGGCGGTACACGGTGGGCAGCGACCCGAGCTGCGGGCTGCGGCTCGACGATCTCGTGCCGCTGCACGCGGCCGTCTCGCTCAGCGGTGAGCGGGTCGCGCTCGAGGCCGCCGGCGCGCCCGTGTTCGTGAACGGCTTCCGCGCGACCGCCTGTGAGCTGCGGCCGATCGACGAGGTCGCCGTCGGCCCGTACGTGCTTCGGGCGCGCGTCATCTCGGAGCGCTGGCAGCGACCGAAGCTCGAGATCGTTCGGCCTCTCGAGCCGCCCGCCGCCCGCGCTCAGCGCCCCGCGTCGCTGAAGCTCGAGCTGTTCTGGGGCGACACGCGCCTGAGCGTGCAGATTGTCGAGCGGCCCGCCGACCTCCGCGAGTTCGGCATCGAGAGCGTCGAGCCCATCGACGGCGGGTGGATGCTCGACGGCCTGCGCGTCGCCCACGGCGAGTCGGCGCGGTTCCACGTCGGCCACCTCGTGTGCGTGGCGACGAGCGTGCCGCGGGTTCGCCCCGTGCCCCCAGGCTCGCCCCGCGACTGGCCCTGGCACGTGATGGCGCTCGCTGCGGGGCTCTTCGCCGCGGTGCTCGCGCTCGGCGTCTACGGCGCGAACCTCGAGCCAGCCGACTTCACGCCGAAGCCCATCGACCCCGCAATCGTGCACGTCGTCATGAAGCCGAAGCCCGCTCAGCCCGCGCAGCTCGCGCAGGTGAAGCCCGACGCCGTTCGCAGGCCGCCTGCCAAGTGCTGCAGGTCGAACAAGCCGCAGCGGGTGCCCCAGCTCCCCGTCGCGCTCGAGCAGCCCCTTCGCGACGTGCTCAAGAGCTTCGACAACATCAAGGGCAGCAAGGGCGGCAAGAAGCAGTCGCTGCTCGCGGGCATCGGGGCGAACGCTCTGCTGGGCGCTCCCGGCTTCGGCTTCCACAGCGACACCATCGGCACCGGCATCGGCGCGAAGGGCTTCAGCGGCGTGGGTGGCATGAAGGCGGGCGGCATCGGCAAGGGCCGCGTGCAGGGCACCGTCAGCGCCAGCGGCCGCGAGGCGAAGGTGCCGCCCACGTCGTCCTTGAGCCGCGACGCCATCGTCAAGGTCATCAACGAGCACCTGCAAGAGATCACCGCCTGCTACGAGCGCTCGATGATGCGCAGCGGCGCGTTCGGTGGCCGCATGTTGCTCGACTGGAGCATCTCGCCGGCCGGCGCCGTGACCTCGGCGCGCATCAAGCAGACCGACATCAAGAACGGCGAATTCGGAGCGTGCGTGCTCGGCCGCCTCAAGCTCTGGCCGTTTCCCAGGGCGCCGGGCCCGTCGCAGGTCACGTTCCCGCTCCTGCTCGACCACCACGACTTCTGACTACGAGCGCTCGAAGGTCAGCTCGATGCCGCCCGACATCTTGAGCACGACGTTCAGCACGAGCCCGTAGATCACGCCGGCGATGAACGACACGAGGCCGTAGAGCGTCGGCGCGAGCAGCATGATGCCGAGGCCGAGGGCGAGCCCCGCAGAGGCGCCGCCGCCCCCGAGGCCGATCAGCATCGCGAAGAGCCCGTAGGGGATGCCGATGATGAGCCCGATCAGCACGCCCGACATGCCGAGCGCCTTGCCCAGCGAGAACACTCCGATCGCGGTGAGACGTTGCACGTGAGTTCCCTCCCTCGAGCCGCACCGACGCACCTGCGCCGCTTCGATTCACTGATCGGGCATCAGCGTGGCGTCGTGCTGCGCGATCTTGTCGCCGAGGAACTCGAGCGTCATCACGCCGCCGACCTTCACCTTCGAGCCCGGCCGAATCGGCGCCTCGCCGCCCTTCTGCACGGCGGCGCCGTCGACGTCGGTGAGCGAGCTCGACACCGACCGCAGCGTGAAGCCCGTCGACCGGCGGTGCAGCTCGAAGTGCCAGCGGCTGATGCGGTTCGCCGCCGAGGGGTCGCGCGGCTCGAGCACGATGTCGTTCGCGGCCTCGCCCTCCTGCTCGCGCAGCCGGCCGAAGCGGACCACCTCTTGCGCCGGCAGCTTCACCTCGCCCTGGCCGTCGATGCGCACGCTCGCGGGGAAGATCGCCGGGTCGAGCCAGTCGAGCAGCAACAGCTCGACGGGCTCCTCGATGCCCTTGAGCGTCACGGCCTTGAGCTTCCTGCAGCGCAGGCGCAGCGCGACGTCCGACAGCTCGTTGTAGGCCGCCACGCTGAGGCGGATCTCAGACAGGCCCGCCGACGACGCGACCCGCGCGCTGAAGTTCACCGAGTCGCCCGACACCAGCGTGCCGTCGGTCAGCGCCGGCCCGAAGTGCACGCCGATGCGCACCTGCAGCCGGTGCTCGGTCGGGCGGCTGTCGTTGTCGATCGAGATCTTCCGCTGCAGCTCGACCATCGCCTTCAGCGCGCCGTTCAGCGTGGGGAAGCAGAGGAAGGCGCCGTCGCCCGCGGTGTCGACGATGCGCCCTGACGCCGCGGGCAGCACGCGCCCGATGAGATCGATGTGGCGCTGCTGCAGCTTGCGGCCCGCCTCGTCGCCGTGCTTCGAGAAGTACGAGGTCGAGCCGGCGACGTCGCTGAACGCGAGCGCGAGCTTCTTCTCGAAGCGCCGCACGAGCGCCTTCGACAGGGTGTCCTGCAGGCGAATGATCTCTGTCATCGACAGGGTCTCGCCGAGCTCGTCGTATTTCTCCGACACGTCTGACTCGACTCTACCGGGCCGCGCTGAGCACGCGCACGCGCTCTGCGAGGTTCAGTGTGAACAGCCGGTAGATGGCGAGCGCCGCGCCGGGGTTGCCGTAGAGGTACTTCTCGAACGCGTCGCGCGCGACGAACAGCGCCTTCACCTGCGTGCGCGCCGTCACCCGCGCCGTCGTCGGCGTATCGCGCACCAGCGAGATCTCGCCCACGTACGAGCCCGGCCCCAGCGTGTTCAGCAGCCGCGACGTCGTGTCGGGCCCGCTGAACACCTCGACCTGACCGTCGATCACCACGTACAGCCCGCGCCCCGGCTGCCCCGGCTCAATGACGTTCTGGCCCGGCGTGAACGTCACGCCGCTGCAGATGCGGTACAGCGACTTCATCTCGGGCAGCGACAGCCCCTCGAACATCGGCAACGCCTTCAAGAAGCCGTACCCATCGGTCGGAGTCACCTTCGCCTCGCCCGACGCCGCCATCGCGCCCTGGGCCGGCGGCTTGCCCAGCGCCTTCAAGCGGTGCCGCACCTTCTCGGCCGCGCCGTGCGAGCCGATGCCCTCGAGCAGCCGCGCGAGATAGTCGAGGAGCTTCGCGTCTGAACGGGCCACCGGCGAGCGCCGGGCCGTCTCCATCAGCAGATCGGCGGCCTGCCGCACGTGTCCGTACAGCACCATGATCTCGACGAGGCGGCACGCCGACTGAACGTTGCCCGGCCGCTCGCGCAGCGAGGCTCGCAGCACCTCGACCTCGGCGTGCGTGTTGTTGAGGGCGCGAAACACCTCGGCGGCCTCCTCGTAGCGGAACTGGCGTGCGAGGCACTCGGCGAGCGCTTCCTTGGCGCCGGCGCTCTTGTACATGTCGATGGCCTCGGCGCCCTTGCCGGCGCGCTCGTACGAGGCGGCGGCCTTGAGCAGCTCGCCGGCGCGGGCATAGGCGGCGCCCGCGGCGGCGAAGTCTTGCGCCTGCTCGTGGCACCAGGCGGCGTCGTGCTCGAGCTTCGCCATCTCGTAGACGGTGCCGGCGGCGCCGAAGTCGCGCGCGCGCTTGAGCACGTTCGCCCACGCCTTCTTCGTCTCGAACGAGGCCTCCTTGGCTTCTTCGAGAATCGAGTCGCGGGCGACGCCCCCCGTCTCTTCGTAGAGCTTCACGGCGGTGTCGGGGTCGCCCGAGTGCACCAGGTTGCGCAGCTGGACCAGCGGGCCGCCGATGGGCACGAACCGGCCGCCGGCCTCGTCGTCGATGAAGTCGTACTCGTCTGCCATGTCGCCGCGACTCTAGGCCCCCGTCGGCCGCAGGTCAGCGGTCACGCGCTGGCGTGACAGCGGGCGTCAGACCCGGAACTGCCTGCGGCCGACGGGGAACCGGCCGCAGGTCAGCGGTCACGCGCTAGCGTGACAGCGGGCGTCAGACCCGGAACTGCCTGCGGCCGACGGGGAACCGGCCGCAGGTCAGCGGTCACGCGCTGGCGTGACAGCGGGCGTCAGACCCGAAGCTCCTGCCGCTGACGCGGTATCACCCGCATTGTCACCCGAGCGTGCCGCTGAGCGGCTCCTGCTTTCGCGGCGCTCGGCGCTGCGTGTGATGACGGAGCCATGAACCCTCGCGTCATGTCGTTGCTGGCGATGTGCCTGTTCGCCTGCCCGGGCGCCCCGATGGAGCCCGTCGATGGTGGAAGCGGTGGCGGCGGAGCCGGTGATGGCGGCTACGCGTGCACCATCGAGAGCATCGACGGTGACGCCAACGCCAAGGTCATCTCGTACGTGTCGCTCGCGCTCGACTCGAGCGGCGCTCCGCACGTCGCGTACTACGACGCCCAGCACAACGCGCTGAAGGTGGCGACCCGCGGTGCGACGGGCTGGTCTGGAGCGCTCGTCAACGCGATGGGCGCAGGAGGCACCCTCCTCACGCTCCGGCTCGACTCCGCGGGCAAGGCGCACGTCGGCTACTTCAGCAGCGCCGCGGCGTCGGTGATGTACGCGACGAACACCTCGGGCAGCTGGGTCACCGAGCCGGTCGCCGGCCAGTGCAGCAGCAGCTCACTCGCGCTCGACTCGTCAGCGGCGCCGCGCCTCGCGCTCGCGCGCAACGTGACGCCCTACGGCCTGCTGCAGGCCACCCGCTCGGGAACGTCGTGGCCGAGCGTCGACGTCGACGACGCCGGCCAGCCCGATCAGGTGTCGCTCGCGCTCGACTCCGCGGGGAAGAACCACATCACCTACGTCGAGAGAGCCGTCGGCGGCCTCCGATACGCCACCGACGTCTCGGGCGCGTGGTCGGCTCAGACGCTCGACACCGGAGCGCTCGGCACCAACAGCGCTCTCGCGATCGACCCAGCAGGGAAGCTGCACGTCACCTACCTCGACACCCCGAACAGCCGCTTGAAGTACGCGACGAACGCGTCGGGCACGTGGGTCGCCACCGCCCTCGACGCCGCGGGCATGGTCACCGCCGGCAACACCTCGCTGGCGATCGACGCGACGGGCCACCTGCACGTCACCTACTACCAGGCCGGCGTCCGCGACCTGGGCTACGTCACCAACCGCTCCGGCGCGTGGGTCGCCACGCCGCTCGCGACCGGGCCGAACGATCTCGGCGTCGCGTCTTCGCTCGCGGTCGACTCCACACGCGATGTGCTGCACGCGGCCTTCGCCGATCGCACCACCGGCGCCATCGGGTACGTGAGCTGCCGCCGGTCACCCTGAACGCCTCGCTCTTTCCCCGCACCTTCGCGCAGCAGGGTTCGTCCCCTGGGCATGACCACGAACCTCCTGAAGGGTGCCCTGAAGAACCTCCACATCCCGATGGCGAAGCCGTCGGTGCTCGCTCCGTTGCCCGACGGGACCTACCGGATCCCCACGACCCACCTCGGCGAGGAGCGCAGCTTCACCGTCGACAAGAAGGGCAACGGCGGCGTGATCCGCTACCGCGACACGTTCTACGCGCTCGACCCCGACGGGAAGTTCCACATCGATGACACCAAGTTCAGCGACAAGCACCACCTCGACGGCAAGGTGACCGTGAACGAGCAGGGCGCGCTGACCGCCGATGTCGTCGAGGTCGTCGACTGGACGAACCCCACGGCGTTCGGCGGCGGCCAGGCCGCGACCAGCGAGCGCAAGCACTGGCGCGGCAGCGTGAGCGTCGACGGCACGCCGCTGACCCCGAGGCCCGAGCAGCTCGACGTGCTCGTCTCGGGCGAGCTCGTGACGAAGTCTCGCGCGAACGAGCGCCGCGATGACGGCACCTCGCCCGGCGACGGCACGCGCCACGTCACCGGCAAGGTGACCCTCATCACCGACGACGCGAGCGCGCTGTACTTGAAGGTGCCCTCGACGCTGACCGGCGGCGCCGGCGACCTCACGGTGCCGGTCAAAGACGGAGGCGTGCTCGCCTCGGGCGCCGCTGCGGGCTGGTCGTGGAAGCTCGAAGGCCGGGTCGAGAACGGCGCGCTCGACGTGAAGGTCGCGTTCGTCGGCAGCTCACTGCAGAACGACCTGAAGCTGAACGGCTCGTTCTGACGCGCCCGCCGCGAGAGCCCCATGACTGCCCTCAAGCAGATTCGTTCGGCGTTCGAGCGCGCCCGGCTCGCCCAGCGCCCCGTCGACGTGAAGGTCGTGACCGAGGCGGCCCGCGCCGCCCGCTCCGATGGCACCGTCGACGCGCTCGAGCGAGACGAGCTGCGCCGGCAGTGGGCGCTCACGAGCCTCGACGGCCCCGCGCCGACCGAGCAGGCGAAGCGGCAGTTCCTCGCGCTCGCGAAGGCCTTTCACATCGGCACCCCGGCGGCGCTCGCAGATGGCAAGTACTCCTTCCCGCTCGAGCGCGTGTTCGTCATCGGCACGCAGCGGCCGGGCCTCACGAGCCCGGTCGAGCTGGTGAAGCAGGGCGACACGTTCTCCCTGCGCTACGACGGCGAGGCGCGCGGCCTTCGCCTCGACTCCGAGGGCCGCTTCAGAATCGAATCGCTGCACGGCTTCGTCGAGGGGCAGCTGCGGGTGCTCGACGACGGCACGGTGAAGCTCGACCTGCTCGAGCACCCGTTTGGGCGCTACCGCGACCTGGCCTATGCCGGCGCCGCGGCCCAGCACGTGGGCCGGGTCTCGACGCGGGGGTTGCCGCTCACCGAGCCCGAGCGCACCGAGCTCGTCGTCTCTGGCAACGACGGGAAGGGCGCCGTCGTCTCGGCCCGCGTGCAGCTGGCCGCCGACAGCGAGACGCACGCCTGGCTCGAGCTGCCCGCAGAGCTGCTCGGCGGCGCGGGCACCCTGCGCGTGCCGCTGCAGCCCGAGGGCACGTTGAACCTCGAGACGAAGGGCCTCTGGGTGCGCGGCGCGATTCGCGACGGCAAGGTGAGCCTCGACCTCTCCGGCAGCGACGGACGCTCCGCACACCTGACCGCGAGCCTCGGCGTCACCATCCCGGTGCCCGCTGCGCTCCCGACCGAGCCGCAGCTGCGCTGGCTCGCGCAGCACCCCGAGCTCGGCGTCGCTCAGGGCCTGCCGCGCACCGAGCTCGTCGGTGGCGAGCCCGTGAAGGTCGTCGACGTGACGGGGCCGCAGTACCCGGGCCAGCGCGCGTGGCTCGTCGAGAACGGAGGCGAGCAGCACGTGGTGGGCTTCTTCCTGTCGGCGTACCAGGCCGCTCGCGCAGAGCTCGGCAAGCCCACCGGCCCCGAGACGATCGTCGGCGGGGTTCGGCGTCAGCCGTTCGAGCGGGGCCTGCTCGTGTTCGACGGCGAGGTCCGCAAGGTAAAGTTCGGGTTCGAGCCGGGCGAGAGGGTGAAGCAGCGCGCCGCAGCGATGGGCGCGCGGCTCAGCCACACGTGGTACGCGATGGGCGACGGCCGGTACCACCAGGCCACGATCGGGGGCACCGGCGGCTACATCGCGGCGAACCCGGCGCTCGAGAAGACGTTCTGGGTTCCCGCACGGCTGTCGAACTACTTCGACGGGCACCCCGAGCGGCTCGAGAACCTCGGCCTCCCCATCGGCGAGCTGCAGTCGGCGGGCTACGCCGAGTGGCAGGCGTTCGAGCGGGGCACGCTCGTGAGCGACGGAGGCCTGCCCGAGCTCCGGCAGTCGGGTTGGCAGCCGGGTCAGCGCAACGCGCTGAACGACCTGCGCTGGTGAGGCGATCTCGCGCTAAGAGACGGAGGTGTCTCGCCCGCTCTCGCCGCCCTGCCGTTCTCTCAGCAAGAGAGGCGGTCAGCCGTGACTCCGCGCAAGCGCCGCCGCATCGCCGACGACCTGCGCGCCGCGAGCCGGCTGCTCGTCGACGCGACCACGGGCACGACGAGCGTCGTCGAGCAGATGCACCACACCATCGCGGGGGTCACCCCGTTCGCGACCCCGGTGAAGCAGCTCTCGGGCCTCGTCTACGCCAGCATTCGCGGAGTCACCCGCGCCGTCGGCGTCGCGATCGAGCGCGTGCTCGAGCAGCTCGAACCGCTGCTCGGCGAGGTCGCCCCGGGCCCCGAGCGGCTCGCCGCCATCGCAGCGCTCAACGGCGTCACCGGCGATCTGCTCGAGCGCACCGGCAACGCGCTCGCCCAGCCGATGGAGCTGCACCGCCACGGCCGCGCCCGATCGTCCGCGAGGGTCGTCGTGCTGGTCCACGGGTCTTCGATGAACGACCTCCAGTGGAATCGCCTCGGCCACGATCACGGCGCTGCCCTCGAGCGCGACCTCGGCTACTCGGCGATCTACGCGCGCTACAACACCGGGCTGCACGTCTCGACGAACGGCCAGCGCCTCGCGAAGGAGCTCGAGCAGCTGCTCGACGCCTGGCCGGTGCCCGTCGAAGAGCTCGTGCTGCTCGGTCACAGCATGGGAGGCCTCGTCGCGCGCAGCGCCTGCCACGCCGCAGAGGTCGCGGGCCTGCGGTGGCGGCGGCAGCTGCGGTCGCTGATCTGTCTGGGCACTCCGCATCACGGCGCGGCGCTCGAGCTCGCCGGCAGCTGGGCGCACGCGGCGCTGAAGCTCAGCCGGTTCAGCGCGCCCCTCGCCGAGCTCGCCAAGATCCGCAGCGCCGGCGTCACCGATCTGAGGTTCGGCTACGTGCTCGACTCCCACTGGCAGGGCCGAGACCGGTTCGAGGTCGGCGTCGACGAGCGCGAGCCGCTGCCGCTGCCGCGCGGGGTCCGCTGCTTCGCGATCGCCGCGAGCCTCTCGAAGGGGCCGGGTGAGAGGCCGCGAGGCGATGGGCTCGTCGCGGTCGCGAGCGCGCTCGGCGAGAGCCGCGTGCCGCGCCTGAACCTCGGCTTCCCCGCCGAGCACCGGCAGGTGGTGTTCGGCGCGTCGCACCTCGATCTGCTGAGTCGCGGCGACGTCTACGCCGCGCTGAGAGAGTGGCTGCCGCCCGCGTCAGCGATCACGTGACAGCGTGACCGCGACCGAAAGCTCCGCGACGGCCGGCGGCGCCGCAGAAGGTGGGGGCGCTTCTTCGGCCTTGAGCTCGAGCCTCAGCCTCTCGCCCAGCGCCCTGAGCTTCTTGCCCACCGTCTTCCTCGACTGTCGCGTCACCTCGGCGATCTCGTCTTGCGTGAGGCCGTCGCGGTACGCGTGCGCGACGAGCTCGAGCTCCTCGAGGTCGAGCAGCTCGAGCGTGCGCATCAGATCGGCGCGGCCCTCGTCGATGACGTAGGTGCCGGGTTCGACGAGCAGCACGGCCTTCAGCTCGTGCACCGACCGGTTGCGCAGCACCTGCAGGCAGTGCCGCGTCGCGATCGCGTAGAGCCACGTCAGCGGAGCCGAGTGCAGCCGGAAGCGCCCCAGCCCCGCGATCGCCTTCTCGAACACGTCCTGCACGGCCTCGGCGGCGTCGTCGCTGTTGCGCAGCAGCGCCACGCACCGTCGATAAACGGTGCCGTGGTACCGCTCGAAGAGCTCGCCGGCGTCCAGCATCAGAACTTGAACGGGAACACGACGGGGGTGGCCTGCGACGACGGGGGGAACTTCCAGGTCTTGATGAGCGGCAACAGGCAGCTCGCGAACGTGCTCGTCTTGAACTCGTCGCTCTGCACCTCGACGAGCGTGACCGTGCCGTCGGGCTGCACGACCCACTTCACGAGCAGCTTGCCGGTGACGCTCGGGTCCTTCTGACGCTGCCGCTCGACGCACTGCTTGATCGCGGGCAGGTGCGCCTTGACCGTCTCCATGATCGACGCCTGGCTCAGCTCGAGCTGGCCCGCCTTGCCCACGGGCGGCGGCACGTAGACGGTGCGCGGCTTGCCCTTCACGCCGACCTTCGTCTCGGAGCCGCCTCCGAACGTGGCGCCGAACTCGTCGTCGCCGGCCTTCTCGAGGTCGATCTTGTACTGACCGGTGCCGAGCGACTCGTTGGAATTGGGCGTCCGCGCTGAAGCACGGCTATTTGCCGGTCGAGTTTCGAAGGTGCTCGAGCCGTCGTTGCCGGCCTTCGGCAGGTCGATCTCGTGCTGGCCGGGAGCCGGCGCCTTCCCATCGACGGCCTCGCCGCCCTTCGGCACGAGCGCAACGCCGTGGCGCCTGGCGGTCGCGTTGCTGGAGCTGCCCCAGCCGTCGCCGCCGGCCTTCTCGCCGTCGTCGAAGCCGTTCGCGCGGAAGAAGCCGTTCGCGACGCGCGTGCCGTCGGCCGGCTCATTCGCGACGTTCATCACCTTGAACGAAGGCGGCGCGACGCGCTGATCGTCGGCCGCGACGAACGACGTGTACTTCGTGACCAGGTGGTGCTCGAGGCCGAGGGTGGTGATCTGGCTCACCACCTCGGGCAGCTCGGCGGCGTGCTGCATCATGTCGAGCTCCTCGATGCGAGCGCGGGCCCAGATCGACGCGAGGCCGGGCGAGCCGCCACCGCTCTTCGGCAGCTCGAACGCGACCTTGAGCTCCTCGGGCCCGTCGTTGCGCATGCCGCGCAGGGTGACGACGCCCTGGCCGGGCTCTTTGTACCGGCCGACGATCAACACGGGCTGGGCGTCGAACAGATCGGGCACCTTGCGCGGCAGCACGTCGAACACCTCGACGCCCGCCCAGTCGATCGACAGGTCGGTCAGCATCGGCTTCTCGATGCGGCGCACGAAGCGCTCGACGGCGGCTTCGGGGTCTTCGTCGGTGCGCACGTACTGGTAGAAGCCGCGGCCCACCTGCGACAGCCGCGACAGCAGGTAGTGGTTCACGCTCGAGCCGATGCCGAACCCGAAGACGCGCGCCCCGCCCAGGTTCTGCTCGGCCGCCGCGAGGATCTCGGTCTCGTTGCCGATGAACCCGTCGGTCATCAGCAGCACCTCGCGCAGCCGCTCGTCGTCCTTCGGCAGCTGCAGCGCGCGCAACAGGCCCGCGAGCTGGTTCGTGCCGCTCGAGGCTGGCAGCGCCGCGAGGTAGGCGAGCGCGCGCCCCACGTGCTGCGGCGTGTTCGGCAGCGGGCTGTCGTGAAACGACGACGCCCGATCCGCGAAGTCGATCAGCATGAACGTGTCGTCGGGGTTCATCTGCTCCATCGCCGAGCGCATCGCGCGCTTCGCGGCGTCGAGCGGCGGGCCTGCCATCGAGCACGACGTGTCGATGACGAACACCATCTCCTTCGGCACCGGCGCCGCCTGAACCTCGCGCGCCTGCGGCACCACCATCAGCGCGAACGTGCCGCCGCTGCCGCCCGTCGACAGCACCGCCGCGCGCTTCGCCGGCCCCGCCACGCGCCAGCGCAAGATGAAGTCCTTGTTCGGCACGCGGTCGGCAGCGTCGAGCGTCACGTCCTGCACGCCCTCGCTGCGTGCGACGAGCATGCGGTGCGAGACCGAGGTCAGCTCCTCCACCGGAGCGCCCGCGAGCAGCCGAACCGACACGGCGATGTCGCGCCCCGAGCGCTCGACCGGAGCGCTCACCCGCTCGGCGTCGGCCACCGAGCCGGGAACGAAGCGGGGCCCCACCGTCATGGGGAAGTTGAACGTGTAGAGGCCGTCGTCGTACCGGAGCGGCGCCACGTATCGCAGCGCCACCGTCACGCGCTCGCCGGGCAGCAGGTTCGCGACCGACTGCGTGAAGATGTTCGGGCGCTCTTGATCGAGCAGCGCGGCGCGGCGGCCCTCGGCCTTCGCCTGCTCGTAGATGCGGCGGGCCTGGTCGCGGCGCTGAATCGTCGCGCGGATCACGCGCGAGCCCGCGGTCAGCGTCATCTCGTCGACAGCCGCGTCGTCGGGCAGCGGGAAGACGTAGAGGGCCTCGACGGGCGACGAGAACGGGTTCTCGAACTCCTGCGTGACCGTCACCTGCGAGACGAAGCCGGTGATGTCGGCGCGCACGTCGGTGTGCTTGAGCACGAACGGCTTCGACGGGCCCTGGTCGCTCGCGCCCTCGAGCACCCCGCTGCCGAACGCGACGGTCTGGCCGCGCAGCGACAGCTCGCGCAGCCGCGACGGAGGCGGAGTCCCCCGCGGCTCGAGCACGTCGGGGCTCACCGCGCGCGCGTGCACCGGCTGCGAGGGGGGCTGAACTGAGGCGACGCGGGGGGCCGGCCGCTGCAGCAGCGAGGGCAGGGCGGCGATCAAGGCGACGACGGCGGCGGCGGGTACGAGTGCGGCGATCATGGCTCTCCTCTTCCAGCGCGAGTCCGCGCGCCGGAAGGCCGAGCGCGCCGCGTAGGAGAGCGACGACTGGGAGAAGTCCTGGTACTGCTTCCACATGGCGTCGAGCCGCGCGGTGCACTTCGCGCAGCCGGCGACGTGGGCCTTCAGGTCGGCGCGCGAGACGTCGCCTGAAGCGAGGCGCTCCAGCGCCAGAGTGGAGGGACAGGACGAGGCCACCAGGTATCGATCTCTCACGACCCACGTTGGTTCCCCGAACCCGAATTCGTGGGAACCGCACGTGCGTTCAGATACGTTTCACGCGCATGTGGGACCCCGACGCCTACAAGCGCGCCCTCGACTTCGCCGCGAGGGTGCATGTGAAGCAGACCCTGCAGGGCAGCGAGCTGCCGTACGTCATTCACCTCACGAAGGTCGCCGCCGAGGTGATGCGCGCCTGCGCCGAAGAGGCCGGGGTCGACGCCACGCTCGCGGTCGTCTGTGCCCTGCTGCACGACTCGATGGAGGACGCCGGCGTCACGAAGGCGCAGCTCGCCGGCGCGTTCGGGCCGCGCGTCGCTGACGGCGTCGACGCCTTGAGCAAGCGCCTCACCGTCCCGAAAGAGCGGCGCATGCAAGACAGCCTCGACCGCATTCTCGCGCAGCCGCGCGAGGTCGCGATGGTGAAGCTCGCCGACCGCATCACGAACCTCGAGCCCGCGCCCGCGCACTGGAGCGCCGAGAAGCGCGCCGGCTACCGCGAAGAGGCGAAGCAGATCCTGGCGGCGCTGCAGGGCCGCTGCCCGTGGCTCGAGGCGCGGCTCGCACAGAAGATCGCGGAGTACGCCGTTTGATTCCCGCGGCGGCCGTGGCCGTGTGGCTCGCGGCCTCGACCGACGCGGGGACGATCGCGACGTTTCCCGACGCGAAGAGCGCCTTCGCGCGCGTGCTCGAGAAGCGGCCCGCCTTGCTCGCGGTCGGCGAGTACCACGAGGTCGAGGGTGCTCCGAAGGTGAAGAGCGCCGTGAAGCGCTTCACGCTCGAGCTGTTGCCGGCGCTGAAGGGCAGGGCAGGGGCGCTGGTGCTCGAGACGTGGATCACGACGGGCAAGTGCGGCGAGGTCGAGAAGCAGGCGACGAAGGCCGTGCAAGAGACGACGAAGCGCCCGGCCAGCACCGAAGACGAGCTGACGACGCTGCTCGAGAAGTCGTACGACTACGGCCTCACGAACCACATCTTGCTCATCACCTGCGACGAGTACCGCTCGATGCTCGGCGACGACGGCGAGCTCGACGGCGAGAAGAGCCTGACGCTCGTGCGCCGGAAGGTGGAAGAGAAGGCGCTCGAGGCGAGAGAGAAGGGCGAGGGCGGCTCGCGCGAGAAGGCGATCGTCTTGTACGGCGGCGCCCTGCACAACGACCTGATGCCGGCCGAGGGCTTCGAGGGCGTCACGTTCGGGCCCTCGCTGATGCGCGAGACCGACGGCGGCTACCTCGAGCTCGACCTGCTCGTGCCCGAGTACGTCGAGAACGACGACGACCTGAAGAAGGAGCCCTGGTTCGCCGAGGCCCTCAAGCTCGCTGGGAAGGGGAAGACGGTGCTCGTCTCGACCGGCCCCGACTCCCGCGTGCTCATGTTCGCTCGCACGAAGCGGAAGCCGTGACCGTTTGAAAGCGGCGGAAGGGATTCGAACCCTCGACCCCGAGCTTGGGAAGCTCGTGCTCTACCAACTGAGCTACCACCGCGTGCTGCGGCACTCGTTCTGCCTCGCAACGTCGCACGGCGT
>JBGALX010000036.1:0-111670 GCA_044223505.1 Myxococcaceae bacterium
GCGGCGCAGGCCGAAAATCACGCCGATGAGCGGCGCGCTCAGCGCACCGAGAAAGACACGCTGCCGGTGAGCCGCCCGTCGGGGTCGACGACCACCGAGTACGTGCCGCTCGCGCCCAGCGTCACGGGGCCGATGGTTCCCCGGCCCGACGCGATGCAGCCTCCCGAGAGCCTCGAGCCCCCGGCGTCGAGCAGCAGCACGTAGTCGCACGCGTCGGCGAAGGTCGAGCCCGAGACGTCGACCGCCACGCTCTGGCCCGCGCTGCCCGAGAAGGTGAAGACGCCGCGCTTGCCGAAGCCGTCGATGGTGACGGCGACGGGCGCCCCGCCGACGGTGACCGTGCCGACCTGGTCGTGCACGCCGAGCAGCTGCACCGCCGCGCTGCCGGTCTGTCGGTCGAGCGGGTCGACGAGCAGCGTGTACGTGCCCGTCAGCGGCAGCGTGGTGGTGTCGACGAGGCCGGTGCCCACGTTGATGCAGCCGCTGTGCAGCGTGGCCTGGGTCGTGTCGAGCAGGCGCAGGCCGCAGGCGTCGGGCAGGCTCGAGCGCGGCACGTCGATGAAGACCTTGTCGCCCGCGCTGCCCGAGAAGACGAGCCGCGGCGACGCGCCTTTCTGCAGCGCCGACACGACGACGGCCGGCCCGTCGACGGCGAGCGTACCCAGCTGGTCGAACGCGCGCGTCACGCGCACCGCCACCGCGCCGACGGTGTTGCCTTGAGGGTCGAGGGTCAGCGTGTACGTGCCGCTCTGCGTGAGCCGGGTGCCGTCGATGAGGCCCACGCCCGAGATGACGCACGCGTGCGCGACGAGCGTGGCGTCGGGCGCGGTGAGCGCGACGATGTTGCACTGGTCGGGCAGCGTGCCCTGCTGGAGGTCGACGAAGATCTTCTCGCCCGCATTCGCGGTGAACGTCGCGCTGCTCGTCGCGCCGGGCTGCGTGACGGCGAGCGTGATGGCCGCGCCGTCGAGGGCCAGCGTGCCGGCCGCGGGCGGCAGGGGCGGCGTGAACGCGTCTTGCTGCTGTCGCGTCGCGGTGGCGAACTCGCCGTGGCCGGTCGCGCCGACGTCGAGCGTGCAGGCCTCGAGCAGCTTGGGGTCGGTGACGCCCGCGTCGGCGCACGCGGCGGCCGCGCTCACCCTGACTGCGGGGGGCAGGTCTTCGAGCGGCAGGAAGCCGTCGGGGAAGGTGAGGTCGGTGAACTTCGCGGTCGACTCGCCGGCCCCGTAGTCGAACAGCGACTCGGCCGGAGCGACGCGCCAGCTGTCGCCGAACACGCGGTAGTACGCGTCGAACGTGAACGGCACCGAGATGCGCGTGCCGGAGCGCGACGTGAGGTCGTTGCCCGGGTCGTGGTCGAAGTCGCCGAACAGGCCCATCATCCGCTTCGCGCGCCACGGCGTCGGCTTGAGCTCGAGGTGCATGCCCCACTTCCCGATGGTGTTCAGCGAGGCCTGCGAGCCGTCGGGCCAGGTGACGACGAAGTTGGTGTCGTAGCGGTGCACCACGCCGCCGTTGGGGAGCGCCGTGTCGAGGTCCTTCGGCAGCTCGCGCTTGACCCCGTCGATGAACACGTCGAAGTAGACGGCGTCACGCAGGTAGAAGCCGACGCGGTCTCCGGCGACGTCGAGCGCGAGGGCGGTGGTGGTCGAGACGAACCGGGAGACTTCGGCGGGCGCCTGGCGGGCCTGAACCTCGAGGTCGCCGTCGAGCGACTTCGCGAGCACGTACTCGCCCACGCCCTGAAAGTCGTAGCTGCGGCCGTCGAACGTTCGAAGGTGCGGGTCTCCGTTGGTGCTGCCGCAGGCGTCGTCGGAGCAGTCGACTGCGCCACCCGGTGGGTCCGGCAGCACCGGAGGCGCGTACGGATGGTCGCAGAAGTCCGTGAGGCTTCGGCCGAGCACTCCGGCGGCGGCGGCGGCCGGGCCTCCGGTGAGCGCGAGGGAGAGCGGCGAGGTCGCCTGGGTCAGCGTCGGGGCGTCGCCGGGGCAGGTGCAGCCGCCGGGCTTGATGCAGAGGGTGACCGCGCCGACCTGCACGACGTCGAGCCCGCTGGAGTCGTGCACGCGCACGTGCCCTTTCGCGCCGATCATGAGCACGTCGGCGGTGACCGACAGCGTGACGACGTTGTTCGTGTACGGGTTCGCCTTGAGCGACTTGAGCACGCCGTTCGAGATGGAGAGGTCGTCGGGGACCAAGATGACGTCGTCGTTGAGGCCCGGCCCGTCCATCTCCCACTGGGGAGAGAAGCCCGGGTTGCGGAAGTAGCTCGCCGCCCACGAGTCGAGGAACTTCGAGGGCGCCTTGCCCGCGATGGCGTCGTAGGCCTGCTCCGAGCCCTTGCGCGCGGCGATGAGCTCGGCGTCGAAGAGCTTCCACGGCTCGACGCCCGAGTGGCGCAGCTGCGCGTAGAAGCCGATGGCGTCGTAGCTGCGGGTGAACAGCGACTTCTCGGGCGACCCGACGTACGTGCGCCACCGGCTGTCGATGAGGGTGCTGGCGTCGCCGAACTCCTCTTCTGCGACGACCTCGCCGGCCCACGCCGCCGTGCCCTCGCGAACCCACTCGAGCTGGCCGGCCTGGTCGATCTCCTTCTTCGTGCCGAGCGCGTCCTGGTAGCAGTGGAAGATCTCGTGCGCGAGCACCGCGTTGAGGTCGCGCGGGCTCGAGAGCAGCGGCACGGCCTCGGGCTCGAGGTGCAGCTCGCACGCGATGGGCAAGAAGTCATCACCCTTCGGCGAGGGTATGGCGCAGGCGTTCGCGAGCGCTCCGGGGTTCTTCTTGTCGAGGTGGTCGACGTTGACGATGACGTAGAGCGGAAACGGCAGCGTCCGGTTCAGGTGCGCCGAGTCGGCTTCGATCGCCACGATCTTGTCGACCAGCGCCCGAAACGGCGCCGCGCCCTGGTCGGCCCCCATGGGCGTGCAGATGTCCAGCGGCTTGCTGGGCGCGCACGCCACCAGGCACAACGACACGAGAGCGGGGACGAGAGGGCGCATGAGCGGCATCGTGCGCGGCCCGTGCCATCGAAGACAGCTGTCAATTCGAGGCGGTTGCCCGCGTGCGTGTGTCCCCTGACGTCATTCTTCGTGACCTCCGAGGTCACTCGCCGCTTCTTCTTCCTCAGGTCACCGGCTCCCCCGCGCCATGGCGATCACATCCGCATCAATGTCTTTGACCTTCAGTATGTCCTTCAGCTCGCGCAACCGCTGAGATGACATTTGCAGCTTCAGCATGTCCTCGTGGGTCAGCGCGGCGCCGCCCTTCGTCGAGGCCGCCACCCGGCCGACGAGGCTCTTCTCGATGGCCTCAACGGCCTCTCGACCCAAGACCCTGCTCGTGGCGTTCGTGCCGACCTGCGTCGAGGTGATGGCCGCCGCCTTCGCGACGGTCTTCGCCCCCGTCGCGACCGCAGCGCCCCCGAGCGTCGCCACGCTGAGCGCGCCTTCGACCGCGCCGACGGCGCCGTCCTGGAGCGCGGCGCCGGCCGAGTAGCCCGCCCCCTCGAACGCGCCCTTCGCGACCACGCTCGCCGTGCCGGCCGCGGCCGCCGCGTAAGCCCCGACCACCACCGGAGCCGCAGCGCCAGCGGTCGCGACCGTCACGCCGACCGCCGCCGCGGTCGCGGCCACGTTGCCTGCGACCTCGCTGGCCGTGTCTCGCGCGTCTCGGTAGCCCGAGACGTCGCTCGAGCCGTAGCCGATCAGTCTCGACAGCTCGGCCTCTTGGGACGGGTTCAGTTCCGCAGCCAGGCCGGCCGCCGCGTTCTCGGCGAGAGCGGCTCGGTAGAAGGTGTTCGCGCGGTCAACCGTGCCGTCGAGCAGGCCGCCCGCGTCCGACATCGCATCGAGCGCCACGCGCGCGACGGCGTTCGCGCCGCCGGCACGCTCGAAGTCGCGCCTTGCGTTCAACCGGCCGAGCGCCTCGGTGACGCTGGTGGGCTCGCCTTCGAGCAGCTGCCGCACGTCGAACAGGTCGCGACCCGACAGCTCGCTCTCGAGCCGGCCCTTCAGATCTTCGCCGTAGCGCCGCTGGTAGTCCTTCGCGAGGTCCGCGATCTCGGTCTTCGTCTTGCCCTCGAGCACGGCCTTCACGGCGGCCTCGTCGGTGCCGGCGTCGGCGAGCGCCCTTCGAAGCAGCGATGCCGGCGCATCGCCCTCGCCGCGCAACAGCTCCATCGCGTGCGTGAGCTCGCCGCTCACCAGCTCGGCGCCCAGGTCCTTCTCGAGTTGGCGCCCGGTGGTTGTTCGGTACGCGTCGGCGATGGCGAGCAGCTCTTGCTTCGACTTGCCGCTCAGCGTGCGCTCGACGGTCCGGGCGCCACCGCCGTTGGCGCCCAGCGCACCCTCGAGAATGGCGGCGTCGGCGAGCGCCCGGAACTTCAGCGTGGCCGCGTTCGCCGGCTGGCTGCCCGTCTTGTCGGCCTTCTCAGCCCGGGTCAGCGCGGTGCCGCCGAGCAGCGCTTTGGCCTGCCTCAGCTCGGGCCCCGAGAGATCGAGCTCGAGCTCCAGGTCCAGGTTGCGGCCCTGCTTCTTGAACTCCGCGCGCAAGCCCGCGATCTGCTCTGGCGTCTTGTCGGCCAGCACCTTCATCACCGTCGTCTCGTCAGTGCCGGAGCCGCGAATCGCGTACGAGAGCTCAGCGGCCTCACTTGCGACGTGGTCGCCGGCGAGCAGCGCCTGGGCGCGCGCGAGCTTGTCGCCGCTCATGCCGTTCTTCAGCGCGCTCTCGAGCGAGGTGCCGTACTCGCGCTGGTACGAGGCCTCGAGCGCCTGCAGCTCTCGTGGGCTCTTGTTCGACAACGCGTCATAGATGGCCTGGTTGTCGTTGGTCACCGTGCCGAGCGCCTGATTGATGGCTGCGGCGCCTGCCGCTGCCGCGTCGCAGCTCACCAGCGCCTGTGCGCGTGTCAGGTCTGTTCCCGAGAGCTCGTTCGCGAGGTCGGCGCCGAGGTCGCGGTGATAGTGGTCCTGGTACGCCGCCTTCAGGGTCGCCATCTGCGCGGGGCTCTTGTTCTCGAGCGCCTTGAACAGGGCGGCCTCATCGGTGCCCATGCCGACCAGGCCGCCGTTCATCGCGTTGTACGCCGCGGTCGCATCTTCCGAGGCGCGCTTCCCGTCGACCTTCGGCTTCTTCGGCTCAGGCGCGGAGTGCACTGGGTTCGCGTTCGGCTTCCAGCCGGCCGCCGATCGGCTCGCGGGGGCCGGCGCCGACGCTCTCGGCTTCGCGCTCCAGGCCGCGGCGGAGGGGCCGGCCGTCGGGGCCGCCGGCGTGGTCGGACGCCCAGGAGTGGGCTTCGGCTGTCGAAGGGGAGCTCTGCCTGGCGGGTACGAATCGGGGGCGAGTCGTCGGGTCATGCTCGCCCTTCCCGCAAGCACCATGCCCTGCATGCCGCGCGTGGTTTCGAACGGTTGAGCACCAACGTTGGACGCGCAGCGTTCAACGCCGGCTCACGGCCGGCCACCCCGCGAGAGAGGTGCGCGGCCGGCTCGCGAAGGACGAGGCGCTGCACGCCCGCTTCGGGCTCGTGAACGGCCTCGCGAGATGACATGACAGCACCGCCCTCTCACGCGAGCGTGAGGGGCGGTCTTCAAGAGCTTGCTCGAGATCGCCGGCATTCCCGGCTGAGCCGTCAGGGCCCGCCGTCGGGACGAGAGCCGCCGTCGGGGCGCGGCCCACCGTCAGGGGAACCACCGTCGGGACGAGGCGTGCCGCCGTCGCCCTGCGGAGGAGTGCCGCCGTCGGGACGAGGAGCGCCCGCGTCGGCCTGCGGGGGCGAGCCCGCGTCACCCTGCGGAGGCGAACCGCCGTCGGGGCGAGGCGAGCCGGCGTCGGCCTGCGGAGGCGAGCCTGCGTCACCCTGCGGAGCCGAGCCGCCGTCGGGGCGAGGCGAGCCGGCATCAGCCGGAGCCCCACCATCGGCGGGCCGCGCGCGCCGCGGCTGGAAAGCGGTGAAGCCCTCGACGTCGAACGAGACCGTGCGGGCCGAGCGGTCGACGACGAGGTCGGTGAGCTCGAAGCGCTGCCCATCTGCCTCCTCGACGAGGATCAGCACGTCGTCGGCCGAGACGTCCTGCGTGAGCGGCATCGTCATTCGCACGCGCCGGTCGAACTTCAGACCGTCGGGCCCCCAGTGCGCGACCGGCCCCAGCTTCTCGGTCTCGAACGACGGGTCTTCGAGGCCGACCTCGAGCGTGATGTCGACCGCCTGCGGAACGGCGCCCGTGGGAATCGTGAGGCGCGTGCCCGCGAGCTCCTGGCTCTCGGAGGGCTCCACCGAGATGACCGCCTCCTCGCCGGCCTCGACGTGCTGGTACTTGACGAACCGCGAGCTCACCATCTGTGGCCCGCAGCCGGCCGCGAACAGCGCGACCGCCAGCAGCAGACGGGGAGCGTGGGAAACTTCCTGCCGATTGATCATTCTCATGACTCTTCATTTCCCGACGCGGCCGGGTGTTCATCGGCGCTCACACTGCCGGCGCAGCTCGCGACCGAGCGCACCGCCCTTCGCGGCGTCGAGCGTGCGCGCCATCGCGCAGGCCCCTGCTGTGTCGCCGAGCTCGGACGCAGCGCGCGCCGCGACCCAGCGCACCTCGTCGGAGCGCTCGTTGCCCGGGTGCTCTGCCGTGAACGAGCGCGCGCGGTCGCGCACCTGCGCCCAGTCGCGCAGCAACAGCGAGGCCTCGATCGCCGACAGCTGGGCCTCGGCGCGCAGCGCTCCGTCAGGGAAGAGGTGCAGGAGCCGCTCGTAGGTCTCGCGCGCGGCAGAGGGCTGATTCAACTTCCGCAGCTCGATGTCGCCTTCGCTCAACAGCCCCGCCTCGGCGCGAAGGCCTCCGTTGGCGCCGATGCCCGCGAACCGCCGCGCGGCCGCGGGGAAGTCGCCTCGCGCGAGCACCGACTGAGCGAGCGTCCACGCGCGGGCCTCGTCGACGTCAGCAGCCTCGTGCTCGCGGAGCCGGGCGACCTTCGTCGAGACCTGGCCGCGGCGCAGCGGAGCGATCAGGCGCTCGCCGTCGAGCAGCAGCTCACCCTCGCGCAGGTCGAGCGCGATCTGATCTGCCGCGACCTTCAGCCCGAACACCGCGCCCTCGGCCACCACGACGTGGCGGCCGGCACGCACGGTCAACGGGCCACCGCTCCAGGCAGAGCCGCTCGCGGCGCCTCGCTCGAGCACGACGGTGCGCGCTCCCTCGAGCCGCCAGGTCGTGCCGGGCTCGCCGACCAGGGCGAAGCCGTCGGAGCGGTACACCGGCGCCTTCCACAGCGCGATGGCGAGCAGCGCACCGGCTGCCGCAGCCGAAGCTCCTGCGAAGAGGACGATGAGCGGGTGCGTCTTTCGCGGCTGCGGCGCCGCCAGCCGTCGCCACAGGCGTTCGCGTACGCCGGCAGGCAGCGTCGAGGAGCGCGCGCGCAGGTCCTCCAGCAGCGGGTCGGCGCTCACGGGCGGAGCCCCTTCTTCGCCGCGATGCGCTCGAAGTCCTTGCGGGCGTAGTGCACGCGGGTGCGAATCGTCGCCACGTTGGTCCTCGCGATCTCTGCGATCTCGGCGTAGCTGAGCCCTTCGAGCTCGTGCAGCACGAACGCTTCGCGCTTCGCGGCCGACAGCTCTCGCAGCACGCGCTCTGCGGCGGCGAGGCGGTTGCGGGCGTCGACCACGGGCTCAGCCGAGCCCGCGACGGGAGCCTCCTCGTGGCTCCACAGGCCGTGGAGGAAGGTGCGCAGCCGCGCCTTCCGCAGCTGCACCGCCGCGATGTTGCCGACGATGCGGTAGAGCCAGAGCTTGAACGGGCCGGCCTTGAACGTGTGGAGGCGGCGAAAGGCCACGACGAAGGCATCGTGCGTGACCTCCTCGGCCTCGGCGCGGGTGAGGCCCAGCCGGTTCGCGAAGCGAAACGCGAGCTCGACGTGCTCCTCGTAGAGCCTTCGCCACGCGGCGCGGTCACCCGCACGACAGGCTGCGACGACGGCCTCGCCAGTGAGCTCGAGCGGTTGTGGGACGGCGAGCGCCAACACTGAGCCTTCATTTCTCCGGAGGGTCGAGGTGTTCATCGATTCGTCACCCACGCGGCGGTCAGGGCTCCGAACAGCTCGACCCGGGGGAGCCCGGCTCGAATCGAGTCGTCGCCCTGCACCTGAAAATAGGAGGCCCAGAGCGTGACCGAAGCCCCGACGGCCGCCGACAAGGCGACCCAGCGCAGCGGTCTCGCCGCGAGCGTGAGCCACAGTCCGGCGGCCGGACGAACGAGCCACCGCGTGCCCTGGTCTTGAAAGAGCAGCGCGCCGCGAGCATCGGCCCACGCAAACCGGGCGCCCAGCGCCAGCTCGCCGCAGAGCCGGAGCCGATCGCCGAGGCAGGGGCCTGCCCGCGCCGCGGCGCCGAGCTGCTGGCTGGTGATGCTCCCTCGCACCACGCGGATCACCACGTCGACGGTCTCGGGCAGCCCTGCCCACGCGGAGAGGCCCACGCGCCACCGGTCAGAGATGAGCCCTCCGCCGATCAGCGTGAGGGCGGGCCGCGGGTCGCGAGCGAGGTCGGCGGCGACCAGCGCCCCGGCGCCGAGGTCCCAGCTCGAGATCCGGGCACCGGGAGCCTCGCTCGACCTCTCGAGGGCCACCGGGGCGACGAGGGCGTCGGTCGAGGCCGGGACGGTTCGCGACGGCAGAGCCGGCTCGACCGCGACCGCGCGCTCGGCCGGAGGCTCGGGGGCCGGCGGCGGCGAAGGTGGCGGCGGCGAAGGTGGCGGCTCGACGGGCGCGACGGGCTCGACAGGCGCCGGCGGCGGTGAAGGCCGGGGTGCGGCTGCGACATGCGGGCGCTCCTTCGCGGGGCGCGGCGCTGCGACGGCGGGAAGAACAGGGCGCGGCTCGGGCAGTGGCGCTGCCTCGGCCTGCGCCAGATCACGCGCGTAGCGATCGACGATCAGCCCGACCGCGGAGGCCACGAGGGCGCAGTCTCGTTCTACTGGCAGGCTGCGCCGGAGCAGCGGCGTGCCGTCGCCACCGACGATGAGCAGCGCCGTACGCTGATCATCGCCGGCGACGAGCGCGACCGACCACTGCCCTCGCGCATCGACGCCCGCGCGGCGAAGCTGATCGCGAATGTCCCGTTCGCACTGCACGGCGCGGACCTCCGGCTCGGCCGCCGCTGCCGATGCGAGCAGGCAAATCGCAAGACCCGTAGCCCTGAGCATCGCGCCTGACCGAGCACGGGGCGCGCCAACTCCTGCGGTCGCGACCGGTCGCCAACCGGTCGTGATTCGGCGGGACGTTCGGGTCAGCACGCCCAGCGTCGACGGTCGCCGGGCCGACAAGAGTAGGGTCGAGCCGACGCTTCAGCGGTGGCGGGCCTCGTCGCGCCGCGCGGCTCGCTGGCCGCCGTCTTCGGCGATCAATGCAGCGTAGGGGGCAGCGCGAACGAGAGGGTGCTGCCCTCGCCGGGCACGCTCTCGGCCCAGATGCGGCCGCCGTGCGCCTCGACGATGCACTTCGAGATGAACAGCCCGAGCCCCAGGCCGCGCCGGTCGCCCTGCTTCTCTTGCCAGAACCGTTGGAAGATCCGCTCCAGGTGGTGTGGCGTGATGCCGCGGCCGGTATCGGTCACCGCGACGCGCACCTGGCCCTCCAGCAGCTCGACGCGTACCGAGACGCTGCCGCGCTCGTCGGTGAACTTGATGGCGTTGCCGATGAGGTTCGCGAGCACCTGCAAGATGCGCTCGCGATCGAACCGAGTCACGATCGACGCGGGAGCGGCGTGCAGGGTCAAGGCGATGCCCTTCGCGTCGGCGGTCGGTTGAAACGCGTCGACGCACTCTCGTACGACCGCGACCACGTCACCCGCTTCGGGGGCCATCGTGAAGCGGCCCGCCTCGATGCTGGCGGTGTCGTCGAGGTCGCCGATGAGCCGGTTCGTACGGGCGACGAAGCGCTGAATCCGCTGCGCCAACTTCAGATTGAGCGCCCCGGCCTCGTCCGACGTGGCGTTCTTCACCTGCAGATCCGCAGCGAGCGCGATGCCGCCCAGCAGCGAGCGCAGGTCGTGGCGAACCAGGCCCATGAAGTCGTCTCTCGCGATGAGGGCGTCATCGGCGCGCGCGCGCTCGATCTCGAGGCGATCGTCCGTCTGCTCGCGCTCGAGCCGGAGCAGGTTCGCGAGCGCCGCGAGCCGCCCCTGCCGCTCGGCCAGCGACTTCACGTCGGCGCTCGCCCGCTCCTGCTGGAGAATGAGGTCCTGCTGTTGGCGCTCGGCCTCAACTGCGCGGCGCTGATCTCCTGACGAGCCCTCACGCTCCAGCATCTCGTCGGCGATGTGGCGCGCCTCCTCCAGCACCTCGTCGGCGCGCCCGCGCGCTTTCGAGATCACGGCGCCGACCTCCTCGATCGCCGCGTGACGCTTGATGAGCTCGGTGTCCGTCTTCTCCCGCTCGACGTGGAGACTCTCATCGGTGTCTTCACGTTCGGCCGGGTTCTTCGGACCTGGTGACTGCATTCACTTCTTGTAACGGCCTCGCCACGCGGTTTCCGTCCGGTAACGCGGGAGCGCCGCTGCGAACCGCACAGGCGCCCTCGCCATCAGAGAGAGGCGGCCTCGGCAAGACGCCACGTGCCGAAGGAACGGCTGTGTGTCGCCTGACGACACCAGATCCGATCTCACAGTCGGCGCGCCGTGGTCTATTGCCGCGCCATGCGCGCGCTCCTGCTGGCACTGGTCGTCTCTGCTGTCTTCGCATCGTGCGGTCCGCCGTCGGGTGGAGAGGACGGCGGCTCGGCAGGAGGAAAGGCCGGAGGTAGAGCGGGCGGCACGGGTACCGCGGGAGGAAGCGCGACTGCGGGCGGCGCGACTGCGGGCGGCGCGACTGCGGGCGGCGCGACTGCGGGCGGCGCGACTGCGGGCGGCGCGACTGCGGGCGGCGCGACTGCGGGCGGCGCGACTGCCGGCGGCGCGACTGCGGGCGGCGCGACTGCGGGCGGCGCGACTGCGGGTGGCGCGACTGCAGGCGGTGCGACCGCGGGCGGAAGCGCGACCGCAGGTGGCGCGACTACAGGGCGGCGCGACTGCGGGCGGCGCGACAGCGGGCGGCGCGACTGCGGGCGGAGGCACTGCGGGCGGAGCGACTGCAGGGGGAGCGACTGCAGGGGGAGCGACTGCAGGGGGAGCGACTGCAGGGGGAGCGACTGCAGGGGGAGCGACTGCAGGCGGCGCGACCGCAGGCGGAGCGACTGCAGGCGGCGCGACCGCGGGCGGTGCGACCGCGGGCGGTGCGACTGCAGGCGGCGCCACTGCCGGTGGCGGCGCGCCCCCGATTCTGGTGTTGGTGACTCCGCCGCAGGTCGCGGCGGGCTACTCGACGCTCACGCTCGACGGCACGAACCTGACCGCTGCGACTTCGGTCACGGTGGGCGCGACGCCTCAGGTGATCTCGACGAACACCGCGACGCAGATCGTGACGGGGCCGTTGAGCGCGTCGACTCCGCTCGGCATGCAGTCGGTGGAAGTGACGACGGCTGCCGGCACGAGCAACTCGACCAACGTCAGCGTGCTCGACCGGCTGCGCATCACCGCGGCGAGTTCGAGAGGCCCGACGACGATCGAGCTCACGCTCAACCGCCCAGCCGACCCGGCGACCGTCGCGGCTGCACGCTTCACGATTCCAGGCCTCGGAGTGACCGCCGCCCTGGCGAGCGGCCCGACGATCACGCTCACGACCGACCCTCAGCCGGGCGGAGGCAGCTACTCCGTCACCGCGGACAACCTGCTGCTCGACCTCATCGGCACGCCCGTCACGCAAGATCCGTTCACCTTCACCGGCTACCTGCCGACCGAGTTCGTCGTCATGCACGTCGGTGACGGCACGGCGGCGCTGAGCACGACCTCGGTGCCGGTATTCCTCGAGCGGCGCGCCATCGCGACCGGTTCCATCGTGACGGCGCTCGCCATGCCCATCACCGACGCCGGCACCAACCTCGCGTTCACGATGGCGGGCTCGGCGAGCGGCGACGGCTCGCTCTCCCTCTCTCCGGACGGCAAGGCACTCGCCTGCCTCGGCTACCAGTCGCCGCCGGGCACGGCCTCGGTTCAGACGACCACCGCGCCCCGCGTCGTCGCGGTCGTCGACGCGCTCGACTTCGGTGCGCCGGCGGGCATCGACACGTCCACCACGATCGGGACGACGTACAGCGGCACCGCGCCGCGTGGCGCAGTCATCGATGGCGCTCGAGTCTGGCTCACGGGCGGCAGCGGGGGCGTCTTCACCACCACGCTGGGTGCGACGGCGAACGCCACCAACGTCTCGACGACCGTCGGCAACAACCGATCGATCGCCATCTTCGCCGGCCAGCTCTACTCGAGCACCGGCGCCGGCACGACGGGCTTCTATGCAGTCGGCACTGGCCAACCGATCACGTCGGGCAACACGCAGACGCTGCTCGTCACCTCGGCCTCTCCGTACAGCTTCGCGCTGTTCGACTTGAACGCGGCCGAGCCTGGCGTCGACACGCTCTATCTCGCCGACGACGGCACGAACCAGGGCATCAAGCGCTTCCGCAAGTCGGGCGGAGCGTGGGCGGCGAGCCCGGAGGCCATCCTGGGGCCGGCGGTGCGCCACATCGCTTGCTTCCGCGACGGCAGCGACGTCGTCTGCGTCGGCTCGGCGAGCGGCGCCCTCTATCGGTTCCGCGATGCGAACAGCGCGACCGCCTCGAGCCAGACCGTCGGCGTCAGCATCGGCACGGCGCCGACGAACACCGGCTTCCGCGGCGTCGCCCTCATGCCGCTTCCTTGAGATAGGAAACGCGTTCAATGAGCTCCCGAGTGCGGCTTTGGGTCGTCGCGTCGCTCGCGACGCTGGGCGTGGTGGCGGCGTGCAACCCGGGCCCCGCGGACTGGCAGCAGTTCAAGTACCCCTGCACGGTCGACAGCGACTGCATCAGCGACGCGCGCTGCGTCGCCGGCGTCTGCGGCGGCACTTCCGGCGGCAGCTCTGCGGGAGGTAGCTCCACCGCCGGAGGCGCCAGCACCGCAGGCGGCGGCACTGCAGGAGGAAACACTGCAGGCGGCGGCACCGCAGGCGGAAGCACCGCAGGCGGAAGCACCGCAGGCGGAGCCACCGCAGGCGGAGCCACCGCTGGCGGAGCCACCGCAGGCGGCGCCACCGCGGGTGGCAGCACCGCAGGCGGCAGCACCGCAGGTGGCAGCACCGCAGGCGGCAGCACCGCAGGCGGCAGCACCGCAGGTGGAAGCACCGCGGGTGGAGCGGGCGATGGTGGCACCTGCGTTCCGACGGGGCCCGAGATGTGCGACCGCGCGGGCGACGAAGACTGCGACGGCCAATCGAACTGCAACGACACCGACTGCAACGCCCGGCCCTGTGCGCTCGCCGGCTGCATCTGCTCGAACGGCGTCGCCGTCGAGACCAGCTGCAACGACGGCAACGACAACGACGGCGACGGCACCACCGACTGCCTCGACGTCAACTGCATCGGCGAAGACGTCGGCGGAGCCCGCTGCACCCTCACCGGCCCGAACGCGACCAACGGCCGCAGCGAGACGAGCTGCACCGGCAACCTCGACAACGACGGCGACACGCTCATCGACTGCGCCGACTCCGACTGCGTGGGGCGCACGCCGAGCACGTTCGCGGCCGCTCCGTGGATCTGCGTCGGCCCAGCGAACCACGAGGTGAACTGCACCAACGCCCTCGACGACGACGGCGATCTGCTCATGGACATGGCCGACCCCGACTGCTGCGAGCTCGCGATGCCGATGTCGGGCGTCTGCGAGGCCAGCTGCTCGAACGGCACCGACGACAACGGCGACGGCGGCACCGACTGCGTCGACCCCTCGTGCAACGGCCGCCCGTGCGGCACGACTCCTTCGGGCGGCGGCGTGCTCGTCAACTGCGTCTGCGGCGCCGGCAGCCGCATCGAGACGAACTGCTACAACATGATCGACGACGACGGTGACCTGCTCACCGACTGCGCCGACCCCGACTGCGTCGCGAAGGCGTGTCTCGGCTCCGGCTGTTTCTGCGGAGCGCTGCGTGCCGTCGAGACCGACTGCGCCGACACCTCGGGCCAGCTCGACGACGACAACGACGGCCTGCCGAACTGCGCCGACCCCGACTGCGTCGGCAACGCCTGTAAGACCGACGCCGGCCTCAACGGCATCTGCGCGAGCGGCAGGTGCTGGTGAAGCGTGCGCTCCTCATCGCGGTCGCGCTGACCACGGCCTGCTCCGGCGCGCCCGTCGTCACTGACTCGGGCACCGAGGACTCCGGAGTCGATGCCGGGCCGGCCGACTCCGGGCCGCCCGACGCGGGTCCGCCCGATGCGGGTCCTCCCGACGCCGGTCCGCCCGATGCGGGTCCGCCCGACGCTGGCCCGCCCGACGCGGGTCCTCCCGATGCCGGTCCTCCCGACGCCGGTCCTCCCGACGCAGGGCCGCCCGACGCGGGTCCTCCCGACGCGGGTCCTCCCGACGCGGGTCCTCCCGATGGCGGCGGTGGCTTCTTCGAAGGTCAGCTCGTGACGGTGAGCCACCAGCGCGAGCTGCGCGGGCTCTGGGTCTCGACGGTGTTCAACCTCGACGTGCCGCTCGCGTCGGCGCGCTCGCCCGACGCCGGCCCGGTCGAGCTGCAGGCCATCGTCGACGTCGCCGCCGACCACGGCTTCAACGCGCTCTTCTTCCAGGTCCGTCCCGAGTCCGACGCCTGGTACCAGTCGACCCGCGAGCCATGGAGCCGCTTCGTCAGCGGCGCGCAGGGCACGAACCCCGGGTGGGACCCGCTCGCGACGATGATTCAGCGCGCGCACGCGCGGGGCCTCGAGGTGCACGCTTGGGTCAACCCCTTCCGCGGCCTCACGAGCACGACGGTCACGACGTCGCCGCTGCACATCACGCGCGTGCTGCCGCAGCACGCCATCCCGTACAACGGCGGCGTCACGATGGATCCGTCGGCGCCCGCGGTGCGCACGTGGATCTCCTCCGAGTGTGGCGACATCGCCGCCAACTACGACGTCGATGGCATCCACTTCGACGACTACATGTACCCGTATCCCGATGCGATGAGCACGCCGTTCCCCGACGCCCCGCAGTTCAACGCGTACGTCGCCGACGGCGGCACCATGACCCGGAGCGACTGGCGCCGCTCGAACATCAACGCGCTCATGCAGGCAACGTCGCAGTCGGTCACCGCCGCGAAGCCGTGGGTGCGCTTCGGAGTCAGCCCCTTCGGAATCTACCGGCCCGGCCAGCCGCCGGGCATCACCGGCCTCGACTCCTACGAGGTCATCTCGTCGGACCCCCTCGCGTGGATGAGCGCCGGCTGGGTCGACTACGTCGCGCCGCAGCTCTACTGGCCCACGACGCAGGTCGGTCAGCAGTTCGGGCTCCTCATCGACTGGTGGTCCGCGCGCGCGCAGTCGGCCGGGCGGCAGATCTTCGCCGGCCACGCGCTCTACCGCGTCACCCAGCCCGGCTGGTCGATTCAGGAGCTCAAGAACCAGGTGCTGCTCACCCGCGCAGAGTACCCGCACGCCGCCGGCGGCATCTGGTTCCGCACCCAGATGCTCCGCGACGACATCGGCCCCGGCTCCAAGAACCTCTTCGCGAACGACCTCTACGCCGCGCCCGCGCTCCCGCCGACGCTCGCCACCCAGCGCGCCGCGACCTTCACTCCGCCGCTCGTGATGCGCACCGGCTCGACGCTCACGCTCACGCACCCGTCACCGGCCTCGGTGCGCGGCTACGCGCTCTACCGGCTCGTGGGCACCAGCCTCGTCTTCAACCGGTTCGTGCCCGGGCAGAGCGCCACGCCCACGCTGGCGACCGGCACGTGGGCCGTCGCCGCCGTGAACCGCAGCGACGTCGAGAGCCCCGGCGTCGTCGCGCTCGTGCCGTGACGCGCGCGCGAGCGCGCTACGAGCCCACGACGAACAGCACGATGCCCACCACGGCGAGCACGACTCCCGCCGTCAACAGCCCGTTCGCCAGCCACGCGTCGCGCTGCATCTGCGCGTTCAGCGCCTGCGCCTGCGCCTGAGTCCGGCCCGTCACCACGCCGTTTCCATCGAGCATCGGGTGCTCGAGACGCGAGCGCGCTCCCGACGAGCTCACCGCGAAGTACGAGCCGGCGCCCACCGACGCCACCCCGAGCAGGACCGTCACCCACGCTGCCGGCCGAAACCGCGGCCCCGCAGGCTCGGCCACCACCGCCGCGGGCGGCTCCTTCGGAGTGAGCTCGGGCTGCGCGCGCACGGGCTCCGGCGGCGGCGCCTTCGCCACCGGCGCCGGCTCGGGAGCCCGCGCCACGAGCGGCGTCTTCTCGGCGCCCAGCTCGAGCAGCACCGCCTCGTTCGCGCCGAGCACCTCGGCCCACCACTCGACGACGGCTCCCTCGGTCGGCACCATCACCGGGCCCGCACCGAGCCCGACGCCCGTCGTGCTCCACTCGCGCCCCACGGCCCGCGTGTGAAACCGCGCCGCCTGCGCGAGCCCGAGCGGGTTCGCCGTCACGACGAGCCCGACCGCGTCGACCGCGCCGGTTCGCAGCGTCGGCTCGGCCGCCGTCACCGACAGCGCGCCGGTGTTCTTCGCCCAGCCGCGCGCCTCGAGAATCTGCGTGTTCACCTTCGGCGCGTAGCTCGCCGGGAACTTGTGCTCGGGGTCGAGCACGAACAGCCGGCGCAGCGCCTCCTGCGCGCGCGGCGCCTGCTTGAGCTGCGCAGCCGTCACGCCCTCGAGCTCGAGCATGCGGAGCAGGGCTGCGCGCGTGGCGCCCTTCTCGGCCTTCGCGCGCTCGAGCGCCTCGAGCGTGCCCTTGTAGTTCATCTCGTAGTACCGGGCCTCGGCGTCGGCCAGCGCGCCTCCCGGCGCGGCGGTCAGCTGGAGCGAGACGATCAGCGCGAGCACGGGGTCTCCTTCGCTAGAAATGCAGCCGCTTCGTCGTGGTCTCACCGGCGGTCACCTCGACGTCGATGACCGTGTGAATCTTCGCCTCTTCATTCACCAGCAACAGCTCGACCTGCCCGCTCGGCACGCGCACGTCGATGAGCGGCGTGTCGCCGAGCTTCTTGCCCTTGTAGAACACCGTCGTCCAAGGCTCGGTGTCGAGCCGGAGCTTCCCCGCTCCGCCCTTCGGCTTCGAGGGCGGTGCCGCGCGCGCCTGCGCCGGCGGAGGCTGCGCGGCCTCTGCCACCTCGGGCGCCGGCGCGAGAGCCGGTTCGGGAGCCGGCGTCGGCGTCGGTGCTGGAGCCGGCTCTGGCGCTGGCGCCGGTGAGAGCGCCTGCGGAGGCTCCACCGTCACCGCGACCACCGGAGCCGCCGCGACCGTCGTGACCTTCGGCGGCCCGCCGCGCGCGAAGAACCACACCGCGCCCAGGCCCAGCATCACGCCGGCGAGCACGGCCGCGACCGCGCCCCACCGCATCACGCGCCCGCGCCGCTGCACCGGCGACTCGCTCGTCTCGACGCCCTTCTGTGCGTCGATGCGCGGGTCCGTCGCCGTCGCCATCGGCGGAGCCAGCGCGTCGACCACCGACGGAGTCCACTTCGGAGTCGCTCCGGTCGACAGGCGCTGCAGCACCTGCGTGCGCTCCTGCTGGCGGTCGGCGAACAGCGTGGCCATCAGCTGCGAGAGCTGCGCCGAGCTCGGCGGCTCGGTCTGCTTGCGCAGAAACGCCTGCAGCGCGCCGCGGAAGAGCGCCGACGTCGCGTAGCGGCGCTCGCGGTCTTTCTGCAGCGCGCGCCCGAGAATGAGGTCGAGCTCTTCGGGCACCTGCGGGTTCGCCTTGTGCGCCGACGGCAGCGGAGCGTCGCTGCTCAACAGCTTCGCCATCACGATGGCGTCGGCTTGCTGGTTGAGCGGGTGCATCGGCTGGTCCGTCACCGCCTCCCACAGCACGACGCCGAGCGAGAACACGTCGGCCCGCTGGTCGAGCGCCGAGCTGGTCATCTGCTCGGGCGCCATGTACGTCACCCGGCCGCGCACGTGCGTCTGGTCAGTGTGTGACTCGCGCTCGGCCGACTTCGCGATGCCGAAGTCGAGCACTTTCACCATGCCGTCGTAGGTGATGAGCACGTTCTGCGGCGAGACGTCGCGGTGCACGATGCCGAGCGGCTTGCCGTCGAGCCCCTTGAGCTCGTGCGCCGACGAGAGGCCGAGCGAGGCCTCCGAGATGATGTGCACCGCCAGCGGAATCGGCACCGGAGTCGCGCGCTGCCGGGCCGTCTTCAGCACCTGCGCGAGCGTCTCGCCGAACAGGTACTCGAGCACGATGAACGGCACGCCGTCGTCTTCGCCGAAGTCGACGGTCTGAACGATGTTCGGGTGCGCGAGCTGGCCGCCCAGCCGCGCCTCTTCGACGAACATCGAGAGAATCTCGGGCTCCGAGCAGCGGGCTTCGAGCACACGCTTCACCACCACCATGCGGCTGAAGCCTTGCGGGCCCGTCTGCCGGGCCAACCAGACCTCGGCCATGCCGCCGAATGCGAGCCGGCCGAGCAGTGTGAAGCGGCCTCCGATGACCTTCATCGGCTGCCAGCCCACGGTGTGTAGGAGCATGGGGGAACTTCCGCGCGCAGATTGAGAGCATCAGCGGACCGAGTCAAGGACGCGCCGCAGCGTCGGCCGGCGACGGTTGGCGATGTTTCAGCATTGCGTGAGCGGGCGGGGCAGGATGCACCGATGCCTGCGCTCTGGAAGCGGGTCTTCCTGCTGCCGTTCTCTCCGACGCAGTGGTGGGAGGCACGGTCGTGGCCGCTCGGCAGCGTGCTCGCGCCGCTGCTCTTGCTCACGACCGTGCTCGGGCTCTCGCTCGGGCTCTACCGCGGCGTCGGCTTCTTGCGCTTCTGGGCCGACGCCGCCGCGGCGTACGACGCGTCGTGGGACCCCATCGTCATCGACGACGGCGTGCTCAGCGTCGAGGGGCCGCGCCGGCCGAGCTGGCGTGAAGCCGACATGGCGTTCGTCGTCGACCCCGACGAGACCGAGCCGGTCGAGTCGCTGCCCGAGCGCTTCATCGTCGCACGGCGCACGTTCATCCTCGACAACCAGTTGGGCCGGCAGCGCAAGACCGAGCTCAAGGGCCTGCAAGACATGATCGGGGCTCCGCACGTGCGCATCGACGGCGCGACGATGTCGGCCGCGCTGACCGTCTGGAGCACCCGCCTCGTGCTCGGCGTGGCGCTCTTCATCACCGCCTTCGACCTCTTGGGAGAGCTCTGCACCTGCCTGCCGTACGCGCTGCTCGCCGGCCTCGTGCTGGTGAACCTCCGCGGGCGGCAGCTCGGCTTCAACCTCGCTCAGGCCACCAACCTCTCGCTCTCGGTGTTGATGCTGAAGCCCGTCGTCTCGACCGCGCTCTCGCTCGCCGGCACCGGCCTCGGCTTCTGCTGGGGGCTCGTCGTCTGGCCGGCCGCGACCATCGCGCTCGGGTACTTCGCCCTGTCGCGCGTGCCACCGCCGCCACAACCGGGTACGCCTTTCTGACCGGCCCCGTGGCATGAAGCGGCGATGGCGAAGACCGTCGACGACTACCTCGCGAAGCAACCGCCCGCCGTCCGCCCCATTCTGAAGCGCGTGCGCACCGTGCTCCGCCGCGCGCTGCCGAAGGCCGACGAGGTCATCAGCTACGGCATCCCCGCGCTGCGCCAGCACGACCGCATCGTCGTCTACTGGTCCGGGTGGAAGAAGCACCTCTCGCTGTACCCGATGACGCGGGCCATCGAGAAGGCGCTCGCGAAAGAGCTCGAGGCGTACGGCCTCAGCCACAAGGGCACCGTGCGGTTCGACTACGCGCAGCGGCTGCCGGTGCACCTGATCAGCACCATCGCGCGCATGCGCCTCGCCGAGGTCGAAGCGAAGCGCGCGGCCGCGAAGCGGGTCACGAAGCGGTGACTCGCGGTCGCCCGCCCGGGCGGATCACGAGTGGGTCGGTGCGGTAACGCGGGGCGAGGTTGCTTGTGCACGTCGCGAAACGCCCCGTCGCACACTGTATGGGGCAAGAGTGATGCAGCCCTGGCCTCGCGCGTGCAGCGCACCGCGCGATGCGCTCTCTCGAGGTCTGGCCAGGCCGCCCCTACCCGCTCGGTGCCACGTACGACGGCGCCGGCACCAACTTCGCCGTCTTCTCCGAGGTCGCGACGGGCGTCGAGCTCTGCCTCTTCGACGAGCACGGCCACGAGACGCGTGTGCCGCTGCCCGAGTCGACGGCGTTCTGCTGGCACGGCTACCTGCCGCGCGTGGCGCCAGGCCAGCGCTACGGCTTCCGTGTGCACGGGCCGTGGAAGCCCGAAGACGGCCACCGCTGTCACCCGTCGAAGCTGCTGCTCGACCCGTACGCGCGAGCCATCGACGGCGACGTGAAGTGGGACGAGGCGGTCTTCGACCACAGGTTCTCGGACGAGAACGCGCTCAACGACAAAGACAGCGCGCCGTTCATGCCGAAGTCGGTCGTCATCAACCCGTTCTTCGATTGGCACAACGACCGCCGCCCGCACACTGCGTGGCACGACACCGTCATCTACGAGCTGCACGTGAAGGGCTTCACGCGCCTCATGCACGAGGTGCCCGAGGGCCTGCGGGGCACCTACGCGGGCCTCGGCCACCCGGCGGCGATTCGCTACCTCAAGAAGCTCGGCATCACCGCGATCGAGCTGATGCCGGTGCACCAGTTCGTCGACGACGAACACCTGCAGAAGAAGCACCTCTCGAACTACTGGGGCTACAACACCATCGGCTTCTTCGCTCCGCACTGCGCGTACAGCTCGAGCGGCTGCGACGGTCAGCAGGTGCAGGAGTTCAAGATGATGGTGCGCGAGATGCACGCCGCCGGGATCGAGGTCATCCTCGACGTCGTCTACAACCACAGCGCCGAGGGCAATCACCTGGGCCCGGCGCTCAGCTTCAAGGGCCTCGACAACGCGTCGTACTACCGGCTGCAGCCCGACGCCCGCTACTACACGGACTACACGGGCACCGGGAACTCGTTCAACGTGCGCAACGCGCACGTGCTGCAGCTGATCATGGACTCGCTGCGCTACTGGGCGACCGACATGAGGGTCGACGGGTTCCGCTTCGATCTCGCTCCGGTGCTCGCGCGTGAGCTGCACGAGGTCGACCGCCTCGCCGCGTTCTTCGACCTCATTCACCAGGACCCCATCTGCCGCGACTGCAAGCTCATCGCCGAGCCGTGGGACGTCGGGCCCGGCGGCTACCAGGTCGGCAACTTCCCCCCGCAGTGGACGGAGTGGAACGGCCAGTTCCGCGACGCCGTGCGCGACTACTGGCGCGGCACCGACACCGCGATGCCGCAGTTCGCGTCGCGCCTCACCGGCAGCTCGGACCTCTACCAGTCGACCGGCCGCCGCCCGTACGCGAGCATCAACCTCGTCACGGCGCACGACGGGTTCACCGTGCGCGACCTCGTCTCGTACAACGACAAGCACAACGAGGCGAACGGCGAACAGAACCGCGACGGCGAGAGCAACAACCGCTCGTGGAACTGCGGCGCCGAGGGCCCCACCGAAGACGGCAAGGTGAACGAGCTGCGCGCGCGGCAGCAGCGCAACTTCCTCGCGACGCTGCTGCTCTCGCAGGGCGTGCCCATGCTGGTCGCCGGCGACGAGATCGGCCGCACCCAGAAGGGCAACAACAACGCCTACTGCCAGGACAACGAGCTCTCGTGGCTCGACTGGGCGAAGGCCGACCACAGCCTGCTCTCGTTCGTGCGGCACGTGCTGCACCTGCGCAAGAGCCACCCCACCTTCCGCCGCCGCCGCTTCTTCGAGGGCCGGCCCATCTGGGGCGCCGAGTCGGACATCAAGTGGCTCAAGCCGTCGGGCGCCGAGATGAGCGAGCAAGACTGGCACACCGGCTACGCGAAGTCGTTTCAGGTGTACTTGAACGGCGACGCCATCGCGAGCACCGGCGGCCACGGCGAGCGCATCGTCGACGACGACTTCACGCTGCTCTTCAACGCGCACCACGAGCCCCTCGAGTTCGTCGTCGCGCACGACAGGCCGGGCGTCGTCGAGCTCGACACCGCTTTTCCCAAGGGCGTGCAAGGGCACGAGGTGGAGCCGCGCGCGCGCCTCGAGCTCGAGGCCCGTTCGATGGTGGTGCTGCGTCATGAGCGTTGATTCCGAGCGGCCGCTGATCGCGACGTACCGGCTGCAGCTGCACAAGGGCTTCACGTTCGCCCACGCGATGGAGCGCCTGCCGTACCTGCAGAAGCTCGGCTTCAGCCACGTGTACCTCTCGCCGGTGCTGCAGGCCGCGCGCGGCTCGACGCACGGCTACGACCTCATCGACCCGACCCAGCTGAGCGACGAGCTCGGAGGCCGCAGCGGCTTCGAGCAGCTCGCCGACTCGGCGCACAAGCACGGCCTCGGCCTCATCGTCGACATCGTGCCGAACCACATGTCGATCGCCGACCCGCGCAACCGCTGGTGGTGGGACGTGCTCGAGTACGGGCCGACCGGGCGCTGGGCGCACGCGTTCGACGTCGACTGGGACGCTCCGGAGCCGGGCGGCAAAGACAAGGTGCTCTTGCCGGTGCTCGCCGACCGCCGCCACCGCGTGCTCGAGCGCGGCGAGGTGAAGGTGCGCCGCGCCGGAGGCCTCTTCTTCATCGAGTACCAGGGCATGCGGTTTCCGCTCACGCCGAAGAGCATCGGCCCGCTGCTCCGCACCGCCGCGTCGACCTGCAACAACCAGCGCGTGCTGTTCTTCGCCGACGCCTACGAGCAGCTCGAGCACCACGGCGTCATCGGCGACCTGCTCGAGGAGCTGCTCGAGAAGAGCCCGATGTGCGCCGCCGCCCTCGACTCGGGCCTCGAGGCGCTGAACGCCGCCCCCGCGCGCATCGACGCCCTGCTCGACGAGCAGTGCTACCGGCTCGCCTACTGGCGCCGCGCCGAGCTCGACCTCGACTACCGGCGCTTCTTCGACATCAGCTCGCTGGTCGGGCTGCGCACCGAAGACCTGCGCATCTTCGAGGCCACCCACGCGCTCATCGGCGAGCTCGTCGGCTGCGGCTTCATCGACGGCCTGCGCGTCGACCACGTCGACGGCCTCGCGAACCCGCGCGTCTACCTCGAGCGGCTGCGCCGCCTCGCCGGCCCCCGCGCCACCGTGCACGTCGAGAAGATTCTGGCCGCCGACGAGGAGCTGCGCGACTGGCCGGTCGACGGCACCACCGGCTACGAAGTGGCGGCCGACGTCACGGCGCTGTTCGTGCCGCCCGAGAGCGAGGCTCCGCTGAGCGCGGTGCAGGCGGTGCTCGGGCTCGAGTCGCGCCCGTTCGATGAGCTCGCCATCGAGGCGCGGGCGCAGGCGCTCGAGGAGCTGCTCGGCAGCGACGTCAACCGCCTCACGTGGGCCCTGTGCCAGCTGCGCAACCGGCACGCCGACACGAGCGACTTCACGCGGCACGAGCTGCGCACGGCGCTGCGGGCGTTCGTGGCCGCGTTCCCCGCGTACCGCTCGTACGTCGAGCCGGGCGAGAAGCTCGCGAGCGCCGACGCCGAGCTCATCGACCGGGCGCTCGAGGCCGCGAAGAAGCGAGAGCCGGCGCTCGACGCCGCGCTGTTCGAGTTCCTGCGCGACCTGATGACCGGCAAGCGCGACGGTGGTGAGGAGCAGCACTTCGCCACGCGCGTGCAGCAGCTCACGGCCCCGGCGATGGCGAAGGGCATCGAAGACACGGCGCTGTACCGCGACGTGAGGTTGCTCGCGCTGAACGAGGTCGGCGGCACTCCGGCGCGGTGGTCGCTGAGCGCGCAGGCGTTTCACGAGCGGCAGGCGCGGGCGCAGGCGCTGTGGCCGCGGCGGCTCAACGCGCTGACGACGCACGACAGCAAGCGCAGCGGCGACGCGCGGGCGCGGCTGGTCGCGCTGTCGTGGGCGGCCGACGGCTACGAGGCGCTGGCGCGCGACTTCCTGGGCCTGACGGGCGACGGCCTCGACCGGCGCACGAAGCTGCTCGCGCTGCAGACGCTCATCGCGGGGTGGCCGGTCGACCTCGAGCGCTTCGAGGGCACGCTGTTGAAGAGCGCGCGCGAGGCGAAGCTCTACACGCGGTGGACGCGGCAAGACGAGGCGTACGAGCGGGCGCTGAAGACGTTCGCGAAGAGCGTGCTCGAGAACGAAGGCCTGATGCGCACGGTCGCGCGCTACGTCGCGGGCCTCGAGCCGGCCGCGCGGGGCATCTCGCTGTCGTGGACGCTGCTCGCCTGCGCGCTGCCGGGCGTGCCCGACGTGTACCAGGGCACCGAGCTGTGGGCGCACCTGCTCGTGGACCCCGACAACCGCAGGCCGGTCGACTGGGCGAAGCGCGACGCCGCGCTCGAAGAGAAGAGCCTGCCGCCGCTCGAGAGCGACGAGGCCGGCGTGAACAAGCTGCACGTGCTGCGGCGGGCGCTCGCGCTGCGGCGGCGGTACCCCGAGCACTTCACCTCGTACGAGCCGCTGAAGCTCACCGGCTCGCACGCGGGCGATGTGCTCGCGTTCTCACGCGGCGGCGGCGTGGTCGTCGTCGTCGCGACCAGGCCCGTCAGCCACTGGGGCGACACCTCGGTGGTGCTGCCCGAGGGCTCGTTCGAGTCGCTGCTGATCAGCGACGGCCGCCACCGCGATGAGGTCAGGCTCGCCGCGCTGTTCGAGGCGCTGCCGTGCGCGCTGCTCAAGAAGGTCTGAGCTACGGCGCGCAGCACACGCGCCGCGGGCCGGTCGCCGTGGGCGGGTTGTTCGTCGGCGTGATGACGCAGTTGTCGGTGCCGTTGCGAGTGAAGATGTTCTTCATTTCGTTCACCGGGTTTCGCGTTCCGTCTACGGTGGCGCAGGTATTGTCGACGGGCACGCTCGCTCCGCCGCCGGAGCACGCGCCATTGCCGACGCTGGGCAGGAACGAGTTGCAGGTCAGGGCGCTGGCCGACGTGCACGAGTTGCACGGCCCGCACGAGCCGGGCGTGAAGCTCGAGAAGAAGTCGGCCATGGTGTTCGTATAGCCGCTCGGGCAGCTCGACGCGGTGTCGATGTCGACGCACATCTGCTCGGTCGCCGGAGGCACCGGCGCGCACACGTTGCCCGCCGTGCAGGTCGGCGACGTCTGGGCCACGCAGAAGACCTGGCTGCTGCTCCAGCCCGGAGGCGCCTGCGTCGCCGTGCCGCTCGGGTTGCACTGCTTGCCGAACGCCGAGCGATTGGCGCTGTTCCGCGTGGCCGCCGAGACCGTCCGGCACTCGGTGCTCGTCGACGTCGTGTTGAACGTGGCCGACGCGGCGGCGCCGCTGCACGACGAGTTCGAGAACGCGAAGAGCGTCACCGTGCATGCGGTCGCGCAGCTGCACCCGACGCACGGCTGAGGCTGAAGGCCCTGGAAGCGGTTGAGCAGCATCGTGTAGCCGACGGGGCACGGGCCGCTGTTGAGCAGGATGCCGAGCGATGCCCCTGCGCCGACCGCCGGAGTGCACTGCACCTGGCTGCCGAGACACGTCGGGTCCTGGCAGTCGGCGAGGCCGTCGCCGTTGTTGTCGACGCCGTCGAGGCAGTTGTTCTCGGCGACGCGCACGCACGCGTTGGCGCTGCACGTGAAGTTGGTCTGGCACTGCGCAGGCGAGCTGCACGAGGTGAGGCACATGCCCGCGCCGCACGCGTACCCGTTCGGGCACGTGCCGCCGGAGCCGCTGCACGTACCGAAGCCATCGCAGATCTGCTGGCACGTCGCGCCGCACGGCGTCCCCACCAGCGTGAAGCGATCGACCGGGCAGTTCGGGCTCATGCCGCTGCAGGTCTCGGGCACATCGCAGACGGGCGCCGCAGGCCGACACACCGTCGAGCTCGACGCGAAGCTGTCGCTAGGGCACACGATGCTGCCGCCGTCGCACTGCTCCGCGACGTCGCAGCCGCCGTCGGTCGCCGCGCGGCACTCGGTGCCCGCCGGAGCGACTCCGTTCACCGGGCACGCCCCGCCCGTGCAGGTCTCGGGCACGTCGCAGAGGCCCTGCGCAGTTCGACACGTGCGGCCCGCGCAGTCGGTGTCGGCGCAGTCCGTCGCCAGGTCACCGTCGTTGTCGACGCCATCGGAGCAGTTCGTCTCGGACTGAGGCATGCCGCCGCCAGCTGTGCCACCTCCGGCCGTACCTCCACCGGCCGTCGCGCCGCCGGCAGTACCGCCACCTGCCGTACCTCCCGTACCGCCTGCCGTGGCGCCGCCACCGACGCCGCCTGCGCTGCTCGAGCCGCCGCCAGCCGTCGCAGAGCCACCGCCAGAACCGCCGCCGGTCACTTCGTGCCCTTCAGCTCCTTGCGGCAGACGGGCTGGTTGGGCTCTTCATCGGTGCCGACGCTGTCGCAGAGCTGGCCGGTCGGGCACTGCTCGCTGCTGGTGCAGGGCATCTCGTTGAGGTTCGGCACGCACGCCCAGCCGAGGGTGAAGATGAACAGAAGAAGCCGCAGCTCACCCGTGCGCATCGTGACCTCACCGTCACCTGGATCTGGACGTCCGTCAACACCCGGCAGAGCAATGCTAGACGCGAGCGCTTGCCGCCTGCGAACAGCCTCCAGAGCCTGCGGTTCCGGCTGACCGTCTTCACGGTCGCGGGGCTCGCCGTCTACAAGCTGCGCGAGCTGCACGACGAACCGAAGTCGCTCGTGCTCGCGACGTGGGCGTTCGAGGCGTGCTGTGCGCTGTGGCTCTTCGCCGCGTGCGCGGCGCTCGGCCGGATCAAGCCGCTCGAGCGGCTGCGCGTGCCCGCGGTGCTCTTCGGCGCGCTGTACTCGGCGCACCTCGTGCTCTGCGTCGCCGCGGTGCGCTTCTTCGACGGCCGCATGCTGCACCGCTACACGCTGCTCGACCTCGACGCCGCGAACCTGCGCTGGCTGGGCTCCGAGTGGCACGAAACGAAGCCGACGCTCGTGCTCCTCGCCGCCGCGCTCGTGCTCTCGCTCGCGGCCCGCAAGGCTCGGGTACCCGGCCCACCGGCGCTCTGGCTCGCCGGCCTCGCCGCGGCGACGGCGGCAATCGTCTTCGTGGCCCGCGGCGCCGAGCGCTTCCCCGCTCCGCTGTGGGCGTTCGCGGTCGACGTCGCCGAGGTCCGCCGGCACCCGCAGGTGCGCGCGCCTGCGGAGCCCTCGAAGCCGCACCCGGTCGAGCTGCTCGACCGCTCGGCCACCGGCCCGGTGCGCTTCGAGAGCCGCTTCAAGCGCGTGCTCGTCTTCGTGCTCGAAGAGGCCACCTGGCGCCACTTCGACGAGGCGCGCGCCGCGCTGCCGGCGAGCAGCTTCTTCCGCCGCACGCAGGCGCACCAACACGTCTACTCCCGCTTCTTCGCGACCAACATGGACAGCCGCACCGGCGTGCTCGCGCTCCTGAGCTCGCGCTTCACTCCGTACGAGGCCTACCGCGACCTCAACCTCGAGCGGTACGCCTTCCTGACGACGAAGCCGACGCTCGTCGACGTGATGCGCGACAACGGCTTCTTCACCGCCGCGGCGTCGGCGCAGCTCGTCACCGAGGCCGCCGACGTCAAGACGAGGTGGGGCGAGACGATTCTGATGACCGAGGCCGAGACGAAGGCGAGCGCAGGTCGCTACCTCTGCATCAACCCGTACCGCTTCGAGGACAGCTGCGAAGACAAGGTGCTCCTGCCGCGGCTGTACGCGCTGCTCGAGCGCGAGCCGAAGCTGTTCTGGTTTCAGCACTTCGCGTGGGGGCACATCCCCGACTACTCGCGCAGAACCGGCAAGAGCGACGTTGAGTACACGAGCGAGCTGCTCGACGAGCTGGTCGCTCACCTCGAAGAGAAGGGCCTCGCCGATGAGACGCTCATCGTCGTGACCGCCGACCACGGCGTGCGTGGCGCCTCCGAGGAAGCGGAGCCGGCGACGTACCAGGTGCCGCTGCTGTTCTACGCCCCGTCGCTCGAGGGCCGCGACGACACGGCGCTGCACTCGCAGATCGACTTCAAGGACCTGCTGCTCGCGACGCTCACCGGCGCGACGGTCGAGCCCGCCGAGCTCGTGCTGTTCATCGGCCCGACCTGGTCGTCGATCGTCGGAGGCGCCTCGCGCGACGGCGAGGTGACCGTGATGAAGAACCGGCCGTTCGCGAAGTACGCCATCGCCGGGCCGCCGCGCGACGACCTGCTCGTGCTGCTCGAAGACTACCGGCGGTACTTCCAGTCGCCCGAGTTTCGATAGCTCCCTCACCGCGAGGTTGAATCCGGCCGGCGGGGCTGCGGCATCTAAGCTCCCAAACGAACGGAGGCCGCCATGGTCCATACCCTCATTCTCTTCACGCTGGTGTCACAAGCCCCCGAACCTGCTGCGCCCACGGCGCCCACGGCGCCCGAGCGCGACCGGCTCGAGCGGGAGGTGCGGCGCAGCGGGCTGACCGAGGCCGCGGTCGCGAAGATGACGGGCGAGCAGATTCACGACGTGCTCACCGAAGGCAACGGCGAGCCGCCGGCGGTGGCGGTCGTCGCGGTGGTCGCTACGTTCATGACGCTGGCGATCAGCATCGTCGCAGGGCTCTACGCCATCTACCGGGTCTCGCAGCAGCGGGCCGAGACGCTCCGGCTCATGATCGAGAAGGGCGTCACGATTCCGCCCGAGCTGATCGCGCCGAAGCCGCGGCGGGCCTCCGACCTGCGCCGGGGCATCGTGCTCGCGATGTTCGGGCTCGGCCTCGGCGTCTTCCTGTTCGCGGTCGCGGCCGAGGGCATGTGGACGATGGCGCTCGTGCCGCTCTTCGTCGGGCTCGGCTACCTCCTTGCGTTCCGCGTGGTGACAGACGAGCCCCGGTCACCCGCTCCCGCTGCGCCGCCGGCCACCGACCCCTGAAGCGAACGTGTCGACGGGGCCGAGCGACGCCGAGCTGATCGTCAGGGTCCTTCAGGACGACGATCGCCACGCATTCTCCGAGCTGGTGCGCAGGCACCAGTCGAGCGTGCGCGGGCTCCTGCGCCGGCTCACCAGCGACGCCGCCCTCGCCGACGACCTCGCGCAAGAGACGTTCATTCGCGCGCACCGGTCGCTCGCGCAGTTCCGCGGAGGAGCCCGGCTCTCGAGCTGGCTGTTCCGCATCGCGTACAACGCCTTCCTCGCGCATGCGCGCAAGGCTCTGCCCCCGCTCGAGCCGCAGCCGCCGCAGCACGCCTCGATGGAGGCCGTGCTCGCGAAGGCCGACCTCGCCAAGGCCATGGAGTGCCTCAAGCCCGAAGAGCGCGCCGCCCTCGCGCTCACCTACGGGCACGAAGTGACCCACGAGGAGGCCGCCGAGATTCTCCAGTGGCCGCTGGGCACCCTGAAGACCCACGTGCTGCGCGGGAAGGACAAGCTCCGCGCGCGGCTGACGGCCCCCGAGGTGAGCCCATGAATGACCCGATCGACCCGCTGCTCGATGAGCCCCAGCCCTACCTCGAAGACGCAGGCTTCACCGCGCGGGTGATGGGCGCCCTGCCGCCGAGGCGCAGCCGCTCCGCGCGCACCGTCGTGCTCACTGGCGCGGCGCTCGCCGCCACGGCCGCGCTCGCCCTCGGGCCGGCCCGGTCGGGCGTCAGCGCGCTGTTCTCGGGCCGGTTCGAGTGGGCAGTGCTCGCGACGCTCGCGCTCGCCGTCGTCGTGGGCACCGGCACGATGATCTCGGCGGTGCTGCGAGAGGCCGACCTCGCCTGAGCCGTCGCCCGGCGCTCGCCGTCACGCGGACACGCGAACCACCACCAGGCACACTGCGTGGGCGACACCTTCTCCAACGCGCACTCACGCCGACTCCCTCACCGCCGCCCGCGCTACACTTCAGGCCTCGTGAGCTTCCCGCTTCCTTGTTCCTCACCTACTCGCGCCGCCCCGGAGCTCGAGGTGAAGACGCGAGGTCCCACGTTCCGAACCGCCGAGCTGTTCAGCGCCGGCGGAGGCACGGCAGGCTGCGGGGACTCGAACGTGTCTGCGGATGCGTGGCTCGGCTTCGGCGCGTGGAGGCGGCGCCGGCGATGAACCCGCCCTCGCAGACGAAGCGCTTCTCGAAGACGGTCGCCGCAGCGTGGGCTGCCTTGGCGTTGGGGCTCTACTTCGGCGCCTTGATCTTCATCGCCTCGGCAGAGCTGGTCTTCTCGTTGCAGAGCCTCACCGAGCGGACGGCGCTCCTGACGATCGCCGCCCCGTCGGGAGCGTTCTTGGCTTCCCGCACCTGGCAGCTCGAGGGCCCGCGGTTCGGGCGCCGCATGACGGTAATCGTGACGCTGCTCGCGCTGGGCTGGCTGGCTCGGGGAGTCTTCGCTGAGCGTGAGTCGAGCGCCGCCCAGCCCAACCTCATGCTCCCCGGTCGGTGACCGAAGAGAGCCAGGCGGCCCGCCGTCACGGCAGCGAGGCGCGAGCTGGGGTGGTGGCCGTCGATGAGGCCGGCTCCAGGCCCGCCTCGTCACGGGTGACAGGCGTTCACGCCGCAGCTCTGCCCGTGCCGCTGCGCCGCGCGGCACGACTGGCCCGCCGGGCACTGCGCGTTCGAGGTGCAGGTCGTCACCGCCGTGCAGGCCCCGCTCACGCACTCGGACCCGCAGGGGCACGAGTCGTCATCGACGCACGCACCGCCGCTCGCGGTGCCGCCGTCTCGGTCTTCAGGGTGCGCCGTGTCGTCGGCGCCCCGGCGGTGCAGCTCGAAGTGACCCAGGTGGCGCAGCTCGGCCTCGAACTGCCGGCCCCGCCACTCGCCCTGCAGCTGCCCGCCTTCGAGGCGCAGCTCGAGGCCGGTCGCGTCGTCCACCCGCAGCACCGCAGGGACCTTGAAGACCAGGTCGCGCGGCTCGAGCTCGAAGGCCCGATCGCCGCGCTCTGCCGCCTGAACTTCACGCACCGTCACCTGCACGGTGTCGTCGACCGCGCCCTCGGGCACGTCGACGGTCAGACCCTGAAGGCTCACCGCCCCACCGTGCGGGCCGATCGGCCCCGTCGCGCTGCCGTAGCCGCACGCCAACAGCGCACTGCAACCCCAGAGGACCCACCGTGTTTTCGTTTGCATGACTCGACCACCCGCCGCCGGCCCGGCACCGGACATTTTTCTTTCGCGGGCGCCCGAGGCCTCAGTACTGCTCGCCCTTTCCCTGGAGGTACTCGTCGAGCGTGTGACCCGGCGCGACCGCGTTCGTGGTGACCGACGGGCCGAACAGCTCGGTGCCCAACGCGTCGAGCGCCTTCCGCCCGTCGCCGAGGAACACGAGAATCTGCCGGTCTCGCCCCTTGAAGAGGTAGACGTGGTGGCCGTACTCCTCGAGGCCCACGAGGACGCGCACCTCGCCGTCGTTCGAGCGAAAGCGAAGCCCGAAGTTCGCGCGATAGGCCCAGTGCATCGACGGCCTGAGCGCCCGCGCGTCGAGGAGCGCCGCTCGCGCTGCGGCCGTCTGCGCAGGCGTGAGCGCGACCGGAGGCCCGCGCTCACTGGAGTCGAAGGTGAACGCGTCGAACTGCTCGCTGAACACCTCGGCGCCGCTGGCGTGACCGAGCTGCAGGAGCACCGCATCGACCGAGGTCGCCGACGTCAACACCGCCATGAAGGCTGGCCGGACGGGCGACCGCCCCGCATCCGTGCTCGGAGCGGGTGTCTCATCGTCAGCGGGAGCTTCTCTGGACTTGCAGCTGGCGGTGACGGTGACGAGGAGCACACCGACGCAGAGGCGCACGCGTTTCGAGCTCACGCGCCAGCAGTATCGCGTCGGCGCGCTGGAAGGCATCGGCAGGTCTACCGATGCGGCCGCTCCACTCGACGCACGCTCGAAGTGTGGCGAAGGCGCGCGCGCGTCAAGCGGCTGCGCTCGACGGTGTGCCGCCCTCAGCGCGACCGCACGAACACACCTCCAAGGCTCGCCTCGAGCTGATCGGGCAAGGCCCGCAGCAGCGACTTCACCTGGGTCGAGTCGAGCGAGAGCCGCTGTTTGAGCAGCATGCGCGTGCGCTTCTCGAGCTCGAGTCGCGCTTGCTCGACCCAACGGAACGCGGTGGTGCGGTGAACAGCGTAGAGCCGACCGAGGTCGTCGATGGTCGCATGGTCGATCGTGTGCAAGCGCAAGACCGCGCGCTCTCTCGGGTCGAGTGACATGAACGCCTGTCGAAGCGCCGTGAAGAAATGCAGCTGAGCGTCTGCCTGCAGTGCCCGCAGCTCGGGCGAGAGGACCTCGCGGTGCAGCGCCGTACGCAACTGCTCGCTGAGCTCTTCTTCGATCGAGGTGGAACGGCTCGCATCGATGAGCTGGTGCACCGCCGAGGCTTTGAGCCAAATGCGGAGCGGCGCTCGCCCGGCGTAGGTGGCGAGCCGTGGCTCGCCGTGGTCGGCCACCAGCAACCTCTCCAAGACACGTGACACCAGCTCGTCGGCCCGGTGCGGCTCCAGCTTGCGGGTGGCAGCGCGCAGCACCGGCTCGAAGCGTTCGACGAACAGGTCGATCGCGCTGCCGTCGCCCTGCTTGATCGCCGTCGCCAGATAGAAGTCGGCGTGCAGCACCTCGAGCCCCTTCATCGGGTCGCTGGGCGGCAGATGCCGGGCCAGATGCTCGACCCAGGCCGCCGGCGCCAGCTCGAGCTGCGGCCACTCGGCCCGGGCCTCGCTCCACCGCTGCTGGAGCAGCGCCTCGAGGCCATCAACCCCATCGAGCTTCGCTCGCGGTCGCGGGCCCAGCGCCGACAACAGCTGCTCAGCCAGAGCCATGGTCCTTTTCTAGTCCACCTGACGTACCCTTCAAACGAAGCGCGAAATGCCCCATCTCGAGCCCAACGTCGCACTCGACTACCTCTTGGGGCTGCTCGACCCCGACGAGCGCGAGCCCACCGAGCAGCACCTCGCACAATGCGACGGGTGCCAGGCGATGGTGCTCGCGGCGCTCAGACAGTCGGTCGCCGGAGCCGAGGCCAACCCCCCGCCCGCCCCGGTTCAGGTCGGGCGCTTCACCGTGTTGCGCGCCCTCGGCTCGGGAGCGATGGGCATCGTATTCGCCGCGTATGACCCGCAGCTCGACCGCCGCGTCGCGCTCAAGCTGGTGAACGTCGGCGGCGGCCCGACGGCCCACCAGGCGCGAGCGCGCGTGCTGGCCGAAGCCCGCGCGATGGCTCGCCTCAGTCACCCGAACGTCCTCTCGGTGCACGAGGCAGGCGAGGCAGACGACCAGCTGTTCATCGCGATGGACCTCGTCGAGGGCACCACGCTGCAGCAGTGGCTCGGCGGCAAGAGGCCCGACGAGGTGCTGAGTGCGTTTCGCCAAGCGGGCATGGGCCTCGCTGCCGCCCACCGGGCGGGCCTGGTGCACTGCGACTTCAAGCCTGAGAACGTGCTGGTCGATGGAGAGGGCCACGTGCGTGTCGCCGACTTTGGCCTCGCCCGCATGGAGCACGCAGCGACGGGGCGCGAGGTCCGCGGCACTCCGGCGTACATGGCTCCCGAGGTCATCTGCGGAGGCGCTCACTCTCCGGCCAGCGACCAGTACTCGTTCTGCGTCGCGCTGTGGGAGGCGTTCGCCGGGCGCCAGCTCTTCACCGACCCTGGGGCCGCGCGCCTCGCGAAGGCCCGGAGCCCGCCGCGGCTCGAGGTCGGGCCCTCGCGCGTACGGCACGCCGTGGCGCGCGGGCTCTCGTACGAGCCCACTGAGCGCTTCGCCACGATCGACGCACTGGTGTCAGCGCTCGCTCCACCGGCCCCGGCCCGCTCGCTGGCGGTCGGAGCTGCGCTGCTGGCGGTGACCCTGGTCGGCACGGGCACCGCGCTGCTCGCGACGCGTCGGCGGCCGACCTGCGACGGTGGCCCAGAGCGCGTCGCCCCGCTCGTGGGCCCCGAACGCAGCGACCGCCTGCGCGCCGGCCTCGAGGGCGCAGGGTGGTCGCCCACCGGCGCCGAGGGCCTCGCGGCGAAGCTGCAGACGACGGCGGGTCGGTGGGCGAGCACGCACCGCGCCGTGTGCGAGGCCACCCGGGTGAGCGGCGTTCAATCGGAGCAACTGCTGGATCTTCGCATGCGCTGCCTCGAGCGCCGCCTCTTCGAGCTGGGTGCCGTCGTCGAGCTGCTCGAGGCAGGAGGCCCCGGCGCGGCGAACGCGAGCACCGTGGTGGCAGGGTTGCCGCGCGCCGAGGCATGCGCGACGGCTGAGCTCTCTGACGAAGACCCCGTCCCGGGCGAGGCGGCTGCCCGTGCCGCGCGCCTCGCCCTCGCCCGGCGGGTCGCCGAGGTTTCGGTGCAGCGGCTCGCCGGCCCCATGCCGGGCCACCTGGAGGCGACCCGGGCGCTCGTCGCAGAGCTCGGCGGCGCCGGAGCACCGAGGCTGCTCGCCGAGGCTGAGCTGGAGCTGGGTATCGCGGTGCGCGAGTCGGGCGCCGAGGGGCACGGCCTGGCCGAGCTGCTGCGAAGCGAGCGCACCGCGTTGTCGGCCCTCGCGCCCAGGGTCGCCGCGCAGGCGGCGCTCGAGCGCGCGTTCACGCTCGCGACTCTCACCGACGACTTCGGGCCGGCCGAAGAGCAGCTCCACGTCGCCGACGCGCTGCTCGACTCGCTCGATCGGCCGGTCGAGCTCGACGCCCGCTTGCTCTCGGTGCGCGCCATGGTGCTGTCACGCAGGCTCAAGCACCGCGACGCGAGCGAGGCGCTCGAGGGCGTGGTGAGGTTGCTGCGCCCATCGCACGCGCAGAGCCCGCAGCTCGCTGCCGCGCTCTACAACCTGGGCCAGCTGTACCTGTCACTCGCCCGCTTCGAAGAAGCGGCCCGAGTTCAGGCCGAGGCGGTCGCCGAGCTCGAGCCGCTGGTGCCGGCGGCCTCGCCGCGGCTGGCGACCATGCGCGTCGGGCTCGCCAACGCGCTCGTGATGCAGGGCCGGCACGACGAGGCCCTCGCGCTGCTCGACCTGGCCGAGCCGGTGCTCGCACCCAAGGCGGGGCGGTCATCGCCAGGCGCGTACGGCATGCTCTGGGCGCGTGCCTCGCTCGAGGGCGAGCTCGGGCACTTCGCCCGGGCCCTCGGGCTGGCGGAGGCCGCGGTCGCTGAGCGCCAGGCGGTGCCGCAGACGGCGGTATGGCGCGAGCTCGACCTCGCGGTGGCCGAGTTCGCGCTCGCCGCGGGCGACTTCGCCCGGGTCCGGGCGTCGACACGCGCGGCCCTCGAGGGCGCAGCGCCCGACGAAGGGTCGACCCACGCCAACGCCCAGCTGCTGCGCGCCCGAGTGGGGCGCCTCGAGGGCGACCCGAGGCTGCAGGCGCAGGCGCTCGAGTCGCTCGCCAGCCTCGAGCAGCACCTCGTCTTTCCCCACGACGTGCTCGCGGCGGTGGAGCGCGGCGAGGCCGAGCTTGCGGCCCGACGACCTGCCCGGCGGTGGTGCGACCAGGCCCGCGCTGCGCTGGCGACTCACCGGCCACCTCCGCAGGTCATGGCGCGGGTCGACCTGCTCTGCGCTCGGGCCCTGCGCGGCGTCGACCCCGATGAGGCGAAGGCGGCGCTGGTGCGAGCGCGGGAGGTCTACGAGCGCGGGTTGATGCCGCAGGCCGAGCTCAAGGCCTTCACCGCAGCAGTGGGGGGCTCACGTCGCCTTGAGCCGTAGGTCGTCCGACGACGCTGACGGTGCCGCCATCGGGCCGAAACGCGGCAGCCGAAACGGCTGCTCCAGTGGCCTCAAGAAGAGCACGAGCGCGCCGATCATGATCATCGCGAAGCCGACCAACCCGTGGACCACCATGATCCCCAGGTGGAGAGCGATGCCTCCCACGAGCAACCACCGGCGAACCGGCTTCGACACGACCAAGCCGAAGACCAGTGAGAATTCGAGCAGCACCACCGACCAGGTGAGCGGCGCTACCCATGCGCTGGTGAGAACCGGCCGCAGCCACGGCTCGAGCCAGGTGGGAGCTCCAAAGGTCGGGTGCGAGAGCCAATAGTAGAGCGCGGTGCCGTTGCCCCACTCTTCGGCTCCGAACTTGCCGGCGGCTGCGTGAAAGTAGATGCCTGCCACCTGAATGCGCACCATGGTGTACGCGACCAGCGCTACGACCTTGGCCCGAGTGGGTTCGGCCGTCGGGGCGGGCAGCTCTGGGTCCCAGTGCCAGAGCCGTCGATCGGTGAGCGTGACGGGCACGAGCAGCAGGGCGAGCACCGCCGCAATCTGATCGCCGCCCTCAACCAGGGTCGCGTTCGCCTGGAAGCTGAACGCCACCCACCAATGCAGCAGGCCGGTCACCCGCGGTCTCCATCCGGACGCCACCAAGGCGAGCGCCGCGACCGCGAGCCACCGCGCCAGCTCGAGGTGCGCCTCGCCGAACAGGCTGAAGAGGCCCAAGGCCGGAACCCCTGCGTGTGGCAACCGCTCGTGGTGCCCTGCCGCGCCCGAAAACAGTGCCGAGGTGTCGTTGGCCAGCAGGTTGAGTGCTGACGCACTGGCCAGCAGGGTGCGCGCCAGCCCGTAGACGTTGGTCCAGACGGCTTGATCCGCCGACCACCTGCGAACCCACCCATCGAGGCGCGTCAGCATTCGACCTCCAGCCAGAGAACTTCAGAGGGCATCACCGTGTTCGAGCCTGCCCACGCCCATGGAACCGGCGGTTGACGTACGACGCCCACCTCGCCGCAGAGGCTGCGCATCGGGTGGAGGTTACGAACCTGCCTCGGCCGAGCGGTGGAGGCCAAGAGACACGGCTCGGGCTCTCGTTCACAGCGGGTCCACGCAGCGGCGGTCAGTGTCTCCATCAGCATCGCGGCCTCGATCATCTGCGCGCGACCGGTCTTGATCAGCCCGAAGGCATGCCTGGCATCGGCGTTGCGCGGCGGACCCAGGCGAACCACCTCGCCACCCTGGCGGTGGTACAGCTCGACGCCCTTCTCTTTGGGGTCCTTCGTGAAGAAGGCCCAACCCTGGGGAGCCCAGGTGACAACCTGGAGGGTCTTCTCGCCAGGCAGCACCACCGGGCTGTGAACCTGCCCCGAGTGAAGAGAATACAGAGCCAACAGAGCGCCCAGCGAAACACTGAGCAGGAAAGTGAGACCGAGAGAGCTCGAGCTTTTCATGACGGGTTGGGACGAGCGACACCCTCGCCGGTTGCGTGCAGTCTTTTTCTGCAACCCGGAGGAGCGCTCACCGTCCTGGTCTGGCCTCAATTACGGGGCACCTGACCAAAAGGTGAAAAAGATGAAGCAGCTGTCGAAGGCAGTGGTTTCTGCCGTGACCGGGCTGGTCTACCTCTCCAGCTTCGGATGCGGGCGCGCCGACACGTCTCCGACGGATCGGCCGGCGGTCGAGTACGACGGTAAGGCGTTGTTCTCGGGCATCATGCTCGGCTCGGGTGCGGCCGCAGAGGAGGTGCCTGAGCTGTGGAGCCCCGAGCTTCGGACCCGCATGCACGAGGAGCTGGCCAAGCTGAGCTCCGACCAGCTGGCGACGCGAACGCGCGAGGCCGCCCAGGCCCTGCGCGAAGACGGCATGGCCTCAGAAGCAGATCGGCTCGACAGCATTGCCGCCAAGCTTGCCGACAAGTCGATCGAGGTTCCCGTCGCGAAGCAGGCGGCCAAGGTTCGCTCTGAGGTGCTGGCGTCGCTGCTGGCTCGCATCGAGCAGCAAGACCCCGGCTACTTCGCCCGCTTCCAGGCGGAGATTCAGAGCGGTGACCGGCCGCGTGTCGAACGGGCGATGGACGATGCGGCGAAGCAGATTCTGAAGAATGCGGTGACCGTCGGGGGCCGCGTTGAACCCGACCAGGGCGGCACCTTCTGGGTCACGTCAGACATCGTCGTCACCGACCAGATTGCCATCGCGGTCGTCGCGGTTGCGGTGGTCGTCGGATTCGTCGTGGTCGCTGTCACCGCCAAGACCGCAGACGGAGACTGGAACTCGCTCCGGCACGCAGAGATCGTCGACGCGGTCGCAGGCCGTTTCGCCTGCGTCGATTGCCGGCACTGACCTCACGCGACCCAATGTCCCGAAGACTACGGAGGCGCCAAGTCGGCGCCTCCGTGGTCGCTTCACGTCGACCCGGCGGTGCACCCACGCGCAATCTCTGGCGATACCCAGACATCCCACACGTGGACCAGCGCCGCTGCGGGCGATGCAGCTCATCGACCCGCATCGGCACCTCGCGGCGATCGCGGTCACCGACACACCTCGACGCGCTCGACGCGGGCTTCGACGACGCGGTGAAGCGCAACACCTGCGTCAGCGCGGCGCGCCCGAGCCCGACGGTCTCCCGCGCGGCCCCGTCCACCCCGACGCCGCCACCGAGAGCCCCGGCGTCGAGAACACGCGCAGCACGGGCGGCGGGTCGATGACACAGCTCGAGCAGTAGCGCTTCTCGACGACGGCCCAGCGGCCGGCGGTCAGCGCGGTGCCGCCGGTGTAGCGAATCGGGCCCTCCATCGTGCCGGCCGGGCCGATGCGGCACGCGAAGCGCTCGCCTCCGCCCGCCTCGACCGCGCGGAGGAACACGTCGTCGGCTTCCGTGAGCACCGTGTAGATGGACGCCGACGTGCTGGCGAAGAGCGCCGTACCGTCAGAGAGCAGCTGCATCTCGCTCGCTTGCGGCGAGTACGCGACCGTCGACCACGAGAAGCGCGGGAGCTCGACACCCGGCGTGAAGCTCTCGAGGTACTGCCACGCACCGCCGTACGCGCTGTCGCCGCAGCCGATCTCGTCCTGCCAGCGGAAGCGGGCGCCCGCCGACATCACCGGCGCCGGCGCCGCGAACGTCGTGTAGCGCCGCTGACCCGGCCGAGGCTGCCCGTCGACCGTCGAGAGCACCTGCCCGTTCGCGAGCAGCAGCTCGCCGCCGTACGCCGCCACCGGAGCGCCGCCGTTCCACGGCACCGACCAGCGCAGGGCGCCTCCCGAGGTGTACGACTCGATGCGCGCCGAGATGGGAATCGGCGTCGCCACGAGGCTGAACGGAGTCACCGCGACGTACCGGTTGTCTTGCGCGTCGAGCACGAGCCCGGCGGCCCGCCCGTTGAGCGGCGTCGACGCCGCCGTCTCGCCCGTCGTGCCGACGAGCTCGCTCAGCACGAAGCTCTCGCTCTCGCCCGCGAACCGCACGAGCGTCAGCACCCGGCCCGTCGAGTCGGCCGCCAGCTCGAGCAGCGTCGTATCGCCCGCGCCTGCACGCGACCAGAGGAGCGCGCCGCTCGTGTCCGAGAACGCCGCGAGCGACGCGCTCGGGCCGCCGACGACGATGCGACCCTGGCTCGAGAGATGGTGTGTTCCGAAGGTGGTCGCGGCCGAGAGCGTCGGCACCGTCACGCGAAAGCGCGGGAAGCCCATCGGCGTGTACGAGACCAGCTCGCACGGGTTGAGCGTGCGCACCGCGTGGCACTCGAGCCAGTAGAGGTTGCCCGACGCGTCGGTGACGCCGCGGAAGTCGGCCGCCGCGGAGAGCTGCACGTGCCACGACTCGGTGAGCGGCCCCGGCTCGGGCAGGCTGCAGCTGCCCGCCGAGCAGCGCCCCTTGCCGCGGCACGGAGTCGCCTCGCCGCACGCGTACCCCTCGGGCACCGTGAGCGCGCGGCACGTGCCGCTCATGCACACGTGCGCCGTCGTGCAGTCGCTCGGGCCGCACGCGGTGCCGTCGGGCGCGGTGTCGACGAGGCAGCCCGCCGCGGAGTCGCAGCGCGCGACGTGGCAGAGGTCGGCCGGCTCGGGGCACGCGCGCGCAGAGTGCAGGCAGCCGCCCGAAGGCTCGCAGGCGTCGACCGTGCACGCGTCGGCGTCGTCGCACGAGGTCGCGGCGCCGATGCAGGCTCCGGCGAGGCAGCGGCCCGCGGAGAGGCACGCGTTGTCGCTCGTGCAGGCGGCGCCGTCGGGCGCGTTCGCTTCGACGCAGGTGTTGGTGTCGACGTCGAGCGTCGAGCTGCGGCACGCCGAGGGGCTCGCGCAGACCGCCGGCGCCACCGCTTCGCCGCCGAGCGCGACGTCGAGCTCGTATTCGCCGGTGACGTGCAGCGTGGCGGTGGAGCTGCCGGGCTCCGCGGGCGCGAACGTCACGTCGATCGCGCGGGCTTCGCCTCCGGCCAGCGTCACGTCCAGCTCGAGCGCGAACGGCGCGGGGGAAGAGAGGTGTACCGCGACCGGCGCCCGCGAGCCGTTGATCAGCGTGAGCCCGCTCGCGCGCGTGTACCCCGCCACCGTACGCTCGAACGTGAGCTCGCCCGGCTCGACTGACAGCTTGCTGTCGATTCGCACGAGACGGCCGTCGCACGCGGCGGCGAACAGCGACACTGCGAGGAGCAGCTGACGCATGGGCGGGCCACCCTGAGCAAGCGGTGGGCCATTGGGGCATGCGAGGCCTGCTGCCCGGTTGCGTTCGCGGGCTCGCGGGAATCTGAGGCAATGTGAGGGCGCCGACGCTGATTCCTGGCGGGCCCGCGTCACGCACCCTCGAGCGAGAGTCGAAGCTCAGTGCCCCTCACCCTGTCCCTCTCCCCTACGAGGGGAGAGGGGACTCGTCTACTTCCTCGGCGGAGGCAGCCGGCCCAGGTCGCCCTCGAGGTTTGCCACGTGCTTCGCCACCGCGAGCGTCACCTGCGCCGCTTGCGCGATCTCGTCGGAGCGGATCTTGTCGCACGTGTCGTCGGCGCTGTGGTGGACGTCGAAGTACCGCGACCGGTCTTGCACGACCTCGACCTGCGGCACGCCGGTCAGCTGGGTCGTGTCGGCTCCGCCCGCATCGCCTGCCGCCGGAGCTCTGAGCTTCAGCTTCGCGAGCTGGGGCTTGAGGCCCTCGAGCGCCTTCTCGAAGCCCTTGCCCACGGAGTAGATGACGCCCGACGCCGGCGCCGCACCGCTGTCGGCCTCGAGCGCGGCGACGTGCTTCGGCAGCTCGTCGGCGTGCGCCTGCGCATACGCCTTCGCGCCGCGCAGCCCGTTCTCTTCGTTGGCGAACAGCACCACCCGCACCGTCTTCTTCGGCGGTGCGGCGACGAGCTGGCTCGCGACGTAGAGCACGATGCCGACTCCCGAGGCGTCGTCGAGCGCGCCGTCGCCGAGGTCCCACGCGTCGAGGTGCGCGCCGAGCAGCACCACCTCGTCGGGCTTCGCCGTGCCCTTCACCTCGCCGATGACGTTCGCGCTCTCGACCTCGGGCAGCGCTCGCGGCGACAGCACGAGCCGCAGCTTCACGGGCCCGCGCGACAGCGTGCGCCGCAAGAAGTCGGAGTCGGGCAGCGACAGCGCCCCCGCCGGAATGCGCGGCACCTCGGGCTCGTAGCGCATCACTCCCGTATGAGGCAGCCGCGTGTCGCCCGTGCCGACGGTACGGATCAGACTGGCCACCGCGCCCTTTTTCGCGGCCTCGACGGCGCCGAGCCGGCGAATGTCGACGGTGCGCTCGTAGCCCTTGCCGGTGGGCAGGCGCTCCATCACCTTGTCGTAGAAGACGATGCGGCCCTTCACCTGATCATCGGCGAGCGCGCGCAGCCCCTCGAGCGACGGCACCGAGACGACCTCGGCCTCGAGCCCGCCGTCGGGCGTCGGCACCGAACCGCCGAGCGCCGTCACCGCGAGCCGCCGCGACACCGGGGCCATCAGCTCGGCGCGCTCTTCGCCGCGCACCCAGTGCGGCACCGTCACGGGCTCGGTGTGCACGTTCACGAGCCCCAGCGCCGTCATCTTCTCGACGGCCCACTTCACCGCGAGCGCGTCGCCGTCGCTGCCTGCGAGCCGCGGCCCGACCTCGTCGGAGAGCGAGCACGCGAGCTCCTTCGGATCCGTTGGCGACAATGTAAGCAACAGGAGGAGCACTTTCACCGAAGATGGGAATACCATCGCGTGCAGTGACAAGAGCCCATGAAGTTGCGATGGTCCAACCCGCTGTAACGACGCTGCGCTGCTACAAGCCTCGCTGCTGACCCCTCTCGAAGCAGGAGCATTTCGATGCCGGTAGACGGAATTGGCGGCAAGCCCGCCGGAATCACCTCGATCCCCGGAACCTCCACCTCGTCGTCGCCCGCCGCCGCGGACGTGACGGGCCAGGTGACCAACCGCTCGTGGGCGCCCGCTGGCGGCCGCCCCGCCGACGGCGACGCCACGAAGTTCGAGCAAGCCGGCAAGGCGCCGGGCTGGCTCGGCATCGGCGGCCAGGCGATCAGCGGCGGGCTGCGGCTGCTCGTCGGCAAGCTCAAAGACGTGCCGGTGCTCGGCAACGTGCTGAACCTGGTCGACGCCGGTGTCGACGCGGTCGCCCTCGCGGGCAAGCTGATCACGGGCAAGGGCACTCCGCAGGAGCGCGCGAAGAACGCCACCGACCTCGTGATGCACACCATCGGCATCTTCAAGAAGAGCGTCGGCGCCGACTACGACAAGGGCCAGGGCCGCATGCGGCTCGCCATCGCGGGCGCTGAGGCTGGAGCGAAGGTGCTCGGCATCGACATTCCCCCCGAGATGCGCCAGTGGGCGCCGGTGCTGGTCGCCGGCTACGGAGCGTGGTCGGGCTTCACGCCGCGCAACGCCGACGGCAGCGAGAAGGGGCCCGCGCTCGGCGCGTGGTCGACGCTCGCCATCGCCGCAGGCACGGGGTTCGTTCTGCCGAAGGTGAAGAACCTGCTCACGGGAGGGAACTGACATGGAGCCCATTCGCGCGCTGCTGAAGGGCCCCCCCTCGTACGAGCCCGGCCCGTACATCGACTGGCTGTACCGCACGGCCAACGAGCTCGCCGCGTCGCCGCACAAGAACTTCACCGCCGTCGGCCGGCCGCTGAAGGACGCCGCCGATCTGCTGGTGAAGATGAACAACGCGAGCGAGGCCGAGCAGGAGGCCGCGTTCGGCAGAATCTCCACGTGGCTGCTCGAGGCCCAGGGCCTCGCGCTCTACGCGTTCATCGAAGAGTTTCGCAAAGCCGCCGAGGCCATCGCGCAGGAGGCGAAGAAGCAGAAGGCCGGCACTCCGCTCGAGGCCCAGTTCAAGAAGCTCGACGGCGCCTTCCGCGAAGTTCACGGCGTGCTCGCCAGCACCTACAACGGCACGCTCGAGGGCAAGGTCGAGGCGTGGGAGGGCTTCCCCGCCGCGTTCGCCAAGGCCGAAGAGCTCGTGAAGCAGGCGACCGCTCAGGCGTAACGACAGCCCGGCCGTTCACCACGACTCCGCTGCAGGCTCTCTCGGCCGCAGCGGAGTTCGTGTTTCTGGAGCGCCGCGCTCACCCGTCAGCGGCGTCACGACCCGCCGGCAGCGCAGCTCGATTTCTGGAGCGCCGCGCTCACGCGTCGGCGGCGTCACGACACGACTCTGCTGCAGGCTCCCTCGGCCGGCAGCAGAGCTCGTGCTCCTTGAAGCGCGCTGCTCACTCGTCGTCGCTCTGCGGCGCGAACGGCTCGTCGTCGCCGTCGTCGGCGCCGTCGATGCCGAGCTCGGGCTCGGGCTCGGCGAGCACATCGTCTGCGGCGTTCAGCTCGGCAGGCGCGGCCGGCTCGGGAGCCGCCGTCGTGGGCGCGTGCGAGTCGGTGAGCACGAACGTGCAGCTCGCGCCGTTCTTGAGCTGAAGCACGAACGGCGCGCTCGCCGACTCCTTCGACGCGCACGGCGGCAGCGTGCCGACGCGGTAGCGCGCGTCGAGCGTGAGCTTCACGGTCGTCGGCGACAGCCGCGGGTACGCCGCTGCGACGCCGAGCGTGCTGCCGCGCTTCTTGAGCTGCACGGTGGCCACGCCCGAGAGCGTGACCGCGCCGAGCTCGGCGTGCGGCAATGTGACCGGGCGGAAGGTGCCCTGCTGCGGCCAGGCGACGAGCCCGACCGTGAGCGCGTCGCCGCGCCGGTAGCTGACCGCCGCGGCGGTGGCGTCGTTGCGCAGCACCGTGAGCGGGCTCTGCGTCTGCCACTGCGCCATCACGGCTTCGCTCGCGCGCGGCACGACGACCCACGCGGTGCTGCGCTTCGTGAGCGCCTGGCCCGGGCCGTGATCGACCCACACCGTGAGAAACGGCCGCAGGCCCGCCGGCTTCTTGCAGACGCTGTCGCTCGGCCGCACCGGCAGCGGGCGCCCGGCGTCGACGTTGGGCTTCTCGTCGGCCTCGCGCTGCAGCAGATCGATGCAGGCGAGCTCCTTCTTGATTCTCAGCTTCACGTCTTCGGGCTGCGGGAAGAAGTAGCCGACGCCGTCGGCGACCACCCAGCGGCTGTCGATGAACGAGACTCCGCCCTGGCCGTCGATGACGGCGCCCACCTCTTGCGTCTGCGGCAGCGTCGCGACGCCGCCCGCGTGCGCGATCGAGATGGGCCTCTCGCCCGCGGTGCCCGCCTTGAGCAGCGGCCACTGCTGCACCACCGAGCTCACTTCGCCGCTGCAGCCGGGGCACGCGACGTCGGCGACCAGGAACGCGACGGCGTCTTCGAAGAAGAACGTGCTCTTCTTCGCGACGAGCCCGGTGTTGCGCGAGTCGAGCTGAAAGGCGCTGACGCCCGAGACGCCGTCGCTCACGGCGCCGGCGATCGGGCTCTCGTTGCTCCGGTACTGCGGCGTAATCTGCTTGCCCACGAGCGTGAACGCGTCGGCCGCGTCGCGCCGGTACAGCACCGTGATGCCCGGCAGCATCTTCCAATCGATGGCGGCCGTGGTGTCGTGCATGGCGTACTCGCCGCCCTCGAGCGCGAGCATGTAGCGCCCGTCGGCCTGGCGGGCTCCGAGCATGTTGCCATCGTCGTACGACTCGCCGGCCAGCATGCGTGACGAGAGCATGCGCTGAGAGAGGAAGAAGTCGGGGCGGCGCAGCATCGAGTAGTCGACGTAGGGGTAGTGAACGAACAGCGACGTCTCTCGGGGCGCGGCCCAGCCCGAGCGGTCGGCGCCGTCGAGCATCGCGCGGTACTTGGGGTCGAGCCGCGACGCGACCTCGGGCCGCGCCAGCGCGACGCCGAGCTCGGCCTGCACCTCTCTCTGCCACGCCGGAGCGCCCGCCACCGGCACCGTCGCCATGAGCACCATCGCGTTCGTGTAGCCGCTGAGCGCGAAGTTGCCGTGCGCGAGGTGCCGGCCCCGCGTCACCGGGTCGAGAATGCCGCGGTACGACGCGCGCGCGCCCGTCAGCACCAGCCGAATGAAGTTGGTGCGGTACTCGTTCTTCGCGCGCGCGACGCCCGCCGTGTGCACGTTGCGAAGGCGAAACGCCGTGGGCTCGGTCACGAACATGTACTGCGACAACAGCTCGGCCTCGGCCTCGCCGTAGCCGCCGATGTAGAGCTGGCTCACGGACTCGAGCCCGCCGTCCTTCGACGGGTTGTGGAAGCGGTAGCTGTAGTCGGGCTGAATGCCCGGCATCAGCGACTGCATCTGGGCGCTGAGCTCCATCGCGTTGCGAACGCTGGCGAGCCGGTCGGCGTCGCCGGTGGCGAGCCCGACGAAGAGGTGGGCCTGCGTGTTCCACGCGAGGTTGGCGCCCGACCAGTGGTACCCCGCGCCGAAGCCGAGCGTGTGAACCTTGGCGCCGAGCAGCCCACGCCGCGAGAGGCTCGCGACGATGCGGCTCACGCGCGCCGCGACGGCCGTGCTGCGGCTCGGGTTCGCGCGCCCGACCATGTGCAGCAGGAACAGCGTGCGCGTCGCGCCGCGCGGTAGACCGATCTGCCAGTAGAACCAGTTCGTCTCTTTGGAGTTGTTGCGCTCGATGACCGCGAAGCGGCGGTAGACCTCGTCGGTCAGCTCGGCGGCGCCGTCGATGGCCCGCACCGCCGCGGGGTAGAGCTTCGCGAAGCGCGCGGCGTCGCGCGTCGGGTCGGCGAACGTGGCGGGCGGCTGCAGCGCCGACGCGAGCATCTGCCCGGCCTTGATGTACTGGGCCTCGAGGCAGCTCCCGACGTTGTTGTTGGGGTTCCCGCTGTGGTCCCAGCCGACCCCCGCGTCGGTCATCAACGCGCGGCAGTCGTGCCGGCGCAGGATTCTGCCCGCATCGTCGACGTCGTTCGCGAACTCGCCCGTGTCGGGGTCCTGTGCCTTCAGGTTCGCGGCGGCGACCGCGAAGAGGCGATCGGCCGCGGCCTCTCGCTGCGCCGCAGTGCCGTAGCTCGACAGCTCGAAGTCGAGCAGCCGCTGCTGAATGACGCGAACGGCCTGGCCCTTCTGCGCGGCGGTGAGGCCGGCGAGCTCGTCGGCCTCGAGCTCGTCAGCGGGCAGCTCGTCGACCCCGCCCGCGCACGAGGAGACGACGAGCAGCACCACCACCGACGTTCGGTTGAGCATGTTGCTTTGTTGGCGCGAGGTGTCCCCACGTTTCGCGCGATCTTTCCGTCGTCACTCGCCTGCGACTCGGTTTGTCCGCGGGCAGCGAACTGACGGGCCAGTAATCATCCGATATGTTCTGCAAGTCACCTGACTTCATCGCACACCCGCCCTCGGAGACCCCCGTGATGCGCTTCGTCTGGCTGTCAGCTGCCCTCGCCGTGACCGTGGTCGCGCTCCCCGCCGTCGGCAAGCCGACCGAGGCCGAGAAGGCGCGCAAGGCGGCCGAGAAGAAGCTCGACAGCTTCGAGAAGAACTACGACCCGACGAAGGACCTGAGCCGCAAGAACCCCGAGAAGCTCGAGAAGGACATCGCCGAGCTCGACGAGGCGCTGGCCGCGCTCAAGGCCGTCGACGCCCCCGCCGCCGACGAGCTCGGCCCGCGCCGCGACGCGCTCGTCAAGGCCGCGAAGGAGGGCACCTCGAGCGCCTCGGCCGCGAAGGCCGACGACGAGTTCAACAAGAAGCTGCAGAAGGTGAAGGAGCAGACCGACCCCGAGAAGAAGCGCCTCGAGAGCATCGACGCCGCCACCGTGAAGCGCCTGCGCGACGACCTCGACCGCGTCATCGCGAAGCTCGACCCATCGGCGCGCAAGCCGTACGAAGACCAGCGCGACGCCTGGTACACGAAGCTGCAGGACGACATCGCGAAGGCGAAGCTCGGCAAGCTGCGCAGCGAGGTCGGCGAGAAGGTGCCCGAGCTCAAGAGCGCGGCCGGCGTCGAGGCCATCGCCGCGATGAAGCCGACCTGGTGCGACGGCGTCGAGGCCGCGCTCGCCAAGGTCTACTCGAACTACCACGTCGGAGGGCTCAACGACCCCGAGCCCAGCGGGGTGCGCCCGCTCTTGAACGCCGTCACGTTCTCGTGCTTCGACCCCGACTTCCCGGTGCGGCAGCAGTGGGTCGCGTACTTCCGCCAGGCGCTGAGCAACCGCTACGGGCTCTCGGCCGCCACCAACGAGCGGCTCATGAAGCTCGCGGCGGCGCTGCTCATCGCCGGCAACGACGCGCTCGCGGCGCAGCAGAAAGACGCCTGCGCCCAGTTCGCGAGCCTCGACACCGGGCCGCTCGAGGCGCGCTTCTCGCGCGCGCTCGAGCGCGTCGGCCTCGGCTGCCCGGGCCGGCTCGTCGACCAGGCGAACGGAGTGCCGCTGAGCTCCATCGACGTGCCGAACGGCATCTCGTCTCAGCTCGCCGGCGCGGTGCTCGCGATCACCCTCACGACGCAGGGCTTTCACAGCCCCGACGGCCGGCTCACCGCCTTCGCCGTCGCCAACGCCGTGCTCGCGCTGGATTCGGCGAAGTTCGAGAGCGAGCTGGCGGCGTGGAAGCTGAACGAGCTGGCCGCCATCACCGCCATCGAGACGTTCTACGGCGCCGCGCGGGCGATGAAGGGGCTCGAGGCCGAGGCGCGCACGCGCAGCGCCGCCGTGCTGCTCGACGCGCCGAAGAAGGGGGCGCAGGCGTTCACGGCGTCGCTCGGCAAGACGCAGCCGGCCATCGACGTCGCCCTGGCGCTCGAAGACCAGCGGCGAGCCGGCACGCTGAAGGGCTGCGCGGCGAAGCTGTACGGCGAGCTCGCGGCGGCGGTGAAGGGGCAGACCGGCTCGCTCTCGGAGCTGCGGCTCGACGGCCTGCTCTCGTACAAGCTCGCGCTGTGCACGCTCGCCGACCCCGACGCGCCGGTGGCGGCGAGCGTGTTCGGCTACTACGCAGAGCGCTCGGTGCCGGTGCGCGGGCCGTTCACCGCCGCGTACCTCGCGCTGCTCGACGCTCACAACGCGAGCGCCTCACCGGCCGCCGCGAAGGGCTTCGACGCGAGCGCCCGCCGCGGCGCCGCCGCCGACGCGAAGGGGCCCTTCGTGCCCGACTCGAACCCCATCGAGCTGCCGTCGCTGGGGCTGGGCAACACGATGAACCCCGCGACGCTGCCGGCCGGGGTCGTGAAGGCGGTCGAGAAGAGCGGCGACCTCGCGCGCATCACCTTTCGAACCGAGCACTACATGGTGCCGGTGCTCGACTGCCACGAGACCGACAAGATCGACCGCATCACGCCCGACGGCACGATTCTCTACCGCTCGGTCTGCAAGCAGGTGGGCGAGCGCGAAGAGACCGCGACGAACGAGCCCATCTCGGTGCCCGCATACGCGGCCGCGGGCGTCGGGCCGGGCAGCTTCCTGCTCTACGCGTCGGCCCCGGTGAACGACGACGTGAAGGGGCAGCCGCACCGCGGGTGGGTGGTCGAGGCCTACGACTCGAAGGCGCGCAAGGTGCGCACGTCGCTGTTCGGGCTCGCCCCTTAGCGCGGGCCCGAGCGCGTCTCGTCGAGCAGCGCCTGGGTCTGGGCCGACGCGGGCGCGGTGTAGATGGAGGAGAGCGTGTCGATGAGGTCCGACAGGAAGAGCTCTCTGCGCCGGGGGTCGGGGTCGCGCTCGCGGGCGTAGGCGACCAGCGAGCTGTACAGCACGCTGCTGAAGCGATCGGTGCGCAGCATGAGCAGCTCGGGGGGCACCTGCACGAGCGGCGTCATGGCCTCCATCATGCGCACGGCCCCCGGGCTCGTCGACGCGATGGCGCGCGTGAACAGGGGCAGCGAAGGGTTCACGGTGAGCTGCGCCGAGATGGAGACGAACTCGAAGCCGCCGTCGGGGTCGTCGAGCTTCGCGAGCAGCGGCCGGATCAGCACGTCGAGCAGCGTGCGCAGCGACACCGGCCCCTGGCGCTCGAGCAGCTCGAGCTGCGCGACGTAGCGCGCCTGAATCGGGTCGGCGTGCCGCTCGAGCACGGCGTCGATGAGGCCCTCGCGCGACTTGAAGTGGTACAGCACGGCCGAGTTGTTGCGCAGCCCGGCCGCGACGCTCACCTCGCGCATCGACACGGCGTCGACGCCGCGCTCCGAGAACAGCTTCTCTGCGGCGCGCAGCAGCGCGAGCTTGGTCTGTGCGGCGTCGCGCGGCCGCGCCGGCCGACGGAGCTTTCTTCGCTTCGCCATCGAAAGCCCCGACACTACCTCGACCGGCGCGCCGCACGCGCGCGACCCACGCGCGGCTCAAGGTACGACGGTCACGGCGGCGCTGGCCGTGTTGTTGCCCGCTCGTCTCGGCGACCACGCCCGTCGGGTCGACGGTGAGGCCCACCACCCACGAGCCGACCGGCGGCGGGCGGCCGTGTTCGGTCGGCTGTATCAGCGGCTCGCGGGCGAGCGCCTCTAAGGGCACATGCCGCCGAAGCACGGCATGCACGCGCGCCGGCACACGCCGCAGTTCAGCGGGTCGACCGCGAGCTGGGCCTCGCACCCGTTGAACGGCAGCCCGTCGCAGTCTTCGAAGCCCGGGTCGCAGTCGGTGCGCGTGCACTGCTGGTTGATGCACAGCGGCCGCGCGTGCGGCACCGGCGGGCATGCGGCTCCGCACGCGCCGCAGTGCAGCGGGTCGAAGCGCGTGTCGACGCAGAGCAGCCCGCCGTCGCAGACCGTCGCCGGAGCCGCGCACGCCGGCCGGCACGCGCCCATCGAGCACACGCCGCCGTCGCACGGCCGGTCGCAGCCGCCGCAGTGCTGCGGGTCGGTGCTCGTCGACACGCACTGGCCCCCGCAGAGCGACTGGAAGGCCGCGCAGTCGGGCTGGCACGTGCCGAGGCGGCACGACTGACCGGGCGAGCACACCGTCGTGCAGTTGCCGCAGTGCAGCGCGTCGCGCTGCGGGTCGACGCACAGCGCTCCGGCGTCGGGGGGAGCGCACTGCAGCGTGCCCGGCGGGCAGCGCTCGGTGCACTGGCCGTTCTCGCAGCGCTCGTACGGGCGACAGACCCGCCCGCACCTGCCGCAGCTCGAGAAGTCGAAGCGCAGGTCGACGCAACTCGGGCCGCACGTCGAGAGCGGCGGCTGGCACGCCGCCGCGCACCGGCCGTCGACGCACGACCCGCCGGCACAGTCGGCGTTGCGCCGGCACTCGACCTGCGGCAGCGCCGGCGCACACACGTGCTGCCGGCAGAACCCGCTCGCGCAGTCTTCGTCGAGCTCGCAGTCGTTCGTGAGCTCGCAGCTCGGGCACTCGGGCCCGCCACAGTCGACGTCGGACTCCTGGCCGTTGCGGACGCCGTCGCTGCACGTGGGCTGTTGCCTGGCGCAGGCGGCGAAGACGAGCACCGTCGCCAGCAACAACAGCCCCTCACCCCGGCCCTCTCCCCTACGAGGGGAGAGGGAGTGCGGGTTCAGCAGCCTCCGCATTGGAGCACCCCGTTGCAGTTGAGAACGCCGGTCGGACACGGAATCAGCGGCATCATCGCCGGCACCGGGTTCGCCATCGCGTCCTGGCACAGACACGTGAGCACGCCGTTGCACGCCTCGCACGCCGTGCACGTCATCAGGTACGTGCCCTGCGGCAGCGGCCCGCAGCAGCGGCCCATGATGCACGCGTCGGAGCCGAAGCACAGCCGCCCGCACGCGCCGCAGTTCTGCGAGTCGACCCCGAGCTCTGCCTCGCAGCCGTCGTTCGTCCCCGCGTCACAGTCGGCGAAGCCCGGGTCGCACGCGCTCCGCCCGCAGCCCTCGGCCGGCGTGCACGCCGCCTTCGCGTGCGGCACCGGCGGGCACGTGACGCCACAGCCTCCGCAGTTGCCCGGGTCGAAGCGCGGGTCGACGCACGCCGCTCCGCCGTCGCACGACAGCAGCGGAGGAGACGGACAGCCCGGCGTGCACTGCCCGCCCACGCAGCCGGTGCCCGGCACGCACGGGCGCCCACAGCCGCCACAGTGCGCCGGGTCGCGGTCGGTCGAGACGCACAGGCCTCCGCAGTCGGTCTGGCCCGGCGGGCAGCGCGGGAAGCAGTTGCCGCCCACGCAGACGTCGGTGGCTCCGCACGCGCGCCTGCACGCTCCACAGTTCAGCGGGTCCGAGCCGACGTCGACGCACGTCTGGCCGCACTCGCGCGTGCCGCCTCCGCAGACGGCACGGCACGCGCCGCCGATGCACGCCTGGGCCGTCGGGCACGGCTGGTTGCAGCCTCCGCAGTTCTGCGGGTCGACGCGTGGGTCGATGCAGAGGGCGCCGCACACCTGCAGTGGCGGCGCACAGCCGCCCGTCGTGCACTGGCCGTCGATGCAGACTCCCGTCGCGCCGCAGTCGGTGTTGCGCACGCAGCCGCCCACGCACGCGACGCACGGGCCTCCGCAGTCGACGTCTTCTTCCGTGCCGTTCTCGACTCCGTCGTCGCACGTCGGCGCGACACAGCGGTTGAGCGTGCAGACTCCGCTCGCGCAGTCGACGTCGTCGAGGCACAGCCTGGTAGGAGCGCACGGAGCACACGCGCCTCCGCAGTCGACGTCGGTCTCGGTGCCGTCGGTTCGCCCGTTCTGGCACTGCGGCGATGGCGGGCAGCTGAGCAGCAAGACGCTCGCGATCGCGACAATGACTCGCCCCTCACCCTGGCCCTCTCCCCGTCGCTTCATGTCGACACCATCGCTGACTCCAGCACCGGCTCGCTCGTCGCCGACCTCGCCCGCTCGAGCAGCGGCTTCACCTCGGGCGGCACCGACGTCAGCCTCAGGTACACCACGTTCGGCCGCACCGCCGTCTTCAACACCTTGCCGTAGAGCTCGCCCGGCTCGAGCCTGCCGCCGGCGACGATGCGCAGCTGCAGGTCGCTCAGCGCGGCCAGCTCGCAGTCGACGCGCAGCTCCATGCCGAGCTCCGACAGCGCCTCGACGTGCGCCGTGTGCACGAGCTCGCCGACCTCTTTTCCCTTCAGCGTCGCGTAGCGCAGCTCGAGCGGAGCCGACGGCTTCACGAGCTGCTCGCCCGCCGACTGCAGCTTCACGTCGAACGGCGCCCCGACCGCGAGCGCCTCGTGAATCGTCAGCGTGCCCTTCACGCCCTTCGGCGAGACCACCTGCGTGGTGCCGATGGTGACCGCGCCGCCGCAGCGCTCGCGCGTGGCCTCGCTGATCAGCACCTGCCCGCCCACGGTGAACGACTCGACGCGCGACGTCAGGTTGATGGTGGCGCCGACGATGCCGTACTTCGCGCGCAGCTCCGAGCCGATGTTGCCGAGCACGACCTCGCCCGAGTGCACGCCGATGCCCATCTCGACCTCGGGCAGCTTCTGCTCGCGGTTCCACGCGTTCACCGCCGGCATCGCGTTCAGCATCTCGATGGCGCAGGCGACGGCGCGGGCCTCGGCGTGCTCGAGCTTCAGGGGCGCGCCGAAGACGACGAGAATCGCGTCGCCGATGAACTCGTCGATGGTGCCGCCGTAGCGCGTGATGATGCGCGTCATGCCCTCGAGGTAGTGGTTCAAGAGTCGCACGACGTTCTCGGGCTCCATCGTGCCGCACATGCTCGTGAAGCCGCGCAGGTCGGTCATCATGATGGTGACGAAGTCGCGCTGGCCGCCGAGCCTCAGGCCGTCGGGCGAGTCGAGCAGCTGCTGCACGACCTGCTCGGTGAGGTACCGGCCGAACGTCGAGCGCACGAACTCGCGGTCCTTCTCGGCCTTCTGTCGCGCGTTGCGGGCCGCGCGCGCGCCCAGCACCATGCACGAGAGGTACGTGACCGCCACCGCCGCCGACGGGCCGACCACCGGCGTGTAGAGCCCCGACGACGACAGCAGAAACGACGCGACCAGCATCGCGAGCAGGAGCAGCGTCGTCGCGAGCAGGCCGGCTCCCGCGGGCACGCTGACGCCGATGACGGCGGCGATGAGGGCGCCCGCGACGATGGCGAGCCGGTTCGCCCACGCCGGCGTCAGCGTGAAGAAGTCTCCCTCGAGCAGGTTCGCGAGCATCGTCGCGTGGTGCTCGACGCCCGGCAGCTCTCCGAGCGGCGAGTTGCGCAGGTCGGCCGCGGCCAGTGCGGTCGAGCCGACGAGCACGTGCTTGCCGGTCAGCGTCGAGAGGTCGCGCCGGTTCGCCTGCGCCGTGCCCAGCGTCGTCGTGAACGTGAGCACCTGCTCGTCGACCAGCTCGAAGCCGGGCTCGCTGTCGGAGCCCGCCGGCTCGAGCTCGAGCACGTGCCCCGGGTCGGGCGAGTAGCGCGCGACGCCGCGCACGCGCATGCCGGGCGCGAGCTTCGCGGCCTCGAGCCCGCCGCCGAGCTTCGTGCCCTCGTCGACGATGAAGCGCTGGTCGTCGCCCATCGGGTTGCCCTCGAGCGTCAGCGTCGAGTCGGCGCGCAAGAGCGCCCAGATGGAGACGTACGTGAACGGCCCGTGGCCGCGGGTGTCGTGACGGCCCTGGTAGCGCACCCGCGTGCGGCCGAGCTTGTCGATGGGCACGCGCCGCGCGCCGCCGAGGTCGAGGTGCGAGCCGGGGTGAATCTTCACGTCGCTCAAGCGCACGCCGAGCGCGCGCGCCGCGACGCGAAGCGAGATCGACGGCAACAGCTGCTCGCCGAGCCGCGCCACCAAGAGCGAGTGCCGCAGCACGTCGTCTTCCCCGTCGAGCAGCACGTTCGCCATCGCGAGCACCGCGGCGCTCTGCGCGATGGGGTCGACCACCGACTGCGGCGCCGCGTCACCGCCGATGAGCTCGGAGTACTCGGGCAGCCCGCGCGCCTCGTCGTGCCATGGAATCGTGTTCGTCTCGAACGCCTTCTGCGCCGCCGGGGTCAGCACCGGCTTCGACTCGCCCGTGATGCGCGTGACGGTGAAGCTGAAGCCCACGTTGCCCGCGCGCTCCGCGGCCTGCCCCACCGCCTCGTCCCACTCGGGGTGCTCGCGCGAGCCGTCGACCAGCGTGACGTCGAACGTCAGCGAGGCCGGGCGCGCGGCCGCGACCGTGTCGATGAGCTCGGCGTAGCGGTGCCGCGGCATCGGCCAGCCGAAGTGCGCGATCGTCTCGTCGTCGAGCGCCAGCACCACGATGCCCGGCTGCGGCCTCGCCGATGAGACCTCGTGCCCCAGCGCCAGCTCGGCCTGCGACCGCTCGGGGAAGCGCAGGCGCATGAAGACGTCGAGCGCGCGCGTCTCGAGCGAGCTGCCGAGCTCTGAGCCTTCGAACGCGAGCGCGACGATGCCGCCGACGAGCAGGCCGACGCTGAGCGCGCGAATCGCTCGCGCCTGGGCCACGGGGCGTTTCTCGAGTCGCGCCTCGAGGGCGTCGAGCCTCGAGAGCACCGCGCTGGCGACGGCCTGCGCCGTTCGTCGAAGGCGGAAGACTCCCGCCGCGAGGCACAGCACCGCGAGGGTGCGGATCAGCAGCGACGTGAACGGGTAGCCGAGCCTCGGCAGCGCGCTCGCGATCGCCCACGCCAGCGATTGACGCGTGAGCCAGACGACTGCGGCGCCGAGCAGCAGCGCAGCGCCGAGCTTGAACGCGCTCTCCCTCTCCCCTCGTAGGGGAGAGGGCCGGGGTGAGGGGGGCGTGCCGCGGCTCAGAGGCATCGCCCCTCACCCTGTCCCTCTCTCCGCGTCATTTTCCGACCGTGACCGCGTAGACCTTCGACGGCGGCCCCGCGAAGCCCGCCGAGTCGCTCGCCGTCACCCGCCAGAACCACTTCCCCTTCGCGAGCGGAGCCGGCCACGACAGCGTCGCGGCTCCCGACACCTTCTCGGCCTTCGCCTCGACGAGGAAGTCGGCGTCGCGCGCGACCTCGACCGTGTACGTCGCCGCGTCGGTGACCGGCTGCCACTCGAAGCGCTGCTCTTGGTTGAGCGGCCCTTTGAGCGGCCCGACGACGCGCGGCTCGGCCGGTATCGCCTTCGACGGCGCGACCTTGCCCTCGGCGCTCACCAGCGTGCCCTGCCCCGCCGGCACCTCGACGGGCACCGCCTTCGGCTCGCTCGCCGGCGCCACGGCCACGAGCCCCTCGAGCGTCTCGATGCGCGTCTGCTCGCCCTCCTCGACGCCGAGGCGAAACTGCGTGCCGCGCACCGACGCCACCGACACCCGGCTCGACGCCTCGAACTTCGACAGCTGCGACGCCTTGCGCACGTCGGCCACGATGCCGCCGCGCAGCACCTCGATCTTCACCTGGCGCGCCGCGCCGCTCACCTCGAGCACCGGCATGCGAATCGCCGACTCGGGCTTCACCTCGATGCCGCTGCCGTCCTTCAGGTGAATGATCACCTTCGCGCCCGGCCCCGTCTTCACGAGCTCGTTCACCAGCACCGGCATGCCCGGCTCGGCCGGCTTCAGCGACGCCTCGTCGGCGCCGAGGAACACCGGGCCCGACACCGCCGCGACCCGCGCCACCACGTCTTCCGGAGCCCGCTCGACGTAGCGCAGCGAGATGCCCATCGCGTCGGTCGCCCGCGGCGCCGGCGCCAGCCCGAACACCCGGTTCTTCGGCAGCCCGGCCTCGACCAGCGCCGACGCGATCGCCTTCGCAGACGCCAGCGCCTTGCCGCTCGCCCGCTCGGCGTCGGGCACCAGCGCCGCGACCGTCACGGCGCGCACGAGCCGATAGCGGTCGATCTCCTGCACGATGTCGCCGAGGCAGCCCTTGCCGTCGGCCGACTTCACCCACTCTTCCGAGATGGGCTTGCCGAGGCGCACCTGGCCTCCTTCGAGCTTCACGCCTCCGCAGCGATCGGCGAACGCGGTGTGGCTCGAGAGGACGACGACGGCAGCGACGACGACTCTCATTTCGCTTCTCCGATGATGAGGAACTCTACTCTACGGTTCTGCTCACGGCCCTCGGCCGACACGTTGCTCGCCCGCGGCCGCGTCGGCCCGTAGCCCTTCGCGACGAGCCGCGCCTGCGCGACGCCGGCCTTCACCAGCGCCGCGCGAATCGCCTCGGCCCGCTGCTGCGACAGCTTGATGTTCGTCGTCGCGCTGCCGGTGTCGTCGGTATGGCCCTGAATCTCTATCGACAGCGCGCGCTCGGCCTTCAGCACCGCCGCCACCTGCTTGAGCAGCTTCAGCGAAACCGGCAGCAGCGCCGCCGACGCCGTCTTGAACTGCACCGTCTCGTCGAGCACGACCGCGCCCTTGCGCACGTGCACGACCGCCGCGCCCACGTCGGGGCAGCCGTCGTCGTCTTTGATGCCGTTGATGCTCTCGGCCGCGAAGGGGCACTTGTCTTTGCCGTCGTCGACGCCGTCGCGGTCGTTGTCGACTTCAGGGCAGCCGTCGTCGTCTTCGAAGCCGTCGCGGTCTTCCTTCGTCACCGGGCACGGGTCGGCCTCGTCGGCGACGCCGTCTTTGTCGAAGTCGGCCGTCGCGGGCAGGGCGGCCTTCGCGAAGCCGAAGCTCGGCAGCGCGAGCGCGGGCGGCGGCAGATGCGGGCACCCGTCGCTCGGGTCACCCGGCTCGAGCGGGCAGCGGTCGCGCTCGTACTCGACCCGGTCGGCGTCGAGGTCGCCGTGCTCGTCGGGGCAGCCGTCGTCGTCCTTCCACCCGTTGAAGGTCTCGGCGGCGAGCGGGCACTGGTCGCCGCGGTCGGCGAGCCCGTCTTCGTCGTTGTCGCGCTCGGGGCAGCCGTCGTCGTCTTCGAAGCCGTCGGGGTCTTCGGCCGTGAGCGGGCAGCGATCGACGCCGTCGTCGACCGAGTCCGAGTCGCTGTCGAGGCGCACGGCCACGACGTCGATGGTGCGCGCCTCGGTCGGGGCGAGCAGCTTCCCGAGCGCCGGCTGGCTCGCGTACTCGGGGCAGCCGTCGGCGTCGCGCACGCCGTCGAGGTTCTCGGGCTCGAGCGGGCAGCGGTCGAGCGCGTCGGCGACCGAGTCGGCGTCGGCGTCGGGCGCGAGGTCGGGGCAGCCGTCGCCGTCGTCGAAGCCGTTGAGCGTCTCGGCCTCGTTCGGGCAGCGGTCGTCGCCGTCCGCGAGCGCGTCGGAGTCGTTGTCTCCTTCCGGGCAGCCGTCTTCGTCTTCGAAGCCGTCGGGGTCTTCGGCGGTCACCGGGCAGCGGTCGCTCTCGTCGGGCACGCGGTCGCCGTCGGAGTCGACCGTGAAGAACGTGTTCACGCCGGCGTCGCGCTCGGCGGCCGGGGGCGGCGCGCGCACGAGCACCTGCGCGAGCGCGGTGCCGGCGTCGCCGTTCAGCTCGAACTCGGGGCAGCCGTCGGCGTCGCGCACGCGGTTCACCGTCTCGGGCTCGTACGGGCAGCGGTCGTCGGCGTCGGCGACGCCGTCGGCGTCGAGGTCGGGCAGCGACGCGGCGGCGGGCTCGGCGGCCCGGCGCGGCGCGAGCGCGAGCCGAACGACGGCGCGAAGGTCGGGAGCGCCCGCGGCCGAGAAGACCGACGTGCCGGCGGCGGCGCCGACCATGAAGAGCCCGCCGAGCAGCACGTTGGCTCCGGCGAGCAGCTCGAGGTCCATGCCCTGAGTGCGTGCGGCGTTGGCGCCGACGACCTGCATCGAGAAGCGCGCCTCGGGGCCGAGGTAGAGCGCGTCGTCGAGCAGCGAGGCTCCGGCGGCGAGGCCCAAGCGCACCTCGGAGGCCGAGGTCATGCCGAGCGCGGGCGGCCCGATGGAGGCGTACGGGCGGTAGAGGAAGGCGCCCTCGGCGCTCCACCGGCCGGCGCCGGCGAACGCGCCCGCGGCGACGAGGCGGGGCATGACGCGCGGGCCGACGTCGCCGAGGTGGGTTGGCGCGGCGCCGATGGGCACCCACGCGTCGAGGCCGAGGTGCAGCGAGAGGCCGTCGCGCTCGGCGTCGCCGAAGAGGCGCACCATGAGGCCGATGCGCGGGTCGCCGACGCCGACGCCGCCGAGCGGGCGCGCGCCGCTCACGAGCTCGGGCGTGCCGTTCTCGAAGAAGGCGACGGGCAGCGAGACGGCGAGGCGAACGCGCTCGAACAGCGCGCCGGCGAGCTCGACGTGGCCCAAGAGCTGGTTCGCGATGATGGGGTTCGGCTGAGCGTCGCGGCCGGTCGCGAGCCGGGGCACGAGCACGCGGCGGCCGTAGTCGGCGGTGAGCCCGGCGGCGAAGTAGCGCGAGTACCACGGGCGATCGAGGAGGAAGGTGCGGCTGGCGGGAGCCGAGGGGTCGAGGCGCTGCACGGCGAAGCCGCGCTCCTGGGCGGAGGCGGTGACGGCGGCGAGCGTGAGGAGGACCGCGGTGGCTCGGGTCACTTAAGGCGAAGCTGCGCTCGTGGACTCGGGGTTGACGGGGTCGGAGCCGGTCTTGCACTCGTAGACGCGGGCGGCGCGCTCGGGCTGCACGAAGCCGATCTTGACGAGCCGCGAGAGGCCGTCGCACTTGTCGGCCCACGAGGTGTCGCGCGAGGCGAGGAGCTCCTGCAGGACGGCCTCGGGGTCTTCGACGGTCGACGACATCTTGATGCGCTCGACGGGCGTGTCGAGCGTGAGGTACTTCGGAGCGGCGGCCGACGACGGGTCGTAGCGCGACCACTCGCTGCCCGGGCGGCCGGCGTGAGCGAAGGTGCCCCAGTGGTCCATCATGCGCGTCATGAGCGCGTCGCGCTGGGAGTTGTCTTCGAGCTGGTAGAGCAGCTCCTGGCCCTCGAAGGTTCCGAACACGAACGGAATCTCGATGCCGTGGGCGGCGCCGAGCAGCTTGCCGAGCTCGGTGCCGAGGCGCGTGGGCTCGTCATCCCAGTCGAAGCGGTACGACCAGACGTCGCTCCACCCCGACTCGCGCATCGCCTTCGCGACGGCGTCGACGCACGAGCCGCGCCACAGGCGGCTGACGGCCGACGCGGTGGCCTCGTACTTCGCCTCGTCGCGAATGCGCGGGAGGAAGCCGAGCAGGTTGTAGACGTAGCGCTTGTCGAAGAGCTGAAAGAGCTTCGCCTCGTCGCGGTTGCTGCCGGTGATGACGGGCACGGTGTTCCACGCGCCCTCCTTGGCGAACGTCTGCACCCAACCCTCGGTCGGGAGCACGGCGCCGTCGGGGAACAGCACGGGCACGTCGAGCATGCCGGCGGTGATGGGCGCGCCGTCGACGTAGAGCTTGATCAGCTCGTGGTCTTTCAAGCCGCGCCAGATGGAGGCGACGGCCTCGCGCGGCGTGAGCTTGATCTTCTCGATGCCGTCTTGCCGGTCGCGGGCGCCGCGCGTCGACCAGATGCGCAAGAGCACCTCGCCCGACGCGTTCGGGTGGCCGTCGAGGTCTTCGGCGGTCGCGAGCGTGTAGCGCGAGATCGAGGGGCTCTGCGCGATGGCGCGGTGGAAGAGGCCCTTCGCCTTCGGGCTGACGAGCAGCGAGTAGACGTTCGTGCCGCCGGCCGACTCGCCGAAGATGGTGACGGCGTTGGGGTCGCCGCCGAAGCTCTGAATGTTGTCGCGCACCCACTCGAGGGCGCGAATGAGGTCGAGCGTGCCGTAGTTGCCCGAGGCGTCTTCTTCGCTGGCGCCCTCGCGCAGCGACGCGTGGCGGAACCAGCCGAGCGGCCCGAGCCGGTACTGCACGCTGACGGCGATGACGTTCTCTTTCGTGGCGAGGCGAGAGAGGTCGTGGTTCGCGGCGCTGCCGATGCTGTTGCCGCCCCCGTGGATCCACACCATGACCGGCAGGTCCTTCGCGACGCTCGGGGCCCAGACGTTGAGGTACAGGCAGTCTTCGGACCCCATGATGCCGTCGTGCTCGGCCTCGTTGATGGTGAGCCTGTTCGACGGCTGAACGCAAGCGTGCGAGTACGCGGTCGCAGCGAGCGGGAAGTTGCGCAGCGACGGCGGCCGCGGCGCCCGCCAGCGCAGGTCGCCGACCGGAGGCTCGGCGAACGGGATGCCGAGCCACGCGTTGCCGCCGAACTGGCCGGTGCCGCCGACGACGTCGCCCTCGTTGGTGTGCCGAACCGTGGCGTCGACCTGCGGCTGAATGCTCCAGGCGGGCCGAACGGTGCGGCAGGCGCAGGTGAAGAGGACCAGCAGGAGGAGCGCGCGCATCGCGGCGGAGGATACTGCGCGCGCATCGGGCCGGCCGCGAGAAATTCTCGGTGCCGCAGCTCAGTGCGACCACGGCGTGTGGCGCCCGAGTCTTGCGAATGCGCGGCACCGATGAGGCCACCACCAACCCGCGCAAGGTGATGTTGCTTCTATCGGCTCAGCGCGAGCCGCAGGTCAGCGCGCCGTCGTAGACCGGCGACATCATGCGCATGCTGTACTCGGCGCTCACCGGCATCACGAGCTCGCCGTTCTGCGCCCGCCCGTCGATGGTCGCGGCCCAGCCGTTCAGCCCGACACGCTGCCAGTTGCCCGTCTGCGGGGTCATCAGCGGGTTCACCGCCTGGTAGCCGAGCACCATCTTCGAGATGACCCAGTTCGCGAACGGGATGCGCATCGGGTACCAGAACGTGAGCCGCACCCTGAGGCGCTGCACGCGGCCCGGCTGATCGAAGTCGAGCTCGTCGGCGAGCGCCGTGCTCTCGGTGAAGGTGCGCTCCATGAGCATGATGCTGCCGCCCATCGTGCCCGTGCGGCCCGAGCCGATCGCGTACGGGTCGTTGTACGTGTAGCCGCTGTTCGAGCCGTGCTTCTGGAACTCCTGCGCGAGCTGCGAGCCCGGCGTGCCGCTCAGGTTCTTGCCCATGAACGTGCGAAACGTCGGCAAGAGCGCGAGCAGCGCCGCGTCCATCATCGGGCGGCACTGCGCGTGGTTCGTCGAGCCCACCCGCACCGCGCGGAACACCGCGTACTCGGCCAGCACCCGCGCCTGCAGCAGCTGGAAGAGCTGCAAGATGCCCAGCAGCAGGAAGATGGTCAGCGGCAGCGTGAGCGCCGCTTCGACCGCGGCCTGGCCGCGCTCCCGCCGATGAGGGTCTGTTCCCGCCACGGAGCCAGTGTCTGTGTGGTCGTCAAATCCGACAATGCGCCAAGTGGCCCAGGTGTCACACGGATGTGTCGCAGGGGGCGATGTGAGCGGAGGTGGGCTCGCTCGGTCTTGCGGCTGGCGACTTCGGGGCACTGCGCTTGGGACGACATTCGACTTCTCTTGTCGCGCTCCACTTCCCCCTCACCCCGTCCCTCTCCCCTACGGGGGAGAGGGGGCGCGTTTTGTTTTTGGTTCAGAGAATGTCGTGCCACGGCGGCGACGCCGCGAACGCCGCGTGGATCAGCCCGACGTGCGAGTACGCCTGCGGGAAGTTGCCCCACATGCGCTTCGTCTTCGGGTCGATGTCTTCGGCGATGAGCCCCAGCGGAGACGCCGGCCGCGCGCGCTCCATCACGGCGCGAGCTTCATCCGTTCTCCCGATGCGGGCCAGCGCTTCGACCAGCCAGTACGTGCAGAGCGTGAACGCCACCGTCGGGGCGCCGAAGCCGTCGTCGATGCGATAGCGGTACAGCCAGCCGTCGAGCTCGAGCTCGCGCCGCACCGCATCGACAGTGCCCTGCAGCCGCGCGTCGTCGCCGGGCAGGAAGCGCAGCGTCGCCAGCTGCAGCAGCGCGGCGTCGAGCACGTCGCCGCCGTGCGTCGCCGCGAAGCTCTTCTTCGAGGGGCTCCACGCCTCGGCCAGAATCTTGTCGCGCAGCGCGCCCGCCTGCCGCACGAGCTCTGCGGCCGACGGAGCCCCTCGCGCCTCGGCCAGCTTCGCGACACGGTCTGCGCCCGCCCAGCACATCACGCTCGAGAACGTGTGCACCTGCGACGCCGAGCGCAGCTCCCACAGGCCGGCGTCGATGGTGCCCGCCACCTTCAGCGCGCGAGCGGCCAGGCGCTCGAGCAGCCGCCACGACGCGGCGCTGCGCTCCTGAACGAAGCGCTCGTCGAGGAAGATCGGCGTCAGCGCGAGCACCATCTCGCCGAAGACGTCGTGCTGAATGTGGCTGACCGCCGCGTTGCCGACGCGCACCGGCCCGAAGCCCTCGTAGCCGGCCCAGTGCTCCTTGATCATCTCGGGCACCTGATCCGACCCGTCGACGCGATAGAGCGGCTTGAGCGCCAGCTCCTGCTCGCGCTCGGCGACGGTGAGCAGGTAGTCCATGAACCGCTCGCGCTCCTCGAACTGGCCGAGCAGGCGGAAGGCGTCGAGCGTGTAGAAGGCGTCGCGCAGCCAGCAGTACCGGTAGTCCCACGTGCGGCCGGTGCTGTCGGGGCTCTCGGGAATCGACGTCGTCGGCGCCGCCACGATGGCGCCCGTGTCCTCGAAGCAGCACAGCTTCAGCGCGAGCGCCGAGCGAATCACCTCGCGCTGGTAGAGCGGAGGGATGTTGCACTGCTTCACCCAGTGCCGCCAGTGACGCACCGTCGAGTCGAGGAAGCGGTCGGTCATCGGCGCGAGCGGCTCTTCGATCGGCTCGCCCCACGTGAGCGCCATGATGCGGCGGCCGGTCAGCGCGAACGGCTCGCCGTCGACGAACGACAGCGGCACGTCGGTGGTGAGCCGCAGCGGCGACGGGAAGCCGCCGAACGAGATGTGGTTGCTGCCGAGCGTGCGCTGCGGCCGCTGCTTCGACCAGCCCAGCACCGGCGCGCACGACGCCCGCACCAGCGGAGTGCCCTGCAGCGGCTCGATGATGCGAAAGAGCGACGTCGGCCGAAAGGTCCGCGCGTACATCGAGAAGCGCGGAGCGAAGTCGATGACTCGAAACTGCCCGTCGGGCGCCGTGAACATCGTCTCGAGCACGTTCGTGTTCTCGAGGTAGCGCTGGGTGCCCTCTTGCCCGCGCGCCGGCGCAATCTCGAACGTGCCGCCGTGCGGGTCCATCAACCGGCCGAAGACCGGCTCCGAGTCGAAGCGGGGCAGGCAGCACCACTCGACGCCGCCCTGCCGTGAGATGAGCGCTGCGAACTGACAGTTGCCGACGAGCCCGAGATCCTCGAGGCGCATGCTGCTTCTATAGCCGGGTGGGTTCTGAATTGCGGCCCTTGATACACTTCGCGGCCGCGTGAAGCCGTCCGGAAAAGGTGACGTCTCGGACGTGACGGCCCCCGAAGGGAAGCCGCTGTCGGCCGAAGACCTCGCGGACCTCGAGAACATCAACGAGCCCACCCTCAACACCGACGGCGGCGGCCCGAACCCGCTGCCGTACGAGCCCACCGTCAACGTCACGCCCGACGCCGGCCTCGTCAACGACCCGCGCCGCGTCGTGCGCCCCTCGGTCGCCGGCCCCGACGACCCGACGAAGAACGTGCTGCCCGAGCGGCTCCAGCCGCCGCGCCCTCAGCCGCTGCCGGCGACCTCGGAGCCCACCGTCAACGTCACGCCCGACCTCGCCGTCGTCAACGACCCCAACCGCGTGCTCGAGGCGCGCGAGGCCGCCGCAGCCGCGCCGACCGTCAACGTCGTGCCCGACCTCGCCGTCGTCAATGATCCGAACCGCGTCATCAAGGCGCGCGACGAGGCCGCTGCCGCTCCCACCGTCAACGTCGTGCCCGACCCGGCGCTGCACAATGATCCGAACCGGCTGCTCTGGGCTCGCGAGCTGCCGCCTGATCCACCGACCGTCACCGCGCCGCCGCCGCTCGCGGCTCCGCCGACGCCCGCCAGCGGCCTCTTGTGGCTGCGCGACGAGCCCGAGTCCGCCCCGACGGTCACCACCGCGCCCGATGGCCCACGCGAGCCGACGCTGCGCACCGACCCCGACCCGAGCCTGCCTCCTCCGCTGCCGGCCGAGTCGACCGTGCAGCTCGACCTGCCCGCCGAGGCCAAGGTGCTCACGTCGGCGCGAGCGGCGCTCTCGCCCGCCGCGCGCTCGCCGGTGCCGCTCGGCGAAGAGAGCCACCCGGGCCACGTCGTGCTCGAGCCGCGGCCGAGCCCGCAGAAGGGCCCGAAGCTCGACGGCGTCGCCCCGCTCGTGCCGATTCAGCACTTCCCGCACGTCGGGCCGGCGCTCGACGTCACCGCGCGCACCGACCCGCCGACGCAGTACGGCGCGGGGCCTCCGCCCGGAGTGCCGGTCTCGATGCTCGCCGCGCCCGAGCCCGCGAAGGCGCCGACGGTGCCGCTGCCGCCGCCGGTCTCGGCGTGGAAGGCGTCGCCCGAGGTGCAGGCGTTCGAGCAAGACGAGCTCGACCGCACGCGCGTGATGTCGAAGGTGACGGCGCCCGGCGCGGGTCTTCGACCGCCCGGGTGGCGCGACATGGCCGTCATCGGCGCCGGCTTCGTGCTGCTGTGCGTCGGCATGGTGCTCGCGCGCCGCGACACGCACGAAGGTCGAGGCCCGCTGCCGGCCGAGAAGATCGAGCCGCCTGCCGGCTTCGTCGCTCCGAAGCCGGTGAAAGAGAGCACGCCGTACGTCGCGCCCGGCGAGAAGAGCGCCGAGAGCCGCTTCACCACGGTGATGAAGGGCGGCGGCGGCTCGGGCTCAGCGGCGGCCGACGCCCCGGCACAGGCGCCGGCGTCGGGCGGCGTCGCTCCACCGCCGACGCGCCTCGCGACGCCGCGGTGCCACGTGAACGTGCCGGCGTCGCTCGAGGCGAAGGCCCGGTGGGTGACCGAGGGGAAGAAGAAGCTCATCGAGCTCAAGGTCACGCCGACGCGCAGCGCGATTCAGAGGGCGAACCTGTTCATCTCGAGCGCGTCGCACCCCGAGCACGCGACCCTCGAGCGCACCGAGAACGCGGCGGTGTACTTCGTCGTCTTGCTCGACCCCGAGCCCAACAAGAAAGAGGCGAAGGTCGTGCTCGACTGCGAGTGCGGCCTCGCGACCGCCGAGGTGCTCGCGACCATCGAGAAGAAAGACCTGAAGGTCGAGCTCAAGCCCGCGAAGGTGACTCCGCCCGAGGTGCTGGCGGCGAAGGCGCGCATTCGCCGCTGACGCTCGAGGCCGCAACAGGTCGCCGGCCGAGGTCGTCGCGACGCCCGCGCCACCGTCGACGCCTGGGGCCGGCGCCGGCGCGCCGCGCGTGCGACGTCGGGGCCCGCGCGCAGGCGGTGGCCACGCTGCGCCTCGAGCAGGTGATGCGTGTCGACCTGTTCGACGCGCACGTGGAGCTGGGCGAGGCCGCCCTCGAGTGGGGCGACGACCGTGGGGCCATCGAGCACTGCGAGGCGGCGCTCGCGGCGCTCAAGGCGTCGCCGCAGAACCCGCAGGCCGAAGCGCCCCACTCACGCTCGAAGCCGCGCCGCGGCCCGCGTGCCCACCTGGGCCGCGCAGCTTGTAATCAGCCAGAGTGCATACTTAGTTTGGCGCCATGCGTGGGGTGGGGGTGCTGCTGCTGACGGCGATGGCGCTGAGCGACTGCTCAGGCGGCGTGGTGACGCCTGACGCTGGAGCGACCGGCGGTGGGAGCGCGACCGGCGGTGGGAGCGCGACCGGCGGTGGGAGCGTGACCGGCGGTGGGAGCGCGACCGGCGGTGGGAGCGCGACCGGCGGTGGGAGCGCGACCGGCGGTGGGAGCGCGACCGGCGGCGGCAGCGCGACCGGCGGCGGCAGCGCGACCGGCGGCGGCAGCGCGACCGGCGGCGGCAGCGCGACCGGCGGCGGTAGCGCGACCGGCGGGGGCGGAACCGGCGGGGGCCAGCCGGCCGTGCTGCCGAACGCGACCGAGCTGGTCAGCGGTGCGCGTCTCACCGGCGGGACCCGAGTCATGGACGCGCAGCTGGGGCACCCGGTCTCTCAGCAGCGCCTTCAGGGCGGCACCCTCAACCTGGAAGGCAACGCAGCCATCAAGCGATAGGAGCCGTCGATGTTCCGTTTTCTCTGCGTCACGCTTCTGCTCACCGCGCTCAGCGCCGCCGCCCAGTCGGTGCCAGACCGCATCAGCTTCTCCGCCCGCTTGCAGGACCAGGGCGTACCCGTCACCGGAGCACAGAGCGTTCGCTTCGCGCTCTTCGATGTCCCCTCCGGGAGTCTGGCGCTGTGGGGAGAGAACCAGACGGTGACCTTCACCGCCGAGGGCCTGGGCTTCGCCGAGCTCGGCAGCGTCACCCCGCTCACCGCTGCGCTCTTCGACGGGCGACGGCTCTACCTCGAAGTCACCGTCGGGCTGACGGTCATGTCCCCCCGCATGGTGGTCAACAGCGTGCCCTACGCCTTCCGCGCGCAAGTGGCAGAGAACGCAACCTCCGCCGCCAGCGCCGCCCAGCTCGGCACGCTGATGCCGTCAGACCTGCAGCGCCGGGTGAGCGGCAGCTGCCCGGCGGGCCAGGCGATTCGCGGCGTCGATGCGATCGGCGCAGTCACCTGCGAGCCGGTCTCAGGCGGCGCCAGCTACAGCGCCACCCTCCCGCTATCGGTCAGCGGCACCAACATCAGCCTCGCCACCTGCGGCAACAGCCAGATCTACAAGATGATGAGCGGAGCCTGGGTCTGCGCCACTGACGACAACACCGGCGCCACGTACGGCGCGGGCTCGGGCATCTCGATCTCCGGCAACACCATCTCGACGGACGGCACGGTGGCCCGCAAGGACTCGGCCGCGGGCAACCAGTCGTTCGACTCCAACACGCTGTACCTCGACTACGCGAACAACCGCGTAGGCGTGAACACCAGCGCTCCGGCGGCGCCCCTCGAGGTCCTGGGCGAGGCACGGGCCAGCACCTACCGGCTCAACGTGCTCAAGAACGGCACGGCCTTCGTCGGTGGCAATGCCGTGCACGCCGACGAGAGCGCCGTCAACGACTGGAGACCGGACAACGACGGCTACGGCTTTCTGAACGCCGGCCTGGCCATCACCCTGCACGGGCAGCTCACCCTGCCCGACCACGCGGTAGTGACGAGCTTCTTCTGCCAGTACTACGACAACAGCGTCTCGGCGAACCTGGGGCTCCTCGCCACCCTGTACGCGCGCCCGCTGAGCTCGATCACGGCCACTTCGGTGGGCACCATGAACCTCAGCAGCGCGGTGAACTCCGCCGCCATTCAGTCGATCTCGACGCCGATCGCAGGAGGCCTCGTGGTCGACAACACGGTGAACACGTACTTCTTCACCGTCACGTTCAGCAATCCGATGCAGACGACTCTGCTCCGACTGTACGGGTGCGGCGTCAACTACAGCCTCGACCGCCTCTGAAGACCGCCACCGGTGCGTGCACCGCCCACGTGCACCTTGCGCGACGCGATGACGCGCGCGCCGAGCAGCGCGCGGGCACTTGGGGCAGCACGCCGTCGCCGCCGTTGCTCGCCGAGGCCTGGCCGATGGGCGCTCCGTTGCGGGTGCCGAAGTACGCCGAGAGCACGAGGCCCTCGGCGGCGAACGCAGCGAGCACCGGCAGCCACGTGCCGACCTGGTACCAGCGGCTGCCGTTGGCGATGGCGACCTCGACGGCGGCGGCGGCGAGGGGCACGAGCGCGAAGGTCGTGATGAAGAGGGCGGTGCTCGCCTCGACGCTGCCGAACGCGGGGGCGCCCTCGGCCATGGGCTTCAACGCGAGCTGGTACGGCAAGAGCGAGAGCCCGGCCGAGATGAGCGAGCCGACGGCGGTCTCGGCGGTGGCGCGCTCCCACTCGAAGACCGGGGCGGGCTCTTCGATGCTGGCAGCGACGAGCGGCGGAGGAGGTGGAGGGAGCTCATCGGCCGCGACGGTGGCGGGCGAGAGGACGGCGAGCAGCAGCGCGAGCTTCATGCCCGTCACGTGTCAGGCAGACGCGCAGATCGATCACGGAGCGTGCGTGCGGCTCGGCAGCACCCGTCGGGCCGCGAGCGTCAGCGCGGCGAGGACGAGAATCGGCGCCAGGTGAAAGGCGACCTGGTGGCTGAGCGAGCCGTCGGGGCAGTGCAGGTGCACGGCGAGCATGCCGGCCGCGGCGGCCGAGACGCCGGCTGCGAGGGCGCGCGTGACGTCGAACGCGAAGCCGGTGAGCACCGCGAGGGCGGCGAAGATGGGCACGGCGGCGATGACGGCCTCGGTGAGCGCGCACCGGAAGCCGGCGCCGGCGTCGTGGCCGCTGGCGGCGGCGACGGTCAGCGCGAAGCAGCCGGCGACCGAGGCGAGGAGCAGCGAGCGCAGCGCGCGCGAGCCCGGCATCACCGCGAGCAGCGCGGCCGCGATCATCGTGGCGCCCCAGGCCGCCGCGCTCACGTTGCGCAGGAGCATCGAGGCGTGCTGCTCGGTGTGCAACGACATGCGGCCGATGCCCGCGATGGCGGCGAGCCCGGTGATGCCGGCGAGGCCGAGGGCGCCCAGCCACCACGGTCGGGCCGTCGGAGCCGCCTGCAGCGCCGCGAGCGCCGGCCCTTTGAGCCGCTCGAGGTCGATGGCGGGCGCGGGGGTGCTCATGGCCTCGTGCGCGGCGCGGCACTCGGCGCACGTCTCGAGGTGGGCGGCGTCGACGGGCTCGAAGAGGCGGGGGCAGCTCACGGGGCACCCCACACGCCGCGCAGCAGCTCGCGCAGGCGCTCGTAGCCGCGGTGGGCGCGGACCTTCACGGCGCCCTCGCTGACGCCGAGGGTCTCGGCGATCTCGCCGAACGACATGCCCTCGAAGCGGTGCATCAGAATCGCCTCGCGCTGGGGCTCGGGCAGCTTCACCAGCGCTTCGCGCACGTGGCGCTCGAGGCCTGGGTCGCGCACCTTCGGGTCGACGGTCTCGGTCGAGGCCGGCTCGGGGGCGAGCTCTTCGCCCTTGCGGCGGCGGTGCAGGTCGCGCGCGGCGTTGGTGGCGATGGCGAAGAGCCAGGGCCTGAACGCGGCGCCGCGCATGTACCGCCCGCGAGCCTTGACGACCGAGAGGAAGGCGGCCTGCGTCAGGTCGTCGGCCGAGGCGGCGCTGCCGGTCATGCGGTGCAGGTACGCGCGCACCGCGCCGGCGTGCCGGGTGAAGAGCACGTCGAAGGCCTTCACGTCGCCGTCGCAGAACCGCAGCATCAAGGCCTCGTCTGAGTCTTCGGCGGCCACCGGGACCCACGCGCTAGCCCGTCTGGAGCACAGGTGCACGCGCTTCGTGCGAGTGCTCGCAGACGAGCCGGCGCGAGGGCGGCCGCGCTACTTCTTCTTCGCGTCGGCGACGACGGTGCCGCCCTTGGCCTTGCAGTCGGCGTCGGACATCGCCATCACGCCCTTGCCCTTGCACTCGTTCTTGCCGGCACAGGCGTTGCCGGCGCCGTGGCAGGCGCCCTTGCCCTTGCACTCGTTGACGCCGGTGCACTTCACGTTGGCGGCTGCGGCCTTGTCGTCTTTCGCGGGGGCCTTGGAGTCGGCGGCGTAGGCGCCGAAGGCGAACATCGAGGCGACAGCGGAGGCGACGAGGGTGCTCTTCTTCATGGTGTGTTTCTCCTTTTGAGGGGGATTACGGCTGACCCGAATTACGGTTACGCAGTTACCGGAATTCACCCGCGTTCGTACATCCCGCATGAGAACCACGGCCCTGTTGCTATTCGTTGTACCCACCCTCGCCTGCGCAGCGGAGCGCACCATGAGCTACACGAAGCCCAACGATGACCAGCTGAAGAAGAAGCTGTCCCCCGAGCAGTACCAGGTGACGCAGCAGTGCGGCACCGAGCGGGCGTTCACGGGGGCCTATTGGGACAACCACGAGCCCGGCATCTACGTCGACGTGGTGACGGGCGAGCCGCTGTTCTCGTCGGCCGACAAGTTCGACTCGGGCACGGGGTGGCCGAGCTTCACGAAGCCGATCGAGACGGGCCACGTCGTGGAGAAGAAGGACGTCTCGTACGGCATGGTGCGCACCGAGGTGAAGAGCAAGTCGGGCGACTCTCACCTGGGCCACGTGTTCGACGACGGCCCGCGCGACAAGGGCGGGCTGAGGTACTGCATCAACTCGGCCTCGCTGCGGTTCATCCCCGCGGCGAAGCTCGAGGCCGAGGGCTACGGCCAGTTCGCGAAGATGTTCGCGGCGACGGCGACGGGAGCGGCTCCGCAGAAGCAGCCGGGTAAAGAGGTCGCGGTGCTCGCGGGCGGCTGCTTCTGGGGCATGGAGGAGATTCTGCGGAAGATCCCCGGCGTGCTCGAGACCGAGGCCGGCTACACGGGCGGGCACCTCGAGAACCCGAAGTACGACGACACGCACGACAGCAAGTCGGGCCACGCCGAGTCGGTGCGGGTGACGTTCGACCCGTCGAAGCTCTCGTACGAGGACCTGCTCGAGAAGTGGTTCTTTCGCATGCACGACCCGACGACGCTGAACCGCCAGGGCAACGACACGGGCACCCAGTACCGCAGCGCGATCTTCTACACGACCGAGGAGCAGAAGAAGGCCGCCGAGGCCGTGAAGGCGCGCGTCGACAAGTCGGGCAAGTGGAAGAAGCCGATCGTGACCGAGATTGTGCCGGCCTCGAAGTGGTGGCCTGCCGAGGACTACCACCAGGATTACCTGCAGAAGAATCCGGGCGGGTACACGTGCCATTACATGCGGCCGTGAGCTGAGTCGCGCTGCGCGCTGCCAGAGATCCCTGACGACGACCGGAGGCTCCGTCGCTGATCGACGGCCAGCGGGGAAGCGGCGGCTTTCCCCGCGCCGACAGGGAACCCGTCTGGGAGCCGCGCCATCGGGCACCGTTCGTGCCGCGGGCGATCGGGTCGACGATTCCGTCGGAAGCGTCGCGAGCCGTCCCGCACGACGATGCGATGGAAGCGCCGCGCGCGGTCGCGCACGACGATGCGATGGAAGCGTCACGAGCGGGCGTGCACGACGATGCGCTGGAACGACGCGTCGCGGCGGGGCGTGCACGACGATGTGCTGGAAGCGTCGCGAGCGGGCGCGCACGACGATGCGCTGGAACGACGCGTCGCGGCGGGGCGTGCACGACGATGTGCTGGAAGCGTCGCGAGCGGGCGTGCACGACGATGCGCTGGAACGACGCGTCGCGACCGGGCGTGCACGCGGATGTGCTGGACGCGTCGCGAGCGGGCGCGCACGCGGTTCCGGCAGAAGCGTGCTCGGTGTTCGGCGCTGATCAGCTGACGAGTGAGGCCTGCACGATGCTCGAGACTCGCCGTGACAAAGAGTCATGGGATGTCTCTGTGGGGGGCCCGAGAGAGATTCGGAGGACATCCCATGGGATGTCTTTCGCGAAATCTCCGTGAGACATCCCATGGGATGTCTCGGAAATCGCTCTCGGCCCCCCAAGGGCGACATCCCATGTCATTTTGGCACGGCGAGCGTGGAGGAACGACGGCCCGTTCCTCACCCGGCGAGGCAGGCCCGCTTGGCAGGCCCGAACGGCGCTGCGCGGAGCGACCGCCCACGCGGAGGACGGAGGCCACGCCGCAGGGTTGCGAGAGCGGGGTCATCTCCGATGAAGCCAAGCGCGAGGCCCATGAGCGCCACGCCGAGAGCACGGGCACGAACGCACCGAAGCAGCAGAGCCCGCGTCGGGGAACCGCCGCTTCCGCGTTGGCCGTCGCGACGACGGCCCGTTCCTCACAGGCGATGCAGGCCCGCTTGGCAGGCCCGAACGGCGCTGCGCGGAGCGACCGCCCACGCGGAGGCCGGAGGCCACACCTCAGGGGCCGGAGCGCGGGCGTTCATCTCCGATGAACCCGAGCTAGACGGAACTTCCCCGCGCCCATGAGCACCACTCGGAGAGCACGGGCACGAACGCACCGAAGCAGCAGAGCCCGCGTCGGGGAACCGCCGATTCCGCGTTGGCCGTCGCGACGACGGCCCGTTCCCCACCGGCGAGGCAGGCCCGCTCGGCAGGCCCGAAACGACGCTGCGTGGAGCGACCGCCGACGCGGAGGCCGGAGGCCACACCTCGGGGGCCCGAGCGCGGGCGTTCATCTCCGACGCACACGGGTTAGACAGGAGCGCCGATGAGCACCGGCACCGACGCACCGAAGCCGCGGAGCGCGCTGCGCATCCGCGAGTACGCGCCCTTCCTGGGCACGTTCATGCTGACGATGATGGCCGACAACGTCGAGCACGTCGTCAGCTACTGGGTCGCGTTCCAGAAGTTCCACTCCGAGGCGCTGGGCGGCTTCGCGGTGGTGTCTCACTGGCTGCCGTTCCTGATGTTCTCGGTCAGCGTCGGCGCCCTCAACGACCGTTACGACTCGCGGCGCCTGATTCAAGCCGGCATGGCGCTGTTCATCCTCGCGTCGGCAGGCTGGGGCTTCTTCTTCGTCACCGACACGCTCACCGTCGAGGCCGCGAGGGTGCTGCTCGTGCGTGCTGCACGGCTGCGCCGGAGTCCTCTGGTCGACCTCGAGCCAGATGCTGCTCTACGACATCGTCGGGCCCGAGGCGCTGCAGAGCGCGGTGCGGCTCAACGCGACGGCGCGCTACCTCGGCGTGCTCATCGGGCCCGGCATCGGCAGCCTCATGCTGGTGACGATCGGCCCCATCAAGGGCATCTTCGTCAACACGCTCTTCTACCTGCCGAACGTCTGGTGGCTGATGCGGGCGCCATACGGGCGCCAGTTCCGCGGCGGGGCTCCCGCGCAGAAGCGTGCCGTGCGCGGCCTCGCGGACATCGTGCAGACGATTCGCGACGTGCGCCCTCTGCCGGTGGTGTTCGCGCTGATCATCCTCGCCGGCGCTATCTCGTTCTTCGTCGGCAACAGCTACCAGGCGCAGATGCCGAAGTTCGCCACCGACCTCGGCCAGGGCGACCCCGGCACCGCGTACACCGCCCTGCTCGGCGCCGACGCCTTCGGCGCCCTCGTGGCCGGCCTCCTGCTCGAGGCCCGCGGAGGCGGCTTCCTGCCGCTGCGGCCGTCTTCCGCGATGGTGTTCTCGCTGCTGTGGGCCGCGAGCCTCGCGCGCTTCGCGCTCTCGAAGTGGTACGCGCTCTCGATCGCCCTGCTGCTCGTCGCGGGCTTCTGCGAGCTGTCGTCGAGCAGCATGACGCTCGCGCTCTCGGCCGGCCTGTTCGGCCTCGTCACCGTAGTGCTGCTCCTGCGCGTCGGTCGCGTCGGTCGGGCCGCCGCTTGAGTTGAAGTGCACCCGCGGGCCGCCCCGGGTGTCATGCCCGCACCATGACGACCGCCGCCGCGCTGCTGGTGCTGCTCTCGCTGCCCGAAGGAGCCGACTACGAGGCGCCGCAGGAGGCCTTGAAGGGCCCATCGAGCGCCCGCCTCGCCCTGCCGGTCGCGGTGCGGTTCGACGAGACGCTCACCGACGACGTGACGAAGCTCGTGAAGCAGTCGACCGGCACCGCAGACGCCGCGCTCGCGACGCGCGAGCCGGTGTGGGCGGTCGCGCGGTACACGCCGTCGGTCGCGCGCCGGCACTTCGAGCAGGCCGCGTGGGGCGACAAGAAGGCCGAGCGCTCGATCGTGGTGAAGAGCGTCGGCTGCAGCTGGCGCGACGGGCCGCACTACGAGTGCAAGGTGGTGGTCGACCGCTACGAGGGCGCGCGCCGCCTCGGCCAGGCCACCGGCACCGGCTACGGCTACGCCGACCGCACCGCCGAGCGCCAGGGCGCCGCGTGGGCCGGGCCGTGGGGCGGAGCCGTGCGCGCCGAGGCCAACCAACCCAAGCCGCAGCAAGACGGCGTCGTCATTCGCCACGCGACGGTGGCCGCGCTCGACCAGGCGCTCTACCAGCTCGCGGCGGTGTGGGCCGGCGAGCAGCAGGCCGCCGAGCTGATGAAGAAGGCCCGCGGCGGAAAGTGACGCTCAGGCGGGCGCGAGCGCGGCGATGTCGGCCACCTCGAGCACCTGCTTCGGAGCGCCGCTCTGCACGCAGCGGATCATCGCGCGCCCCACCTGCTGCAGCGACAGCGCGGGGAAGAACAGCTTCATCACCGGCACCAGCACCAGCGCCGCGCGAAACAGCTTCTTCACGTGCTTCTGCCCCGGCTTCGGCGTCATCAGCCCCGGCCGGAAGTTGTAGACGCCCTTGAACGGCAGCTTCATCAGCGCGTTCTCGGCGCGGCCCTTCACGCGCGCCCACATCACCCGGCCCTGCTCGGTGCCGTCGGTGCTGGCTCCGCTGACGTGGCAGAGCACCATGCCCGGGTTCAGCCGCGCGAGCGTCGTCGCGAACGCGACCGGCGTGTCGTAGGTGACGGCCGTGTAGTCGGCCTCGCTCATGCCGACCGAGCTGACGCCCGCGCAGTAGAAGCAGGCGTCGTAGCCCTTCAGCTTGTCCTCGAGGCCGTCGAGCTTCCGGAAGTCGGGCACGGTCAGCTGCTCGAGCTTCGGGTGCGCGTGGTCGGGCGGCTTGCGCGAGACGCTCAAGACCTTCTCGACCGCCGGGTTCTCGAGGCATTCGAGCAGCACGCCCTCGCCCACCATGCCGGTGCTGCCCGTGAGAATGACTCGCATGCGCGCAACCGTAGCGCGTCGCCCCTCGGCTCGGGGCGCTACTGTGGCGCCGCCTTTCTCGCTTCGGCCTCGCGCTTCACGTCGGCGGCGAACGTCTCGAAGTTCTGGGTGAAGTCGGGCATCTTCTTCTCGGCCGAGCCGAGGAAGAAGCCCGAGTACGTCTCGGACATCGCGAGCACGGTGCCCGAGTCGCGCGGCGTCAGCGTGAAGTGCCGCACCCCGAGGAACATGCCGTTGCCGTCCTCCCACACCATCGCCTTCGGCGCGTCGAGCTCGCTGACCGTGAGCGTGAACGTCCGATCCGGAGCGACCTTCGAGACGAGCTCGAGCTTGCCGCCCTTCTCGATCTTCCCCTCGAGCTTCGTGACCGTGCTGTTCCACTTCGTGAACGATGGCCCGTCGGTCAGCACCCCCCAGACCGTCTTCGGCTCGGCCTCGATGAAGATGGCGATGCTGTAGTCGAGCGCGTCGTCGGTGCGCGTGCGCACCGTGTGCCCGTCGGCGGTGAGCGAGGCAGGCTCCTTGACCTGACGCACGGTCGTGCACGCCGAGAGCAGCGAGAGGGCGACGAAGAAGAGGCGCTTCATGGCGCGCTCCTCGCTCGGTTGTTCTTGGGCAGGTGCTCGAGCTCGGCGAGGCCGAGCAGCTCGAGCACCGGCGTCACGTAGTTCGCGAAGCGGCCGCGGTAGCCCTTGCGCAGCCCGTAGTAGCCCTTCACCGGGTTCTTCTCGGAGCGCGCCCAGGCCTCGATGCTGCCCTCGGGCGTCGGCTTGCCCTCGTCGGCGTTGCCGAGCAGCACCCAGTCGCCCTGCTTCTTCAGCATCGCCGCGAGGTCGTCGATGCACCTCAGGTGGTACGACAGCTTCGTGCTGCCGACCTCGACGACGAGCGCCGGCGGGCTCGCGGTCTCGTCGCGCCACGCGCGGTACTCGGAGGTCTGCGGCGGCGTCTTGAGCTGCCACGGGTCGTCGACCGTGCCGCTGCCGTAGGTGACGGTTCCACTCTTCTTCTTCGCTGGAGCTGGTTTGGGCATGCCCCCGGGATAGAGCCCTAAAGGTGACGTCTTCTGTCATATATCTGCCGAGGCCTCATGCGCGCGTCACGGCTGCTCCGGCTGCTGCTCCTGCTCCAGAACCGGGGCCGGCTGACGAGCGCGCAGCTCGCGACCGAGCTCGAGGTCGCGCGCCGCACGGTGCTGCGAGACGTCGACGCGCTCACCGAGGCGGGGCTGCCCGTCGTCGTGTCGCGGGGCGTGCGCGGCGGCATCGAGCTCGGCTTCAACTACCGCTCGCGGCTGACCGGCCTGACCGCGGCCGAGGCCGAGGCGCTCGGGGTGCTCTTGGGCGCTCCGCTGCCGGCGCTCGAGCAGATCGGCCTGGGGCCCGCCGGGCGCGCGGCGCGAACGAAGCTGCTCGAGTCGCTGCCCGACGGCGTGCGCGAGACCGCGCAGCGGGCGCAGCGGCAGTTCCGCGTGGCGCCGCGGCGCTCGGCCGAAGACGACCCGCGCGTGGCCGCGCTCGCCGAGGCGGTGCGCGAGCGGCGCAAGGTGCGCATCCGCGCGCGCAGCCGCACGCCGCGCCTCATTCACCCCGTCGCGCTCACGCTGGGCGCGCGCGGGTGGTCGATCGACGACGCGCTGGCTCCGGGCGAGCCGATTCCGCTCGACGCGTGCGACGACATCAACATCTCGGCGCTCAGGTTCGAAGCGCCCGCGCCGTGAAGCCCTCGCGAGCGACGGTGGAACCCCGCGGAGTAACACCGTTACGCCACGCGACGAGCGCGGCGCGCGCGAATGCGCTACTTGTAGCCGGGTTGATGCGGTGGCCCACGCTGTTCCTCTTGCTCGTTGCCGCACCGGCGCTCGCACGCGTTGAGGTCGTGAACCGCCGCCTCGAGCAGGGGCAGACGATTCTCGGCGCCCTCGAGGCCGCGAACGTCGAGCCGGGCTCGGCGCTGCGCCTCATCGACGCCCTCGACGACGTCTTCGACGTGCGGCAGGCGCGCGCCGGCCACCAGCTGCGCCTCGTGCGCGTCGACGGCTTCGTCGAGAACCTCGACTACCGCGTGGGGGCGCTCGACGAATACCAGGTGCGCCGCGACGGCTGGCGCTACGTCGGCGAGAAGCGCGTCGTCACCTACGAGCGCCGGGTCGCGCGCTTCGAGTTCGACGTCGAGAAGTCGCTCTACCAGGCGGCCATCTCGACGGGCCGAGACCCGGTCATCGCGATGGCGCTCGCCGACGCGTTCGGCTGGGAGCTCGACCTCACGCGCAACGCGCACCTCGGCGACCGCGCGAAGGTGCTGGTCGAGACGCTCGTGCACCGCGGCCGCGTGGTGCGGTACGGCGAGGTGCTGGCGGCGAGCTACGAGCCGCTGAAGGGCGCTCCGATGGAGATTTTCCGCTACGCGCTGCCGAGCGGCGAGCGGGCCTACTACTTCGCCGACGGCACGAGCGCGCAGCGCACGTTCTTGAAGACGCCGGTCGGCTGGGCGCCCGTGACCTCGACGTTCGGCTACCGCATGCACCCCATCTTCGGCGAGCAGCGGTTCCACGACGGCATCGACTTCGGCATGCCGACCGGCACGCCGGTGCGCGCGGTGGCGAGCGGCCTCGTGACGTTCGCCGGCTACACCGCCGGCGGCGGCAACATGGTGTGCGTCATGCACGAGGGCGACTACGAGAGCTGCTACCTGCACCTGTCGAAGCTCGCGCAGGGCGTGCAGAACGACGCGGTGGTGTACCGCACGCAGGTCATCGCGTGGTCGGGCAACACCGGCGCCACCACGCGGCCGCACCTGCACTTCAACCTGAAGCACAACGGCTATTACGTCGACCCGCAGCGGCAGAAGTTCCCGCGCACCGAGGCGCTGCCCAGCGAGCTGTTCCCCGACTTCTCGCAGGTGGTCGCCCACTACACGCGGCAGCTGCGCGACGACTCGGTTCCGGTGATGGCGTCGCCGTGAGCTCGCTCGTGGTCTGGCTCGCCCTCGGCCAGCTCCAGCTGCCCGACGTGCTGCGCAAGCTCGGCGACGAGGCCGAGAAGCGCGAGGCCGCCGGGGTCTGCGCGTACCACGAGGTGACGATCGTCGAAGAGCTGACGGCTGACGGCGGCGTGAAGGGCAGCGAAGAGCGCACGTACGACGGCGAGCTGACCGGCGTGACGGTGACGAAGCGCGAGCGCAAGAGCCTCGTACCGAAGGGCGAGCCGCTCGCCGACCTGCTCATCGAGCCGAAAGACGCGAAGGGCCGCAAGCCCGCGCGGTCGCCGTTTCACTCGGAGCTGCGGCCGAAGTTCAGGTTCGCGCTCGAAGACGGGCCCACGCCCGAGCTCAAGCGCGTGACGCTCGAGCCGCTGAAAGAAGACGTCGAGCGCCCGCGCGGCGAGGCGTGGGTGCGCGCGAGCGACGGCCGCATCGAGGAGCTGCGCGTGCGCCCCTCGAAGACCCCCTTCCTCTTGAAGGCGCTGTCGCTGCGCTTCGTCTTCTCGGACACGGCGTGCGGCCGGGTCGCGACGGTCATCGAGACCGAGGGCGAGGGCGACGGCGTCATCGTCGACACGAAGTTCCGCACACACACCGAGCTGAGCGGCCACAAGCCGAAGAAGTGACTCACTTCTCGGGGTAGAGCGCGCCGTCCCACTCGGGCGGCGCTCCGCCGTCGCGGAAGCGCGCGCACCGCTGGTGCAGCACGCGGCTCGGGGCGTCGTCGAGCTGCGCGTTCAACAGCTCGCACGCCCTCGCGAAGTCGCGCTGCTGGTAGGCGCCGAGGGCCTGCTCGTAGCGCTCGGTGCGCTGCGGCGAGAGCCCCGGCGCGCCCAGGGGCCCGAGCAGCTCGAACACCTCGACCACCTGCGACTTGCCCTTCACCGCCACGCGGTCGAGCTTGCGGAAGGCGAACGCGCCGCGCGCGAGCTTCTCGACGGCCTCGGAGACGATGATTCGAGTGCCGAACAGCTTGTTGAGCCCCTCGAGCCGCGACGCCAGGTTCACGCCGTCGCCGATGGCCGTGTAGCTGACGCGGTCGGGGGCTCCGAAGTGACCGACGAGCACGGTCGCGACGTGCAGGCCGAAGCGCGTCACGAGCTTCGGGCGGCCGGCCCAGGCGGGTGAGGCGTAGAGGCCCTCGGTCTCGGCGACGCAGCGCAGGGCGGCCGCGCACGCGCGCATCGCGTGGTCGGGCAGCTCGTTCGGCGCGTTCCACAGCGCCATCACGGCGTCGCCGATGAACTTGTCGACGATGCCGCCCTCGGCGTGAACCGCGCGCGTCATCGCCGCGAAGTAGTCACCGAGCCACCGCGCCAGCGCGAGCGGCTCTTCGCGCTCGACGAGCGAGGTGAAGCCCTCGATGTCGGTGAACATCATCGACAGCTCGCGCGGCTCGCTCGAGAGCGAGGGCTCCTGGTTGGCGTCGAAGAGGCGGCGCACGAGGGCGATGGGCACGAACCGGCCCAGCGCGCGCATCGCCGTCTTGGCGAGCTCGAGGTTCCACAGCGCGTCGCGCACGTCCGAGAACGCGGATGCCGGCTCGGCCGGAGTGAAGTCGAACCTCCGCATGCGCGTCGTCTCGGCCTCGAAGCGGTGCAGCGCGCCCTGCATGCCGCGCGTCATCATCACGGCGCCGATGAGCACCACCAGGCCGAGCGCCAGCTGGGCGAGCACGAGCAGGTTGAGGCCGTCGCGCACCTCGCGCAGGTAGTAGTCGTCTCTTCCCACCACGCCGACCGCCCAGCCCTGCGAGTTCTGGAGCGCGCGGTAGTCGGTGACGTACGTGACGCCGTCGAGGTCGAACGTGCCCTCGGTGCGGTTCGCCTCGGCGAGCCGCTTGCGCGCGTCGTGCCCCAGGGCCTTGCCGACCGGCGCCGGCAGCGACGTGGGGTCGATGCGGAAGGCGTCGTCGTACTCCTTCATGGGGTCGCCCTCGGCCAGCCCGGTGACGAGGCGGCCCTGCTCGTCGCAGACGAACAGCGTGAACGGCGCCTTCGGGTCGTTGTTGACGTGCACGCCCTCGATGACGGTGCGCAGCTGCGGCTCGAACAGGCCGACCTTCAGCACGCCCTGCGGCGTGCCGTAGAGCGCGAGGAAGCGAATCAGGTTCTCGTCGAACTTCGAGCGCGAGAGGTCGCTGCGAATGACGTGCCCGGGCTCCTGGTAGAACGGCGTCATGTAGCCGTAGCTGTCGGTGGGGTTGTCTTCGTCGGTGAGCGCGACCGGCTCGCCCTCGGGCTTCGCGGGGATGAGCAGCTGGTACGGCAGGTGGCACCAGGTGCGGGCCTGGCGCTGGGCGAACGCGACGTGCAGCGTGCAGACGCGGCCGTCGCGCGCACGAAAGGCAGACAGCTGCCACGCGCCGTCCTGCTCGGTGATGAAGGTGACCTCGGAGAAGTCGGGGTTCGCGACGAGCGTAGCGACGAGGCACGACTCGGCGCCCGACACTCCGCTGCAGTGGCCGGCGCCGAACTGGGCGCCGAGCTCGAGCAGCGCGCGGTCACCCTGGGCGAGGTAGCCGTCGACGCGCTCGGCGACCTGGTCGATGGCGGTGGCGCGGGCGGCCGAGGCGAGCTCGGCGACCCGGTCGGTGGCGCGCGTCTTGAGGTACCAGAACGTGCCGCCCATCAGCGCGGTGAGCCCGACGAGGAACAGCCAGACCGCGGTACCGAGCGTGAGGCGCATGCCGCACCGGCAGTACGCACGAGGAGCGCGCCGGTGTCACCCGCCGAATTTCGGCTGTAAAGACCGCTTATGCCCCGCGCCTGAACGCTCTGCCCCGCGGCCGCGAAGACTCGTATATGCCCGGGGACTTCGAGACCCAGCTCACGCTCGCGTATCTGCGCGAGGCGCGGGAGCTCGCCGAGGCCGACGAGGCAGACGCCGAGTACGACGAGGCGTTCGGCGACGAGGACGACGACGAAGAGCCATTCTCGGGCCAGTACCTCGCCGACGGCTACGAGCCGAGGCGCTGCGTGCCGGTGACGCTGAACGCAGCGCGGCCGGCGGCGTGCGATGCGCGCGAGTCGCGGCGGCTCCGCTTTCTCTCGGGGCTCAACGTTCGCGTCTAGTCGACAGCCCGGAAGTTCGTGCCGGGATCGACCGTCGAGGCGCGCCGCTGGCAAGGCGTCGCGACCGAGTCGCACTTGTCGGTACTTCGCAGCCAGCGGCGATGGATCGGCGGCCCAACCCGGCACGAACTTCCGGGTTGTCGTACGAGCGCGCCGCCTCGGACAACAGACCGTCTGCCGACCCGAGCTCGATGAAGTCGGCGGGCAAAGCCGCGCGCGTCGAGGCAGGCGGTCACCCCGGTTGCCGAGCACGAGGTCCCAGCTTCGTCGGCCCGGGTCGCGCTTCGGTCGACGTGGCACCGTTTCGGAACATGGCCTCGCGCGGGCGGCGCGCCGTTATTCATCAGCCTGAAGGACCCGCATTCGATGGCACTGCTGCAGGCGCTGTTCCCGGTCGTCGCGAAGTCTTCCGGCCACACCTCGCGACGGCGCACCCCGCTTCTCGAATCGCCGAACACCCGACAGGAGTACGCCATGATTGTCGAACCCCCCCGCCCGCTCGCCGAGACGCCGACCCCGCAGCTCGTCAGCCGGTTGATGCAGAGCACGAAGGAGCTCGTACGGGCCGAGGTCGCGCTCGCGAAGGCCGAGCTCAAGAACGACCTCGAGCGCGAGCTGCGCATGGTCGAGGGCCTCGCCATCGCCGCGGTGTGCGGGCTGTGCACGCTGAACCTGCTGCTGGTCGCCGCGGTGCTCGGCCTCGCGCAGACCGCGCTGCCTGGCTGGGCGGCGGCGCTGATCGTGGCGGGCGGCGTGCTCGCGATCGGCGCGGGGGCCGGGCTCATCGGCTGGGCGATGCGGGTGAAGGCCCCGCTCGAGAAGACGCGAAGGACACTCAAGGAGGACGTGCGATGGGCGAAGGAACGAATGGCGTGACGGCGGCCGACGAGCAGCTCGCAGCCGAGGAGCTGGAGCAGCGCGTGGCGCTCATCCGCGAGCACATGACCGACGTCGTGAGCGAGCTCGACTATCGCCGGCACGAGCTGTTCGACGTGAAGGGCCAGCTCCGGAAGCACGCGGGCCTCATGGCCGCCATCGGCGGCGGCGTGCTGCTGCTGGCCGGCGGAGCCGTCGCCTATTCGGTGTACAGGTCGCGCAAGGCGAAGGAAGAGCAGCGCCGAAGGTTCTTCGCGCCGAAGATGGTGAAGCAGTACGAGAGCCTCTGGCACAAGGCGCTCTCGGCGGCCGCCGGCGCGCTCGCGACCCTCGCGGTGAAGGCGGTGGCGAGCGAGCTCATGAAGCCTGCGCTCGAAGCGGGCAACGCACCTCCGCCGGCGCTGCCGGACTTCGACTGACCCGAAGGCGCGAGATGCTACGGTGCGCGCGATGCGTCGCACCGCCGGTCTGTTCGCCCTGCTCCTCGCCTCCTGTCTCGGCCCGCAGCTCGTGACGTCGACGCAAGACGGCCCGGCCCGAAAGCTCACCGTCTGGTACAGCGGCAAGGCGGGCTGGGGCTACGTCACCGAAGACGTGATGCGCGAGCGCACCGACGAGGCCGAGGCCTTCGCGAAGCAGCAGTGTGACGGCGGCATCGAGGTGACCGGGCGCCGGGCCGAGGGCCGCGACAACTGGCTCGACGTCAGCTGCACCGCGGCGGCGCCGGCGGCGAAGAGCGCGCCGTGACCGAGCCGGTCGAGCCGTCGCCCGAGCGCTTCCGCGCGGCGCACATGAAGCGCCTCTCGTGGATGCCGTGGCTCTACTACTCGCTCAAGCCGAAGCACCTCGTGTGGGCCGAGCCGTGGCAGGCCGCCCTGCAGAAGCAGCTGATGGAAGACGAGACCGTCGAGCTGGGCCAGGGCTGCTTCATCTCGCCCGAGGCCGCCATCTTCGCCGAGCTCGGGCGGCCGGTGCGGCTCGGGAACCGGTGCTCGGTCGCGGCGCAGGCCTTCCTGCACGGGCCGCTCACGCTCGCCGACGGCGTCAGCGTCAACGCGCGCGCGAGCCTCGACGGCGGCGCCGCCGGCATCACCATCGGCGCGGGCACCCGCATCGCGACCGGCGCGTGCCTCTACGCGTTCGACCACGGCCTCGACGCCGAGCGCGAGATTCACGAGCAGCCCGTGACGTCGAAGGGCATCACGCTCGGCGCCGACGTCTGGGTCGGAGCGCGCGCGTGCGTCACCGACGGCGTCACCATCGGCGACCACGCGGTCGTCGGCATGGCCGCGGTCGTCACCCGCGACGTGCCTGCGTGGGCCATCGTCGGCGGAGCGCCCGCGCGCGTCATCGGCGACCGCCGCGAGCGTTAAGGGCCTGACGCAACGGGCAGACGAAGAACGTCACGGACATTGACCTGTCGGCGAGACCCGACAAGTGAAATGACTCCGGTCGGCTGCGCGGCCGCGGATTCCGGCTCACGGGTTGCAATTCTGGTTCGGCATGACCAACCCAGTGGTCTCCAAAGCCACCTCGGGAGCGGCGGCGAAGAGTCAGCTCCCGGTCTCGAACGTCGAGCTCGGTGAGGCGCTCGAACGAATCGATTCCGCGAACAGCGCGATCGCGACTGCGAAGGACAAGCTCGCCCGCATCGACGCAGGGCTCGGCCAGAAGCTCACCCCTGACCAGGAGACCGAGCTCGAAGGGCTGAAGAAGAAGTACACGGGCGAGCTGAAGACGGCCACGGCGAAGCGTGACGCGGCGAAGGCGGCCGTCGAGACAGCCTTTCGCGAGACGGCCGGCGCAACGGCGACACCCGCCGGCAACGGGAAGCTCTATGAGCGAATCGAGTCGCTGAAGAACGAGATCGGCGCGGCGAAGCCGGGCGACAGGCTGGACACGCTGGTGCGCGCGAAATCGGCGCTCGAAGCCGAGCTGCTCTCGCGCGAGAACAAGACCTTCGCGGCCGCGAAGGCTGACAGAGCCAACCAGCCCGAGCTCGAGTACGTGCGAGACGTCGCCGACTTCGCGAGCAACACGCGAGCGCTGCAGCTGAAAGTGCTGGGCGCTCCGGTCGTCGGCACGACGGGCGCGCAGGCCGCCGAGCTCGACCGCGCCCGAATTGCGTCGGAGATCGACGGCGCGCAGAAGCCCTACGACCTGTACAAGGGCTCACTCGCGCTCGCGACGCAGCTCGAGAACTCGGACCCGAAGCAGCAGGAGGCCCTCGTGCGTGCCGCCGCCGGCGCGAAGCGCAACGACCTCGCGACACTCGCTGACGCCGCACAGTCGGTGGACATCGTCGCGAACGGCATGAACGTGAGCTTGAAGGCCACGCGCGGCAAGGCGCAAGAGTTGCTCGCCGACGCGATCGTGGCCAAGACGACGCTCCCGACCAGCCCGGTCTTGAAGTCGCTGGCTGCGCAGCTGATGCGCGGAGAAGGGTTCGAGCAGGCGCTGGCGCTCGAGAGGGGCTTCGAGCGTGCCGGCCGCATGGACCTGGCGGCCGCCGTGAAGAACCTGCGGACGGAGCAGCTGGAGCGGATCACGAGCTCGGTCGAGGGAGCCGCCGCGAACGCCAACCAGATGAAGACCGAGCTGGCCAGGCTCGTCGCAGGCTTCGGGCCGATGGTTCCCGGTGAGAAGCTGCCGGCGGCGATCGACGCGTTCAAGAAGCGCCACCCGCACGAGCTCAACCGGCTCGAGAGCGCGAGCAAGGCAATGACGAAGGCTGCGCAGTTCATTGCGGAGCACCCGAACGAGGCGGGGCCGAGGACGAAGGCCGCCCTCATCGAAGCGCTCGGCTCTGATGCGGGTCAGGCCTTTCTGGTCTCTTCGTTGAAGGCGAAGGCTGACGGGAGGCCGTCGCTGTTCGACTCCGCGCCGGACCTGATGAAGGACTCGACCAAGGCGGCCAAGTACCTGCCCGTGCTGACGGCGAAGGCCGTCGGTAGCGGAGCGTTGGCGATGGCCCGACTCGGCAAGGCTGAGAAGGCGAAGGAGTACCTGCAACTTCTCAACGGCACCCCCGCTCTATTCGGCCTGAAGCCCGACGCCATGAAGGACACAGTCAAGGCGCTCGAAGGGGTGATGAACAACGACGAGAAGGCCATGGACAAGGTCCGCGAGAAGCTCTCCAAGATGAAGCCCGACACTGGCGGATACAGCGCGTTGAAGGTCCTCGCGTGGGGCGGGAGCATCGCCTCGGGCGTGCTGCGCATGAAGGATGACCCGACCGTGCTGGGCAAGGTGAAGGGCGCTGTCGACGTGCTCACGCCGTCGGCCGAGATCGCGGCGTCGGTGCTCGAGATGGTGTCGAAGGCACCGACCGATCTCAAGCTGCCCTCGATGACGCCACACGACAACGCGAAGTTCGTGGGAGGCACGCTCAACATGGTCAGCTCGGTGTTCGACACCATCAAGTTCGTCCAGTACGCCGGTCAGGGCCAGGATGGCCTGGCGGTGTCGTACGCCGCGTCGTCGCTCGGCGGCGCGGTGCTCGCGTTCGACACCATGATGTCCGCGTCGTACGGCGTACAGGCTGTTCCCGTGTGGGGCCAGCTCGCGGGCGCTGCGCTCGTGGTCGGCGGCATGGGAGGCAAGTGGTACTTCGAAGAGCGCCGGCTGCAGAAGGCCGAGGACGCCGTCGAGGGCGACGCGAAGGCGTTCTTGGAGGCCGCAGGCGTGAGGCCCGATGCGGCCGACAAGCTCTCGGACATCAAGCGCGCCGACGGCCGCAACGTCGGTCAGATTGCGGTGCAGATCGCCGAGGCAATGGAGATGGACCCGCAGCGGCTCTGGAAGCGACTGCAGCAGATGCCGACGAGAGAGCTCGAGAGGTTCGTCGACATGACGAAAGAGCTGCCCTTCGGCCCCGACGGCAAGGTGCCGCGCTCGAGCACGGACCCGAACGACCGGTCGGTCATCGGAAGCCGCATGGAGGGCGACGGCTTCGGGAACTCGTCGTCTGTCGACTACTACCCGAAGAGCCTGTCGAGCGCCGCCGAGTTCACACGGGTGATGCTGCAGCGCCTGCCCAAGAAGGTCGAGTGACGTCGTCAGAGGGTCCGCGTCTCGTCCAGCCCGTCGGCATCCCGCGCGTAGGTGACAGCTCGGCCAGGGCCTAGATGGCCGCAGCCCTGAGCTGTTCGTCGCGCTCGTCGAGCGCGTCCGCGAGCGCCTGCAGCACGGCGCGCGCGCTCGCCACCTGGCTCGGCGGCAGCGTCTCGAGCACCTTCGCGACGGCGCCCTCGACGGTGCCGCCCGGCTCGACGTTGAGCGCGCGCCCCGCCTCGGTCAGCGCCAGAGACGAGCGGCGCCCGTCGAGCGGGTCGCGCCGGCGCACCACGAGCTTGCGCTTCATGAGCCGCTTCAAGATGCCCGTCATGGTGCTCGGGTGAACGTTGAGCGCGTCGGCGAGCTGGCCTGCGGTGACGCCCGGGAAGCGGCCGACGAGCCGCAGCGTGAAGCGCTGGGGTGCAGTGATGCCGAGCTTCCTCTCCATGCGCTTGCTCGTGCTGTGCAGCCCGTGGTCGACGGCCCAGATGAGGCGCAACAGCTCGAGGGTGCCTCCGAGCGGCAGGCTGCTCACCGCATGCCCCCGGCCTTCGACGAGGCGCCCGCCGGCCGCGACCTCGAGAGCAAGAGCTGCCACAACAGCCCGTCGATGTCGGCCTGCGCCTCGATGAAGAACGCCGCGCGCGTCGACGACTTCTGGCCCACCCGCACGGTGAGCAGGCGGCCCGGCTCGTCGCGCGCGAACACGTCTTCGTCGGTCTCGTCGTCGCCGACGTAGAGCGCGGTGTCGCAGCCGAGCCGGTCTCGCACCGCGCCGAGCGCGATGCCCTTGTGCGGCGCGCCGTCGGGCAAGAGGTTCACGACCTGGTGGCCGCCGACCACGCGCAGCGGCATCAGCGCTCCGGCGGCCGCGTAGATGGCGTCTTTCGCGAGGCGCTTCTCGCGGCTCTTCCGATAGTGCACGGCGAGCGAGTAGCCCTTGTCTTCGATGACGATGCCCTTGAACGAGGCGAGCCGCCGGTACAGCACGGGCAGCCAGGTGCGCACCTTCTTCGCGAACGCCTCCGAGCGACGCCAGGGCTCGAGGCCGTGGTTGCCGATGACCTCGAGGAACCCGACGCCCTTCACGCGCTCGCGCACGTCGGCGGCGGCGCGGCCCGAGATGACGACCCCGGGGTAGAGCCGGCACAGGCGCACGAGCAGCTCGCGCGTGCGCGGCCGCAGCTTCGCGTCGTCGGGGTTCGCCACGATGGGGGCGAGGGTGCCGTCGAAGTCGAACGCGAGCAGCATGTCGCTCGAGGTGAACTGCTGCAGCACGTCACGGTTCTGCGGCGCGAGGAGGTTGCGGTTCATGCGGTGCGCTCCAGGCCGAGCAGGCGATCGGTGAGGCGGCCCGAGAGCCGCTCGCGAGCGCGGTGGCGGGCGGCGTCGACGAGCATGCGCCCGGCCCAGCGGTAGACGTTGAACTCGGCGACGAGCGCGCGCATCGAGCGCATGCGGTCGACCTGCTCGGCCTCGGGCATCGCGAGCGCGGTGGCGAGCGCCGAGCTCGCCTGCTCGAGGTCGTACGGGTTCACCATCAGCGCCTCGGTGAGCTCGCGCGCGGCGCCGGTGAAGGTCGAGAGCACGAGCACGCCGCGCTCGTCTTCACGGGCGGCGACGAACTCTTTCGCGACGAGGTTCATGCCGTCGTGCAGGCTCGAGACGTACGTGACGTCGGCGGCGCGGTAGTAGCGGAACACGGCCGGCGGCTCGTGGTGGGCGCGCAGCAGGGCGATGGGCCTCCACCGGCCGTCGCCGAAGCGCTGGTTGATGCGGGCCGCGAGCGTCTCGACGTTCTCGTTGAGCCGGCTGTAGCGCTCGATGGCGGTGCGGCTCGGCGCGGCGAGCTGCGCGAAGGTGAAGCGGCCGCGGTACTGGGGGAAGCGCTCGAACAGGCGCTCGACCGCGAGCAGGCGCTCTTCGATGCCCTTCGTGTAGTCCAGGCGGTCGACGCCGACGCCGAGCTGGGCGTCGGGGGGCAGCCCGAGCTCTTTGAAGACCTGGGCGCGGCACTCGGCGACGGGCGGCGCCTCGCGCGCCCAGCGGTTCGGCCAGTCGATGCTGATGGGGTACGCGCGCACGGCGGTGCTGCGCTGCTGGTGCACGACGACGCGCTGGTCGCGGTCGATGCGGGCCTCGAGGTACCGGTCGACGGCGTCGATGAAGTTGTTGCAGTGCTGCTGGGTGTGAAACCCGACGATGCTCGAGCCGAGCAGACCCTCGAGCAGCTGCGTGTGCCACGGGCAGATGCCGTAGCGCTCCCCGTTCGGAAAGGGAATGTGCCAGAACGTGATGAGGGTCGCGCGGGGCAGCCGCTCGCGAATGAGCTTGGGCGCGAGCGCGAAGTGGTAGTCCTGAATCAGCACGATGGGGTCTTCGACGTCGACCTCTTCGACGACGGCGTCGGCGAAGCGCTGGTTCGCGGCCTGGTAGTGGCGCCAGTCGTCGATGCGGAACATCGGGCGCGCGTGCGCGACGTGGCAGAGCGGCCAGAGCCCCTCGTTGGCGAAGCCGTAGTAGTAGCCGGCCTCTTCGTCGGCGGTGAGCCAGACGCGGCGCACGGTGTACGACTCTTCGCCGGGCGGCACGCGCACGCGGCCCTTCGCGTCGGCGGTCTCGCGGTCGGCGTTGCCGCTGCCGTGCGCGACCCAGGTGCCGCCGCACGCGCGCATCACGGGCTCGAGCGCGGTGACGAGCCCGCTCGCGGGGTGCTGCACGACGACGCTGCCGTCGTTCTTGCGGTGGTGAATGTACGGCTCGCGGTTCGCGACGATGACGATGCGCTCGCCCTCGAGGTGGCGGCTCAGGGTCTGCTTGAGGCGCAGCGGAGTCCACGCGCCGCGGCCCTCGAGCTCTTCTTTCTCGGTCGCGAGCTTGTCGACGAGGTCGCGCACGTCGCGCATCAACGGCTGGAACTCTCGGGGCTGCGTGCCGCCGCGGAGCAAGAGCCGGCGCAGCTGGTTGCTCCAGCCGCGCCACGACAGCCGGGCCGCGACGACGGTGACGAGCGAGGCGGCGCCGGCGAGCACGGCGAACGCGATGAGCAGGAACTGGCCGATGGCCTCTTCGCGCCGCTCGAGGAACGAGAGGTCTTGAATCAGCACGACAGCGCCAAGGCGCGTGGCCTCGCCGTCGATCGGCACCGCCGAGACGTGCACCCGGCCACCGGGGTTGAGCTCTTCGCCTGCGCAAGGCAGCCCCGGCGGCCAGTCGGAGCTCTTCGCGACCAGGCGGCCGTCGGGTCCGCACGCGCCGATCGCACGAATGCGCTCATCGCGCGCCATGTCTTGGAGAATGTCGGCGAGGCCCTGCAGGTTGCCGGACTCCCAGCGGCGCACGACCGCGCGCCGGCTCGAGTTGACGGCGAGCTCGGCGCGCAGCTGCGAGTCGTCCTCTTCCCACTCGCGCAGCCGCTGGGTGACGAGGCTGAGCGCGCCGATGGCCAGCACGGCGAGGAGCAGCACGAGCACGGCCACGAAGCGGATCAACGACGACATCGGGCGGCCACCTTACACGAAATAGTTGGCATGCCAAACATCATCGACAGCGATGGCTCCTGAGCGGGTGCGCGCCGGGGCGCCTACTTCACGGCGTCGTCGAGAAACGAGCGCAGCTCGTACATCTGCTCCGAGCCGAGGCCCTGGCCGACGTACGCGGCGCCGTACGAGAAGCCGCCGCCGAAGAGCATGGCGGCGAGCAGGCCGAGCGGCAGCCAGAGGTCGTTGCCGAGCATCAGCGCGCTGGTGACCCAGACGCCCGCGCCGACCGAGAGCAGCCCGAACAAGAGCTGAACCGCGACGAAGCCCGTCCAGATCTGGGGGTGTGGCGCGAAGATCGCCGACAGCGTCGTGCCACCGCCGTCGGCGTCTTCGAGGTGCACGTCGAGGTGCGGCGACCAGAAGTGGCGGTGCGCGGGCTTCACCGTCAAGAGCAGCCCCCGCCGAAACAGCGAGCCCTCGACCTTCGGGTCCTCGGCGAGCTTCGCTCGAACGCGCTCGACGACCTGCTCGGGCGAGGAGGTGAGGCTCAAGGTGAAGCGGGGCCTGGCGCGGGGCCGGTTCATGGGTCGGTACGCTGGCGCAGCGCCCCGAGCGTACGATGACCCCGCCGACACGTCGAAGCGCTACGCGATCAAGCGCAGGCGCGCGACCACCGGCACCGCAAAGAGCGGAGAGAGCGCTGCGTAATGGACGATCAGCCCCACCGCGTGCAGGGGAGTCGACGCACGCGGCAGCACGTGCGCCAGGGCGTCGAACATCCCCGCCCCGAGCACGGCGAGGAACCCGGCCGACAGGGCGGTCGCGATGGAGGCCGCGGCCAGCGTGAAGCGGTGACCGCCGGTGAGGCTCCACGAGTCGCGCAGCGCCTCGAAGGGCCCCAGCTCATCGTCGAGCATCGCCGGTGCGGCCAGGCTCCAGCCGAGCGCGAGAATGACGCCGGGCACGATGAACAAGGCCAACCCGACCCAGACGCAGGCCGTGACGAGGACGCTGCAGACGCAGAGCGGCACCAACGACCTGAAGGCCGCTGTGAGCGCGGCGACGAGGCCGTCGTCGTCGCCTCGAGCGGCCGACAGGAAGAGCTGGGTCGTGACGCCGTACGCCAGCATCGACGCGACGAAGCTCCCGAGCAGCAGCACCACCAGCCAGCCGCGCGCACCGACGGCGCTCACCGTGAGCCTGACGACCATGAGGTGAACGAGGGTGAGGTAGGTCGCGACCGCAAAGAGGGGCGCGAGCGCTCGCCTCGCGAGCCGGAAGCTGTCGCGAATGAGCGCTCCGGCGGTGAGCTGCTGGACGACGGGTTGCTGCAGGCTGAGCTCGGCTCGGTTCATGCGCCCTCGATGTGCAGCGCACGTGCCTCGCGCAACGTACCGAAGACGGACCCGGACCTGCCTCGTCACAATGAGACGTCCCTGGGACACGGCAGCTCGTCGAGCGGCTCCGAAGCGGTGCTAGAGAGCCGCGCATGGCCACCCCCCTCGACGTCATTCGCGCAGAGTGCGAGCGCTACCCCGGCGCGAAGAAGGCGTTCCTCTTCGACGGCACGCACGAGGTCTACCGCATCAAGGACAAGGTCTTCGTGTGGCTGGGCGACGGCGAGAGCCCGGGCAGCACGTACGTGTCGGTGAAGCTGAAGGACACGCAGGCCATGGCGCTGCAGCTGCCGCACGTGAAGCCGGCCGCGTACGGCATGGCGAAGTGGGGCTGGGTGGCCGCCGACTTCCCGAAGGGCAAGTTCCCCGCGCCGCTCGTGAAGGAGTGGATCGCGGAGAGCTGGCGGCACACCGCCTCGAAGAAGCTGCTGAAAGAGTGGGAAGCGGCCGCGCCCGCGAAGCCCAAGAAGCGCTCGAAGAAGTAGCCCTCACCGCGGGTCGCGGGGGCGCGTAACCGGTTCTGGGGGGCTGCGTATTCACGGCAACCCATGCCACTGACCAACGCCCTCGAGACGCTCGATGCCCGCCTCACTGCCTCCCGCGACAGCCTTCAGGCCGCTGCGCTGCTGCTCGTGCGCCTGTCGGCCGGCATCATCTTCGCGATGTCGGGTTGGGGAAAACTGCACCGCCTGCCCGACATGATCGACTTCTTCCGCGAGCTGGGCATCCCCGCGCCCGAGCTTCAGGCTCCGTTCGTGTCGGGCCTCGAGTTCGTCGGCGGCATCCTGCTCATCGTCGGGCTGGGCGCGCGGCTCATCTCGTTTCCGCTCATCGGCACGATGGTGGTGGCGATGCTGACGGCGAAGGCGAGCGAGGTCGAGACGTGGACGGACGTGCTCGGCTTCATCGAGTGGCACTACCTGGCCTTCTTCGCGGTCATCGCGCTGATGGGCCCGGGCAAGCTCTCGCTCGACCACCTGCTCGTGAAGCGGCTGCTCGGCAAGAAGTCGCCCGCGGCCCCGCCGACGGTCGCGACCACGACGGCGCTCGCGGCATGATGACGGCGCTCGTGACCGTCGCCCTCGCGGCCCAGCCTCCCGAGCTCGGCATCGTCGGCTTCTCGCGCGGCTACGAAGCCGCCGCCGCCCGCGCGAAGGTCGAGGGCAAGCCGCTCGCGGTGCTGTTCGACGAGGTGCCCGGCTGCTCGACGGTGCTCGGCTTCGGCCACGACGTGCTCTCGCACCCGCTCATCGCCGACGCCCTCGAGCACGAGCTGGTCGCGGTCGTCGTCTACAACAACATCGGCGCAGACGACCGGCGCGTGCTCGAGCTGTTCAAGGAGCCCGCGTGGAACAACCCGGTCTTGCGGCTCTTCACGCCCGACGGGCGCGAGCTCGCGCGGCTCGACACGCCGTCGCTGGCCCAGGTGACGCGGGCGCTGAGCGAGGCGCTGACCGCGAGCGGCCGCCCGGTGCCGCCGTACCTCTCGCTGCTCGCCGATGAGACGCGCGGCGGTTCGCCGCACCAGTACGCGATGGGCTGCTTCTGGGAGGGCGAGGCCTCGCTCGGCAAGCTCGACGGCGTGACGTCGACGCGCACGGGCTTCGTGAAGGGCCGCGAGGTGGTCGAGGTGACGTACGCAGGCGACGCGCGCGCGCTCGACGCTGCTGCGGCCGCGAAGGGCTACTCGGCGGTGAGCGGCGAGCTGCGAGCTTCGCCCGACGACGACAAGAAGCAGCTTCAGGGCACGCGGTACCGCTTCGTGCCGCTGACGCCGCTGCAGAAGACGCGCATCAACGCGGCGGTGCGCGACGGCGAGCGCTGGCTCTCGCCGCGCCAGCTCGAGCTGTACCGCAGGGGCGAGCGCGACGTGCTCGACACCGGAGACGTCGTCGAGGCGTTTCGCGCGGCGACGCGCTGAGCACACCGACCCACGCCGGTCGAACAGTCTGTTCCGCGGGCCTGCGCCGCCGACGGAAGCTCGCGAGCACGTCGACGCCGGGAACCGAGGCCGCCGAGGCGCGGCTCGAGGCGCGCGAGGTGCGCAGCTACGAGAACCCGTACGTCACCGGGCTGTGGCACTTCGACTTCCACCCCGGGAGCGCGTCTTCCAGGCACTCGAACGCGCCGACGCGTACGTGCTGGTCTACGACTCGCGCCCGCAGCGGCTCAATCGGAACCTCGCCGTGCTGCAGCGCCTCGAGCGCTACGCGGCGGCGCGCGGCCTGGATCCGAAGAAGCTGCCGGCGGTGGCGATGTACAACAAGCGCGATGAGCCCTCCGCGCTGCCTGTCGCGGTGATGCGGCTCCCCCTCAATCCCCACGGCTGGCCCGAAGTGGAAGCGGTCGCTCGCGCGGGCATGAACCTGTTCGATCCGCCGCGCTGGCCGCGCCGCACTGACCAGCATCCGCCCTCCTTGACTGCCTCGCTGCCGTGGTTCGAGCAGACGCTGGCGGCCGAGTTGAAGCTCACCCGCTGCAAAGCGCTCGAAGTCGGGAAACGTCGACGGTGTCTGGGGCACGGAGCACAGCGTGAGCGCAAGCGAGATGGCGACGGAGGAGCGCATGGGCTCACTCTTTCCACGCCGGGTGCCAGCGACCTGGGGCCGAAGATCGCGCGGTTGACCGCAGGTGTCCCGTCGACGAGAAAACTTGGCGCCGTCTCTACTCCGAGACGGGAGGAGCGCCGAGGCGCCTCGTGACCGCCGCTCAGTACTCGTCGGCGCCGATGTCGAACCGGCCTTCGGCGGGGCGTGCGTCTCCGTCGATGTCGACCGGCGGCGCACCTGCATCGGTGCCCGAGTTCCGGCAGATGGAACCAGAGGTGAGGTGAAAGGTGCTCGTCAACGCCGGATCAACGAAGAGGTTGCCGCTCCCGAGCGCTCCGGCGTCGGTCACGTCGACGCCGCCTTCGTCCCGGTAGAGCACCGCCGCCGACACAGGGGAGTAGAGGGCGTTGTGCTCGAAGAGACGAGGGTCCGCCGCAGAGACGAGCTCGTCGACGATGCGTGCCGGTGAGCAGCTCTCGACGATGAGGATGTTGTTGCGAACGACGCCCGCGGGACCGGCAGCGAGCCCGCCGTCGCTGACGTCGAACTGCAGCGCCGTGCACCCAGCGGTCACGACGGTGTTCGAGTGGAAGTCGACCTCGGCACCTGGCGGCCCGTTGACGATGCGCACGCTCGCCGACCCGGGCGGAGAGCACGTCCGCACGACGTTGTTCTCGAACCTGGCCGTCGACTCGACGCTCGAGATGCCGACCTGCGGAGAAGCACATCCCTCGATGCGGTTTCTACGAACGGTGGCGACAGCGCGATCAAGCTTCAACGCCACACCTCCGCGGCCCGCGCTCAGCAGCAGGTTGTCGTCGATCTCGCACGCACTGCCGAGGCACTCGATGCCGGAGCAGAACGCGCTCGCGCTCGTCGGCGAACACCCGATGACCTGCACGTTTCGCGAGATGCGCAGTCGGCAGTCGCCCGCGGCCCTGATCGCCACCGGCGCAGCAGAGCCGAAGCCAAGAGCGTCGGCACCCAGAATTTCGAAGTTGTCTTCAATCGTCAGCGACGTGCCCAGACAGTCCGCAACGTCGAGCGCCGCGCTCGAGCGGGCCATCGTCCCAGCGCCGCCGTGCAACGAGTTCCGACGGATCTCGAGCCCCGCCGCGTTGCCGCGAACCTTCACGGCGATCGCAGATTGCGCAAGGCCGATGTCCGTCCCGCTGATCGCGGAGCTGTCCACGACGGCACCGGAAGAGTCGTCGAGGAGCACTCCAATCTGCTCCGCGGTGTTCATGTTGTACGTGGCGACGATGCCGTTCCCAGCCGGGCCGCGCTCAACACACTCGCCCGCGTCGCCGAACGCTCCGCAGTTGTGAATGATGACCGGCGCCGAGCTGCGACTCGAGATGCCGATTGACGTGTCGCGCGCGAGACCCGCTTGCACACGGCAGTCGCGCACCGTCGGCGTTGCGCCGCCCGTGATCTCGATGCCGATGCTCGTGCCGGGCACTCCATGGCCGCTGACGTAGTCGTTGCTGAGCACGGCGCCCCTGCTGCCCCTCACCGTCACAGCGACCTGACGCGGCTCACTGGAGGGAAAGGCGTTGATGGCAAACCCGTCGAGAACCGTCGGTGACGAAACGGCTTCGTCGAACAACACCCCGGCGTCGGAGCGGCTCAAGAACTGTGTGACGCACCCAGCATCGCGGCTCCACCCGGTGCTCTCGTACTGTCCAAACACCGAGATGCCGTTGCGCATGATCAACGCTTCGCCGCCGTAGGCGGTCACCTGGGGGCACGCAGCACCGGCCGCCACACAGACGCGGCTCAGGCCCGCGTCGCTCGCTGCGGCGATTCCCACGCTGATCCGGCGAACGGGCAGTGACGCCGTCGCCGGGTTCGAGTCATCTCCGCTCGGAGCCACGTAGGCGCAGCCGCACCCGTCGTCGACGATGCCGTTACAGTCGTCGTCTACTCCGTTGCACGCCTCGGCGATGGGGCCGACTTGCGAGCCGCAGCCCGCGTCTGCATCGCCGGCGCACTGCAGGCCCGAACGGCACCGGCCCACACCCGGCATTCCGAGCGAAAAGGTGTAGCAGGCCACGACCGCGCAGCCCGCATCACGACCTGCGTCGACGTGTGCGCTGCCGCCCCCGCCGCCGAAAGTGCCACCGCCGGCGCTCCCGCCAGCCGCGCTCCCGCCGCCACCGTCGGGAACAACCACCGGGCGCGGGCCGCAGTGAGCCAGCGTCGCGACGAGCAGCCAGACCCAAACGCGCCAGCGGCTCGAGAGCACGCGGGGAACCTACCTCGATCGGCCCGTCGATGCCGCGCGTCGTACGAGGGGTCGTCGAAGCGCCTCGTCCACCTGCCTCTGCTCTCGTTCAGAAGCCCGGCGCCACGATGAAGACGTCGCGCCGGCCGTTCGTGTCACCGCTCACGAGGTTGTTCGCGCTCGAGCTCGAGGGGGCAGGCCGCGGCGGCGCGACGGTCGAGCGCGCGGTGGCCGCGGGTGCGAACACTGAGTGCGCGGCGCCGCACGCGGCCCCCGTGACGGGCCCCGTGGCACCGCGTGATAAGCGTCGGCCGTGCTTGCCCGCAGCATCGTCTCAGTCGTGATGCTCGCCGCGAGCTGGGTCGACACGTCGCACGGCCCCGCGTGCCTCGACAGCGCTCGAATTCAAGCGGCGCTCGAGAAGCGCGTGGGCCCGCGTGCTCACGCCGAGCAGGTGACGGTCGAGGGCGTCGGCGGCGACGAGGTGCGCGTCGCGCTCCGCCGCGGCCGCACCGTCGTCGCGTCTCGCGAGCTGCGCGTCGACGAGGCGAGCTGCGCCGCCGCCGAGCGGAGCATCGCGCTGCTCGTCACCTCGTGGTGGAAGCTGCCCACGCCCACGCCCACGCCCACGCCCGCTCCGGCACCGGCTCCGGCTCCGCCGGGGGTCTCGATGCCGCCGCCTGCGCCCGCCCCCGTGCAGCGGCCGCCATCACCGCCGGGCGAGCCGCCTGCTGTGCCGCGCGAGCCCGAGCCCGAGCCCGAGGCCCAGCCCGAGCCGCCGCCGCCGCCGCCATTCGCCGATGAGCCTGCGCCGCGACAGCCCGCGCGCCCGGTCGAGGTGCCGGTCGACGCTCCGGCGGCCGAGGCGACCGTCTCAGCGTGGCGGTGGAGCCTCGGCGCCGACGGCCTCTTCGTTCTCGACGGCCTCACCGGCGGGGGCCTCGCGCGAGCCGCTGCAGGTCGGCGGGACGGCTTCGGCGCGACGCTCGAGCTGGGCGGCGAGGGCCAGCGCCTCGCCCGCGACGACACGGGCCTGCTCGCGGTCACGCCATGGTTCGGCACGCTCGCCGCCGACTGGGAGCACCGCTTCTCGGCCGTGCACCTCGAGGCCTCGCTCGGCGTGCGACTGTACGCGTTCGCGGCGCGCGCGCTCCTCTACGACACCGACTTTCACCCGGTGACATGGTCTGCCGCAGTCGCCGCGCGCGTGGCGGTGCGGGTGCCGGTGTGGCGCGGGCTGTACGTGGTCGCGGGCGTGACGGGCGGTTCCCGGTTTCGCGAAGAACACTTCGAAATTCGCGGGGCTGACGCAGAGCTGCTGCTCTCGCCGTGGTTCGGGCAGGCCACGCTCGGCCTCGGAGTGGGCTCGAAGTGAAGGTCCGACCGGCCCGCAACACCTTCCTCAATGAGGAGGTCAGGCAGTGTCCGCCCGCGTGAGCCAGATGCGCATCGAAGCGATGGAAGCAGAGCTCGCCGACGTTCGCGGGCTCTACTTCGCGCAGCGCGACGCCGTGCGGCTGACGCTGCACCGACTGACCGGCGCCGGGGCGCACGTCGACGACCTCTTGCAAGACGTCTTCGTCGTGGCCCTGCGCGACGCCGCCCGGCTCGCGGCCGCGGCGTCTCCGCGGGCGTGGCTCTACGGCATCGCGGTGAAGCTCGCGGCGAACCACCGGCGCCGCGCGTGGCTGCGCTCGTGGCTCGGGCTCGAGGCGGCCGCCGACGTCGAAGCGCCCGACGACCCGGTGCTCGCGCTGCGGCGCCGCGAGGCCGAGGCGCAGCTCGAGGCCGCGCTCAGAGCGATGCCCGCGAAGAAGCGCGAGCTGTTCGTGCTGTTCGAGCTCGAGGGGCTGTCGGGCGCCGAGCTCGCGAGCGCCCTCGACCTTCCCATCGGCACGGTGTGGCGCCGGCTGCACGACGCCCGCAACGTCTTCGCGGCCGAGCTCGCGCGCCTGGGAGGTGCCCCGTGACCGAACGCAAGCTCACCGAGGCCGAGGTCGTCGACCCGGCGCACGAGAGCGCCGCCGCGCTGCTCAAATCGCTGCCGCGGCGGGCGAGCTCGGCTCCCGGACGGCTCGAGGCCGAGTGGCGCGACATCGAGGCGAGGGCCCGGGCTCCGCGACCCGCGAAGGCATCGACGCTGGTGCTCGCAGCGGTCGCTTCGGCGGCGCTGGGCTCGGCGCTGACGCTCGCGCTGGTGAAGCCGCTGCTCGTGAAGCCGACCCCCGAGCGCGTCGCGTGGCGCGCGTCGGCGGGCGCCGAGCTGCGCCGTGAGGGCGGAGCGCTGCGCCTCGAGACGGGCACGCTGTCGGGCCTGCCGAGCGAGCAGCCGACGCGCTGTGTGACTCCGTTCGGCGACGCGGTGTGGTCGAACGCGCGCTTCCTGCTCGAGGTGTCGAAGAGCCGCATGCTGCTCTCGGTCGAGAGCGGCGAGGTCGAGTGGCGCGACGGCCGCGGCGCGCAGGCCATCGTGGCGGGCCAGACGCTCGAGCTGCCTCCTGCGGTGCTCGAGCTGCCCGAGCGGCTGCGCGAGGCGGTGACGGGCGCGACCGACTGCGCGGGCGACGACCGTGCGTGCCTCGAAGGGCGCGCTGCGGGCAGCGGCCTCGACGCCGAGAACGCGCTGTTCGAGCTCGCGCTGATTCAGCGCGACCGCGAGCCGCTGCAGGCTCTCGAGCACCTGCGCGAGTACCAGCGCCGGTTCCCCCACGGCGTCTTCACCGCAGAGGTCGACGTGTCGCGCATCGTGGCGCTCGCGCGGCTCGGCCGGCGGGCAGAGGCGACCGCGGCCGTGGCGCAGTTTCGGCGCGAGCACGCGTCCGACCCGCTGCTGCCGTCGGTCGAGGTCATCTCGAAGCAGCTGGAGGTCCGCCCGTGAAGAGAGCCTTGTTCGCGCTGCTGCTCGCGGCGTGCTTGCAGAGAAACAACACCGTCGTCGGAGAGAACGACGGCGCTGCAGACGGCGGCACGGCAGGCGGCGAAGCCGGAGGCTCCGCGGGCGCCGCCGGTGCGACGGCCGGTGGCCAGACCGCGGGCGGCAGCGCTGCGGGAGCGGGAGGCACCACCGCGGGCGGCGCGGCGGGCGGCGCGGCGGGCGGCACGAGCGCTTCCTGCGGGGACATCGACGTTGCTCCGCCGAGCCTCGACTTCGGGCAGCTGCCGTTCTTCTCGGCGTCGATGACCGGCGTCACGCGCCGCGTCGCCGTGCGCAACGTCGGCTGTGCGCCGGCGCCGCCGAACCCGGCGCTGAACCTTCACCTGCTGCGGTGGAACGTTCGGGCGAAGAACGCGAGCTCGCCGCTCGATGCCATCTGCGTCGGCGCGTTCGACGAGCAGACGCGCACGTGCCTCAACGCGCTGCCGGCCAGCTACGACGCGGTCGTGGGGCTCGCCGCGGTCGCGGGGAGCAACACGCTCGACCTTCCGATTCGGGTGACTGCCAAAGCCGCGAACCAGCAGCTCGAGTGGGACGTCGAGCTGATCTCGGACGACGCCGATGAACCGATGGTGACGGTGAACGTGCGCGCACAGACCGTGAGCCTGCCGCCGTGCCAGTACACGCTCACGCCGGCGTCGCTCTCGTTCGGCCTGCTGCAGGACCCGGCGGGCCGCGAGCTGTCGTTCGTGTTCCGCAACCTGGGTGTGAACGCCGGCGAGGAGTGTCTCATCAGCTGGCTCGACCTCGAGCCCGGCGCCTCGGCGGTCTTCAGCCTGCCCGGCGGCCCGCTCTCGAACCTCATCGTCGGGCCGGGACAGTCGCTGCGCGTGCCGGTGCGCGCCCAGCCGCTGCCGGGCTCGGGCGCCGCGCTCCAGACGCACGCCGGAGTCATCTCGCTCTTCGTGAGCTCGCCGACGGGCCGGGTCGACGTCGGGCTCACGGCTCAGACCGGGCAGGGCTGCCTGTACCTCTCGCCCGCGGCCGTCGACTTCGGCGACGTGACGCGCGCTTGCGGCTCGGACCTGCAGCGGGTCTCGGTGTTCAACCTCTGCGCGCAGGCGGTGTCGCTGCCGACCTCAGCGGTGCTACCGGCCCCCAGCGAGCTCACGCTCGAGAGCGCTCCGGCGGCGACGCTCGCGCCGGCGGCGGGCACGACGCTCGCGCTGCGCTACCGCCCGGCGGACCTCGGCCTCGACACGGCGACGTTTCAGCTGCGCGCGGTCGAGGGTGGCAACCTGGTCGACTATGTCGTGCCGCTGCGAGGCACCGGCACGACGAGCACGACGCGCACAGAGTCGTGGACGCAAGACAACCACCCGAAGGCCGACGTGCTGCTCGTCCTCAGCAACGCGCCGTCGATGGCCGACGACCAGGCGGGCATCGATGGCCTTCGAATGAACTTCTCGGCGTTCACTCGGTACGCGATGTCGGCCGGCGTCGACTTCAAGCTGGGAGTGCTCACGCCCGACCTCTCGGCGCCCGATGCCGGCCGGCTGCTCGGCGGCCCGCTGAGCAACATCACTCCCAACCTCGAGGCGGTGTTCGCGCAGCGCCTGCAAGTGGGCACGGACGGCGGCGCGAGCACCGCGGTCGCCGAGGTCGTGCTGCGCGCTCTGACTCCGCCGCTGTCGACGACGGCGAACGCCGGGCTTCTCAGGTCGGGGGCGTCGCTCGCCGTCATCGCCATCACCGACACGCCCGACCGCTCGCCGATGCCTGGCGCGTACTACGAGGCGCGGCTGCGTGAGCTGAAGCCCGGAGCGCGCATCTCGTACAACGTCATCGGCCCCGAGTGGCCTGCGAGCGCCACGTGCCCCGCCGACGACCCGTGGCCGGTCGACTCGACGCTGCGCTGGTTGACGCTCGCCTTCCCCGGGTCGCACGCGTCCATCTGCGCGGCGCCCAGCCTGAGCCAGCTCGAGCAGCTCGGCCGCGACGCCTTCGGGTTCCGACTGGACTTTGCCCTCACCCGCGAGGTCGACACGTCGATGGGCCCGCCCGTCGTCATGATCGACAACAACGCCGGCACCGGGCCCGTCGTGCTCCCCACGATGACGATGGCAGGGGCGACCGTCTGGCACTTCGACGCGCCCACCCACGCCATCGTCTTCGAGCCGCTCTTCACGCCCGACCCCGGTGCCACGCTGCTCGTGACGTACACGCCGGTCTGCCACTGAGCGCAGCGGGTCAGGACCCGCGCGGCAGTGAGCCCGAGCTCACCGCAGCTCGAGCGTCAAGCCGCCCAGCGCCAGCTGTGCCCGGTTCGCGTCGCCCGAGTGCGTCATCGGTGCGTCGTAGGCGCCGGCCCCCCACACCGTCGAGCCGTCGGTGTCGAGGCTGAGCAGGTGCGCGTGACGCGTGTCGTCGTCGACGCTCAGCGTGCGGTGGGCCAGCGGGCTGCCGTCGGTGCGGTAGAGCACGAGCAGCGGGTCGGCGGCGCGCGAGATGCTCATGCCGCCGTGCCAGCGATTCCAGCCGGTGGCGCCGGCGGCGACGAGCCCCTCGGGCGCCCACCGCACGGCGGAGAGAAGGTCGCCGCGGTCGACGTCGACGAACGCTTCGTCCGTGAGCGCCCCGGTGCTCGGGTCGAGCGTCGCGAGGTAGCCATCGAACGGGAGCAGCGGCGTGCCCGACGTGTCGCCCGGCGGCTCGTAGAAATGGTCGGGAGCGCCGCTCGAGCCGATGCGCACCGCCGCGCCCGCGACCGCCAGCGCTCCGGGCTTCAGCGCGAGGTCGAAGACGAGGAAGTCCTCCATCCCGGCAGGCGCGAGGGTGTGCGTGCCGAGCCGCGCGCCGCTGGCGGACCACGACGTCCACGCGAACGGCTGGTAGCGGTGGCTCGACCCCAGCGAGCGGAGTCGGCGGCAGTCTGCCGCGGTCAGGTCGCCGAAGTTCAGCGCCACCGCGTCGCAGCGGCTCGCCCCGAGCGTGCGGCCGATCACGACGGAGCCGTCGTCGCCCACCGCCAGGAGCAACCGCGTCGCGGCGTCGAGCCACAGGAACTCGTCGTACTGCCACGCCACCGCGATGAGCGAGTGCCGGCCGTCGACGAGGTGGGCCCAGCGCTCGGTATAGCGGCCTGCGCTCCAGTCGAGCGCCAGCACCGCAGACACCGCTTCGGTGTCGCTGGGCCCGCCGGCGCGCTCGGCGTACGAGAGCAGCGCGATGACGAGGCCCTCTCCTCGCGCCTCGAGCTTCAACCACGGCGCCCAGCCACGCACGACCGAGCGGTCGAGCACGCCGCGCATGAGGAACCGGGGCGGCGGCGTGCCGGGCGCCACGTCGCTGTCAGGAATCGTCGATGGAGCCGCGAGCACCTGGCGTTCGATCTCACTGCCGTCGCGACGCAGCCGCACGAGCTCGTACGCGTCGCGGTCGGCTGCGCGGTGCTCGAGCCCGAGCGTCAGCTCTCCCGATGGGTGCACCGTGAAGTCGGCGAAGCGCTCGTCACCCACCTCGCTGCGCGCCCAGAGCTCTGCGCCTCCACGCAGCGCGACCAGCCGGCGCGGCTCTCGCTCGGCTTCGTCGCGGGCGACCTCGAGCACGTACAGCGTGCCCTCGCGCTGGCTCACGCGAATGCCTGCTCCAGCGACCCTCGGCCGAACGCGCGAGGTGAGCGCGCCGCTCTCGAACGCCTGTGAGCGCGGTGAAGGCCGTGACGAAGCTGCCTCCGGCGGCAGCGCCCGGCGGGCCGCACCCACATCGCGATCTTCGTTCGCTTTCACTGTGCGCCGCGCGTCGACGTTCATACGCTCATGCCGATGGCCTTCGACCTCGCGCGCCTGACCCTGGGCATCGCGCTCCTGTACTTCGGGGCCGAGTGGCTCGTGCGGGGCGCAAGCGGCATCGCGAAGTCGCTCGGCGTACCGCCGCTGGTCATCGGTCTCACGGTCGTCGCCTACGGCACCTCGATGCCCGAGCTCGTGGTCTCGACCCTCGCCGCCGCCGACGGCAAGAGCGACATCGCGCTGGGCAACGTCATCGGCTCGAACATCGCGAACCTCGGCTTCATTCTCGGGTTGACGGCGCTCATTCGCCCGCCCGAGGTCGACGGGTCGCTCATCAAGCGCGAGGTGCCGGTCATGGTCGCGACCGCGCTGCTCGTGCCGCTGCTCTTGTGGGACGGCGTCATCGGCCGCGCAGAAGGGGCGGGCCTCGTCGGCGCAGCCTTCGCGTTCACGGCCGTGCTCGTGCGCAGCGCGAAGCGAATGCCCGCGACGGCGCCGGTCGCCGAGCAGGCCGAAGAGCACGAGAAGGCCGAGGCGCCCACCTCGACACGGAAGCTCGCGCTGCTCGCGGCCCTCGGGCTCGCCGGGCTCATCGGGGGCGGCAAGGTGTTCGTCGACGGGGCCGTTCACCTCGCCCTCGAGCTCGGCATGTCCGAGCGGCTCGTCGGCCTGACCATCGTCGCGGTCGGCACGTCGCTGCCCGAGCTCGCCGCCTCGGTCGTCGCCGCCCTGCGTGGCCAGTCGTCGCTCGCAATCGGCAACGTCGTGGGCTCGAACATCTTCAACGTGCTCCTCATTCTCGGCGGCGCCTCGGCGGTCTCACCGATTCGGCAGCCGCTCGCGAGCCTGAAGGTCGACCTGGCGGCCATGGCGCTGCTCTCGGTCGCCGCGATGATGATGATGACGAAGAAGCGGCTCATCTCGCGCGTCGAAGGCGGGCTGCTCGTCACGAGCTACGGCGCGTTCATCCTCGCGCTCCAATTCATTTGAGCTCAAACGAATTGCACGCCCAGGCTCGGCGCGGCGATGTCGCTCCATCGGAGCCACCGACACGCTGCTGCGTGCGGGGCGCACGAAGCTCTCGGCGATCGAGACTGAAGCGTGGCCGCCGCCTCATGGGCCCGCGCGGCCGAAGCGGAACAGCACGTCGGCTGGCGTGCGCGTGATGACCTCGGCGAGCGAGGCGCCGTCTTCACCGGCGAGCCGCTCGGCCCCGCGGGCGACCGTCGCGAGCGCGACCTCGGCGGCCCGCACCGGAGCGTGCCCCTCGCCCGCCGTCAGCACGTTCGCGAGATAGGCGAGCTCGGCGACGCGCTCGTCGAAGCGGCGCGGCTCGCTGCCACGCAGCGTTTGAAGCGCGAGGCGCAGCGCCTGCACCGGCCCACCGTCGGGCAGCGCCGGCCTGCGCGGGCGCGGCGGCGCCTCTTCCTCCTCGAACGCCCACGCGGGGCCCAGCGCCGCGGGCGAGGGCTCGAGCGCTCGGAGGTACGTGGCGGTCAGCGGGTCGCGCTCGCGGCGCTGCTGTGGCTGCCGCGCGAGCTTCAAGAACGCCTTCGCGGCGCGAGGCTCGACGAAGCCCAGGCGCGCGCGACGCTCTTCACGCTCGGCCTCGACGTCGTCGGCGAGTGAGCTGCCCGAGTCGAGCGCGGTGCAGAGCTCATCGAGGTCGTCGAGCAGCCCGGCCGTCGCGGCGGCGCAGCGGTCGAGCAGCCGCTCGAGCAGCGGGCGGTGGCGCGCGTCGAGCGCGAGGACGAGCGACAAGAGCGCGTCCCACCCTTCGCCGCCCTTCGACACGAGCAGGTAGCCGTCGAGCTCTTCGCACAGCGCGCTCTCGAGGAGCTTATCGGCGCGGCGAGCGGCCCGCCCCGAGGCCGAGAGGCGCTCGAGCAAGAGGTCGTGGTCGAGCACGAACGCGAGGCTCGAGAAGGCGTGGGCGACGAAGTCCTCCGACAGCTCGGCGAAGCGGTCGGCGGCGACGTCGGCGCCGGCCTCGAGCAGCACCTCGAGCCACGTCACGAAGCGCCCGACCGAGAAGTGCTCGGCGGCGCCGGGGCGCGCGGCGGTGAAGAGGTCTTCGTCGAAGGCGGTGACGAGCTGGCTCGTGGTGGCGAGGCAGACGAGCTCGCCGGCGTCTTCGACACCCACGCGCCGCACGAGCGCCGAGAACGCACGCTCGGGCAACGCGCGAATCGTCTGGGGCAGCTCGGGAGAGTCGATGAGGCGGGCGAGCAGCCTGCGGCGGGTCACATGTTCGAGGGCGTTCATGCGGCGAGCAGCTCCTTCAGGCCGGCGAGGTGGTAGGCGAGGAACAGGGCGTTGGCCTCGGTGAAGCGCTCGGGGTCGCGCTCCTCGGCGAGGATGGAGGCGAGCGTCGCCACCCAGCCGCGGTAGATGCGCCGCAGCGTGCGCTCGAGCGCCCTGCCCGCCCGCGGCCGCCGGCGCTTCGCCAGCGCCGTCATGTGCTCGACGAGGGCTTCGGCGAAGCCGGCGTGCGGTGTGCCCCCGGCATCGCCGAGCAGAAACAGCAGCTGCAGGCGGTGCTCGGTCGCGAAGCGCAGCAGCGCGTCGGGCATCGCAGCGGCCCTGGGGCCCACCTGCGCGGCGCGCTCGTCGAGCAGACGCTCGAGCTCACGCACCCGCTTCGCGGGCACCGCCGCGGCGCACAGCGCTCGCTTGTCGGGGAAGTACTTGTAGAGGTTGCCGATCGAAGTGCCGGCCCGGCGGGCGATGGCCTGCAGCGTGGCGCCCTCGAAGCCGACGTGGGCGAGCTCGTGAGCGGCCGCGGCCACGATGGCCTCGCGGACGTGGTCTTTGCGTGTCTGGGGCATGCGCGAATAGAGAACATACGATTCTCTTTTCCCGCAGTCCACCCGGCGGGCGCTCCAGCAGAGCGGGCGCCGATGCTCCGAACGCTCTGCGTGGCTGGCGTGGTCGTGTCAGCCCGGGTGCCACGACGAAAGCGAGTGCTTCACCGCGAGACGGCGGCGTCAGTCACGCCGGCTACGGTGCCTTGCGAGTCTCTCGCGCGCGGGCCAGCATCCTCGTGACGGCTTCCTTGAGCGCGCGCTTCTGGCTGCCCCGCGCGATCCACGCGGGGACGGCGCCGGCCGGGTCGGCGTAGAGAAAGTGAACGACCTGCGTCTTGCCGTCGTGCACGTCGAAGTCCCACCCGCCCCACATGTTCTCCATGCGGACGACGCCGTCACCGAGCGGCGGCGCTTCCTCGTTCGTGATCTTGAAGCGAATGCGGCACGCGCCGTCGCTCTTCTTCTTCTGCACCGTCATCGCGTAGTCGCGCAGGCTCACCATCGGCGCCTCGACCTGGTCGTAGAGCACGCGCGTGTCGTCGCCGTCCTTCAGGAGCTTGCGCGACTTCACGTTCGAGCCGCCCTTGCCCTTCGTCGCCGTCTCGAACACCGAGTCGCACAGCGGCTCGGCCGCGAGGTCGGTCGTCGTCACGATGCGGTACTCGAGCCAGCTGCTGTTCGCGATCGCCCGCCCCTCGAGCTTCAGGTCGCCGTCGGTCTCTTCCGGCTGCCACGCGGCCTTGTTCTCGAACACCGAATCCGGAACAGCGAGCAGCGACACCAGCACCCAGAGCGAGCCCATGCGCCCCGCACGTTAACCACGAACGCGGGCCTTCGAAGCTGCCCGGCTGCGCGCGCGGGCCGCTACACGGTGAAGCTCGACGCCCAGCTCTCGCACCCCGATCGCTCGTACCCCCAACTCCGACAGCGCGAGCGCTCAGCTGCAGCTCACCGTCAGCTCCTGAGGCGCAGTTCGAATTACGTCGGGAATGTCATACAACCGGCCGCCACTGCTGAGATTTGACTCGGCGCAACTGTCGGTGACATATCGCGACAACTGTCGCCGTCTCCCGCCCTTTGAGGTCCGACATGAAGCGCATCACGCTGGCCGCTGTGGCACTGCTGTGCGGGTGTTCTCCGTCTGCCGCTCCGGAGGGGCTGATGCCGACGCCGTTCGGCTCGGGCGCGACGGTGAAGTTCGACATCTACCATCGGCCGCTGCCCGACATCCCGCTGCCGAACGACTTCGCGACGCGGTTCGACCCGAGCTCGCCGACGAAGCTGCGCGTCAACGCGAGCATGGTGGCGACCACCGAGTGGGAGGTCGGCGCGCGCCGGGTGCTCGACGGGCTCGACGGCTGGGGCACGTTCGGCTCGGTGTCGCTCGGCTTCAGCGAGCCGCTCGACCTGCACGAGCTCGCGCGGCGGCACCAGCACGACGACTACGACTTCACCGACGACGCCGTCTTCCTCGTCGACGTGACCCAGGGCTCGCCCGACTACTGCCAGCCCGTGCCGCTCGACATGGGCGAGGGCAACTTCCCCCTCGTGCTCGAGAACCGCGACTTCGGCCTCTCGACCGACACGCGCATCGACAACGAGCAGCTGCTCTTCGACGAGACGAACGAAGACCTGAACGGCAACGGCGCGCTCGACCCGGGCGAAGACACCGACCTCGACGGCGTGCTCGATCGCGGCAACTACCTGCGCGACACCGACAGCCGCTTCGACCTCTTGAGCTTCTACGAGCGCGAGTCGAACACGCTGATCATGAAGCCCGTGATGCCGATGCGCGAGAACACCGTCTACGCCGCCGTCATCACGCGCCGCGTGGTCGACGATCGCGGCCGGCCCGTGCGCTCGCCGTTCGAGTACATCAACCACGCCGCGCAGACGCGCGCGCTCGAGCCGCTCGTCGAGTGCCTGCCCGGGCTCGGCCTCACGCTCGAGGACCTCTCGTTCACCTGGAGCTTCACCACGCAGAGCACCACCCGCGACTACGTCGCCGTGCGCGACGGGCTCTACGGCCTGGGGCCGATGCAGCGGCTCGCCACCGAGTTCCCCGCGCACAGCAGCCTGCTCCGCATGAAGCGCAACACGCCCGCCGGCGCGCCGCACTCGATTCTCAGCAGCGAAGACCTGCAGCGGCTCACCGGGCAGCTGCTGCCGATGCTCGGCGGCGACGGCCCGCGCACGCAGGCGATTCGAGACAGCTACCGCTGGGTCGACTTCACGGCCGTCGGCCAGCTCACGTCGCCGCAGTTCTTCCGCCGCACCGCGGGCCCGACCGGCCAGTACGGCGAGCCCGGCCCCAACGGCGAGCCGCTCGAGCCGCTGCCGCTCTACCAGCAGGTGTTCGACCTCGACCCCGTCACCGGCGCGGCGTTCACGCGGCCCGAGACCCTCACGTACTGGCTGACGGTGCCGAAGGGCCGCAACGGCAAGCCGGCGCCGGTGGTGATTCTCGGCCACGGCTACACGAGCGCGAAGCTCGAGATGATCAACTACGGGGGCTACTTCGCGCGCCTCGGCATGGCGACGCTCGCCATCGACTGCGTGAGCCACGGCGCCGACCTCGGCGGCGACAAGGACCTCGAGATCGCGAAGGCCGTCTTCGCGGCGCAGGGCTTCGGCGACTTCTTCAGCGCGCTCACGCAAGACCGCGCCGTCGACCTGAACCACGACGGCACGCCCGACCCCGGAGCGGACTACTGGACGAGCTACCTCCTGCACACGCGCGACGTCGTGAAGCAGTCGACCATCGACCACATGCAGCTCATTCGCGTGCTGCGCTCGTTCGACGGCTCGACGAAGTGGGTCGACGCGCAGGGCAACGAGGTCGACGTCAACCGCGACGGCGTCACCGACCTCGCGGGCGACTTCGACGGCGACGGCGTCGTCGACGTCGGCGGCGCTGCCAGCGTGCACATGACGGGCGGCTCGCTCGGCGGAATCATGTCCGTCATGGTCGGCGGCCTCGAGCCCGCCATCGAGACCGTGGTGCCGGTCGCGGGCGGCGCCGGCCTCGCCGACGTCGGCGTGCGCAGCATTCAGGGCGGCGTGAAGGAGGCGGTGAACTGGCGCATGTTCGGCCCGTACATCGCGACGCAGCGCAACGCGGCCGGCGGCCTCGAGCTCGCCGAGTGGGTGCCCGAGCTCAACAAGAAGGCGAGGCTGAAGCTCGCGACGTTCGACGTCGAGCCCAAAGACGGCGACAGCGTCGTCATTCGCAACCTGCGCTCGGGCGAGTACCGGTGCACGCGCGTGCACGGCGGCGGGCAGATCGGCGGCGCCGTGTCGTCCGACCGCGGCGACGGCCTGTCGGTCGAGATCTACGCGGGCGTGCTGCCGTCGCGCCTGCCCGAGGGCTGCGAGGTGCCCGCCGGCGCCGAGCCCACGCACCGCTTCGAGACCTTGCAGGAAGACGTGACGTACATGGGGCAGACGTACGCGAAGGGCTCGCCGCTCATCGCGTTCACCGACGGGTTCGGCCTGCGCCGCAACAACGGCGAGACACGCCGCTTCATGTCCATCGGCCAGGTCGCGCTCGACTCGGCCGACCCGGTGAACATGGCTCCGTTCTTCGAGCGGTGGCTGCTCAAGTACGGCACCGGCGAAGAGGTGCGTACGCGCGCGCTGGTGGTGAACACCATCGGCGACATGAACGTGCCGGTCGCGACCGGCGTGAGCATCGCGCGCGCCGCCGGCTTCATCGACCTCACCGGCAAAGACGCGCGCTACGGCAAGACGGCGAACCGCGTGCTCATCGACGAGCACGTGCTCGAAGCGGTCGAGCGCGCGGGCCCGTGGCGCAACTCGCTCGGCCAGCCGGTGCTGAAAGACGTCGACCACTACTCGGCCGTCACCGGCGTCGACGACGGCTACGACGTGCCGCGCCTCGACCCGCCGCTGCGCCTCGTGCGCGAGAGCCCGCGGCTCGGCGGCTACAGCGGCATGATGCTGCCGATGCAGCTGCCGACGGGGAAGCACGGCTTCGACGCTCCGAACCCGGCCGTCATGTGGGACCTCGGCGGCTTCATGTTCGCGACGATGGGCCGCTACATGGCCACCGACGGCAAGGAGCTGAAGTTCGAGCCGTGCTCGGTGACGTTCAGCTGCCCGTACATGTCTCAGACGCCGCCGCAAGACTGAGCGCTGTCTCGAGGTGGCCGGCCGAGACCGAAGCGGGCGCCCGACGAGGCCGCGCGCAGCAGGAGGCCAGCTCCAACCAGAACCGGCACGACCGATGCTGCCCCTTGGCTCGAGCCAGGAGACGAGCATGCACTCAGCGCACTTTCCGCGTTCGCTCCACTTTCCACCGTCGGCGGGCGCCATTTTTGCGCTGGGCGCCATGCTGCTCGGCGTGGGGAGCCAGGCCGCGCAGGCCGACGTCGTGTGCGGCGTTCAGACCTGGGCCGCTCAGCCGTACTGGTGGTTCGTCGAGAACGTCATCGCGTGGGCCTCGCGCGGCTTCCTCGGGTGAGCGCCGCGAGCGCGAGCAGCGGGAACACGAGCCCACCCGTCCCGTCGCAGCCGCAGCCGCGCGGCTCTTCGCCACCGGCGCCGCTGCCGCCCGCGCCGTCGCCCGAACCGCCGCTGCCGCCGCCGGTGCCACCGTTGCCGCCCGCGGCCGGGTCGGGCGGAACTGGCGCGAACCCGCGTGAGACCAGGGCCGCGCGCACGCGCCGCGTCTGCAGCTCGCGCTGCGGCGCGTAGCGGTCGTAGACGAGCAGGCCGGGCCCCGACGCGCCGAACGCGAGCTGGGGGTTCGCGCCTTCGTTGCTGAGCTGCACGCCGGGCGGCGCGTGCACGGCGCCCGAGGGCTCGACCTCGCTGCCGAAGACGGCGGTGGGCTCGGTCGCGGTGCGGGTGGGCTCCTGCCAGACGACGATGTACTCGGTGCCGTCGAAGGCCACGGCCGGCTGCTCGGCGAAGCCCGCATCGCGCGACAGCACGAGCGGAACCGGGTCGATGGTGACGGCCTGCTGCGGGTCGTAGCGAGCGCCGAAGATGCGCTGCTGAACGGGGCCGTTCACGCGGAGCTCGGCGTTCCACACCGCGAGGTACGCAGTGCCGTCGCTCGCGACCGCGACGCGCTCGGGCCGAGGCGCAGCGGTCGAGACCGGCGTGCCGCCGTCGCGATCGAGCGGGCGCCCCAGGCCGTCGAGCCGTGAGCCGAAGACGTCGGCGTTGTCGCGAATCCACACCGCGAAGGTCTCGCCGTTGCCGCGCGACGCGAGCGCGACGTCGCGCACGGGGCCCGAGGCGACGACCCACGAGCCCGAGTCGGGAGCCCCTGACGGCCCGACGCGCTGGGCCGCGATCGCGCTCAGCGTCATCGAGTAGTAGCCCCACGCGACGATGTACTCGTTGCCGTTCCACACCGCGGCGGGAGCGAGGTCGCTCGCGCTGCTGCCGGCGACGTAGAACGGCCGCGCGTCGAGGAAGTGGCCGTCAGCCGCGACGCGGCGCACGAGCACGTCGCGGTCGCTGCTCGTCGACAGCTCGCTCCACGCGACGAGGAAGCCCTGTGGGCCGCCGGCGACGGCCGGCGCGTCTTCCCGCTGCGGCGAGCTGCCGATGGCGAGGCCCGCGGGGTCGAGCACGCGCCCGGTCGCGTCGACGCGCGTGCCGTAGATTTCGGTGTCGCCCACGCCCTCGCGCGCGTCGGTCCACACCACGAGGTACTGCGTGCCGTCCCACGCGACGGCGGGCTCGCTCTGGCGGTTCGCGGCGAGCGACACGATGTGGCCGGCGTCGAGCACGGCGCCGTTGGCCGCGAGCGGCATCGCCGCCACGTCCGAGGCCGAGCCTGCGGGCTGGTACGTCCACGCGAGCATCAGGCCGCCCGGGCCGTGAGCGAGCCCCAGCTGAGCGGACTGTGCGACGCCACCGATGACCGGGCCCTGCTCGACGAGGCCGAACGCGCTCACGCGCGAGGTGACCATCGTGTACGAGGTCGACGCCCCGTTGTTGACGCGGTTCCACGCCACGCGGAAGTCGGTGCCGTCGAAGACGACCGAGGGCTTGAGGCCCGCCGACGGGCCCGAGACGAGCAGCGGCGGTGAGTCCGTCACGCCGCTCGGGTCGATGCGCGTGCCGCTCACCGCGATGCCCGCGTCGGGCGCGCGCCCCGTCCACACCACGAAGTACTGCTGAGCGCCGAACGCCACCGACGGCGAGGTGTCGTACGACGAAGCGAGCGCGGCGATGGCGAACGCGGCGCCGCTCGGCGCTCCCGCCGCGTCGATGCGCCGGCCCATCAGCCTCACCGACGAAGACGTCGTCGCCTGCTCGGCCCACACGAGCAAGACCTCCGAGCCGTCGGTGCCCGCGGCGAGCGCTCCGAGCGCGTTGCCGGAGCTGACCGCGATGACGCCCGACGGCCCGAGCTGACCCGAGGCGTCGAGCTGCCGCGCGTGGAGCCGTGCCGACGTGCCACCGCCGTCGACCCACGCGACCAGAAAGCCCGGGCCCTGGCGCGTCGCCACGACCGCGTTGCCGAGCGCCTGGGTGCCCGACGAGAGGATGAGCGGCTGGGCGTCGAGCACCTCGCCGCCCGTCGACACGCGCCGCGCGAGCACGCGGTAGCTCTGGGTGTTGCCCATGAAGGTGCGCTCGACCCACGCGACGAGGAAGACGCTGCCGGCGGCGAGGGCGGGCGACGAGAGCACGCCGGTTCCGAGCTCGATGCCATTTCGGTCGAGCACCTCGCCCGACGCGCTCACGCGCGCGGCGAAGATGGCGCCGGTATCGCGGCGGCCGTCGGCCCACGCCACGAGGTACGTGTCGCCGGCGGCGGCGACGCGCGGTTCGCTCTGCGCTTCGGCCTCGGCGACCGAGACCGGCGTGTCGAGCCCGAGCTCGGGCCCGACCATGGGGTCGAGCGTCGCGGGCCACGCGGTGCCGCTGAGCGTCGCCGCGCTGACCTCGAGCACCAGGGCGCCACGCTCGTGCCGCACGGGCACCGCGCTGCGCCGGCCGCGCGCGTCGACCCACGTGCCCTGCGAGTACGAGAAGCCGAGGCCGCTCGCCGCCGACGCGAAGTGCAGCCCGCTCACCGTCTTCTCCCGGGCGTCGAGCCCCTCGACGGGAATACGGACCTCGAGGGCGCCCTCGCCCGCCGGCGCGGCGTCGAAGACGAACGCGTGCTCGAAGCCCGGGCCGCTCGCGTTCAAGGTCTCGGTGGCGGCGCCCCAGTCGAGCGCGAGGCTGCCGTCACGCGCGATCGAGAGCCGCGGCGAGTGCGTCGCGCCGCGAGAGAGCTCGGGCGCGCCCCAGCGCCAGCGCGCGGTCTCGGCGCCGGCGTGGGCGCTCAGCGTCTTCGCTCCGGTGCGGGCGTCGACCGCGACGCGAAACGACGGCTGAACGAGCTCGGCGCCCGACGCCGTGGAGCGAAACGC
>JBGALX010000009.1:0-389551 GCA_044223505.1 Myxococcaceae bacterium
AAGTGGAACCCGCCGACGGGCCAGAGCGACGTCGACTCGCTGGTGTGGTTCAAGTACGCGCACTGCGACACGCCGTGGAAGTGAGGGGGCACCATGTGGCTGCAGCTCGTCATCGCGATCGTCGGGGTCGGCCAGAATGCCGACGGCACGCTGTTCGTCATGCCTGACCAGGTCGTCGAGTGCGGCCAGGCCGACGGCGACTTCCGGCGCTCGCACCCGAACGGCGAGGTCGCGCTCAAGGGCAAGTGCAAGGGCGGGCTCTACGTCGGCACGTGGAAGGCGTACTTCCCCAACGGCGAGAAGCAGTGGCAGGTCGACTTCGACGCCGGGAGGCCCGACGGCACGTTCAAGGCGTGGCACGAGAACGGAAAAGATCGCGTGAAGGCCGGCTACGACAAGGGCCGCCTGAGCGGGAAATACAAGGCCTGGCACTCGAACGGGAAGCTGGCGGCCGAGGGCGCGTTCACCGCCGGCAAGAAGTCGGGCTGCTGGGAGACGTACTACGACAACGGCGAGCACAGCTCGAAGGGCGCGTACGTCGACGGCGAGCAGGTCGGCACCTGGCTGAGCTGGGACTCGCAGCAGCAGAAGCGCAAGGACAAGCTCGGCGGTGAGCCCACGCAGGGCAAGTGCATCATCTTGCTGTGACGCCGCTGCTCACCCTCGCGCTGGCGGCGCTCGACGTCGGCGGAGCCTCCGAGTGCCCGACTCCGGCGCGGGTGCAGGAGCTGCTCGGGTGGTCGAGCGAGCCGCTCGGCTTCGGGGCGTGGGTCGAGCTCAGGCCGCTGCCCGACGGCGTCGAGGTCATGCTGTGGAGCGCCGAGCACCGCCTGCGCGACCGCCGCGTGCTCGAGCGCACCGGCACGTGCGACGAGCTGGCGCGCGAGGTCGCCACGCTCGTCGCCGCGTGGGCCGAGCAGCCCGCCACCGAGCCCGAGCCGCCGGCGAAGGTCGAGCTCGAGGCGGCTCCGCCCGATGGGAGCGGCGGGGCCGAGCGGCGGCTGCACTTCGCGGTGGGCGGCGGCGGCCGCGTGGGCCTGCCGTGGATCGCGGCGACCGGGGCGGTGGATGTGACCTACGTCGGCGAAGGCATGCTCGGCGGCCTCTTCGCGCTGTCGGTCACGGGGCCGGTGAAGCTGCTGTTCGACGAGCCGCGGCCCGAGCCGCTCGCGACCCGGCCCCTGCGCGTCTTCTTCACCGCGGGAGCGGGGCCGCTCATTCGCCTCGCGGGCCCGACGGTGGCGGCCGAGATCTTCTCGGTGTTCAGCGTCGGCTTCCTGCTCGTCGACGTGCCAGCTCCGCCGAAGGCGTACGTGATGTTCGACGCCGACTTCGGGCTGCGGCTCTTGCTGCGCCGCAGGGGCTTCGTGCCGTTCATTCGCTTCGCGGGCGGCATCGCGGCGTGGACCTTCGGCACCGCAGCGGCACAGCCCAACGCCAGCTTCGGCGTCGGGCTGATGTGGAGCCGCTGAGCTTCAGCGCCCGACGCGCAGCAGCTGCACCGACAGGTGATGCGAGACCGGCGTGCCGTACTCGGCCTGCGTCACTTCGCGCACGCGCACGTCGGTGTCGGCCGGGCCGGTGTTCGCGGCGCTCTGCTGCGGGCCGGTGTTCGGGCCCACGGCGGGCTCTTCGCTGAGCTCGCTGCCGACGTCGAACAGCTTCACGTCGCCGGTGACGGGCCCGTAGACCGGCGTCGCGCCGTCGAACAGGTCGATGCCGTGCTCGCTGGTGCCGAAGAACCAGTCGTTCGACCAGCCGAACATCGTGACGAACGAGAGCCGGTCACCCGGCACGGCCTCGAGCTCGACCTCGTACGCGCCGCCCGCGCGCACCGGGCCGGTCGTGTCGCGGCCCACGGGCGTGTCGAAGAGCTTCACCGCCTTCACCGTCTCGTCGGCCGCCGCGCCGAGCGCCATGCGAAGCGGCTCGGCGTAGCCGTCTTCGGCGATGCGCTCGAGGCCCTGCGCGCGGTCGCGCTCGCCGAGCGTGAAGAAGGGCGCGTTGCCGGTGTGCAGCACGAGCACGCCGGGCGAGAGCGGCGTCGCGAGGCCCGTGAGGGGCTTGAGCGACGCGGCGAGCCCGTCGGGGTTGCCGGTCTCGGCGATGGCCTCGAGGCCGAGCGCCCGGTCGGGCATGCCGTCGGTGAACAGCGGGTCGCCGCCGGCGCTCAGCGCCCAGACGCCGGGCGAGAGCCGCACGGGCCGGTAGCCCTGCGACGTCAGCAGCGTCGCGGTGTCGCTCGCGACGTTCTGAATGCGCAGCGTGAACACGTTGCCGCGCGCGGCGAGCGTCACCTTGATCATCGAGGCGACCGCGGGCACGGTGAACGTCGCGCCGCTCGTCAGCGTGTACGGGCTCACGACCTTGCGCACGCGCGCGATGGGGTCGGCGGCGCCCGGGCCGTCACCCGAGGCGCCCTGGTTCGGGCCGGTGTGAGGGCCGATGGCGGGCTCCTCGTCGACCTCGGTGCCGACGTCCCACAGCGAGAGCTGCTGCGTCACGTCGCCCGAGAGCGGCGCCTGGCTGTCGCCCGGGTAGAGGTCGATGCCTCCGGGCGGCGTCGCGAAGACCCAGTCGTTCGACTGGCCGAACATCGACGCGAAGGCGAGCCGCTGGCCGCGGCCAGCCGTGAACGTCACCTCGTACGCGTCGCCGGGCGCGAGCGGACCGGGCGCGGTGCCGCCGACCTTCGTGTTGAACGCGCCGCTCTTGAGCTGCTCGAACGCGGCGACGTTCGCGATGCGCAGCTTGAAGTTCACCGGCGTGGGCGCGGGCGCCGGCGTGGCCATCGGCTCGAGGCCGCCGACGGAGCCGGCGCAGGCGGTGAGCACGAAGAGGGTGAGGCAGGAGCGTCGAAGCACGTGGGACCTCCGAAGTGGGTGTGCTCGAGGTACGCCCCCTGCCGGGGCCGGTAACCGCGGGGCGGTGCCAAGACACTTGACGAAGCGACGCGAATTCTGCGGGCCTCGGGCCGCCTCGCCGTGACTCGGCGGTCGTGAATGACCCCCCCCGCGCGTTGATCAATCGGGCGCCTGCGCGTACCGCGCGAATTGCAGGGCCCCCCCTACATGATCCTCTGCAGGCGTGTGCCCGGGAGCTGGCGGCTGTCTGACGTGTCGGCCGAGGCCGCCACCTTGCTCGGCTGCTCGCGCGAGAAGTGGCTGGAGCCCGGCTTCCTCGAGGCACGGGCCGTCGGTGCGCTGAGCGACGACTGCGAGGTGCGGCTGAGGCGCGACGACGGTCGGCACGTCTGGGTGCGCGTGCTCTTCGACGGCGACACGGGCGTGCTCGTCGATGTGTCGGCGCGGAGGCGCCTCGAGATGGTGGGCCGGCTCCTCTCTGGAATCGCGCACGAGCTGAACACTCCGGTGCAGTTCGTGAGCGACAACCTCGGCTTCGTGCGCGACGCGGTCGGCGACCTGCTGCCGCTGCTCGAGAAGTACCGGGCGCTCCGCGAGGCGCTGGCGAGCGGGCGGCGGCCGAGCGCGTCGGAGCTCACGGCGCTCGCCGAGCTCGAGAGCAAGGTCGACACCGCGTTTCTGGCCGACGAGCTGCCGCGGGCGACCGAAGAGTCGAGGAAGGGACTCGAGCGCGTCGCGGCGATGGTGAAGGCGCTGTGGGAGTTCGCCTCGGGCGAAGAGGTCGTCGCGGTCGACGTGAACCGCGCGGTGCAGACGGCGCTGACGTTCGCGCGGCACGAGTACAAGTACGTCGCCGACGTGTTCACGAACTTCGGGGTGGTGCCGCAGGTCGTCTGTCACGCGGGCGAGCTGAACCAGGCGCTGCTCGATCTGCTGCTCGACGCCGCGAAGGTCGCGAAGGACGAGAAGCCGCGCGGCCGCATCGACGTGAGCACGCGCGTCGAGGCGAGCGACGTCGTGGTGCAGATCGGCCCCGGCATCGTGAAGCGGTCGCAATTCGGCACCCGCCGCTGAGCCGCACGCTCAGCGCGTGCTGAGCGCGCGGTGCTCGTCGATGAGGCGCGCGACGACGTCGGGGTCGGCGAGCGTCGAGAGGTCGCCGTGGCCGGTGTACTCGGCGGCGGCGATCTTGCGGAGCACGCGGCGCATGATCTTGCCGCTGCGCGTCTTCGGCAGGCCGCTGGCGACGTGAATCACGTCGGGCGCGGCGAACGGGCCGATCATCTGCCGCACCTTCTCTTTGAGCGCGCCGCGCACCTGCTCGGGGCTCTGCTTCGCCGCCTCGGCGGTGAGCACGACGTACGCGTAGATGCCCTGGCCCTTGATGTCGTGCGGGTAGCCCACGACGGCGGCCTCGGCGACGGCCTCGTGCGCCACGAGCGCGCTCTCGACCTCGGCCGTACCGAGGCGGTGGCCCGAGACGTTGATGACGTCGTCGATGCGCCCCGTGATCCAGTAGTAGCCGTCTTCGTCGCGCCGGCAGCCGTCGCCCGTGAAGTACTTGCCCGCGTACTGCGTGAAGTACGTCTCGCGGAAGCGCTGGTGATCGCCGAACACCGTGCGCGCCTGCCCGGGCCACGGCGTCACGAGGCAGAGCGCCCCTTCGACGCCGTTGCCCTTCAGCTCCTCACCGGTCTGCGGGTCGACCACCATCGGCTTGATGCCGAAGTAGGGCAGGGTCGCGGAGCCGGGCTTCGTCGGCGTCACGCCCGGCAGCGGCGAGATGAGAATGCCGCCGGTCTCGGTCTGCCACCAGGTGTCGACGACGGCGCAGCGGCCGTCGCCGACGACGTCGTGGTACCAGCGCCACACCTCGGGGTTGATCGGCTCGCCGACCGAGCCGAGCACGCGCAGGCTCGTGCGGCGGTACTTCTTCACGGGCTCGTTGCCCGCCTGGGCGATCGCGCGCAGCGCCGTCGGCGCCGTGTAGAAGATGTTGATGCCGAGCTCGTCGACCATGCGCCAGTAGCGGCCCGCGTCGGGGTACGTCGGCACCGACTCGAACATCACCGTGGTCGCGCCGTTCGCGAGCGGCCCGTAGACGATGTACGAGTGCCCCGTGACCCAGCCGACGTCGGCCGCGCAGCAGTAGACGTCGCCGGGCTGGTAGTCGAACACGTGCTTGAACGTGTGCGCGGCGTAGACGAGGTAGCCGCCGGTCGTGTGCACGAGGCCCTTCGGCTTCCCCGTGCTGCCCGACGTGTAGAGGATGAAGAGCGGGTCCTCGGCGCCCATCCACGCGACGGTGCAGGTCGAGCGCTGGCGCCGGCACTCTTCGTCGAGCCAGAGATCGCGGCCCGAGTGCATCGGCACCTGCGCGTCGGTGCGCCGCGCGACGAGCACCGTCTCGACCAGCGACATGCCCTCGATGGCGCGATCGACGATGGCCTTGAGCGGCACGCGCTTGCCGCCGCGCACGCCCTCGTTCGCGGTGATGATGACCTTGCAGCGGGCGTCGACCACGCGATCGCGCAGCGACTCGGCCGAGAAGCCGCCGAAGACGACCGAGTGCACGGCGCCGATGCGGGCGCACGCGAGCATCGCGTACGCGGCCTCGGGGATCATCGGCATGTAGATGGCGACGCGGTCGCCCTTCTTCACGCCGCGGTCGAGCAGCACGTTCGCGAGCCGCGCCACCTCGTGCTTCAGCTCGCGGTAGCTGATGCGCTTGTAGACGCCGGGCTCGTCGCCCGCCCAGATGATGGCGGTCTTGTCGCCCCGCTCGGGCACGTGGCGATCGACGCAGTTGAAGCACGCGTTCAGCCGGCCGCCCGAGAACCACGAGAAGTCGACCTCCTGGTAGTCGGCGTCGAACACGCGGTGCCACGGGTGAAACCAGTCGAGCGCCTTCGACTGCTCGCCCCAGAACCACTCGGGGTTGTCGAGCGAGAGGCGATACAGGCGCTGGTACTCCTCCATCGACGCGACGTGGGCCCGCTCGCGAATCGCCTGCTTCACCGGCACGAGGTCGTTTGCCATGGGCAGAACATGCTGCGAATGCGGGCCGAGGCGACAACAAAAAGTCGATGCCGTTACGGCACGACGGCGACGACGCCGGGGCTCTCGACGTCGCTCTTGTCGATCGCGCTGAGCGCCCAGACTCCGGAGCCGGGCGTGACGGGCGACGCCACGAGCCGCTCGAAGCCGAAGGCGCCCGCGGTGAGGCGGTAGAGCGCGTAGCCGCGCAGCGTTGCGGGCGCCGCGTGCGTGAGCGTGACAGCGCTGCCGTTCACGGCGACGGTGGGCGCGGCGACGGCGGTGCCGAGGCGCGTCGCGAGCGGAGGCGGCAGCGCGCGCTGCGCGTATGTCTGCGTCTCGAGCGCGGTGCGCAGGCCCATCGCGTCGTCGCGCAGGTGCTGGGTGCGGAACCACGCGGCGCCCGCGCTCGCCGGAGCCTTCGCGCGCGTGAGCGCGACCTGCGTCTGCAGCTCTGAGACGGGCCACATCGCGCTGTCGGCGACGTGGTAGGCGGCGAGGCTCGGCACGACGGTGCGGCCGGCGTCGGCGGCGTGGCCCGCCCACCAGTCGATGAGCGGGCCGAACGGTTGACCGGAGCTCGTGCTCGTCCAGTAGAGCTGCGGCGAGACGTAGTCGATCCACCCGTTGGCGAGCCACGCGAGCGAGTCGCACGCGAGCGTCTCGTAGGCGTCGAGGCCGACGACTCCGGCGGGCTGGCCGGGCCGGTAGATGCCGAACGGAGCGATGCCGAAGCGCACCCACGGCTTCGCGCCGGCGATCGCCTGCGAGACGTCGCGCACGAGGGCGTTCACGTTGGCGCGGCGCCAGTTGCTCTTCGTGAGCGCGCCGCCGTCGGTGACGTACGCCTGGTACTGGGGGTCGTCGGGAAACGGCGTCGCGCCCGGGTACGGGTAGAAGTAGTCGTCGAAGATGACGCCGTCGATGTCGTACGCGGTGGTGAGATCGCGAACCTCGTCGACGACCCACGCGCGCACGAGCGGCGCCGACGGGTCCATCGTGACGGCGCCGTTGTACGTGACGGCGTGCTGCGAGAGCACGTTCGTGATGTGCCCCGGCGCGGTGGTGATGCCAGGGGTCGCGAGCCCGCGGTACGGGTTCACCCACGCGTGCACCTCGACGCCGCGCGCGTGCGCGAGCGAGAGCAGCGTCGCGAGCGGGTCGTAGCCGGGGTTCTGGCCTTGCGTGCCGGTGATGAAGCGGCTCCACGGCTCGCGGCTCGACGCGTACCAGGCGTCGGACTCGGGCCGCACCTGGAAGAAGATGGCGTTGAAGCCGCCGTCGGCCGCGAGGCCCACCAGCGCCTGCAGCGCCTGCGCGCCGGCGTCGGGCTGGCTCGACATCGACCGCGGGAAGTCGAGGTTGAACACCGTCGAGAACCAGAGCGCGCGCAGCTCGCGCACGTGGCTCACCGCCACCGGTGTGCCGGTCATCCAACCGCCGTCGCCGGGTCCCGCGTCGGGCGGGCCTGCGTCGGGAGTGCCTGCGTCGGGCGCGCCTGCGTCGGGCGTGCCGGAGTCGAGCGACCCCGAGTCCGCGGCGCCGGAGTCGATGGCTCCGGAGTCGCTCACCACGCCCGAGTCTTCGACGCCGGAGTCGAGCTCCTCGGCGGGCGGGCCGCTGCAGGCCGCGACGAGGGCGGCGAGCACGGCGAGGAGGCGGACCGGGCGCATCGCGCGTCGCCTAGCACGTCCCGCGCGCGCGACGCGACGGCCGCTGCTCAGCGGTGAGGCGCTCACGGGACGACTTCCACGAAGCGCCGCGCGTGCCCCGAGTACGCGAGCTTCTTCGCCCACGTGGTCGGCAGCTCGCGCACCTCGTCGAGCGTCATGAGGCGCGCCCGCTCGCCCCAGACCTGCTCGGGCGGCGGGAGCGCGAGGCGGTCGGCGTCGCCGTAGCCGTAGACGATGCGCACGGCAGGGCCGATGGCCTTGAGCTTCGCGACGTCTCCGTTCGCGACGGCCGTGAGCAGCGAGCCCCACGGGAGCAGCACGCTCACGCTGGCCGCGAGGCCCTCGAGCGCGCCGGGCGCATCGTCGAGCGAGAGCCGGCCGAAGAGCGCGTTCGCGGGCGCCTTGCGAGACACCTCGACCAGGCCGTCGGCGTTGGCGTCGACGCCGATGACGAGCAGCTCGGGGTGCTTCTCTGCGAAGCGTTTCGCGTAGCGGCCGTCGCCCGTTCCGAAGTCGACGTGAACTGCCGAGAACGGGCGCGCGGCTTCAGTCAGCTATCAACGGTCTACGACGCGGTGCTTCTTGCCGGTGATGAGGAGCATGGCGGCAAAGCTAAGCGCGGGCGTCGCTGCACGCAACCCGCGGCTCAGGGCACGTCGTTCGTCACCCAGATGCCGTGCGCGTGAACGAAGACGAGCGTCGAGTAGCCGCCGCGCTCGATCGCGTTGAACGCGCTGCCGGTCGTCCACCGCTCGGGAGCGCCCGCGGTCACGGTCGAGCCGGTGCGCGTCACGCGCCGCGCCTCGATGCCGGTCGGCTTCACGGTCGCGATCTGATCGTCGCCGACCTTCACGAAGCGGGCGGGCAGGTCGAGCCGCGAGACGCGCGGGTCCGACAGCGCGGTGACGGGGTTCGCTGCATCGCTGACCATGGCGAACGTCGCCTCTCCCGTGGCGTCGGTGGCGCCGACGAGCATGAGCGGCTCGAACCCGCCGAGCAGCACGACCGAGCCGGGCTGCGTGCCGGCGAGCGAGAGCACGCGAGTGGGCGCGAGCTCGGTGGCCGTGTAGTCGGCGCGGTACACGCCGGGCCCGTCGTGTGCGGTGCCCAGGCTATTGGCGCTCACGAGCACCTCGGTCTGGCTGATGAAGAAGCCGCCGCGGTTGCCGGGCGCGTCGATCTTCCGTATCGGCGGGTCCGAGATGTTGCCCGACCAGGCGAAGATGGCGCCGGGCGCGCCGGGCTCGTCGCTGGTGTAGCCGAACACCGCGCGCGCCTGCGGGTTCATGGCGAGGAACCGCGGCGCGAGCGCGATGCCGGGTGCGGCGTCGACGGCGCGCGTGGCGAACGGGTCTCGGTACTCGACCGGCATGCGGAGGTCGAACGTGTACGTGTCCTGGCTGCGCGTGACGTCGAGCGCGAAGATGGTGTCGCGCGGCACCGAGTAGAGCGCGTGGTCGCCGCAGAACGCTCCGAGCAGCTTGAACGACGGAGCGAGCGCCTGGTCGAGCGCTTCGGCGTCTACGCCGCAGGTGGCGATGCACTCGCCGCGCACGCACGCCTCGCTCGAGAGGCACGCCCTGCGGCAGGCCACCGGCACGCGCTCGACCGCGCCGGGGTGCGCGAACACCACGACCGGAGCGACCGCAGCCGTCGCCGCTTCGGGCAGCCCCGAAGTCGACTCGACGTCGCTCGGGCCCACGCAGCCGAACAGCGCGCAGCACCCCAGCACGGCGACGCCCCTCATCGTGCGGTCTCGCATGCGCCGAAGACGAGCAGACGGGCGCGCCGCCCACAAGGGGCCCGAGCATCTTGGCGCGCGCAGTCAGGCGCGTGGCGCAGGAGTCCAGCCGCTAAGCTCCGCTCCGCCCGATGCGCCCGGTCGAACGCTGGCTCATGGCGATGGTGTGGGTTCACGTCGCCGCGATGGTCGGCATGGCGCTGGTGCTCGCGCGCTTTCTGCCGGGCGGCGGGCTCGAGGACGCCGAGCGCGTGAGGCTCATCGCCGAGCAGCCGTGGCTGTTCCGACTCGGCTGGCTGCCGTGGCAGCTGACGGCCGCCGTCGACTTCGTGTTCGCGGTGACGCTGGTGCGGGCGCGAGAGCTGCCGCGGCCGCTGACGGTGGCGGCGCTGGTGCTGACGCTCGCGGCGATCGCGCCGGATCAGTACGCGCAGGCCGTGTGGATCACTCGAGGCGTCGAGCTCGCGCGCTCGGCGCCGCTGCCGCAGTACCTCGCGTGGGAGGCGCGCACGTTCGACCTCACCGCCGGCTGGGGCGCGACCGGCTACACGGTCGGCACGCTCGTGATGCTCGCGGCGTTCTGGCGCGGGCGCGTGTGGTCGACGGCGCTGACGCGCGCGACCGTCGTCTTCTGCGTCGCCATGGTCCCGGCCGCGACGGCGCCGCTGCTGCCTTCAGGGTTGAGGCCTCCGCCGGCGGCGGTCGCGGTGCTGAACGCGCTGGGCTTCTCGGTGCTCCTCTTTCTCTACGCGGTGCTCTACGACGCGATCGCCGAGCGGCGCATCGCGGCCGAGGCGCACGGCCGGTGGGCTCCGTGGCGCATGCCGCGGCCGGGGCTCGTGTCGCGCGCGCTCGAGGCCGTGGCGAACAGCCGCTTCTGCTACGCGCTGTTCGAGCCGGTGCCGGTGCTCGCGATGGCGAGCGACATCACCGACGTCGTCTACGTGAGCTACCTGCTCGACGCCGCGCGCCTCGAGCCGCTCGTGCCGAAGGGGCTCGAGCTGCAGCGGCTCGGGCCGAACCGCGACAGGGCGGTGTTCACCTTCCTCACGTATCGGCACGGCCACTTCGGCTTCCGCTTTCTCGGGTCGCTGCGCCGCCTCTCGCCGAGCGCGGTGCAGACGAACTGGCGCATTCACGTGCGCGACCCGAAGAGCGGGCTCATCGGCATCTCGTTCGTCTCGAACGCGATCGACAACGTGCTGCAGGCGCTCGGAGCGCGGCTGTTCAGCGAGGGCATGCCGATGCACGTGCTCGAGCGCGCGGTGCTGGCGCGCGACGGCGCCGCGCTCACGCTCGAGCTGCACCGCGGCGAAGGCACCGCGCCCGACGCGAAGCTGCGGCTCGAGCCTGGCCCGCGCACGCTGCCGCCCGACTGGGCCGAGTGCTTTTCGAGCTACGACGCGATGCTCGAGTACGTGGTGCCGCAGAACCGCGCGCTGTCGACGCAGCCGTACAAGGAGCGGCTGACGCGGCAGGAGATCGACCTGCCCATCGCGCTCGCCGACTGCGCGCCGCTCGCCGGCAGCGTCGAGTCGGCGGCGGCGCGGGCCATCGCCCAAGACGCGGCGCCGCTGTGCTTTCACGTGCCGAAGGTGCGGTTCCTTTTCTCGGCAGAGCGGCACGAGCGGCGCTGATATGAGACGGGGCGCGCCATGCGCCTGACGCTCGCTGCGGCACTCCTGCTCGCTGTCTCGTCGTGTCGCGACGTCACGCTGCCCGAGCCGGCCGCGAGCCAGCCGGGCACCGTTCAGCTGCTCGTCGTCTACGCGAAGCCGGGGCAGACGGCGCTGAGCCCCGCGGTGGGGGCGCGCGCGCGCATCGTCGGCTCGGGCGCCGAGGTCGTGGCCGACAACGCAGAGGCCCGCCTGACGCTCGGCGGCGTCTCGCGCGACGACGCGGTGGTGCACGTGACGTTCGACGCGAACGACGACGGGAAGATCGATCACCAGAAGCTGATCGGGCTGCGCGGCACCGGTGCCGGCCCGGGGCGCGACGTCTTTCTCGGCGTCGTGGTCGTCGGGCGCAACGCGGAGATCGTGGGGCGTGTGCTCAAGGGAGATCGCGTGAGCTCCGCGGGCGGCCACGGCGGCGTGGCGATGTTCGTGCCCGAGGCGCCCTTCGCGACGGTCAGCGCCGACGACGGCAGCTTCCGCCTCGGCGGCCTGCCCGAAGGCGACCTGAGCGTCGCCGCGTTCGCCGCGGGCTACACGTCGTTCGCTCAGGCCGTCACGCTGCGCAGCGGCGAAGAGCTCAAGCTCGCCGACATCGTGCTCGAGTCGGCTCCCGGTGGCCCGCAGGTCGGAGACCTCGACGGCTCGGCGTTTCTCGTCGACGGCTCGCCTGCCGCAGGCGTGACGGTCACCGCGCTCGGCGGTGCGGGGCCCCGCTCGACGATGACGACCGGCGAAGGCGCCTGGTCGCTGGCGGGTGTCGACCTCGGCCTGTGGCGCCTGCGCTTCGAGCGGCAGGGGCTGCGCACGCTCGAGCTCGCGAACATCCTCGTGGCTCCGGGGAAGAACCACGTGACGCCCGTCACGCTGGTGCCCGAAGGCGAGGGGGGTGGCGCCGGCGGCGGAGGCGAAGCCGGAGGCGGGGCCGCGGGCGGTGCGACCGCCGGTGGCGGCGGCGTCACCGGGCCGATCACGGTCGGGTTCCGAATACTCAACGACGGAGGCGCGCACGGCTTTCTCACGTGGGCTGACGGCGGGCACGTCTGCCCCGGCGCGGACTCGTGCACCGAGGTGATGAACGCCGGCGACCGCATCACGTTCCGCGGCATCCCCGACGAGCCGTGGGCGCGCCTCATCGGCTGGTCCGAGGCGTGTCACGGCGCTCCTTCGGGCAGCTGCGACGTCGACATGACGCCCGGCCTCGAGCTGCAGGTCGGCTTCGATCGCCCGAACCTCGTCTTCGTCACGAGCGCGCAGCGCGTGCCCGGCACCATCGCGGCCGACGGCGAGCCGTTCGACGTGCTGAAGCAGCTGTGCCGCGAACTCGCCGTCGACGCCGGGCTCCCGGGCGACTTCGTTCCGTGGGTGCACTACCAGCCGCTCGACGGTGGCCTCATCTACGACCCGCTCGACTCCGTCGTCGGAGCGCGCGGCTGGGTGCGGCCCGACGGCCTGCCCGTCTTCGACCAGCTGACCCCGGCGACGCTCGACCAGCCGCTGTACCTGCCGATGCTCACCGAGCACCTGCAGCTCGTGCCCTCGTCGACGCGCGTCGCCATCGGCAGCTACTTCGGCAACTTCAACGGCGCGTTCGGCACCTGCAACGCCTTCAGCGTGACCAACGGTGGGCTCTACTTCGGTGCGCCGCGCTTCGGCGGGGCGAGGTGGCTCACCTACGACATCAACTCGACCGTGGGGAACTGCTCGGCGTTTCACCGCTTCTATTGCTTCGGGCGAGACAAGAGCCTGCCGGTGGCTCCGGAGCCCGGGCCTGTGCGGCACGCCTTCGTGACGGTGCTCCCGGTGTCGATCGACGTCGATGCCGGCGTCGCGGCGTTCGACACGCGCTGCAACGCCGACGCCGTCTCGCTCGGCTTCGACGGAGGCTTCCGCGCGCTCGTACCGATCAGTGGGCTGCCGGCGTGGACGCGAGTCGGCATGACCGGCCCGCCGTGGGCGCGGCGCGACGGCGTCATCGTCGCGACTCCGGCAGACCTGATGTTGACGACGCCGTCGATGCGCGCGCCGATGCAGAACGGGCCGGGCCGCTCCGTGTGGTTCGGCGCGCAGGGGCCCGGCAGCACCGGCTCACAGCCGTGCGGCAACTGGTCGTCGACGCAGCCCGCCGACAACGTCGGCCACGACCTCGCCACCGGGCCCGAGTGGGCGAACTACGGGCCCGCCGCGTGCTTCAGCCCCGACATGCGCGTGTATTGCTTCGAGCAGTGACGCGCGCGCGCGGTAGTCTTGGAGCCGTCGATGCGCGCCCTCGTCCTGGCAGTGGTCTTCTCGGCCTGTCAGTGCGGCACGCCGCCGCTCACGACACAGGAAGACTGCACGAACGGCGTCGACGACGACCGGGACGGCTTCATCGACTGCCAGGACGACGCGTGCGAGACGAACGCCGCGTGCGTCACCGACTGCGTCGACCTCTGCGCCGACGGCGAGAAGCTCTGCGAGGGCGCGACGCTGCGCACGTGCGCCCTCGGCGTGAACGGCTGCCGCACCTTCGCGAACCCCGTCACGTGCGACGCCGGAGTCTGCAGCGGCGGCGCCTGCACTCCCCCTCCGTGCAAGGACCAGTGCGGCGCGGGCACGACGACGTGCTCGGGCTCGACCGCGACCGTGTCGTGCGTGAAGCCGACGGGCAAGTGCTCTGACTGGGCGATGCCGATGCCCTGTGCGGCCGGCACCGTGTGCAGCTCGGGCCGGTGCGTGCCGCCGAGCCAGTGCACGAACCAGTGCACGGCAGGCCAGACGCGCTGCAACGCGAGCGGCGGGCTCGAGCGGTGCGTCGTGCTCACGAGCGGCTGCACCGACTGGGGCCTGCCGTCGGGCACGTGCGGCACCGCAGGAGGAAGCGGTACGGCGGGCGGCGGCGCGGCCGGAGGTGGCGTGGCGGGCGGAGGCACGGCCGGAGGCGGCGCCGCGGGCGGTGGAGCGGCGGGTGGCGGCACGGCAGGCGGCGGCGCTGCAGGCGGAGCCACGGCCGGCGGGAACAACAACCCGCAGGGCCCGCTCGTGTTCCAGAAGATCCCGAACATCACCATCACCGACGACGTCACGCGCGTCGCGTGGCACCCGAGCGGCCGCTTCGCGCTGCTGCTCGGCATGACGTCGGCGCTCTACAAGTACGACGCGACCTCGCGCACGCTCTCGCTCGTGCAGAGCCTCGGCACGCAGCGGCTCGTCGATCTCGACGCCGCCGCCGACGGCACCTACTTCCTCGTCGCGAGCACCGTGGGGCTGTGGCGCGTGAACGTCGGCGCCGCCGACGCGCTCTCACCGGCCGACGCCGGCCTCGCCGTGCCCGGCGGCACCACGCTCGCGGCGGTCGCGGTCGAGCCCGGCAACGATCGCTTCGGCGTCATCGGTCGGGCCTCGGTCGCGAACCTCAACTACCTCTACACGTGGCAGCCCGACGCAGGCCTCTCGCCGCCGAAGGGGTACAGCTCGAGCGCGGGGGCGATGAACCTGATGTGGGGCGCTCCGGCGCTGTATGCGGGGAGCCCGAACATCGTGACGTCGGACGGCGTGAACGGCGCGAGCTCGAGCACGTGGGTGCTGCAGACGAACCAGGTGGTGGGCAACGCGTGGTCGGCGGGCTTCGGGAACCCAGGCGGCGCGGCGTGGCAGCCGAGCGGCGGCTACGGCGTGCTCACCGGCTGGTCGTCGAACAAGCTCTACGTGTTCGACGGCGCGTGGTCGCTCGCGACGCTGCCGGGCGTGGGGACGGCGGCGGCTCCGCAGGCGGTCGCGTTTCGGGCCGACGGCAACCGCGCGCTGATCGTCGGGCGCGTCATCGGGCCGGGCACGTCGGCGACCGTCATCGACTACCGGCCGACCGGCCGCGCCTGGGAGCCGAGCGCGATGTTCGACTCGTCGATCGGCGCGTTCGATCAAGCGCCGTGGTTCGGCAACACGAGCTCGATGCACCTGCTCGACGTCGCGTGGCGACCTGGCGCGTGCGACGAAGGCCTCATCGTCGGCAGCGACAACGGCTCGACGTTCAGCCCGACGTTCGGCACCGTCGCGCGGTTCTACGACTCGAACGACAGCGACTGCGCGCCGTAGGCTCTCGCGCGGCGCGAAAGGTCTGGTCGGCGGCCGGCGCCAGTGGCGTCGCTGCCGGCCGGCAGGGTAGATCTCTTCGAATCGTGACCACCCGGTCGGCATTCGCTCTCGTTCTTCTTCTGCTGCTCGCGGCCTGCCAGGGGCCGCCGCCGAAGCCGACGTGGCACCGCGACGTCGCTCCGCTCATGCAGGAGAAGTGCGGCGGCTGCCATCACACGGGCGGCGTCGGGCCGTTTCCGCTGACGACGCACGCCGAGGTGACGGCGGTGGGCGCGTCGGTGCAGGCGGCGATCACGTCGCGGCGCATGCCGCCGTGGCCGGCGCGGCGCGACTGCGCCGACTACGCGCCCGACGGCTCGCTGTCGGACGAGCAGATCGACCTCATCAACGGCTGGCTGAACGACGGCGCGATGGAGGGCGACCCGCGCGACTTCAAGGCGCTCGAGGGCCCGTCGCCGTCGCTGTCGCGCGTCGACCTGACGCTGCCGATGGTGAAGCAGTACACGCCGCGGCGGTCGCCCGACGACTACCGCTGCTTCATTCTCGACTGGCCGAAGACCGAGACCACGTACATCACGGGCTTCAACCTCGTGCCGGGCAACGCGGCGATGATTCACCACGCCGACATCTTGTACGTGCCGCCGTCGCGCGCCGCCGAGTACCGCGCCAACGACCCGAACGGTGATGGGTACACCTGCTACAACCCGCCCATCCTCGAAGGGTCGTGGATCGGCACGTTCGTGCCGGGCAGCCCGGGAATGGACTTTCCCGACGGCTCGGGCCTGAAGATCGAGCCCGGCAGCAAGGTGTTCATTCAGTTCCACTACAACACCGCCACGACCGGCGTCGGCCCCGACCTCTCGAAGCTCGAGCTCTCGCTGGCGGACAAGGTGAAGAAGCCGGGCCTCGTCGTCGCGCTCGCGAAGGTCGCGTGGACGCAGCACCAGATGCAGATCCCCGCGTACGAGAAAGACGTGGTGCACCGCTACGAAGAAGACCTCACGCGCATCATCTCGGTCTTCAACAGCGACTTCGTCGACGGGCTGCCCCTGAAGGCGTACGCCGCGATCATTCACATGCACCAGATGGGCTCGGCCGCGAAGTTCGAGATCATGCGCAAGGGCGGAGACAAAGAGTGCATCGTCGATCTGCCCAAGTGGGAGTTCCACTGGCAGCTGCCGTATCGCCTCGCGGCTCCGAAGACGGTGAACCCGGGTGACCAGCTCGCCATCGAGTGCCACTGGAACAACTCGCAAGAGAACCAGCCCATGGTCGACGGCACGCCGCGTGTGCCGCGCGACCTGAACTGGGGCCCGAACACCGACGACGAGATGTGCATCGCCGGCGTGTACCTCACGCACTGACGTTCAGGCGGCGCGCGCGGCCCAGGCCTGGCGCGTGCGCAGCTCGTCGACGGGCAGCTCGCCCTGCTCGATGAGGCCGGTGGCGGCGTCGACGATGCGGTACGCGATGGTGCGGCCGAACAGCGGCTGCGACTCGACGAACATGCACCGGCACTCACCGGGCTCGAAGCCGCACTGCCGCTGAATCGCCTTCAAGAGCTGCTCGTGGTGCAGGTGGCCCTCGCCGAAGTTCCAGCCGAGCGCCATGCCCGCCATCACCTCGCCCTCGACCCACGTGTAGTCCTCGAGGCGATCGACGGCCTTCGGCACGAGCAGCGGCAGCGCGCGCCCGTGCAGGTGCATCAGGCGAAACGACATCACCTTGCTGAACAGCCCCAGCGTCGTCTTCTCGTCGTAGAGGCGGCGGAGCTGATCGAGCACCCACGGGCTCGACTTCGTCAGCTTCTCGAGCTTCTTGTGCGAGTCGCCCTTGAGCAGCCAGACCGACCACGCCCAGTTGCCCGCGTAGTAGCGCATCGCGAGCAAGAACGAGATGCGCGCGGGGAAGAGGTTACCCGCGAGGGGCACGGCGAGCAGCATGACGCAGAGGAAGACTGCGACGGGCGGCGGCGAGATCTGCAGCAGCGAGACGTCGGGGTGGGCCCAGAAGAGCGAGAACGCTCCGTAGACGACGATGACGTTCCACTCGAGGGGCACGCCCATCGGCACGTTGCTGGTGATGTAGCCGTGCAGCATGAGCATGAGGCCCATCGCGACGACGGGCGGCACGCCGAGCGGCGTCAGCAGAAACGCGATGGGCACGCCGAGCTCGAGCGCGGTGCCCATGTGGCTCATCGCCGTCGCGAGCTTCGAGGGGCGCAGGTCGGCGGGGTACGAGCGGTACATCGCCTTGCGCAGCCAGGCGAAGCGCGTGAGCGGCCCGTTGCTGGTCATCACGCAGACGACGGTGGGGAAGTGGTGGTTGAGCTTCGAGACTCCGGCCCAGAACCACAGCGCGAGCTGCACGGCCTTGGCCCCCGCGATCCACTGCGGGCAGAACGCGAAGCAGACCGTCATCACCCAGAAGTGCTCGGCGCGCGCCGCGAGGAAGAGCGTCTTGTCGAGCAGCCCGAGCACCGGCACCAGGATGACGATGGGCAGCAGCTCGCTGAGCCCGAGCTGCGGGCTGATGAGCGCGCGCACCAGGCAGGCGAGCAGGGTGAGGTAGAGCGCGACGTCGAGCAGCGAGCGGGTGTCGCCGCCGATGCCGAGCAGCGGCAGCTTCGTGGTGCCGGGGCGCGCGAAGTAGAGGGCTCCGCCGAACGGGGGCAGGTAGCGCGCGGTGAGCGGGCCGCTGCCGCAGCCGAGGCCGCAGATCTCGAACAGCAGGCTCCAGAGGATCGCCTTCTGAAACGCGAGCGGGCTCAGCCACCACGTCGCGAGATCCGAGATGGCGCCGACGCCGAACGAGCAGAACCAAGCCCACCCGAGGATGTAGAGCGCGATCTTCAGCAGGTAGACGACGTAGATGCCGAGCGGCGAGCCGTAGCCGTCGAGCGCCCACGCTTCGCACGACTGCCGGCCGCGCTCTTCGAACGAGCCCTTCTGCCACTCCAGCGCGTCGTACGGCGGCGGCTTCGGATCGAGGAGGCCCATGAGCGCGCGATTCTCGCCTCCCTCTCCCCTACGAGGGGAGAGGGGGCGCTTCCCGGACCTTGGCGATGACCTTCTTGTTGGTCAGCCCCAGTCGCTGCGCTTCGGCCAGCTCGGTCTCCATCGTGGCCTTGTCGCCGCGCTTCGTCGCCACGACCGCCAGGTTCAGGTGCGGCACCGCATAGTCTTTGTCTCGCTCGAGCGCCGAGCGGAACGCGGCCTCGGCGAGCTCGAGCTTGCCGTTCTCGAGGTGCACCACGCCGATGTTGCTGCGCGCGATCGCCACCGGGTCGCTCGTGTAGATGCCGGCCGCGAGAAAGCTGAGGCGCCGCTTCCACTCCGAGCGCTGGAGCTCCTGCTCGAACGACTGAAAGCTCGCGATCGCGTCCATCCACCGCTTCTTTCGCAGCGCGCGCCGCCCCGCGAAGAACTCGTGCGCGACGAAGTACGAGAACCCCGCCGCGCCGAGGATCAGCGCCACGAACGGCAGCCGCAGCATCGCCGGCAGCACGTTGCCGAGAATCAGGCACGCCACCCAGAACGCCGCGAACAGCAGACGGTTGCGCGCGGGCCGAGTCATCTTCTCAGCGCTCGAGAGCGCCCGGTGGAGTCCACGCGCGCAGGCTACCTCGCCCGGGTCCTCGTGCGGATCTTCAGCGTTTGCGCTGGCTCGAGGGGTGCTCCGGCATCGCGACCTCACTCGCAGTACGCTGGGGAGCGGTCATGAAGCACCGTGGCGAGACGACGCTGGCGGACGTGGTGGCAAGCATCAAGGAGCTCGGAGACCGGTTCGATGCGCGCATCGATTCGCTCGGAGACCGGCTGGACACGCGCATCGATTCGCTCGGAGACCGGCTGGACACGCGCATCGATCAGCTCGACCGCAACGTGAACAAGCGGCTCGACGGCGTGCTCAAGCTCCTCGGCGGCCATCACCGGGAGCACGAGCGGCGCATCACGGCGCTCGAGAAGAGCGTCGCGGCGCTGAAGAAGACCGGCTGAAGCTCAGAGCGGGATGTTGCCGTGCTTGCGCGGCGGGTTGTCTTGCCGCTTGTCCTTCAGCATCTCGAGCGCGCGAATGATCTTCGCGCGCGTCGCCTCGGGCCGAATCACCTCGTCGATGTAGCCGAGCTCGGCCGCCTTGAACGGGTTCGCGAACTTCTCGCGGTACTCCGAGACCAGCCGCGCCTTCTCGGCCACGGCGTCCTTCGCGCCGTCGAGCTCCTTGCGGAACACGATGTTCACCGCGCCGTCGGGCCCCATCACCGCGATCTCGGCCGTCGGGTAGGCGTAGTTGATGTCGGCGCGAATGTGCTTCGACGCCATGACGTCGTAGGCGCCGCCGTACGCCTTGCGCGTGATGACCGTCACCTTCGGCACGGTCGCCTCGGCGAACGCGTAGAGCAGCTTCGCGCCGTGCTTGATGATGCCGCCCCACTCTTGCGTGGTGCCGGGCAGGAAGCCGGGCACGTCGACGAACGTCACGAGCGGGATGTTGAAGCAGTCGCAGAAGCGCACGAACCGCGCCGCCTTCACCGAGGCGTCGATGTCGAGGCACCCCGCGAGGATGGCCGGGTTGTTCGCGACGACGCCGACGCTGCGGCCGTTCATGCGCGCGAAGCCGACGACGATGTTCTTCGCGTAGTGCTCCTGCACCTCGAAGAAGCGCTTCTGGTCGACGACGAGCTTCACGAGCTCTTTGATGTCGTACGGCTTGTTCGGGTTCGACGGCACCAGCGTCGCGAGCGCGGGCTCTTCGCGAGACGCGTCGTCGTCGGTCGGCCCCGCCGGAGCGTCGTCGACGTTGTTCGACGGCAGGTACGAGAGCAGCTCGCGCGTGAGCACGATCGCCGACTGCTCGTTCTCGGCCGCGAAGTGCGCGACGCCCGACTTCTGGTTGTGGGCGACGGCGCCGCCGAGGGCCTCTTTGCTCACCTCTTCGTGCGTCACCGTCTTGATGACGTCGGGGCCGGTGATGAACATGTACGAGGTGTTCTTCGCCATCACGATGAAGTCGGTGATGGCCGGCGAGTAGACCGCGCCGCCGGCGCACGGCCCCAGAATGAGCGAGATCTGCGGCACCACGCCCGACGTCAGCGTGTTGCGCAGGAAGATGTCGGCGTACCCCGCGAGCGACTCGACGCCCTCTTGAATGCGCGCGCCGCCCGAGTCGTTCAGCCCCACGATGGGCGCGCCGACGCGCACCGCGAGGTCCATAACCTTGCAGATCTTCTGGGCGTACGCGCCCGACAGCGAGCCGCCGAAGACGGTGAAGTCTTGCGCGAAGACGAAGACCTTGCGGCCGTCGACGGTGCCGTAGCCGGTGACGACGCCGTCGCCGGGGATCTTCTTGTCGGCCATGCCGAAGTCAGTGGCGCGGTGCGTGACGAGCTTGTCGAGCTCTTGAAACGAGCCGGGGTCGAGCAGCAGGTCGATGCGCTCGCGGGCGGTGAGCTTGCCGGCCTCATGCTGCTTGGCGATGCGGTCTTTGCCGCCGCCGAGCTCGGCCTGCTCCTCGAGGGACTTGAGGCGGGCGCGAAGGGGGTCGGCGTCGAGCTTGTCTGAAGATGCGGCCATGGCGCGGCATCTAGCGCGTTTTCACGCGATGCAATAAGCCTTCGGGTTGTCGATGCGCTCGACGCTCCTCGTACTGCTGCTCTCGGTGGCCGCCTGCGGCTCGGGCCGTGACCCGTCGTTCTTCCGCATCGTGCAGTTCAGCGCGGTCGAGAAGCTGCAGCTCGCCGACGCGTGGGTGTACTTCGCGGAGGGCGATGGCCTGAAGCGGGTCGAGAAGGCGGCGGCGGCTCCGGCGGTGCAGATGGTGCACATGGGCGTGGTGACCGACTTCGCGGTGGTGCCTGGGCACGTCTACGTCGCGGGGCCGATGGGCATCGTGCACTACACGATCGCGTCGAACGGCATGCTGGCGGGCCCGACGCCGATCAGCTCCGAGAACGTGCTCGCGATCAGCGCCGACAAGAGCGGCGTGAGCTGGGTGACGTGCACGTCGCTGACGCACGCGACTTCAGACGGCACGGGGCCGATCTCGGTGGCGATGCCCGGCCCGTGTGCGGGTACCGGCACGCAGCTGGTGCTCGACTCGAGCACGGCGTACGGCATCAACGGCAAGGGCGAGTGGTACGCGTCGCGCACGGGGGGGCCCGTGACCGCGTTCGCGAACGAGCCGTGCAAGCAGCTCGCGGCGGCCGGCGGCTGGCTGTACTGCGCGAACGCGGCGTCGGGGCTCGTGCGGTTCAGCCCCGTGCGCAAAGAGATCGAGCAGGTGCTGCTGGGCGACGTGCACACGTTCGCGGTCGGCGAGAGCCGGGTCTACGCGGGCGTCGGCGCCGATCTGGTGTCGTCGCCAAGGAACTCGACGCAGGTCGAGGTGCTCGGCACGCTGGCGTCGATCTCGGCCATCTCGCTCGACACGGCGAACGTGTTCTTCGTGAACACCGAGGGCAACCTCGGGCTCTTGCTGCGCACGGCGCAGTGAGCGCGAAGCGCTTCACCGAGCTGCCCGAGCTGCCTCCGCGCGCGCACGACTTCTCGACGCTCGAGCGCAGGTCGGTCGCGGTGCCGGTGCCGGGCCGCGCGCCGGTGAAGCTGTCGTACGTGACGAAGGGTCAGGGGCCGCTGCTGCTGCTGGTGCACGGGCTTCTGACGTCGGCGTACTCGTGGCGGTACGTCATCTCGCCGCTCGCGCGCGAGCACACGGTGGTGGCGGTCGATCTGCCGGGAGCGGGCGCCTCGGACGCGCCGGCCGACTACAGCGCGTCGCCGCAGTCGCTCGCCGAGCTGCTCGATGGCTTCGTGAAGGCGCTGGGGCACGAGCGCGCGTACGTGGTGGGCAACTCGATGGGCGGCTACGTGACGCTGTGGTGGGCGCTGAAGCACCCCGAGCGGTTCGAGCGGCTGTTCATCATTCACTCGCCCGGCTTCCCCGAGCTGCGGCTGTATGCGCTGCACGGCCTCTTGTCGCTGGGGTTCCGGTGGCTGCTCAAGTGGCTGACGCGCGACTCCGAGCAGTTCGCGCTCGACAACTGCCACTACCACGACCCGTCGCTGATCAGCCGCGAGCAGACGCGCGAGTACGGAGCGCAGCTCGCCGATGACGCCCGCCGCGAGTGCTTTCGCCGCAACCTGTGGGAGACGATGAGCCCGTGGACGATGCGGCAGCTGCCTGCAGCCGTGCGCGCGTGCGCGAAGGTGCCGAAGACGAAGCTGCTCTGGGCGACGGAGGACGCGCTCGTGAGCCCGAAGTTCGGGCCGCGGTATCAGGCGCTGCTCGGCGGCGCGGAGCTCGTGTGGCTCGAGCAGTCGAGTCACTTCACGCAGGTCGACTCACCCGAGCGGACGGTGGAGGAGATTCTGAGCTTCCGCGCGTGATGGGCGCGTACGCTTCGATGCGCTGAAGCAGTTCGCGCACGGGCGTCAGCGCGTGGAGCTCCTTCGCGCGCTTCAGGAGCGCGGCGACGTCGACGGCGCGCTGCATCAGGGTGAAGGCGAGCAGCCCCTCGGCCAGGCCTTCGTCGAGGCGTCGGCGGAAGCGGACGCAGTCGATGAGCGCTCGAATCGGCGATTGAGCCATGACCTGGGTGCCGTCGAGGTCGACCAGGGCGCGGTCTTCGCGCGGCCATGATGAGCGGAAGAACCGGTCACCGGGCGGCGCGTCGGCCGGCACGTGGCCCTTCTGGCCGATGACCCACCAGTCGCCGCCCAGCGGCCAGGGCGCGATGCCGTGCGCTGCGAGGGCAGACCTGAGGCCGAGCGTGAGGCGATGGTACTTGTTCGCCAACAAGAGTCGGCTGCTGACCTGGTCACCGGTGCGCACGTAGAGGCCGCGAGACACGCGCTGCAGCCTCGCCCAGTAGATCCACGTGTGCGGGATGCCGACCTTCGGCAGGTAGCTGGGCCGGATGACGCGGCAGGTGTCGACGATCCGGTCGATGGTGGAGCACGCGACGCCGATGCCGACTTTGACGCCTGACATGATCGGCATCGTGCACTGCGGGTCTGACATCGAGCGTTGGCTCGACGGTCGCTCGGGGGCACCGCCTTCGGTTCGGAAGGATCCGGCGGGTCATGAGCGTTCGCTCGACAGCTCGCAGAGATGCGGTCGGCTTGATGGGCGCGGTGCTCGGGCGCTCGCTCCGCGGCGGCGCCTTCGAGCGCTCGCCGGGTCCTCAGCACGTTTCGGTCGTCGGGCCAGGCCCGAGGGCGCGCGCACGCCCGCCACGCTGCTGGGCCACGAGAGCTCTGCGCTTCACCGCGCGCCCGGTCGTGGCTCGAGAGCCGCTCGGCCGGGCGCGACGTGGAGGGGAGCTCTGACAATGCTGCGGTACTTATTCGGCTCGCGCCGCGATCGACCCGGCGAATAAGTACCGCAGGAATGTCATAGCTCGGTGCGCCGGTCGCCCCCGAGGTCCTTCGCATGCGTGTGGTCGACGCCAACGCTGCATGGATCTGGCCGGTGGTGGCGCGCGCGACGCCGATGCGGTCTCTGTTTCAGACGGACCCGGCGGGTCATGAGCGTTCCCTCGACGGCACGCAGAGATGCGGTCGGCTTGATGGGCGCGGTGCTCGGGCGCTCGATCCGCTGCGGCGCCTTCGAGCGCTCGCCGGGTCCTCAGCACGTTTCGGTCGTCGGGCCAGGCCCGAGGGCGCGCGCACGCCCGCCACGCTGCTGGGCCACGAGAGCTCTGCGCTTGCCCGAGCGCCCGGTCGTGGCTCGAGAGCCGCTCGGCCGGGCGCGACGTGGAGGGGAGCTCTGACAATGCTGCGGTACTTATTCGGCTCGCGCCGCGATCGACCCGGCGAACAAGTACCGCAGGAATGTCATAGCTCGGTGCGCCGGTCGCCCCCCGAGGTCCTTCGCACGCGTGTGGTCGACGCCAACGCTGCATGGATTTGCTCGGTGGTGGCGCGCGCGACGCCGATGCCGTCTCTGTTTCAGACGGACCCGGCGGGGTCATGAGCGTTCGCTCGACGGCACGCAGAGATGCGGTCGGCTTGATGGGCGCGGTGCTCGGGCGCTCGATCCGCGGCTGCGCCTTCGAGGCTCGCCGGGTCCTCAGCACGTTTCGGTCGTCGGGCCAGGCCCGAGGGCCACGCGCACGGCCGCCACGCTGCTGGGCCACGAGAGCTCCGCGCTTCACCGAGCGCCCGGTCGTGGCTCGAGAGCCGCTCGGCCGGGCGCGACGTGGAGGGGAGCTATGACAATGCTGCGGTACTTATTCGGCTCGCGCCGCGATTCGACCCGGCGAATAAGTACCGCAGCATTGTCATAGCTCGGTCCCACCCCCCGGCCCCCCGAGGTCCTTCGCGACGAGAAGGTGAATCCTCGGGCGAGGGCCACGTCAGATCTCCCGGCTGCGTGGCCGTCGTGCGGTCGAGCGGCGGTCGTCGAAGGCTCGGAGGTGGTGCCTCGAGGACCAGCGACGTCGCGTTGCCCGCGGCCTACGCTCGACGATGCGCCGGCGCGGGGAACCTGCAGCGGGCGATGACCGACCCGCTGCATCCCCGTCGGCTTGTGTCGCTAAGGCTCGAGGCGCCGCGGCAATGCACGGCCATCGGCGCGCAGCGTCGTCCGCGCTCAGTACACCGGGCCCTGATTCGCGGCGAGCTGAACGGCGGCGCGATCCCACGTGGCGTCCTTCTCGGAGCCGGTCCAGTGCAGCGCGATGCTGCCGCCGCGGCTGATCTCGTCGATGGCGTTCGCGGCCTCGAGGTGCGCGGGGCCGGTGACGAACCGATACATGGCGGCCTCGTCTTCCCACACCGAGAGCGTGCGAGCGGTGGCGCACTTCTCGGAGAAGGAGAGCTGCATCGCGACGAGGCCCTGCTGATTCGCGAGCGCCATCGCGATCGGCGCCATCAGCGTCTGAAACCGCTTCGCGGTCGCCTCGTCGCGCTTCTGCCGAAGGTACGTGCTGCTGATCGCATACGACTTCCCGGCGGGCGGAGCCTTCAGCGCGCCGCCTTCACCGACCCCAGGGCCGTCGAGCGGCCCGGCGTACGCGATGTCGGGCTCGAGCATGTCGGGCCGACACGAGGGATCTTCCGGCGGCTCATGGGAACACGCAGCCGCAGCAACGACGATAGCCAGCAGAGCAATCGAGCGCATGACGTGTTTTCCTCTCAGTACTTCAGGTTGATGGTGAACGACCGCTGCTCGGCGTCCCCGAGCGTGACCTTCGCCTCGTCGAACGTCGGCGCGCGCGTGCCGGGGTACACGTTGTTCGTCACGCCGTAGCCCTCGGTGGGCACGCCGACGAAGTTCAGGTCGAGCTCCCCGTCGCCGTCTTCGTCGTGCTGAACCGAGACGGCGTAGGTGCCGGCGGGCAGGCCGCTCCACTCGCAGTGCATCGGGCGCTGGCCTGCCGAGGCCGTGCGCGCGCCGTTCACGATGGGCGAGGGCCCGGGAAACCCGTCGGCCGCGTTGAAGAGCGCGCAGCCCACGTTGCCCTTGTCGTTGCGCAGGCCCTCGACGTCGATGGCGAGCGTCGAGCTCCCGGCCGGCAAGGTGATGGTCGGCATCGGAGTCGTCTGGGGCGCGCCGCCGCAAGCGGCGAGCAGGCACAGCAAAGCGAAGCGTTTCATTCGTGCAGCTCCTGTTTCGGGTGAACGGCCGCGAACAGCAGAGAGTCGAAGCGGCGGCCGAGTCGCTTCGACGTGAAGTTGTTGGCGCGGGCATAGGCGCGGACGTCGACGGCGCCGGCGGCCGGCGCGTCGCCGAGCGTGACGGCGTTCACGTGCTGGCCGTCGCCGCGCTCGAGCTCGAGGTACGTGTAGCCCCCCGCCAGCCAGGCGTGCACGACGACAGCCGAGAACGTCTCGTCGACGCGCTCGGCGGCGAGCAGCGGGTTCTTCGGAGTCAGCGGCGTCGTGATGAGCAGCAGCGCGATGAGTCGTTCCATGACGGTGCAGAAATTACGCAGCGCCCGCGGCCGCGACGGGCTGCACCGACCGGCGGCGGAGCGCGGCCGACGAACGGCGCAGATCGGCCGATGAATGGCGGGCGCTCCGTGGCACGCTGCGCCCCGTGTCGAGCGACCTCCCCATCACGTGGCGCACCGAGAGCGACGAGCCGCGGCCCGAGCGCGTGAGCGAGGTCGACGACCGCCTGCGCGCCGACGATGCCCTGCGGCGCGTGAAGCGCGGCGAGTACCTGCTCTACACGGGCGACTTTCACAACGCGCGGCAGCTGTTGCAGGCGATGGGGCGACGGCTCGAGACCCCGTCGCGAGCGAAGTCGGCGCTCGCAGCGTTTCGCGAGGAGCGCCAGGCCCGGCTGCGCGAGCACCAGACGCTCTCGCGGGTTCTCGTCGCGCTCGACCCCGCGTACCGGCTCTCGCTCTCGCGGGCTCCCGACGTGTCGGCGGCGTGCCGCGACGTGTGGGGCGACAGCGGCGGCGCCGTCAGCCACGTCGCGCTCAAGACGCTGCTCGGCATGATGGGCGCGGCGCAGTGGCGGCTGAAGGGGCTGAAGGTGCCGGGCCTCAAGGGCACGCTGACGCCGCACTACGGGGTGTTCGCGCCGACGCGCACCGAGTACGTCGACCTGCTCGGCCAGCTGCCGGCGAAGCGCGTCGAGGGCGCGCGCGTGTTCGACGTCGGCACCGGCACCGGCGTGCTCGCGTTCGTGCTGCTGCAGCGCGGAGCGGCGTCGGCCGTCGGCACCGACATCGACGAGCGCGCCGTCGCGAGCGCGACCGAGAACGCGAAGGCGCTGGGGCTCGCGCGCCGCTTCACGGCGCAGCAGCGCGACCTCTTCCCCGAGGGGCAGGCCGACCTCGTCGTCTGCAACCCCCCGTGGATTCCGGAGGCTCCGAAGAACCGCGTCGACCGCGCCGTGTACGACGAAGACGCGAGCATGCTGCGCCGCTTCCTCGCCGGGCTCGCGGAGCACCTCGCTCCTGGCGGCGAGGGGCTCTTGCTGCACTCGAACCTCGCCATGCTGCTCGGGCTGCGCGCCGAGACGTGGCTCGATGATGAGCTCGCGCGCGCGGGCCTCACCGTCGCGTGGCAGCGCTCGACCGTCGCGTATCACCCGAAGGCGAAGACGCGCCTCGACGCGCTGCACTCGAGCCGGGCGAAGGAACAGACGACGCTGTACGGTCTGGTGCCTTCGGCAGCGGAGCGGCCGCCCGCGGCGCCGTAGCGAATCGGCGATCGGCTGCTGGTGGCGCGCGACACCATCACCGCGGCGGCCGAGCTACGGGAGCGGCTGCCCGCCAGGGCAGCGCCGCGCGCACCGCGGGGCCCAGGCGCGAATCGAGCCCGCGCAAGTGCTCGCGGCGTGACTGTGTTCGCCAGGTGCTCCATGCTGTCTTCTTCGCTGGGGGCACCATGTCGAAGCGAGTCATCGTCGCAGCGCTCGTCGTCGTCACCGCGTGTGGAGCACCGGCTCCGTCGCCCGACGGCGGCGCGGCGGGCGGCTCGGCAGGCGGCGCGGCGGGCGGCTCGGCGGGCGGCGCGGCGGGCGGCTCGGCAGGTGGCTCGGCAGGCGGCTCGGCAGGCGGCTCGGCAGGCGGCTCGGCAGGCGGCTCGGCAGGTGGCTCGGCCGGCGGCGCGGTGATTCCGGTCATCGTCGCGAGCGCATCGATGTTGTCGGTGGCGGAGGGCGGGCAACAGACCTTTGCGGTGCAGCTCGACCGGACTCCTGGGGCGGCGACGACGGTGCAGGTGGCGTCGCTGAACATGGCGCTGGCGACGGTGGCGCCGGGCAGCCTGGTCTTCACCGACACGACGCCGCAGATGGTCACGGTGAGCGGCCTGGTCGACGCGAACACGGCCGACGACTCGACGACGCTTCAGCTCACGAGCCCCGGCCTCGCGCCGGTTGGTGTCGCGGTCGTCGTGACCGAGCCCATCGACATCATCACGGTGCCGTCGGTCACGCTCACGGAAGGCGGCCCGGCGGTGCAGGTCGCGGTGCGCTTGAGCCGTGCTCCGGCGGCGAACCTGACGGTGCAGGTCGCCCCGACGACCGAGGTGCAGGTGACGCCGGCGTCGCTGACGTTCACGCCGGCCAACTTCGCGACGGATCAGAGCCTGACGCTCACGCCGCTCGACGACCCCGACACCCAGCCGCAGAACATCATGCTCGGCCTGACCGCGCCGGGTGCGAACCCGAAGACCGTGGCCGTGACCGTCAACGATGACGACGTCCAGGCGCTGGTCCTCGACGCCATGTCCCTGATCGTGAACGAGGGCGGCACCAGCACCTTCACGGTTCGGCTCGCGTTCGCGCCCGCCTCGAGCGTGACGGTCGACGTGACGTCTCGGAACACCGCGGCGGTGACCGTGATGCCTGGCTCGCTCACGTTCACTCCGGCCAACTACCTCACGCCCCAACAGGTGACCGTCAGCGGCACGAGCGACATGGATCGGATCAACACCATGGCCGCCGTCGACGTCGTGCTCACGGGCGTGCCGACCCGCAGCGTCGCCGTGACGGTGCTCGACGATGACGGCATTCGCGCGAACGCGGTCTCGCTCGCGCTCACCGAGGGCGGCGCCGCCCACACCGTGCAGGTCTTCCTCGGCAGCCCCCCGGCTGCGAACATCACCGTGACGGCGACCTCGAGCCTTGCCGGCAAGGTCAGCGCCGCTCCCGGCGTGCTGACGTTCACACCGGCGAACTTCGCCACTCCGCAGAACGTCGTCGTCACGCCCCTGCAGGACGGCGACACGGCGAACGAGACCGGCACGCTCACGCTCGCAGCCCCGGCGTTCAGCAACGACCTGGTGCTGCCCATCGCTGTGACCGACGACGACGTGCAGGCCATCTTGCAGACGACGGCCTCGCACACCCTCAACGAAGCCGGCGGCACCGCGACGTTCGGAGTGTCGCTCGCGTTTCAGCCCCAGGCCACGACGGTGGTCAACGTGGTCTCGAGCGACCTCGGCGCCGTCACCGCGAGCCCGAGCCAGCTGACCTTCTCTGCCGCCAACTTCAACGTGCCCGTGAACGTCACGATCGGAGCCGTGTCGGACTCCGACGTGCGCAACGAGAGCGTCGACGTTCAGCTCAGCGCCGTCGGCATCGCGACCACGACGGTGCACCTGGTCACCGTGAACGACGACGACGTGCAGGGCCTGGTGCTCTCGGCGTCGAGCGTCAACGTGCCCGAAGAGGCGACGGCGCAGGTGGGAGTGCACCTGGCCTTCGCGCCGACCGCTCCACTCACGATCACGGCCCTCGTCGGAGGTGCGGCCCTCGGGAGCGCGACGATCAGCCCCCCGCTGACGTTCGACGCGACGAACTACTCGACCGACCAGTTCTTCACCGTCACCGGCCTCGCCGACATCGACCTCGATGACCACTCCGGCTCGCTCAACCTCTCGGTGACGTCGCCCCAGGGCAGCACCCCGCCCGAGGGCACGGCCTCTCTCGTGCTCCCGCTGACCGTGGTCGACGACGACGCTCAGACGATCATCGTGGGCTGGTCGCCGGCCGCGCCCTGGGTGAACTCCGTTCAGGAAGGCGGCCCGTCGGGCACGTTCACCGTCTACCTCGGTCACCCGCCACGCGGCACCGCGAGCGACGTGGTCACCATGGCGCCCGATGGAGCGCTCACCGGCCACGCGCAGATCGTGGGCTCGACCTCGCTCATCTTCAGCGCCTTCAACTACGCGACGCCTCAGACCGTCACGTTCCGCGCCACGCCCGACGCAGACACGCTCACGCAGAGCGGCAACTTCACCCTCACGCTCAACGAAGCGGGCGACCCCTCGGGCCCGAACCCGAACGTCATCGGGAACGCCCCGGTGCGCGCCTTCGATCGCGCGCTCGCGCTCGCGGCCTCCAACACCCTCACCGGCCTCGGCGGCGGCACCCAGTTCACCCAGCGCGGCAACATCACCTGGGGCTCGACCACCTTCCTCGCCACCGGCCGGCGGCCGAGCGGCGACATCGCCGTGGTGAGCGGCGACCGTGACCTCATCACGCTCACGGTGGGCCCTGACGCCGGCACGAGCGGCCCCGACGGCACCGCGCAGGTCGCAGCCTTCAACGGCTCGAGCTTCGGCGTCTTCGCGACCGATCCGGCCGGCATCCGATACTCCGAAGTGTCTCCGGCGCTCGTCGTCGGCGGCGTGGCCACGCTCGCCGCAGGCTCGAGCGACTTTTGGGTGGCCAACGGCGACGGCCCCTCGGGCCCGACCTGGGCCGTGCTGTGGCGTAGCGCGATGACCAACAACCTCACCTTCAACCTCGTCAGCTACGCGGGCGCAGTGGGGCCGTCGCAGCTCGTCACCAGCGCCGACGCGAACCCCGACTTCACTCCGAACCTGCACTGGGTGACGAGCGCCTTCACCTACAACGGCGTCGCGACGCCGTACGCGGCGCTGTACGCGACGAGCGGCGCCGGCGGCCTCACGTGCGTGCGGCTCACCGGCACGGGCACCCCGCTGGGTACGGCGTCGGTCAGCATGAACGGCGACTTCATCGCGTCCGTGTTCAACGGCGGGTCGCTCGCCGCCGCTCACCAGGGGAGCGGCGGGCTCGACCTCGACCTCGTCAACCTCGGCATCTCGACCCCGGCGTGCACCGCGGGGTCTCACTACGACCTGCTGGGAGCCGACACCTACGTGAACACTCCAGCCATCGCGTGGAACGGTGTCGAGTACGCCGTCGCATACGACGTGCAGCGTATCGCCGGCGGCATGCCCGTCACGGTCGTCGGCGTCGTGCTGCTCAACCCGACCTCGGGGCTCACCACCAACCGGCTCTTCAACTCGCCAGGCGACGTTGCGGGCGAGCGCCCGTCGATCGTGTGGGCGCAAGACCGGTGGATTCTGCGGTACGCGTCGGCCGGTGGCGTTCAGCTGCGCGCGGGGTCGATGATTCCGTAGCGGGGCGCCTGCTGTCGGCCGGGCGTGGCGCGGGCGCACGGCGGGTCGGCGCCGTGCCGTCAATGCAGGCCCGGGGGTGGCAGCGCCGGAGCACACGACGCGGCCGTGCAGCTGACCCAACCCGTGCCCGCGCCGTCGGAGCCGCCCCAGTCGTTGAGGAGGCCCGTGGGGGCCACGATCGTCGTGTTGCTCGCGGCGGCCGCCGCCTTCAAGAACGCCTCGTTGATGCCCATGTAGCAGCTGGCCAGGACGAGCGTGCCTCCGGGGGCCATGATCTCCTTGAGCGCAACGAAGTCCGACGCCGCGACGGAGTCCTCCCGCTCGACGCCACCGACGTAGGGAGCGACGGCGACCACCTTGCCCGTGTCTTTCCAAGCCGTGAGCAGCCCGTGCGCCACCAACGTCAGGGTCTCGATCGGTCGGCCCTGCGCCGCCGCCGAGGCCGCGCCGATCATCCCGTCGAAGCTCCGCCCACCGGCCGCCCCAGGCGCATTGAGGAGTCTGAAGACCACCGGGGCGACGTCGGTTTCATCGACGACCACGACCTCTTCCCCGTATTCCCCGGGGCCAGGAGAGGCCTCATCACCGGGAGGCGCCGACTGCGACGCACCGCTCGGCACGGCCGTCGCTTTCCCGCCCGTCGCAAAATGCGCCGCGCGCACTCTGGCGAGCTCTTTGTCCAACGCCAGCAGCGCCATCGCCTTCGCTTTCTCGACCTCGTCTCTCGGAATCGACTCCACGCCCATGACGATGATCGCCTGCTCCGTGGCCCAGTAGTCGGTCGAGCCGGCCAGCATGTGCTGGGTGAACGCGTCGTTCATGTTGGGCCCCTCGAGCACCTGCTGCACCGATTGCCCACCGACGCCCCACGACCACCCGCTGCCGCTGCTGTAGCTCAGCTCGATGTACCCGAGATAGTCGGGCCCGAGGGGAGACCGACCCGAGGGGTCGACGTGGTTGATCGGGTCGCCCCTCGAGTACGCATACCGGTTCAACCCAGCGATCGAGGCCGCGCCCAGCTCGGGGTCGGGCGAGACGAACACGCCCAGCGCCGGGTCGTAGTACCGCGCGTTGAGGTACTGCAGCCCGCTCTCGTCGAGCCGCTCGCCGATGTAGCCGCGGGGCTCGCTGGCGCCGCTCTGCGTCAGCCGCTCGCCGAAGGGTCGGTAGGTCACCTGCGTGACGAGGGCCCCGTTCACGTCGGTCGTCGCCACCACCGAGCCGCGCAGGTCGGTGTGCAGCCACGCCGGCGTCGCGCCCTGCCGCTTCGCCACCGCGAGCCCAGCGGCGGTGAAGTACTTCGTCACCACCCCGCCGGTCACTTCGTAGTCGGGGGTCACGTAGGTGGTGGTCACTCCGCCGACGGTCTTCTTGTACCGGGCGCCGTCGGCGTCGTACCGCATCGCGGCGCCCGAGACGTCGGTCGCGCGGCCCAGCGCGTCCCACGTGTACGAGCGGCCGGCGCCGTTCAGCATGCGCCCGGCCGCGTCGTAGCTGAAGGTCGCGGGGCCCGCGCTGCTGACGGCGTGAGGCCGCACCGAGCCGAGGCCCGAGAGTGGGTACGTGTAGATCGTCGTACTGCCGCCGGTCGTGCGCGAGGTGAGGTTGCCGATGTCGTTCCACACGAAGGTCTGGGTCGCGGTCGGGTCGGCGAGGTTGGTGGCCGAGCTGAGCCGCTCGAGCGCGTCGTAGCCGTACGTCCAGCTGTCACCGCCGCTGGCGCCGAGCTGCCCGGTGATCTTGCCGTCGCGGTCGTAAGACGCGTTGACCCGCTGCACGGTCGCTGCCGCCGACGCGCAGCCCACGGTGCCGTCGAGGGCGACGACGGGCAGCGAGCCGCGGCACGTGGCGATGCCGGTGAGCCAGCCTCGCGCCGGGTGATAGACGCGCCGCGTGAAGGTGCCATTCGCGTGGCTGAGCAGCGTCGGCCGGTCTGACGCGTCGTACTGAACGTCGGTCACCCAGCCCGGCACGCTCTTGAGCCGACCGGCGTCGTCGTAGGTGAGGCCGCTGAGCAGCTCTCCGTCGGGGTACTTCACGGTTCTCAGGTACCCGCTGTCGTCGAAGCCGTACTCGAAGCCGTAGCTCACGCCGTCGAGCGTGCGGGTCTTGCGCACGACCCGGCCTCGCGCGTCGTAGTCGAAGGTGGTGCGATTGACGGTCGTGCCCTCTTTGAACGTCACCGTGGTGAGGCGCCCGGTGTTGCAGAAGACGCCACCACAGACACCGGGGGTGCCGGCCGGGGCGCTGCGCAGCTCGTCGTAGGTCCAGTGGGCGACCTCGGGCGGGCAGACGTTGCCGGGGCAGCTGGGCGTCGCGTTGTCACACGCGGCCCAGGCCGTGGGGTCGAGCATCTTCGACGTGAGTCGGCCCAGCGCGTCGTACGCGAGCCGCACGACCTGGCCGAGCGCATTGCGGCTGCAGATCCGGCGGCCGTCATCGTCGTGGCCGTAGCTCGACGGGCCCCAGTCGGGGTCGCTCGTGGCCACCAGCCGACCGGCCCCGTCGTAGGTGCTCGACCACCGGTTCTGGGCGGGGTCGACGATCGTCGAGGGGCGGCCGTTGGCGTCATAGGTGAGCTGGCTCACCACGGGCGCGCCGCCGTCGCGCAGCTCCTCGTGCTTGATCAGCAGACCGCGACTGTCGGCGGTGTCGCGGCGCGCGTGCCCCATGGGGTCCAGCGTGGTGAGCGTCGACAGCCCGTAGCCCACGCGGCTCTCGGCCAGGTCGGCGTAGCGCACGCCCGCTCCGCGGCCGAAGCCGTCGTAGAGCACCGTCGTGGTCGCGGTCGGGTCGCCGGCGTACGCGGGGGCAGTGAAGGCCTCGACGCGCCCGCGGTCTCCGAGCAGGCGCGTGCTCTCGATCTGCGCTCCGCCCGAGACGGGGCCGGTGCGCGCCGACCTCCACGAGCGACCGAACCCGTCGAAGCGGGTCACTGCGTCGACGGTCTTTCCAGGCTGGGCAGAGGCCACCGAGGCGATGGTGCGCTGGCTCTCGGGGTCGCCGCACGCGTTGGCCGAGGCCGTCACCGTGCAGAGCCCGCTGGGGCACTGACCGTCGAGGCTGCACGTGACGGTGGGGGCGCTCTGGCAGGTGCCCGCTGGCGGCTGGCAGTACGTGAGCGTCTGAGTGCCGGCGGCCGCGCTGAAGTGCGAGCTCGCCCTGCCGAAGGGGTCGAAGACGTAGCTCTCGGCGGTCTGGGCCATCACGTCGGTGCGCCGCGACGCGCGGCCCCACCGCGCATCCCAGGTGGCCGTAGTGGCCTGGCCCAGCACGTTGAACGTCTGGGCGGGGAACAGATGGTACGTCGCGTCGTAGTACGTCAGCGACCAACGGCCCGTCGGCGAGAGCACGAGCACGGCGTTGCCATAGCCGTCTCGCCCGAACACCGTGGTGAGGCTGCGCGTGGCGTCGAGGCGGTGGCTCACCGAGTCGTTGAAGCCCAGCGCATCGAAGGTCAGGGTCGTCTCGTCGACGAGCACGCCCGCGCTGTCGAAGCGCCGCACCGCGCTCGGCGTCGCCACGATGTACGTACCCGTGGGGTCACGCTTGTAGTCGGTGGTGACCGTCGCCTCGTCGCCGCTGACGTCGGCGTCGCCCCAGTCGGTCGCGGTCACCACGTTGCCGTAGTTGTCGTAGGCGTACTCGGTGATGAAGCGCTTGCCGTTGGCGCACACCCGTGTGCCCGAAGGGGGCCAGTTGCAGCTCGCGCCGGTGCCGTCGTAGCCAAAGGTGGTGCGCCGCGTCGCCACCGTGCGCCAGGTGATGCGCGACGACTGAACGTTGCCCGACGTCGCGTAGTCGACGACGGTGGCCTCGAGCACCCTGCCGGCGGAGTCTTTGCGGTACTGCTCGGTCAACAGCGGCGCGGCGCGGTTGTCTTGCAGGTAGCGACTGAGGTTGACCGGGCAGCTCGAGCCGGGGCCGCAGGGCCCGGTGGTGGTGACCTCTCTGAACGTCAGCAGGCGGCGGGTCGCCCAGTCGAAGCGCGCGCCCACGTACTGGTAGCGGGTCGTCTCGGTGCGCAGGGTCTGGTCGGCCAGGCGGGAGTGGCCGTCGGTCGTGTCGACCCGGGTGACGACCGGCACGAGCCCCGCCGCGTTCTCGAGGCGCGCCTGGGCGTAGCCGATCGTGGTCGTGCCACCGAGGCCGCTGCGCACCCGGGTCACGACGTCGGGCAGCGGGCCCATCGAGGTCAGCCCGTTGATGGCCAGCGTGCCGGACAGCGTGGAGTAGGGCTGCACGAAGTCGATCTTGCCGTCGCCGTTGGAGTCCGCGGCGAAGTAGCCCAGCCCGTCTCTGCCCGTGTACGTCTGTTGGCCCGGGCCGAGCTGCAGCAAGCCGTTGCGCGCCAGCAGCGGAACGACGACGAGGCCGCCAGGGCACCACTCGCCCGGCACGTAGCTGCAGCTCGCGGTGGGCGGCGTGCCCGGGTCGGTGACGGCGAGCACATCGCCGTGGCCATCACCGTCGAAGTCGCCGGTCAGCCAGCGCACCACGTTCTGGGGGCCACCGCTCACGCCGCCCCCCACGGCTTCGCGGTAGCGCCCTCCGGCCGAGAGCATGACCTGGCCGAAGAAGTTGCCGAACTGCGAGAAGAGCTGCACCACGTCGGTCTGGTGATCTCCGTCGACGTCGAGCGGCAGGGTCGCGAGCACGGTGATGCTCGACGCGGTGAGCACGTTCGTCGAGGCGATGGGCGCCGTGAACACTCCGCTCTTGGCGAGAAACGTGCGCAGCGAGGTGTTGTCGCCGGTGCGGTAGACCCCGATCATGTCGAGGCGACCGTCGCCGTTCGCGTCGCCGGGCACGAAGGTCAGCAGGTCGGTCGACGGGTAGGTCGTCGTGGTGCCGGCGACGAAGCCCGAGCCGCTCCACGACATGGGGATCAGCTGACCGTTGCCCTGCACCACCACCTCGGCGCGGCCGTCGCCGTTGACGTCTCCGATGTGAAAGTGCGCGTTGTAGAACGCGGCCGTCCACAGCATCGTGCGCACCGGTGCCGCGAACCCGGTGCCGTTGCTCACGAAGAGCTCGAAGCGCCACTTGCCCTGGTTCCCCGAGCAGTTGAGCGTCGCGGCGATGCGACCCGGCTGCGTGCCGCAGTTGTCGCGCCATGCGCGCAGCAGATCGCCGCGGCCGTCGCCGGTGAAGTCGTCGATGAAGAACAGCTCGACCTGCGAGCCCCAGAGCGCCTGGGGCTGGGCCGTGGTGAACAGGGTCTCGCTCGCGACGGTGTACCCGCTCGTGCCGGCCTTGAGCAGATCGACCACCAGCCCCGACTGGCCGGCCCGCGCGTACACGAGATCGGTGCGGCCGTCGCCGTCGACGTCGCCGGCGGAGGCCGCCGCCATCGAGAGCGCGGTCAAGAGCGACGACGCGGGCAGCGACGTGACCTGGCGGCTGGGCCAGTCGAATCTGCGCAGGGGGGCAGCGGGGTAGTCGTAGTCGGGCGTCGGCAACCTCGAGCCGGTCACCTGCTGCGCGATCACCGCCTCAGGCGTGGCGAAGCTGGCCGAGAGCCGCGCGTCGCTGCCGTAGTGCGTGACCCCGTAGAGCAGCGAACGACCGGTCGCGCCGCTCGCGCGGTAGTTGAAGGTGAGCAGGCGCGCCCGGTCGGGGTCGACGACTCCGCTGGTCGAGCACGGAGTGGTGTTACCCGGCAGGTGCACGCAGACGTCGATGGTCTTGACCCGATACTGCTGGCGGTAGCTGCCGGCGCCGTTGGCCCGCGTCACCACGTCGGGCCGCCACTCGGGGTAGATGCGAATGACCGTGCCGTTGTACGTGACCGCCCGCGGCAGGGGTTCGTCGATGACGTAAGCGGGCCCCACGCCGTACACCGCCGGCGACCAGACGTAGCTGACGGTGTTACCGAAGGGGTCGCTGACCGTGCTCAGGCCCCAGCGCAGCGTGGGGTAGTGCGACTGGGCGATCTTGACGGTCGCCGTGTAGACCGCCTTGCGCCCATCGCGCTGCCACACCGTCCACGTGTCGCTGGCCGAGTCGTAGAAGATCTTCAGGTACGCCTCGACGCGGGTGGCGTGGTTGCCGCCCGAGAGGCAGCTGGGCTGGGTCACGAACGAGGTGCCGCAGGGGATGACGTCTTGCCCGTCGAGGCTGAAGACGTCCGAGGTGTCGAAGCTGGGAGTGCCGCGATCCGCGCCGACGCGATCGATGCTCGAGAAGCCGGCGAGCGCCCACCCGACTCCACCGAGCCCTTCGCCGCCCTGCGAGCTGTAGACCAGCGCGAGCTGCGGCTCGAGCCCATGGTACGGCGGGCTCGCGATGGGAATCGACTGGGTGAAGGCCCCGAAGGTGGCTCCCGCCGCGACCGCCTGCCCGCTGGGGAACACGCCGTCTTCGTCGGCGAGCGCGGCCGCCGCGAAGCACAGCGAAGACACCACGGCAAGTCGCGACCAGCGAAGGCGCAGCACGAAGTGAGGCATGGGTCTCCGGTGAGGACGAGGTTTCGCCGAGAAGACACCGCCGGCGGCCCCGGTGAGACACGGCGGCAGTGCGCCAGGCACCCGGGCCGCTGACACCGCCCGAGCGGGGCCGCGAAGGCGCGCGGCGCACTCCGGTGCCCGGCGGTGTCTAACCCCTCGTCGTCGATGCGCTCGCCGTCGGGCAGGCGAGTTCCCAGGCGCCAGGGCCGAGCTGCCGCTCGAAGGGGCGCCCGCGCCAGGCGCGGCGCGTCGTGCTCCCGGGGGCCGCGAAGCCGAACGACCTGCAGTCGACTGCTCGAGGGCGCTCGCCCGCCTTCGCCGAGCCGACCGCGATCGCGACGAAGACCCGGCAGCGGACTCGGGCGATGCGCGACGGCGGTGTGCGTGCGCGGTTCGAGCTGCAGCAGCCTACGGGAACAGGCCGAGCGCCTCGCGTGCCTTGCGGTGCGCGCCCCGCGTCGCCTCGAGCGCGCTCGCGCCCGCGAGCCTGCGAAACGCGCGCTCGTGGAAGCGCTCCTCGGGGAGGATGCGGCGGAACACCTCGCGCACGTCCGCGGGCGCCGTCTCGTCCGAGGCGATCGCCTCGATGCGCTCGAGCCTCATCGCCTCGGCGTGGGCGCCGACCGCGCAGCCGGTCTGCAGGTCGCCGATCGCGGCGAGCGGGCCGCTCCAGTAGCGGGTGGGCTTGTCTTCGATGCGGGGCTCGATGCCTCGTGCGCGGAGCAGCTCGGCGACCCACCCGGCGTGCTTGCGCTCCTGCCCAGCGATGACGGTGAGGATGCGGTGCGCGCGGGGGGCGGTCGCGGCGTAGCGATCGCGCAGCGCCTCGATGCGGCCCACCGCGGTCGCCTCGCCACGGTACTGGTCGAACAGCCAGGCCCGCAGCGTGTCGGGGTCGGACTTGGTCTCACGCCACCACTGTTCGCTGGTCTTCATGCTCGCAGCGTAAGAAGCTCGGCTATCGGTAGGAACTTCGAACTTTGGATACGCTATCGCCACAGCCGATTGTCGACGGCGAGCTCCTGCGGGCGTTCGTGACGTTCTCCGAAGAGCTCAACTTCACGCGCGCGGCCCGACGGCTCGGGCTGTCGCAGCCGGCGTTCTTCGAGCGGATCCGCCGGCTGTCCGACCAGGCGGGCGTGCGGCTCTACGAGCGCGAGGGCCGCTCGCTCGAGCTCACCGCGCAGGGCGTCGAGCTGTGCGCCTTCGGCCGCGACCTGCTGGCCCGCGGAGCCGCGTTCGCCGGTCACCTGCGCGGCGAGACGCGAGAGTCGGTGACGCTCGCGGCGGGCGAGGGCGCCTACCTCTACCTGCTGGGGCCCGCGCTGAAGGCGTTCGCCAAAGACCGCGCCCAGCTCGAGGTGCTGACGCTCGGCGGGCCGTCGGCGAGCGCAGCGGTGCAGCGCGGAGAAGCCCACCTCGCCGTCGGCGTGTTCGACCTGGTGCCGCGCGGGCTGCACTCGCGCGAGCTGCTCTCGACTCCGGTGTGCGCGGCCCTGCCGAGGCGGCACCGCCTCGCGCGCTCGCCTCGCGTCCGCCTCGCCGAGCTCGCAGAGAGCCGGCTGATCATGGCGCCCGAGGGCCAATCGCATCGCGCGCTCGTCGGGCGTGCGCTGGCGAGCGTCGGGGCGAGGGTGACTCCGCCGGTCGTGGCCGACGGCTGGCCACTGATGCTGGCGTTCGTGGCCGCAGAGCTCGGGGTCGCGGTCGTCAACGGCACCTGCCGGCCACCGCCGGGCGTCGTGCTGAGGCCGATTCCCGAGCTCGGCGTCGTGAAGTACCACCTGCTCTCGCGCACGGCGGCGCTCGGCGACGCGGTGGAGCGGCTGGCACGGCTGATTCGTCGTTCGGTGCGGTGAGGGGCCGCTCCTTCCCTCGTCGGGAATCGTCGACGCCCCCGGCGCCCGCTAGCTTGAAGGCATGGAACTTCGAAACGAAGTGGTCATCGACGCGCCCGCCGAGCGCGTCTGGCACACGCTCGGTGAGCGCTTCATGCACATCGGCGAGTGGGCGGCGCCCATCACGTCGTCGTGCCCCGTCGCCTCAAGCGAGCCCGGCCCGGGCGCGATGCGCTCGTGCACCACCGCGCCGTTCGGCCCGGTCAAGGCGGGCGTCGTCAAAGAGCGGCTGACCCGCTTCGACCCAGAGGCGATGGCGTTCGAGTACGAGGCCGCCGGGGGCATGCCGAGCTTCGTGGCGCACGCGGTGAACCGCTGGAGCGTCTCGCGCGTCGACGACCGCCGCTGCCGCGTGCGCATTCACGCGACGCTCACGCTGCGGGGCCCGATGGTGCTCTTCGGCTGCGTCATCAAGTGGCAGCTGCAGTCGGGCGGAGCGAAAGTGGCCGACGAGCTGAAGCACTTCGTCGAGACCGGCCGCCCGCATCCCCGCAAGGTCGCTTCGCCCGGCGCTCGCCTTCCCCATTAGGGAAGTGCGGGGCTTCCCGCGCGCGGGTACCGTGGAGTCGTGACTGACGCGACCAGCCCCTTCGGCCAGCAGCTGCGGCACTGGAGAGCCCGCGCCGGCATGTCGCAGCTCGAGCTCGCTTCCCATGCCGGCACGACGCCGCGGCACCTCTCGTTCATCGAGACCGGCCGCTCGCGGCCTGGCGCCGACCTCGTGCTCCGCCTCGCGACCGCGCTCGACGTTCCGCTCCGCGAGCGCAACGCCCTGCTCGGCGCTGCGGGCCTTCCGCCGGCCTACCCCTCGCTCTCGCTCGACGACGTCGCGATGAAGCCGGTGCAGCGCGTGCTCGACCGGATCCTCGCGTCGCACGAGCCGTACCCGGCCTGGGTCGGCAGCCGCGGCTTTCGCTTCATCTCGTCGAACCGCGCGGCCGAGGCCGTCTTCCCCGGGATGTGCTCGATGCCGCCCGAGGCGATCGTCGAGCTGTGGTTCGGCCCGGGGCCGTTTCGCGAGCTCGTCGAGAACTGGCCAGACGTGGTCTGGGCGGGTGTCGCCGCGCTCCGGCGCGAGGCGGCGCGAGCCTCGGATCCGGCCCTGACCGAGCTGTTGCGCCGGGCCGAGGCGCACGCGCGCGCCATTCCTCCGCCGGGGCACGACGCTCGGCCCGAGCTGCCCGTCATCTGTCCGCGGCTGAACTTCGGCGGCCGGCGCGTGCGCACCATCTCGACGGTCATGCGCTTCGACACCGCCGTCGAGGTGACCGCGTCGGAGCTCAAGGTCGAGCTCATGTTCCCGGCAGACGACGAGAGCGAAGCGTTCTTCCGCGAGCTCAGCCGGCGCTAGCACGACAACCCGGAAGTTCGTGCCGGGTTGGGCCGCCGACAAGTGCGACTCGGTCGCGACGCCTTGCCAGCGGCGCGCCTCGACGGCCGATCCCGGCACGAGCTCCCGGGCTGTCGTACTGGCCGTCAACGCGCGACGAAGCCGATGCCCTCGCGCAGCAGCTTGCGCCACAAGCGAGCGTCGGGCTTCGGCACCGCGACCCACTCGCCGAAGACCCTGCCGGCCGGCGCGAACGAGCGGCCCACGCCGGCCTCGATCAGCTCGACCACCCGCTTCGCCGGGAGCTTCACGACCAGCCCCGAGCCCTTGAAGTCGGCGAGCGCGAGGAACTCTCTGCCCACGCGCAGGCAGCGGCCGTTCATGATCGTGCCCTCGACCACGCGCGAGTCTTCGCGCTGCAGCTCGGCGGCGAGCTTCCAGAACAGACCCTCTGCCGACCGCGTCATGTCTCTTCTCCTCTCTCTTCCAGGCGGGCGAGCCGCTCTGCGATCTGCCGGCGCTCGTGCGTGTTTCGAGAGCTCGCCAGCGCCTGCTTCAGCGCGACGCTCGCCGCTGCGGTCTGACCTGCGGCCTCCAGCAGCGCGCCGCGCACGAGGTGCACGTACGGGTACTGCGCGCCGTCGATGTCCGAGCGGTCGAGCAGGGCGAGCCCCTCGCGCGGCCCCTTCGCCTGGCCGAGCGCGAAGGCGCGGTTCACCCGCACCGCCGGCGTCGGCCGAAAGTCCTCGAGCAGCGCGTACAGTGAGGCGAGCTCGTGCCACTCGGTCTCGGCGGCCGTGCGCGCCCGGCAGTGCACGGCCGCGATGGCCGCCTCGGTCTGCAGCGGGCCGGGCGCTCCCCGCGCGAGCGCCTCGTCGAGCAGCGTGGTGGCGGCGCGAATGGCGTCGTGGTCCCACCGAGCGCGGTCTTGCTCGGGCAGCGGCACGGGCGCGCCGCTCGCATCGAGCCGCGCGTCGCGCCGCGCCTCGTGCAGCAGCAGCAGCGCGAGCAGGCCGGCCGCCTCGGGCTCGCTGGGGAAGGCCTCGGCGAGCGAGCGGGCGAGGCCGAGCGCGAGGCGGCACAGGTCTGCGCGAATCGGCGCCTCGCCCGAGCTCGACCAGTACCCCTCGTTGAAGAGCAGGTGAATGGCGCGCAGCACCGCCGGCAGGCGTTCGCTGCCGCGCTCGGGAGTCGTGCCCTCGACGTCGCCCCGCTCGCGCAGCCGCAGCCGCGCGCGGGTCAGTCGCTGCTCCATGCTGCGCGGGGCGACGACGAACGCGCGGGCGAGCTCGTCGGTCGACAGCCCCACCACGGTGGCGAGCGCGAGCGCCGCGCTCTCGCCGTCTTCCAGCGCCGGGTGACAGCAGGCGAAGAGCAGCCGGAGCAGCTCGTCTTTCCACCCGCGCATGACCTCGGGGTCGGCGACGGCGATGCGCGCCCACGGGCTCAGCTGTGCGAGCACGTCGAGCGCGTCGCCGTGACTCTCGGTCTTGCTCGAGCGCCGCAGGCGATCGCGGTGCGCGTTCTGGGCCGCGGTCACGAGCCACGCCTCGGTCGAGTCGGGCGCTCCGGTCTCGCTCCACGTCTCGAGCGCGCGCTCGACGGCGTCGTGCAACGCGTCTTCGGCGTCTGCGAGCGAGCGGGTGAACGCGAGCAGCTTCGCGAGCACGGCCGGGTACGCGCGCCGGAGCTCCTCGGCGTGCGCCGCGCGGCTCACCCGCGCCACCGCCAGTCGACGGGGCGCACCTCGATCGCGTGATGCGCGTCGGCGCAGATCTGCTTCGCTCGTGCGACGGCCTCGCCCTCGTCGTCGCAGTCGACGAGGTAGAAGCCGACGAGCCACTCCTTCGCTTCGATGAACGGGCCGTCGGTGACGTCGTGGCCGGTCGCGCGGGCCCGTACGGTTCGAGCCCGTGCAGGCGCGTCGAGGCGCGCGACGGCGTGCAGGTCCTTGCGCGCGTCTATCTGGAGCGCGCGGTGCCACTCGAGCGCGCGCTGCTCTTCGAGCTCGGGGATCGGCACCGAGGGTGGCGACGTGCGGTAGATGAGCAGGGCGTAGGTCGTCATCGTTCGGCCGAGGTTGCCTCGACGTGGCGCTTGAGCCCAGCGAAGAAGGTCTTCACGCCCGCATCCCACTTGCGGCGGACGACGAGGGCGTCGAGCAGCGACCCGAGCGGGCCGTACTTGAGCGTGTACTCCTGGAGCTGGTCGACGCGCGTGCCCCCGCGCTCGGGCGTCAGGCTGTAGTGGTGCCGCAGCTGTCGAACCGGCAGCGAGCAGTCGTAGAGCGTGAGCTCGAGCTCGCGCTCGGGCTGCCAGACGGTCACGCGCTCGCGGAACCAGCCGCTCGCCGCGATGTCGCAGTGGCGCTCGGCGCCGACCCCCTCGCGCTGCTCCGAGCGCACCTCGCTCTTCGAGATGCCGGGGTCATACTCGGCGAGCGCGTCGAGGCGGGCCAGCGCGGCCCACACCCGCCGCGGCGGCGCGTCGATGAAGACGGTGTTCCTGAGCACCGTCACGGTCAGGCCTTCTTCCACAGCGCGAGCGCTGCGCCGCCGGGCTCTCGAACGACGGTGAACTCGCCCGCGGGGCCCCGGGTCTTCTCGCGGAGCAGCGCCGCTCCCAGCTCGACGGCGCGCCGCGTGAACGCGTCGACGTCGTCGACCGCGACGAACGGGATCCACTCGTCGCGGTCTCCGAAGCGGTCTTTGCCGCTGCCGAGCGCCGCGAACGGGCCGGCACCGGCCGCCAGCATCGTCGAGTCGCCCGGCCCGTCCGATGCCTGCAGCGCGAGCAGCGAGGTGAGAAAGCCGCGGGTTTCCAGCGGCTTCTTGCCGTTGTGGTGGAACCAGACGAAGGGTGACGACATGGTTTGGGTCTCCTCGGTTGGGGACTTCGCCGAAGAGACGCACGAGCCCGGCTCGCCACTACAGGGGGCTCTCTACTTCTTCGCCGCCCACGCCTTTGCGTACGCGAGCCACCGCTTGAACCCGGCCGCCGTTCGCGTCGCCTCGGGGCCGACCAGCACCCAACCCTTCATCGGGCGCCCGCCCGACAGGTCGAACGCTCGCACACCCTTCTTCGCGAGGAGCGCGTCGGTCTCTTCCTTCTCGCAGCGAACGATGAGGTCGCCATGGTCGACGCCGATGCACATCGTACCGCTGACGAGAAAGGCGATGCCTCCGAACATCTTCTTCTCGGTGAGGCCCTTCGTGCCCGCCAGGGCGCCGCGCACCTTCTCGGCGAGCGCTTCGTCGAAGGCCATCGGTCAGCTCCCCGCCTCGGCGTGCCGCACGAGCGACGCGAAGACCTCGTCGAGCGACGCGGTGAGCTTTCGCTTCATCACGAGATGGTCGAGCAGCCAGCCGAGCGGGCCGAACTTCACGCGGTACTCGAGTGACTGCGTGATGCGCGTGCCGCGCGGGTCTGCCTCGAGCCGCGTCACCCAGCTCATGAAGTGAATGGGCCAGTCGCTCTCGGCCACCTCGAGCCCGAGCGCGCTGCCGTCCTCCCAGTGCGTGACGCGCTCGACGACGCGCCCCCTGGGCAGCAGCTCACACGACCGCCGCGCGCCGACTCCGGTTCGCTGAGCGCCCTCGATGGCGGCGGTGCGCACGCCCGGGTTGTACCGCTGCACCGCCTCGAGATCCGCCAGCACCGCCCAGACGCGCTGGGGCGGGCAGGCGGCGAAGACTTCGTGCCGTAGGGTGGTCATGGTTCCTCCACAAGTAACGGCTTGTGGTGTAGCAGGGCGGGGCGGTGGTACACAAGCAGGCACTTGTGAAGCAGCAACGGGCCAGCACGGCGGTGGCGCTGAAGGCGCTCGGTGAGCCGCGGCGCGTCGAGATCTTGCGGCTCTTGCGGCGTGGCCCGCGCGCCGTTGGCGAGATCGCCGCCGAGCTCGACGTCACGCAGCAGGCGGCCTCGCAGCACCTGGCGCTGCTCGGCGAGGCAGGCCTCGTCGAGGCGCGGCGCGAGGGCACGCGGCGCCTCTACTCGGTTCGGGCCGAGGGCTTCGCTCCGGTCGCGGCGTTCGTCGAGACGTTCTGGGCGCCAAAGCTCGCCGCGCTGAAAGACGAGCTCGAGAAGAAGAAATGAGCGACGCGTACCGAACGACGCTCGACATCGACGCACCGCCCGAGCAGGTGTTCGACCACTTCGTGCGGCCCGAGCTGCTCGTGCGGTGGATGGGTGACGTCGCGCGCCTCGAGGCCGCAGCAGGAGGCGTCTTCTCGGTCGACATCAACGGCGTGCTGATTCGCGGGCACTTCGTGCGGGTTGACCGGCCGCGGTCGATCGAGATCGCGTGGGGTGAGCTCGGCAACGACGCGATGCCGCCCGGCGCGACGCGCCTTCGGGTCACCTTCGAGGCCCGAGGCAGCGGCACGCGCGTCGCGCTCGAGCACACCGGGCTGAAGCCGGGCGAGCAAGCCAAGCACGCCATCGGCTGGCCGCACTTCCTCGACCGGCTGGTCATCGCGGGGCCGGGCGGCGACCCGGGCCCCGACCCGTGGAAGACGTCGCCGCCGTCGGGCAGTGTCCAACCGCGGCCCCCTCGCGCATCGTAGAAGGTCGACCGTCGTCGACGACCCGAACCAGGAGACCCAAGTGCCGAAATATCTGTGTTTGCAGCGAAGTGTGCCCGGCCCGAGCGCGACCGAGAAGGCGTCACCGGCCCAGATGCAGGCGATGTACGCGAAGTTCAACGAGTGGCGCGAGAGGTTCCAGAAGAACCTCGTCGACCTCGGAGGCCGGCTCGGCGCGAGCCGCGTGGCGCTCTCGGACCCGAAGCCCGACGGGCCGTTCGTCGAGGTGAAAGAGCTCGTCGGTGGCTACATGATCGTGTCGGCCTCGAGCCACGACGAGGCGCTGCAGATCGCGCGAGAGTGCCCCGGGCTCGTGCGACCCGGGTCCGGCGTCGAGGTCATCGAGATCCACGCGCCGGGATGAAGGATCTCGCGGACCACTTCTTCCGTCACGAGTACGGGCGCCTGGTGGCGACGCTCTCGAGGCGGGTCGGCGTGCAGCACCTCGAGGCCGTCGAAGACGCCGTGCAGTTCGCGCTCGCGGCGGCGCTCGAGAGCTGGCCCGCGTCGCGTGTCCCCGAAAACCCCGCCGCCTGGCTGCACCGCGTGGCGCACCATCGCGTCGTCGAGGAGCTGCGGCGCGTCGCGCGGCGCACCGAGCTCGCCGCCCAGCTCGACGTGCCCGCCGGTGCCGAGCCTCACGCGCGGCTCGCCGGCGAGGTGCGCGACGACCTGCTTCGCATGCTGTTCGCCTGCTGCGACGAGGCGCTCCCGGCAGAGTCGCAGCTCGTGCTGGCGCTCAAGATCCTCTGCGGCTTCGGCGTCGCCGAGATCTGCGAGCGGCTCTTCATGACCGAGGCCAACGTCTACAAGCGCCTCACGCGCGCGCGCGGCCGTTTGCGTGAGACCGGCCTCGAGCTCGATGACCTGTCGTCGGCCCGCTGCGCCGCCCGCCTGCCCGCAGTTCAGACCGTGCTCTACGTGCTGTTCACCGAAGGCTACCTCTCGTCGCACCCCGACGGCGCCATTCGCGCCGAGCTCTGCGATGAGGCGCTGCGCCTCGGCGGCGAACTCGCGGCCCACCCCGCCGGCGCCACGCCCGACACCTTCGCGCTGCTCGCGCTGATGCACCTGCACGCCGCGCGCACGTCGTCGCGCCAGGACGCGAGCGGCGGGCTGCTGCTGCTCGAAGAGCAAGATCGATCGCTCTGGGACACGCACCGCATCGCCGCCGGGCTCGAGTGGCTCGCTCGCTCCGCCGCCGGCGACGCGTTCTCGCGCTGGCACGCCGAAGCTGGCATCGCTGCCGAGCACTGCCTCGCCCCCTCGCTCTCGGCGACCCGCTGGGAGCGCATCGTCGCCTGTTACGAGCTGCTCGACCGGGTCGCTCCGTCGGCCATTCACACGCTCAATCGCGCCGTCGCGCTCGCCGAGTGGCGCGGGCCCGAGGCCGGGCTCGACGTGCTCGAGCGGCTCGCGCCGCCGTCATGGCTCGAGGGCTCGTACCTCTGGTCGGCGGCGCTCGCCGATCTTCACCGAAGGGCCGGGCACGGGGCGCTCGCAGAGCAGCACCGCGCCGTCGCGCTCGCGTCGGCGCCGTCGGCCGCGGTGCGGGCCACCCTCGAGCGGCGCCTGCACGGCCGCTCGTGAGTCACGCGTACATCGCGCGCAGTGAGGGCGCGAGCGCGTTGTCCCACCCGTCGACCTGTGCCCGCAGCGCGTGCGGGTCGAGTGGAACACGGCGCAGGTCGACGCTCACGCGCCCGCGGTCGACCTCGATGAGGGCGTACTCGGCCTGCGGCAGGATGACCGGCGGCCCGTGAGAGGCGAACTCGCGGAAGGGGGCCCCCACCGAGCCCGAGTTCACGATGAGCGCCCCGCGGTGCTGGCGGACCAGCTGCAGGTGCGTGTGGCCGCCGGCGAACACCACGGCGCGGTGCCCGGCCAGCATCTCGTCGACCTGGGTGTCTGCAGTCGACGCGAGCAGGTCTTCCATGTTCGAGCGCGGCGTGCCGTGAAAGAGCAGCACGTCGCCGATCGGCAGCGTGCGACGGAAGCCGCGAATGAAGTCGAGCTCGGCGCTCGAGAGCGCCTCGCGGGTCTGGTGCACCGACGCGACGAGCGTGGGAATCGGGCTGTAGCTCTCGACGAGCTTCGGCTCGAGCATGAACTCGTCGTGATTCCCGAGCAGGCACGCGCAGCGCAGCTCCTTGAGCCTCGCCAGCACGCGCGACGGGCGGGGCCCGAGCGTCGCCACGTCGCCGAGGCAGACGAGCTGGTCGAACCCGGCCGAGCCGGCGTCGGCGAGCGCGGCTTCGAGCGCGAGCTCGTTGCCGTGCAGGTCAGAGACGAGAGCGAGCCGCATGCGACCGGTCCATCCATATCAGTACGACAGCCCGGAAGTTCGTGCCGGGATCGGCCGTCGAGGCGCGCCGCTGGCAAGGCGTCGCGACGAGTCGCATTTGTCGGTGCGTCGCAGGGAGCGCAACGCAGCCAGCGGCGATGGATCGGCGGCCCAACCCGGCACGAACTTCCGGGTTGTCGTACTGGCAGGCGCGCGCCCCAGAGGTCGCTCCTGACGCGCGCCTCGATGAGAACGTGGCACGCTGCGCCCGTGCCGGCCCGCGACCTCCCGATTCGCACGTCCGTCGTCGCCCCCATCCTCACGCGCGTCGCCGAGGCCGGCTGCGACGCCCGCGCGCTCGCCGCCGAGCTGCGGCTGCCCGAGGGCTCCGACACCGAGCCCGAGGTCGTGCTGCGCCTGTCGACGCTCGAGCGGCTCTACGAGCGCGCCGCCGGGCTCACGCGCGATCTCGACTTCGGCCTGCACCTCGCCGCGAACTTCCCCCGCGGCACGTACGGCCTCGTCGAGTTCATCGCGCGCCACTCGGCCACTCTTCGCGAGGGCTTCGAGCGCATCGCGCGCTACGCCTCGATCATGAACGACCGCGTCAAGGTGTCGTTCACCGAGCGGGGCGGCGCGGCGCGCTTCGAGCACGAGGTGCTCGGCCGCCGCCATGGCTACGGCCGCCAGGGCAACGAGTTCTTCGTGCCCGCCGTGCTCATGCAGGCGCGCCTGCTCGCGGGCGAGCCGCTGAAGCCCACGCGCGTCTGGTTCGCGCACCCCGCGCCCGACGACCTCACCGAGCACGTCGCGCTGCTCGGCACCGAGCGGCTGCGCTTCGAGGCCGGCTCGAACGGCTTCGAGCTCTCGAGCGACCAGGCCGCGCTGCCCATCCCCTCGGCCGACCCGCCGCTGCTGTCGACGCTCTCGGCCCAGGCCGAGCGCGCGCTGAGAGACGCTCCCGCGCCAGGCGCGCTCGCCGACCAGGTGCGCGCGCAGATCGAGGCCCGGCTCGACCGGGCGCCCGACGTGAAGGGCGTCGCCGCGCGCCTGCACATGAGCCCGCGCACGCTGCAGCGCCGCCTCGACGAAGAGGGAACCACGTTCGGCGAGGTGCTCGACGCCTCGCGCCAGCGCATCGCCCGCGAGCTCGTGCGCGACCCGGCCATGGGCCTGTCCGAGGTCGGCTTCCGACTCGGCTACGCCGACCTGCCCGCGTTCCTGCGCGCGTTCAAGCGGTGGACGGGAAAGACCCCCAGCGCCTGGCGCCTCGAGGTGACGTAGCCGTGGCGTGAAAGGGAAGCGCTTCTGGCGCGCGCGGCCACGCGCCAGAAGCGCTCGCGGCGGTACTGCTCCGGCCCATGCGCGCCCCACTCATCGCCGTTCTGCTGGCTGCCTGTGCCAACGAAGCCGTCGTCACCCAGCCGCTCAGCGGCCTCGAAGACACGTCGTCGGCGCTCAGCGCGCCCGCGCAGCTCGACTGGAGCCTCTTCCCCGACCACCAGCAGTGCCTCGCCGCCATCCAGCGCTTCTACCCGGCGAAGTTCGGCGCCCGGGTGCCGGTCGCCCGCGACGCGTGGACGGGCAATTGCGCCCCCGACGGCGCGTGCCACGTCTGGCTCGACGACGTCCCCGACCTGGCCGTCTGGGAGCGCATCCCCTACGCGACCGGCCGCCGCCCCTCGGCGTACGACCTCGTCGTCTACCCGCCGTCGAGCACGAACCCGTACGGCCACGTCGCCGCGGTCGATCACGTCGACGCCGACGGCAACGTCTTCGTGATGGACGCGAACTTCAACGGCGACGAGCGCAAGGCCGCGTGGCCGCACACCGTGGCGCGCGCACCCTACGGCTGGTACCACCTGCGCTCGGCGCGCCACGACTTCGACTTCGACGGCGACGGCTGCGCCGACCTGTGGGGCCGCACCGGCGACGGCCAGCTCGCGCTGTACTCGGGCGACTGCGGCACCGGCTTTCGCCGCGAGGACCAGCGCATCGGCAGCGGGTGGTCGAGCCTCGACGCCGTCGCCGCCACGTCGGACTTCGACGGCGACGCGTGCGGCGACGTGCTCGCGCGCGACGGCGACGGCCAGCTCCTGCGCTACAGCGGCACCTGCACCGGCAGCCTCAGCGACGCCGCGGTCATCGGCACCCAGTGGCAGGCCCTGTCGCTCGTCACGGCGGCCGGCGATCTGAACGGCGACGGCTGCGACGACGTCGCCGCGCGCGGGGCAGACGCCCGGCTGCTCTTGTTCCCCGGCGACTGCCGCGGCGGCTTCGCCAGCGAGGCCGTCGCCATCGGCCAGGGCTGGAGCCACCTCGACGCGCTGCTCGGTGGCGACTTCACCGGCGACCGCTGCGGTGACCTGCTCGCGCGTCACGACGACGGCCGGCTGCTCTTGTTCGCCGGCGACTGCGCGGCGCACCTGGCCGAGGCGACGGTCGCCGGCACCGGCTGGGCGCCGTTCGACGCGCTGCTCGCCCGCGACTGGGACGGCAACGGCTGCACCGACGTGCTGGGCCGGCTACCCGACGGCGCGCTGCGGCTCTACCGCTCGAGCTGCGCGGGCCTCGACGACGGCTCCGTCATCGGCGGGGGCTTCGACGGCTTCGTGTCACTTCACTGAGCGCGCCGAAGCGGGAAGAAGCACTCGATGCGCAGCTCCTGGGCCGTCACGTCCTGCGCGGTGCCGAGCGTCGTCACGGTCGAGAAGTAGTCGAAGCGGCGGCCCTCCTTCTCGAAGCTCACCGGCACGACGGGCAGGCTCGACGCAGCCAGGGGCGAGGTGCGCGGCACGCCGGGGTAGCGGTACAGCCGCGCGAGCAGCGCCTCGTCGACGACGCCGCCGACGGCCTCGCGCTGCACGCGCTGCAGCAGGGCGGCGGCGACGTCGAGCCAGTTGACGACGTAGGGCCGCACCCACTCGGGGTCGAGCATGAGCGTGAGCACGTTGGGCGGCCCGTCGCGCCCGTCGAGCAGGAAGCCGAAGAACTTCGCCGCCGCGCGGTTCGTCTTCACGATGTTCCACTCGCGGTCCATGACGACGGCGGGGTGGGGCTCCTGCTGGCGCAAGATGGCGTCGAGCGCGGCCTTCACGGCCTCGAGCTCCCGGGCGTCGAGCTGCGACTGCCGGTACTCGGGCGCGAAGCCGGCAGCGAGCAGCAGCGCGTTGCGCTCACGCAGCGGCACGTCGAGCGCCCCCGCGAGCTGCAGCACCATGTCGCGGCTCGGCTTCGCGCGGCCGGTCTCGAGGAAGCACAGGTGCCGCGCCGACACGCCCGCCTCGATGGCCAGCTGCAGCTGGCTCTTGTGCCGCGCCTTTCGCCAGTGCTGGAGCAGCGCTCCGATTCTCTGCGGCATGGGTGGAACAGGTCGATCTAGCAGCAAGCGTGGCGGCGACGGGGTGCGTCGTCAGCGCGCCGCCCACTCTTGCGCTCGAAACGGCTTCTCGAGCGGCGGCGGCGCGACGTTGCCCGCGTAGTTGGCCATCGTCGAGACCGCGAGCCCTGCGACGACCTCGAACGCCTGGGCCTTCGTGAAGCCTGCATCGATGAACGCGTCGAGCTCGGGGCCGCCCGCATGGCCGCGCGTCTCGATGAGCGCCCTCGTGAATCGCGACAGCGCCGCGAGCCTCGCGTCCTTCGGCAGCTTCGCGTCGCGCACCGCGGCGACGGCTTCTACGGGCACGCCTTCCGAGAGCGCGGCCGTCGAGTGGAACGCGACCGCCCAGGCGCAGCGGTTGGTGACGGCGTTCGTGAGCAGCAGCACCTGCCGCTCGCCTCCGGTGAACGAGCCTGCGCCGAACCCCATCAGGGCTGCGACGAAGTTGTTCACCAGCGTCGGCGACTCCGCCATCGTCGCCGCGAGGTTCGGCACCAGGCCGAACCGTTGCTTCAAGCCGAGCAGCGCCTGGCGAGACGGCTCGGGTGCGGACTCCAGAGAATGAACCGGGTAGGGGTTGGGCATGGCGGAGAAGTAGCGTGCTGCTCCGCCATGCCTCAATTCCCTGCGAGGTAAGCGCGCCGGCTCAGATGAGGTTCTGAACCATCACGGTCACGAAGTCTTGCGACAGAATCGGGCCGCCCGCTGAAGCGCGCACCGTGAGCGTGATGATGTGCGTCTCACCGGTCGAGCCGCCCGCGCAGTAGATGCGGATGCCGGGCAGCGACGCGCCGGTGCCGAGCACCTGCGTGCCGGTCGCGGGGCCGCCGGGCTGCAGCTCGCCGCGGTTCGTCGACCACTCGAACACCAGCGTCGCCGGGTCGATGACCGTGCCCATCGCGTCGACCGCGCGGCCGGTGAAGTTGATGGTGAGGTACGGCCCGACGGCGTCGATGGTCGGCGCGTACTGCATCACGTTCATCGCGGGCGTCAGGATCTCGGCGGTCACCGTGCACGTCACGAACGTCACCGTCAGGTCTGCCGTGGCCCCGAACGCGCGCACGGTGAACACGTCGGTGCCGACCGGCCGTGTGAACGTCGGGTTCAGCGACGTCGTCGCCTGCAGCGCACCGTCGATGAGCCACTCGACCGACGTCACCGTCGCCGTCGAGAACGGGTAGACCGCCGTGGCGCGGAAGGCCGTCGGGCGGTTCGCGCACAGCGTCGCGCCCATCGGCACCACCGGCTCGACGATCTGCATCGTCGGAGCCAGCGCCACCGGCGCCGACACGCTCAGCTTGTACACGGTGTCTTCGGTGCCGCGGTTCGCCACCGCGAAGCGCACGACCTCGCCGCTCGCGCGCACCACCCGGTACGTCGTCGTGTGCTCGCTGCCGCTCGTCGTCGTCGACACCCGGGGCAGCGCCGGGCCGCTCGTCGTGAACGTGACCGGCTCCTCAGAGCCCACCCACGTCAGCGTCACGTCGGTGCCGAACACGCGGCCCGCCATCGTCGGCATGGTGAACGTCTTCCAGTCGCGGTCGGGCGCCGCCGGGTCGAACGCGAACACCGTACCGCTGACCGGCGTACCGAACGTCACCGGCCGCGCGCCGGCCTCGAGGTCATCGGCCAGGTCGCCCTCGTCGAAGTTCAGCTTCAGGTCGTAGCCCAGCCCCACGAAGTCGGGCGCCACGCCGCGCGAAGCCTCGAGCACGGCCGCGAGCGGGTCGATGAGGTTGCGGCGCTCGACCGGGTCGTTCGCCCAGCCCAGCGCGACCAGCTGCGAGTTCGTCAGCGCGGTGCTGGTGAGAATCGTGCGCGTGCGGCTCACGATGGTCATGCGCTCGGCCGCCGAGGCACGCAGCGGGTCGAGCGACGGGTTCACCGCCTGCATCGCCGCGATGACGCCCGACACGTACGGAGCCGCCGCGCTCGTCGCGTTGATGCTCTGCGACACCAGCGGCGAGCCCGGGTCGTCGGTGCTCATCGGCGCCATGAACATCGTCGGCTCGGGCGCCCACACGTCGACGCGGTCGCCGAAGAACTGCGAGTTGCGCAACGACTCGGTGCCGGCCGAAGCCGCCACGATGACGTTCGGCAGCGTCGCGGGGATGATGCCCCACCGCTCGGTGCGGCGCTCCGACAGGTTCACGATCGACCGAATCGGCTCGGGCAGGCTCATCGGGTCCATCGCGTTGCCCGCGCTCGCCACCACCGGCACGCCGCGCGACGTCGCGTAGCTCACCGCGCTCGCCATCGGAGCGCGCACGTTGCCGAGCGCCAGCGTCGAGAGGCACGCGTCGGTCGCGACGACCGCAGCGATCGAGAGCGCACCGCAGGCGATCGCGCCCGCGATGGGAATGCCGGCGGCCGGGCTCGTGCAGAACGCGATGGCGGCGGTGTGGGCCGCGGCGGTGACGATGCTGCAGATGCCGATGCGGCCTTCGACGCTGCAGTACTCGAGGTCCGGCCCGACGCTCAGCACCGCCTGGCACGGGTAGCCCGCGCTGATGTTGATGACGCCCGCGCCGTGGTCGACGGCGTGGCGAATGCCCGTGCCCATGTCGAACGCGTACGAGGCGAGGTCGTACTTGTAGAGCATCGGCACCGCGACCTGGCCGCCCGTGCCGGCGCCGCCGAAGCCGTTGTCGACGATGCCGCCGAGCGTCGTGACGACGCCCGTGCCGTGCCACACGCGCGGGCCGACGAGCGAGGCGCCGACCGTCGGCACGCCGAGCGCCGCGCCCGGGCCGCAGCGCACGCCGCGGCCGGTCATGTCGCACTGGTCGATGCTGCCGTCGGCGTTCGTGCGGAAGTCGGCGTTCGGCGCGAAGCCCATGTCGAGCACCGCCACCTTGATGCGCTGGGTGTCGGCGTCGAGCAGGTCGAGGTACGTCCACAGCGCGGGAGCGTCGAGCGCGCAGCGGCGCGTCGGATCAGACGGCACGCACTGCGCCGAGCTGCCGCGCACGCCGTGCATCTGCATGCTCGCGCTCAGGTTCGAGCGCTCGGGCTCGCCGACCGCCGGCACGCTCTGGTACTGCAGGCGCGGGTTCACCGAGACGATGAAGCCGTCGAGGCGGAACGCGAGCGCGAGGCCGTAGATGCCCTGCACCTCGCCCTTGCTCGCGACGAGCTCGCCGTCGTCTTTCACGAACCCGCGCAACAGCGCGAGGCGCGAGGCCGACAGCGACAGCGGGTCGACCTTCACGAGGCTCGCGAACGGCTTGTCGCCGTCGGTGGCCTGCGTGACCAGCAGCTGGCCGCCCGACGCCGTGAGGAAGCGCTGCAGCTCGGCGTCGTCGGCGTGGAAGAGAATCAGCTCTTCGGTGGCGAGCTGAATCGGCATGCCCGCGCCCGGGCCGGTGCCGGTGCGCAAGAGCGTGCCGACCGCGCGGCCGCCGGCGGGCACGGTGCTCTCGTCGGCGGTGAGCTTGAGCTGCGGCTCGATGCGCGACGTCGGGTTGCCCGACCGCTCGCCGTCGACCCAGGCGAAGTCGCTCACCATCGAGGCCTCGACCTGCCCGAAGCCCGGCCAGGTGTGGTCGATGGGCACGATGGCGAAGAACTGGCCGCCTGCGGGCAGCGTGAAGGCGCCGTCGAGCGTCGCGGCGGGCGCGTCTGCCGCCGTCACCGGCACCGCGCTCGACTCGAACACGTTGCCCGCGGTGCGCGTCAGCGTGAGCTTCTCGACGTCGCGCGACTCGCTCGAGACGAGCACGACGTCGGGCACCGTCGCCGGCGACGCGGCGCCGAAGTCGACGACGACCTTCGCCTGCTGGCCGCTCGCGTAGAAGAGCGCGTTGAGCCGCACGCTGATGCCCGTGGGCTTCGTCGGCGACTTGAGCGGCTCGAGCACGTCGAGCTGCAGCGTCGCCTGCGACGTCTGGCCGTCCTCGCCGGTGCCGGTGATGGTGACGGGCACCTTGCCGCGGGTGCTCTCGGGCACGTCGAGCCGCACGCGCTCGCCGGTGACCGACGACGGTACGCTGCCCGACTCGACGCTCAAGCTGACCTTCTGCGAGTAGCCGCCTTCGCGAACGATGCCGACGTCGACGAGCGCCGCGGCTCCGGGCGCGGCCTGCAGCGTCGAGGGGACCTTCAGCGTGAAGGAGCCGTTGGCCGATGGCGCCTGGCCACCGCACGCGGCTGCGAGGAGCAGCAGGAAGAGCGAACGAGTTTTCATGGTGGGCCCGCACAGTCCACGCGACGTGCCAGGGGTTTCGGGCCTCATTGCGGCACGTTGCCGCGGCCCTTGTGAACGTCGCGTTGAAGGGTGTGAACCGCGAGTTCACGGTCGCATGGCGGCGGCGATCAGCTCGGCGTCGTGCGCGTCGATCTCGAAGTGGCCGCGGCGCGCGAGCATGCCCCAGCTCTTGTTCCGCTGAACGAAGGGCAGCCGCTCCGCGAGCGTGTCGAGGCGCACGCCGCGAACCGAGGGCGCGTACGCGACGTCGCGGCGGTACGGCACGAAGCCGTTGCCCATGTCGAAGCGGTACACCGCCTCACCGGTCACGCGCCCCAGCGCCGTGAGCTCTTTCAGCGGCGGCCCCTCGCCCATTCGGGCGGTGGGTGAGTAGTAGATGAGTGTGTCGCCGGGCCGCATGCGCGCGAGCGGCGCGTGCCGCCCGTGGCAGAGCTGCGCGAAGCCCCCCGCGACGCCGCGTTGAACGTGCTCTCTGCAGACGACTCCGATCCAGTGTTGGGGGGGGCATGACTGAAAGGTGCCACGCGCTCCTGCCAGAAAGTGGCAGCAGTCAGCGGCGCAGCCAGCCCATGAGCCGCTTGAGCGGCGAGCTGGCGTCGGCGGGCATCAGCTCTTCCGGCGCGAGCTGGGCCAGGCGCCAGCGCTGCTCGTCGGCGTCGAGGGGGAACAGCGAGTCCATCAGGGCGGCGAGCGAGGTTCGGCACGCGTCGGGGTCGGGCATCGACGCCAGCACGTCGTCGCGCAGGTCGGCCATGCTCGGGTGGCGCTCGACCGGCGACTTCGCGAGCGCCCGGGGCAGCACGCCGGCGAGCCCCTCGGGCACGTCGGGCCGCAGCCGCCGCACGTCGGCGGGCTCGGCCTGGGTCACGCGCGCGAGCAGCTCGACGTCGCTGCGCCCGCTGAACGGCAGCTGCCCGGCGAGCATCAGGTACAGGTTCACGCCGAGCGCCCAGACGTCGGTGGCGGGCGTCACCGGGCCCCCGCGCGCCTGCTCGGGCGACACCCACGCCGCCGTGCCGCGGATGTAGCCGGGCGTCGTGATCGACTCGATGCCCTCGGCGCGCGCGATGCCGAAGTCGATGACCTTCACGCCGCCGTCGTAGCCGACGAGCAGGTTCTTGGCGGTGACGTCGCGGTGCACGAGGTGCAGCGGCCGGCCCTCGAGGTCTCTCACGCCGTGCGCCGCGTCGAGGCCGGCGGCAGCCTCGCACGTGATGTAGGCGGCGAGCTCGGCGGGCATCGGGCGGCTGCGGCTCGCGAGCGCGAGCATGACGTCGGCGAGCGTGCGGCTGGCGAAGTACTCCATCGCGATGAACGGGCGGCCGCGGTCGAAGCCGACGTCGGTGATGCGCGCGATGTTCGGGTGATCGACCTGTGACACGAGGCGCGCCTCGTTCATGAACATCGCGACGACCTCGCGATCGCTCGCCCGCGACGGGTGCACCGTCTTCAGCACCAGCGGCCACGGCGTCTCTTCGGCGCGCGCGAGGAACAGCTCGGCCATGCCGCCGTCGGTCAGCTTGCCCACGATCTCGTAGCGCCCCAGCCGCTCGCCCCGCTGCAGCGGCGGCTCGGGCGCCGGCTGTGGCCTCATCGGCTCGGTCGGCACGTCGGCGGCGGCCAGCCGCGCGTCGGCCTCGTCTCCGACGACGAGCTGCGGGCGCGGCATCTCGGGGTTCGTCACCGCCGCCACGAGATCGACGCGCGCGAGCGCCTCGGCGAACGCGGCCGCGCTCTGAGGTCGCTTGCCGGGCGCCGCCGACAGCGCCGAGCGCACGAGCGCGTCGAGCGCGGGTGGCACGTCGGGGTTCAGGCGCGACGGTGGCGGCGCTCCGTCGACGATGGCCGCGAGCAGCTGGCGCACCGACTCGGCGCGAAAGGGCAGCACTCCCGTCAGCGCCTCGTACAAGAGCACGCCGGTCTGAAAGACGTCGGAGAGCGGAGTCGTCGGCCGCTCCTCGAGCGCCTCGGGCGGTAGCCACGCGAGGCGCTCGGGCCTCGCCTCGAACGGCGCGCCGAAGCCGGTGAGCCGCGCGCCCCCGTCGCGCCCGAACAGCACGTTGCTCGGCCGCACGTCGCCGTGCAGCACGGTGCGCGAGCGGCCGTCGTCGTCGAGGATGTACGAGTGGCAGTCTTCGAGCGTCGCGAGCAGCTGCTGCAGGGTGGCGAGCGTCTCGGCGACCGGCAGCCGGCGGCCCTCGCGCGCGGCCTCGATCAGCCGCTGCTCGAACGAGCTGCCCTCGACGAGCTCGGTGGCGAGCCAGCACTCTTCGGCGTCGGCGACGGCGCCGTGCACCTGCACGACGCCCGGGTGGTGGTTCAGCGCGGGGGCGATGCGGGCGGCCGAGAGGAAGCGCTCGGTCCACGAGGGGACCTCGGCGGGGTTGCCGCAGAAGCGCTTGAGCGCGACGGGCACGCCGCGGTGCGTGGCGCGGTAGATCTCGAGCGCCTGGCCCCGGCAGAGCAGGGTGCCGAGCTCGTACTCGCCGATGCGCGTGCCCTCGCGGGTGCTCGCGGTCTTCACGGGCGGGTGAAAGAGCAGCCGGTGGAGAATGCGGCGCACGAGCAGCACGGCCGAGGGGTCGGAGGCGAAGCGCACTCCGGCGAGCTGGCCGTGGCCGTTGCTGCGGCGCCAGACGACCTGCGCGGGCACGGCGAGCAGATCGTCGGCCCCGTCGGCGCGCAGCGAGAGCAGGCCGAGGGCGTGCGGGCCGGGCAGCACCTGACCCGAGAGCAGCGCTCCGCTCTGAGAGACGTTGACGAGATCGAACGACGCGGCGCCGGTGAAGTTGCCGCTCGACCAGAACACCTCGTGGTGCACCTGCATGCGCGGCGCGGTGCGGTTGCCCGAGCGGGCGGCGAGCGCCGACAGCATGAGCTGCTCGAGCTGCGCCGTGGTCGCGGCGTCGAGCACGCGAAAGCGCAGGCCCGCGACGACGGTGCCGGGCTGGGGCGTGCCGTGCACGCGCACGACCTCGGCCTGCACGGGCGTCTCGAGCTCGCCGCCCTCGGCGAAGATGATGAGCTGCTGCAGGCTGCCCGGGGTCACGCGCCGGGTCGTCTTCAGCGCGAGGCCGCCCGTCGAGAGGTTGATGACGCGCTCTTCGGCCCAGCCCTCGGGGGTGCGGCTGCGCGCGGCGAGGTCGACCGCGAGCCGCACGTGACGGCGGAGCTCGTTCACGCGCTGGACTGTATTACCCGGGCTCGCTCGTGTGGAGCATCGTGCAGCCGCGCTCGAGTGTGTCAGCGGCCTGAGCGACCCGAGCGGTGCGCGCGTCTACCCGAACAGCTTCGTGAGCTCGGCCGGCGGAGTCACCTCGAGCTGATCGAACCGGCAGTCCTTCGGCTCCTTGTCTCTGCGCCAGCGCTGGAAGTGCGCGACGTGTCGGAAGCGCCGCCCCTGCATGTGGTCGTACGAGACCTCGGCGACGAGCGCGATCTTGAGCGGCTCCCACGACATGTCCTTGCCGGCGTTCCACCGGTTGCCGAACGACTCGGGCTCGTCGCCGAGCGCGTCGGCCCACTCTTTCCACGGGTGGGGGTCATCGGGGCCGAGCCGGTAGGGCTCGAGCTCCTTCACGAGCTCGGCGCGCCGCGCCTTCGAGAACGCGCCGCAGACGCCGATGGGCAGCAGCTGGTCGCCGTCGTAGAGCGCGAGCACCAGTGAGCCGACGAGCGTGCCCTTGCCGTTCTTGAACCAGCGGAAGCCCGGCACCGCGCACTCGGCGGTGCGCTGGTGCTTCACCTTCAGCCACGCGCGCTTGCCGGGCAGGTAGGCCTGGGCGGGCGGCTTCGCGATGACGCCGTCGAGGCCCGCACCTTCGAAGCGGTTGAACCAGTCTTCGGCGACCGCGCGGTCGTGCGTCGCCGGCGTCACGTGCACCGGAGGCTTCGCCCCCGCCAGCGCCTCGACGAGCTTCGCCCGCCGCTCGCGCTGCGGCCGCTCGCGCAGGTCGTCGTCGCCGAGGGCCAGCAGGTCCCACGCCACGTAGGCGCACGGCGTCTCTTTCGCGAGCAGGTTCACGCGCGACGCCGCCGGGTGGAGCCGCTGCTGCAACAGGTCGAACTCGAGCCGGCCGTTCTTCGCGAGCGTGAGCTCACCGTCGAGGATGCAGCGGTCGGGCAGGTTCGCGGCGAGCGCCTCGACGACCTCGGGGAAGTAGCGCGCCAGCGGCTTGCCGTCGCGGCTCTGCAGGTACACGTCTTTCCCGTCCTTGAAGACGAGGGTGCGGAAACCGTCCCACTTCGGCTCGAAGAGCCAGTCGGCGCCCGGCGGCAGGCCGGCTTCGTCGCTGAGCTTCGCGAGCATGGGCTCGAGGGGCGGGCTGAAAGGCAGGCTCATTTTGACCGGTGCAATCGATACCCCGGTTGTACGTTGAGCGCACCATGGAGATCACCGAAGCCGTCGTCACCGTTCTCGTCGTCGGTATCACCGTCGGGCTGCCGATGTCGGCGCTCTGCCTGCGCTTCGCGCTGAAGCCGACGGTCGAAGCGTGGCTGAAGCTCCGCGAGTCGTACGTGCGGCAGCCCTCGCCCCCGGCGCAGACCGAGGTCGAGGCGCTGAAGCTCCGCGTCGCCGCGCTCGAGGCCGTGTGGGAGACGCGGCTGGGCGCAGGCACGCTCGAGCCGCGGCAGCCGGCGCCGCGACTGGTCGACTAGTACGCTCGACCGAGCGTGTCGTCTGCCTGCATGGCGTTGATGCTGACCATCTACCTCGCGCACCGGCGCGCCGAGACCTGGGCCGACCCGACGCGCTTCGACCCCGATCGCTTCTTCTGCGCGAAGCTCGACCCGAACGCATGGTTCCCCATCGGCGGCGGTGTGCGCAGGTGTCTGGGCATGGCGTTCGCGCTGTACGAGATGAAGATCGTGCTCGCGCAGCTCTTGCTGGGCGCGCGCTTTCGTCTCGCTCCCGGGCCTGCAGACGAGGCCGTGCGACAGAGCGTCACCCTCATCCCCTCGCGGGGCACCCGCGTGGTGCTCGACGCCCGTCGCGCCGCGTAGTCGCGCGCAGCGTCTCGCGCCGACCCACCGGTCAAAATCGACCCACCCGGTCGATCGGGCGATCACGGCGTTGCGGCGGTGACGACGCGGCGTGCCCGGTGCATCAGAGTGCTCGATGCCGGAAGTCTCCGAGGAAACCTCGACGGCGGTGTTCAGCTTCGACGGACGCATTCTCCGTGCGCGGTACCGAGAGGGCGCCGAAGTGACCGGCGCCGATGCGCGCGAGCACCTCCAGGTGCTGGGGCGGCTGTCTTCGGGGAAGAGGGTCAGGGTCCTCATCGACGTGAGGCCGGCCCGCTCTCAGAGCCGCGAGGCTCGCGAGGTCTACGCCGGCCCGCAGAGCGTCGAGTACACGCAATGCTGCGCGCTGCTGGTCGGCTCACCCATCAGCCGCGTGCTCGGCAGCTTCTTCCTCGGGCTCAACAAGCCCATCTACCCGACGCGCCTGTTCACTTCGCCTCAAGAGGCCGAGCGCTGGCTCGAGACCTTCGACCTGCCCGCAGCAGATGGAACCTGATCCGCACGAGCTCGACGCGCTGGTTCGCTCGTTGCTCGACGTGTCGGCTGCTCCGCGCTCGCCAGAGTCCGAGCTGCGGCTGCGGCAGCTGTGCGGCGAGTACGGTCGCCGGGTCTCGCAGCGCACGCTCGCCGCGGCCGCCGACGAGTTCCAGGGCCAGTCGCAGCCCTTGATCGACGCGGTCATCGCGATGGCGGCCCTCGACTTCTCGCACCGCACTGCGATCACCGGGCACTCTGCGACGATCGACGGCATCGCGACCGGCCTCAACATGCTCGCCGAGGAGCTCCGCTCGCGCCTCGAAGAGGAGCGCTCGCTCAGGGCCCGGCTGCTCCACAAAGATCGGCTCGCGGCGGTCGGCCAGCTCGCCGCCGGCGTCGCGCACGAGGTGAACAACCCCGCCGCCTACGTGCTCGCGAACCTCGACCTCGTCACGCGGCAGGTCGCGAAGCTGCGCAGCCACGCCGCGGCCGTGAGCGAGGCCGTGGCCGCTGGCGACGAGCGTCGCCAGCTGGAGCTCGCGAAGACGGCCCTTCCGCCGGGCAAGCTCGATGACGTCGCGCGCTTTCTGTCCGAGTGCGTCGACGGCATGCGGCGCATCGTCTCGGTGGTCGGTGACCTCAAGACGTTCTCGCGCAGCGAGTCGCAAGACGAGACGCTCGACGTCAACGAGCTCGTGCGGGTCGCGGCGCGCATGCTCGAGAAGACCATCAGCTACCGGGCCCAGCTTCGGCTCGAGCTCGAGCCGCTGCCTGCGACCCGGGGCAACCGCTCGCGGCTCACGCAGGCGGTCACCAACCTGCTCTTGAACGCGGCGCAGGCGATCGCCGAGGGCAACCCCGGCGCGAACTACGTGAGGCTCGCGACGGCGGTGGCCGGGCAGCAGATGCACGTCGTGGTCGAGGACACGGGCGTCGGCATGACCGCCGACGTGCAGCGGCACCTCTTCGAGCCCTTCTTCACGACCAAGCCGGTCGGTGAGGGCACGGGCCTCGGCCTGTCGCTGACGCACGAGATCATCAGCCAGCACGGCGGCACCATCGCCGTTCGCTCGGAGCCCGGGCGCGGCACCACGTTCACGCTGTCGCTGCCCCTGCGCCTTGCGGGCCGACCGCGACCCCGGCTGCCGGCGCCCGCCGCGCCGCAGGTGGCGCAGGTGGAGCAGGTGAAGGTGCTGCTCGTCGACGACGAGCCGTTGGTGCTGCGCGCGTATCACCGCCAGCTGCGCTCGAGCTTCGACGTGACCGCGACCACGAGCGGCGGCGAAGCGATCGAGCTCATTCGGCGCAACGCGTACGACGTCGTCGTCTGCGACCTCATGATGCCCGACGTCGACGGCCCCGCCGTCTACGAGGCCGCCATCGCTCACCAGCCCGAGCTGGCGAAGCGCTTCGTCTTCGTCTCGGGCGGCGCGTTCACCGAGCGCACGCGCCGGTTCGCGGCCGAGCTCGGCGACGCGCTGCTCGACAAGCCGATCGACCTCGCCGTGCTGGCCGAGCGCATCGCGCTGCTCGCGGCGCGGTCTAGAACTGGCTCGTGAGGGTGACGACCGCGCCGGGTTGAATCGCCGGCAGCGTGCCCTCGACGACCGACCTGTCGTCGGCGGTGACGCGAATGGCGATGGGCCCGTCGCCGAGGCCGCTCTCGGCCACGAAGTAGTTGTAGTCGGTGCGCGGCATCACGACCCAGGCGCCGTCTCTCTTGCCCTCGACCTTCGTGACGGGCCGCCGGTGGTTGCGGATCTGCAGCGCGAGCCAGTACGGGTTCGAGCCGTCTTTCATCTGCACCTGCAGGTTGCCCGAGGTCGGGCAGGTGACGGCCTTGTACTTCACGTTCACGCGGCCGTCGGCGACCTCGGCGATCTTGGCGAACGAGGTCTTTCGCAGGTCGAGGTGGTGGTCGTCGCAGTCGGGGCACTGGTCGACGACGCGCACGACGAGCACGCCCTTCGGCCCGGTCACCTCGAGGCAGGTGCCGCACGCGGCGCTCGCGGCCCAGCCGCCCGTGTAGATGGCGGCGAAGTCGTCGTTCGTCGCGTCGTAGCCGCAGGCTCCGCGGCCGTCGCCGTCGTAGAACGTGATGATGCCGTCGGTCGACTGACCGATGGGGAGCGACGGCTGCGACGGCGCCGCGGCGCAGGCGGCGGCGATGAGGAAGAGCGGGGCGCGCATCGCCGGCGGCTCTAGCACGCGCGGCTCGAGACCCGCGAACGTGTCGGGCGGGCCACGGGGCGCCGTGGCCAACCTCGCGTGAGGTCGAGCAGGCACGCGCGTTGAAGACGGCGTCGCCACCATGGCTGATCCGCTCCCGCCGCCGCTGCCGAAGCCGCCTCGCAGACCCACCGCGCTCGAGCGAGGCGTGAAGTGGCTGTGGAGCCAGCACGTGTTCGGCGCCCTCGCCATCGTGCTGGTCGCGTCGGCGATCATCGCGGACCAGGTCAGCTCGCGCACCGACTTCGCGAGCACCGAGCTGTCGAAGGACGTCGAGTCGCGGTGGGGCGCGCCGGTGGCGCAGGCGGCTCCGAGCGTGCGGTACGTGCCGTCGGGCACCGTGTTCACCGAGCTGAAGGCGCTGCCGCTCTCGGCCCAGAACGTGAGCGTCGACGCCGCGATGAACTACCGCAAGCGCGGGCTCAAGTACTTCTCGGGCTTCGACTTCGCCTTCACCGGCACGTACACGGTGCAGAACCCCGAGGGGCACGACATCGACGCGGTCTTCGTCTTCCCCATCGAGGTCGACAAGTCGCAGGTGCTGCTGTCGGACGTGCAGTTCGAGGTGAACGGCGAGCGGGCCGCGCTCGGCCTCGCCGCCGGAGCCGATCGCCTCGTGTGGACGGGCCGCCTCGAGAAGGGGCAGGGCGCGAGCTTCGTCATCCGCTACCGCGCGCGCGGGCTCGACTCGTTCACGTACCACCTCGACCCGAGCCTGCCGGCGCGCGACTTCCGGCTGCACGTCGGAGTGCAGGGCGGCGACAACTACGACTACCCGCCGTACGTGCTCTCGGCGAGCCGCGTCGAAGCGAAAGACGGCCACATCGCGCTCGACTGGGAGTACCCGTCGCTCGAGTCTGGCGTCACGCTGGGCGTGATTCTCCCTTCGCAGAAAGAGTACGACCAGCTCGCCGCCACCATGGCGCGCCGCGCGCTCTTGCCGGGGCTCGCGTTCATCGGCCTCTTGTCGGTGCTGGCGCTGCGGAACAAGCGGCCGCTGCTCGTCTTCGAGACGTACCTGGCCGCGGCGGCGTTCGGCTTCTTCTTCGTGCTGCTCGCGTACCTCGGCGCGTTCATGCACTTCTACGTCGCGTACGCGGTGAGCGCGCTCGGCCTGGGCGCCGCCGTCGTGCTGTACCTGCGGCGGCTGTTCCCGCAAGAGAAGTGGCAGCTGCTCGCGGGCGTGTGGTGCTCGTCGCTCGTCGTGCCGACGTTCGCCGTGGTGCTCGAGGGCTACACGGGGCTCATCTACACGCTCGAGATTCTCTCGGCGCTGCTCACCGCGATGGTGCTCATCACGCGCCCGGCCGTTCGGGCGTTTCTCACCGAGAGGCCGGCATGAACCTGCTCGTCTTGTTGCTCGCTGCCACCGACCCGAGCGTGACGCTGTCGCTCGAGCAGTTCACCCAGCTGTCGAAGCAGGCGCCGGCCGCCGCACCGCCGGTCGGCGCCCTCGTCTCGGCGCAGCGCCTCAACGCGCGCGCGACCGCGGGCGGCCTCGACGTCGAGGGGCACTTCACGGTCGACGTGCTCTCGAGCACCTGGTCGACGGTCTGCGTGCTGAAGGTCGAGCCGGGCACGCAGCTCGTCGAGCTGCCGCACCTCGACAACGCGACGCTGGGGCCGATCGGCGGGCAGCTGTGCCTCTTGACGAAGACCCCGGGCACGTACGCGTTCGACGTGAAGCTCTCGGTGCGCGGCTCGCGCCTCGGCGCGGGGAAAGACGCGCTGTGGAGCACCGTCGACTTCGAGGACGAGGCGGTGCCGCAGGTCGCCGGCGGGTGGACGTTCGCGACGAAGAAGAAGGTGCGCGCCGCGGAAGAGCGCCCGCCGATGGAGCCGACGTGCCCGGCCGCCCACGCGCAGCTCGTCTCGACGGTCGAAGGCCACGCGCAGCTGAACGTGACCTATCAGCTGAAGCTCGACCGCGAGCAGCCGCTGTCGTTCACGGCGCCCGAAGGCTGGAAGGTCGAGCGCGTGCTGGTGAACGGCGTGGCGCGCAAGGGCGGCCTCGACCTGGTCGTCGGGCCGGGCCGCGACACCGAGGCGACGGTCGAGCTGCAGCTGTCGCGCGAGCTCGGCGTCTTTCACCTGTCGGGGCGGCTCGACTTCGAGCTGCCGAAAGCGTCGTGGCCGGTGGCGCACGTGCTGGCCACGGTGCACCTGCCGGCGGTGTTCGATTACCGCCGGCTCGGAGGGAGCCTCGAGCCCGGGGAGCCCGCTCAGGAGACGGGGCTGCCCGGGAAGCGGCTCGGCTTCCGGCAGCACCTGGTGGCGGCGTCGGCGCCGACGCTCGAGCTCGAGTACTCGGTCGATCTGACGGGCCGCTACTTCAAGGCACGCGCCGATTGAGCGCCCCCTCTCCCCCGTAGGGGAGAGGGCCGGGGTGAGGGGGCAGTTGAGCGCAGAGGAAAGCAGAGCGCGCGTCACCAGCAGATGAAATGGTCGTTCCACGTATTGCCGTCGGCGCCCTCAGGACGCGGACGAGGCTACGCTCGGTGAAATGCGCCCCACCGTGTTGCTGCTCTCGAGCCTCTTCGGCTCGGCCCGCTCCGACGCCTGCACGATGCCGTTCGTCGACTTCTTCACGCGCTACGACACGTCGTCGGTGGTCGCCGAGGTCGAGGTCACCGCCATCGCGAAGTCTGGCGCGGTCGAGCTGCGCCGGCTCGCGACGCTGAAGGGCAGCGAGACGACCGCGCTGACCGCCCGCCAGGGCGGCATGTGTCCGCCGAGCTGGCAGGTCGGGCAGAAGGTCGTCGCGTTCTTCGAGGCCGACGGTCGCGGCAGCTGGTTCGAGGTGGCTGGCGCGGCCGCGGCGCTCTCGCAGTGGAAGGCGGCGAAGACCGACGACGCTCGCCGCGCCCTGCTCGCCGAGCTGTCGAAGAGCAGCGACGCTTCAGTGAAGCTGCACGCGACCGACCGGCTGAAGCGCGAAGAAGTGCGCTGGGACGCCGCCGACCCGGCGTGGAAGGCGCCGGGCACCGACAAGGCGGCGACCGCGCGGCTCTTCGCGCTCTGGCCTGCGATCCGCGCCGCGACGAGAGGCAACACCAGCCTCGCGCGGTTCGACGAGGCCTTCACGAAGCGCAGCTGCCTCGCGGGTGCGAGCTCGCTCACCGCCCGCGCCGCAGCCGACCGCGTGCGCAGCACGATGGGCAAGGCTCCCGACCCTTCGCAGCTCGGCTCGCTCGCCGCCCTCGAGGCCCTCGGCGAGCAGAAGGTATGGAACGCGACCTGCTCCCTCGGCTTCCACTCGGTGTTCGCGTACCTCACGGCGGCAGACGGAGCCCTCGTCATGCTCTGGGTTCCGCCGGAAGGCTGATCAGCGCTCGACGACGTTCACTCCCGCAGGCAGCTTTCCCTTCAGGTCCTTCACGTCGACCGGCTCGCGCGCCGCCGGCGTCTGCGCCTTCGCCGCTACCTTATGCACACCGGCTTCTCTTTCGGGGCGTCGAAGCCGGTCGCCGTCGTCGCCGGGCGCAGTACGTACTCGGTGTCGAGCGCGTGTCCGGTCGGGTTGTGCTCCAGCTTCCCGCCCGCGGCCTCGGCGGCCGCCCTCAGCACGAACTGCGTCTTCTTCGCAGCGCCCGTTGCGTTGTGCATGAGCCGAGCTCGAACAGAGTCTTCATGCCCGTTGCATTCCATCGTGTGACAGCCGCTCAGCGGCACTCGCCCGAAGCCGTGTGGCACGTGCGCCCCGCAGGGCAGAACGAGTTGTTCGCGCAGCCGCACAGGCCGCTCGCCTGCTCGCAGACGGCGTTCGACATGCACGTCGAGCCGGCCTGGCAGTAGCAGAAGCCCTGGGCGCAGACGTTCGTCGCCGCGCAGCTCGCGCTGCCGCCGCTCGTGCAGTCGGTGCGGCACCACCCGTTCGTGGTGTTGCAGCCGTCGGGGTTGCACACGCTCGAGCCGATGCAGCTGGGCGTGCACACGCCCGAGCCCGCTCCGCCGCTGGTGTTGCACACGTAGCCCGAGCGGCACTGCGTGTTCGTCGTGCACGACTTCATGCACACGTACGCGTAGCCGAGATTCGCGACGAGGAAGGGCGACATCGCCGACTCGCTGCAGGTCGACCCGCTCGGGCACGACACCGGGCAGATGCCCGCGTTCGGCGAGTAGTAGCAGTACCCGCCCGGCCAGCCCGAGCCCGCCGCCCGGCAGAAGCCGTTGCTCGGGCAGTCGGAGTCGCTCGTGCACGGCGCTCCCGGCGTCGGCTGCGCCGGCGTCTGGCACGTGCCGCTCGAGCACGCCTGGCCGCCGGTGCACACCGTGCCGCACGCTCCGCAGTTGTTGTCGTCGCTCGCCGTGTTCGTGCAGACGCCGTTGCAGCGCGTCTGGCCGCCCGGGCACGCCGCCTGGCACGTGCCGCTCGAGCACATCTGCCCGCCGCTGCACGCCGTGCCGCACGCTCCGCAGTTGGCGTTGTCGGTCATCGTGTTCGTGCAGACCCCGTTGCAGCGCGTCTGCCCGCTCGCGCACGCCGCCTGGCACGCGCCGCTCACGCACATCTGGCCCGCGGTGCACGTCGTGCCGCACGCGCCGCAGTTGCTCGTGTCGGTCATCGTGTTCGTGCACGTGCCGTTGCAGCGCGTCTGACCCGAGGGGCAGGCCGCCTGGCAGGTGCCGTTCGAGCAGGTCTGGCCCGAGCCGCACGCCATGTTGCAGCCGCCGCAGTGCGCGTTGCTCGTCTTGGTGTCGACGCACGCGCCGCCGCAGAAGGTCGTCATGCCGGCGCACGCGCACGCGCTGTTCACGCACGTCTGGCCGCCGTTGCACGCCATGTTGCACGCGCCGCAGTGCGTGTTCGAGCTGCGCGGGTCGACGCAGGTGCCTCCGCAGTCGATGAGCGGCGAGGGGCAGGTGCACGAGCCGCCGGTGCACGTCTTGCCCATCGGGCACGCCATGTTGCAGCCGCCGCAGTGCGCGTTGCTCGTCATCGTGTCGACGCACGCGCCGCCGCAGTTCGTGGGCGGGGTCATGCAGCTCGTCACGCACGTGCTGTTCGAGCACGCCTGGTTCATGCCGCACTTCATGCCGCAGCCGCCGCAGTGCTCGGGGTTCGACGTGAGGTCGGTGCAGGTGCCGGCGTCACCGCCGCAGCTGCGGGCCGCGGGGCAGCGGCACGCGCCGTTCTGGCAGACGAAGCCGTCGGCGCACATCGCGCCCTCGTCGACGCGGCCGTCGCAGTTGTCGTCTTTGCCGTTGCACTCTTCCGTGGTGCTCGCGCCCTTCGTGCACGTGCAGAGCGTGCCGGCGCCGGGCACCGCGTCGCAGAGCCACGCCTGCGGGCACTCGGAGCCCATCGTGCACCGCTTCGTGCACACGCCCGACGCGAGACAGAAGCCGCTGTTGCAGTCGGAGTTGCGCGTGCACGGCGCGCCCGTCTCGCCCGAGATGGGGCCGGTCATTCCACCGGCGCTGCCGCCGGCAGAGGCTCCGCCCGAGCCGCCGGTGCCACCGGTGCCGCCCGTGCCGCTGCCGGCGGTGCCTTCGCCGCCCGCCGTGCCGAAGCCCCCGAAGCCGCCGGTGGCGAAGCCGCCTCCGACGCCGCCGTTGCCTCCGTTGTTGGAACAGCCGACGAGAACGGCGCAGACCACCACGAATGCACTTCGAGACATGACTCCTCCAGCCTTCACTTGCAGCACAGGGAACCCAACCGGCAGTCGGCGTTGCTCTGGCAAGCGCACTCGCCACAGACGCCGGAGTTGCAGCACTCGCCCGCCGTGCAGTCGTTGCTCGACGAGCAGGGACACTTTCCGCACGTGCCGTTCGGCAGGCAGCACTGGCCGGCCGTGCACTCGTTGTTCGACGTGCACGGGCACTCGCCGCACGTGCCGTCGGCGCGGCAGCACTTACCGGCCGTGCAGTCGGTGTTGCCGAGACAGCCGCACTTGCCGCACTTGCCGTCGGCCTGGCAGCAGTTGCCGGCGGTGCAGTCGGACTTGCTGGTGCACGGGCACTCGCCGCACTTGCCGTCGGCGCCGCAGCACTCGCCGGCGCGGCAGTCTTGGCGGCTGGTGCACTTGCACGCGCCGCAGCGGCCGTCGGCGTTGCAGCACTCGCCCGCAGAGCAGTCGCCGGGCCCCATGCACGGGCAGGTGCCGCAGACGCCGCCGGCGCCGCAGCACTGGCCGACGGTGCAGTCGCCGTTGCCGTGACAGCCGCACGGCCCGCACTTGCCGTCGACGCCGCAGCACTCACCGGCGCGGCACTCGGCGCTCGAGGTGCAGCGGCACGGGCCGCAGCCGCCGTCGCCGTTGCAGCACTGACCCGCGGTGCACTGCTGGTTCGTCGTGCAGCCGCAGGCGCCGCACGTGCCGCCGTTGCAGCACTGGCCCGCGGTGCACTGGGCGCTCGAGGTGCAGCCGCACGGGCCGCACTTGCCGTCGGCGCCGCAGCACTCGCCGGCGCGGCAGTCGGCGTTGCCGGTGCACGCGCACGGCTTGCAGCGGCGATCGGAGCCGCAGCACTCGCCCGCGCGGCAGTCGTTCGTGGTGCGGCAGCACGGTTGGCAGGTCTTGTCGGCGGCGCAGCAGGTGCCGGGTCCGCACTCGGCGTCGGTGCAGCACTGGGCGGCGGCACAGAACGTCGGCGGGGGAGGAGGCGGCGGCGGCGGTGGCGGAAGAACGCCCGCGTCGTACGGAGGGAGCGGCTGGGCGGCGTTGGTGCAGCTCGCGAGGGCGAGGAGCAGGCTGGCGAGAACGAGGCGCGACATCGACGTGCCACGCAGACAGGGGTCTGTCGGTTTGTTGCAGCGGGGCGTGTCGATTTCTTCGGGTCGCAGTGGCTTCGGGGTGTTGGCGGCTGAAGTGTGTTCTGTTGCGCCCGACCCCAAGGGAGCGCCGCCATGAAGAAGAAGCCGCAAGAAGATCCGCTGCACGTGCTCTGGAGCGGCGACCCGCGCGCGATCGAGAAGCTGATGCACCTGAAGCTCGACCTGAACCGGGCCGACGCCGACGGCCGCACGCTGCTGATGGAGACCGTGCTCGAGAAGCGCGCCGATCTCGTGCGGCTGCTGCTCGAGCACGGGGTGAACCCGTCGCTTCACGACCGAGAGGGCTCGACCGCCCTGCACTTCGCCGCCCAAGCTCACCTCGCGGACATCGTGCAGCTGCTGCTCGACAAGGGCGCGCCGGTCAACGCGACGGACCATCTGGGCGACACGCCGCTGCACAAGGCGCTGTCGACGTTCCGCGGTGAGGCCGAGGGCAATGCCATCTGGGCGCTCTTGCTGAGCGGCGCCGATCGCACGATCAAGAACACGCACGGTGTCTCGCCGGAAGATCTCGGCAAGCGGCAGTCGAACTATGATCTCGCGCAGTTCTTTCGCTGAGGGAGCGGCGCCGTGCTGGCCCTGATCGCACTCGTGCTGACCGCGACGCCCGACGCCGAGAAGGCGGCCGACGCGCGCTTCAACCGCGGTCTGCAGCTCGCGGCGCGCGGCGACTACGTGGCCTCGCTCGCCGAGTTCGAGGCCGCGTACGCGCTGGCGCCGGCGTGGCAGGTGCTGTTCAACCTCGGCGTCGTTCGCCAGAAGCTGTCGGAGCCGGTGGCCGCGCTCGAGGCGTTCGAGGCGTATCTGGATCAGGGCGGCGCGAACGTGCCGCGCGACAAGCGGCAGCAGGTCGAGCAGGAGCTGCTCGGCTTGCGCAAGCAGGTCGGCGAGCTCGTGGTGCGGGTGGACGGCGCGCCGGCGGTGATCGAAGTCGACGGCATGGAGCGCAAGCAGGCGCGCCTGTACGTGCTGCCCGGCAAGCACCGCGTCGTCGCACGGCGCGATGGGGAACAGGCCGTCACCGAGCTCGAGGTGCATCGGGGAGATCGGGTGGTGGTGGCGCTGGTGCCGCCTCCGCCGAGGCCGCCGGAGCCGGAGCGCGTCGAGGCGCAGAAGGAGCGCGAGCCCGTGGTGCTGACCCCGGCGGCGCCCGCAGAGGTGCCGCAGGCCGCGGTTGTCGTGGCGGCGCCGGAGCCGGAGAAGGCATCGCCGTGGTACCGCCGCTGGTACGTGTGGACGGGTGCCGGCGCGGTCGTGGTGGCGGGCGTGGTCGCGGGCGTCGCGGTGGCCGCTTCCCGGCCGCGGTACGACGTGCGGATCGAGACGCCGTAGCCCTCCGGCAACGGAGGAGCTGGCTCCGCTTACCGTCGGCTGGGGCGAAGGGGCGGGCTCGAAGCCTTCGCATCGAGGCCCGCAGATCGTGCGAGAATCACCGCGGCCTGACCCGGAGACTCTCATGCGCGCGTTGAAGGTCGTCGGTGTGGTGTTGGTGGTGATCGGTTGCAGCGGGAGTCCTCCCGTCGTGAATGGGACCGGCGGCGGAAGCGCTGGAGGCGCGACCGCGGGCGGAGCGACGGCAGGCGGAGCGACGGCAGGCGGAGCGACAGCCGGCGGAGCGACAGCGGGCGGGGCGACAGCGGGCGGGGCGACAGCGGGCGGAGCGACCGCGGGTGGAGCGACGGCGGGCGGAGCGACGGCAGGCGGAGCGACGGCAGGCGGAGCAACAGCGGGCGGAGCAACAGCGGGCGGGGCGACGGCGGGCGGAGCGACGGCGGGCGGAGCAACAGCGGGCGGGGCGACCGCGGGCGGAGCAACGGCGGGCGGAGCGACTGCGGGCGGAGCGACCGCGGGCGGAGCGACGGCGGGCGGAGCGACCGCGGGCGGAGCGACCGCGGGCGGAGCAACGGCAGGCGGAGCGACAGCGGGCGGAGCGACTGCGGGCGGAGCGACTGCGGGCGGAGCGACTGCGGGCGGAGCGACAGCGGGCGGAGCGACTGCGGGCGGAGCGACAGCGGGCGGAGCGACCGCAGGAGGCGGTACTGCCGGCGGCGCGGCGATGCCGATCTGCGGCAATGCGGTGCGCGAGGTCGGCGAAGAGTGCGACGACGGCAACCTCACGAACCTGGACGGCTGTGACGGCACCTGCGCGTTCGAGGTGGTGCAGCGCATCAACTGGCTGAAGCTGCAGTTCTCGACGGACACGCTGTGCACGGCCAACGCGTTCGGTGGCGCGATCGTCAACGCCACGGGTCAGGTGCAGCTGCAGACGGCCCTCGACACCGGGATCAACAACGGCGCGCTGAGCACGCTGTTCGTGTTCGACGATCTGAATGACCTCTCTGGCATGGCGGATCCGAGCGTCACGCTCGGAACGGTGCGTGGGCCGCCGGTCCCAGGTGCCGGCTACAGCGGAGCGAGCGATCTCGACTGGTGGTACACCGTCGACGCGACGACGCTCGACGCGGGTCGAATTCCGTACGAGACGAACAGCGGGTCGGTGTCGGCGCGGGTCCTGAACGTCTCCGGCGGCCGACTCTCGCTTCCGTTCGACCTGGGTGCCGGGCTCACGCTGGCGCGGCTCTCGAGCGTGAGGATGAACGTCACCCTCAACGCGGCCAGCACCCCGCTGGCGTCCACCGGAATGCCGCCGGGTCATCTCGCCACCGAGCACATCGACCCCGTGCTGTCGGCGTTTGCGAGCGGTGGCCAGCCCACCGCGGTCGCCGCGGGCAAGCTGTGCGGCAACGTTCGCGCCTCGTCGATCGCCGCGATGGCGATACCGTCGGCCCTGCTCAGCGGCGGCGCCACCCCGTGCGGGCAGAACTACACCTCGAACAACTCGCTGCTCGACGTGCTGGTCGGCGGCTGCACGATCCTCGGGTTCATACCGTTCATCACGGTGACCCAGCCCGACACCGACGACCCCGCGGTCACGAACCTCGGCAGCGGGCCACCCTATCGCCTGTCTGCCGGAGCGACCCGGCAGGTGAACACGTGCCGCGACAGCTCGAACCTCGTCGTGCCGCTGCAGGCGTGCCTCGACGACGCGGCCTACTCGGTCTACTTCAAGTTCAACTTCGACCGAGTCATCGCACGCTAGGGGCTCAGCGCGCGTAGGGGCTCTTCGCATCGAGCGAGAGGCCGGTCTTACGGACAGGCGCTGGAGCGGGCGCGGGCGCAGGTGCTGGAGCCGCGGCGGGCGGAGGCTCGAGGCGGATCGGCTCCACTTTCGCGACCTCGTCAGCAGGAACCGCGACGACCGGCTCGGCCGCCGGGCGCGGCCACACGAGCCACGCACCCGCGGCGATCGACACGGCCACCGCGAGCTGCAGCGCCGCGCGCTGACGACGGTGCAGCGCCTCGCCGCGCACGAGCGCCTCGCTCAGCGCGTTCATCGACTCGAAGCGCTCTGCCGGCTTCGGGCTCAAGCCCTTCGCGATGACGCGCTTGAGCCACCGCGGCGCCGAGCGTGCGGGCGGGTCGATGCGGCCCTTGCGCATCGCATCGGAGAGCTCGGTCACGTTGGCGCCCGAGAACGGCCGGCGGCCGCAGCAGGCCTCGTAGAGCGCGACGCAGAAGCTGAACTGATCCGACCGGGCGTCGACCTCGCCGCCGGGCATGTGCTCGGGCGACATGTAGACGGGCGTGCCGACGAACGCGCCGCTCTGCGTGAGCGAGAGGTCGCCGGCGTCGTCGCCCGTCCACCGCGCGAGGCCGAAGTCAGCGACGCGCACGCGGCCGTCGGTGCCGATGAGCACGTTCTCGGGCTTGAAGTCGCGGTGAACGATGCCGGCGGCGTGCGCTGCGGCGAGCCCGGCTGCGGCGTCGCGGAACACCTTCAGCACGTCGGGCAGGCGGCGCGGCTCGGCGGCGAGCCAGCGGCCGAGGGTGGTGCCCTCGACGAGCTCCATGGCGAGATAGAAGACGCCGCCCTCGAGCTCGCGGGCCTCGAAGACCGGCAGCACGTTCGGGTGAGACAGCCGCGCCATCGCCTGCGCCTCGCGCAAGAGGCGCGCCTTCATCGTGTCGGTCGCGCGGCCGGGCCGCAGGACCTTCAGCGCGATGCCGCGGCCCAGGTGCGGGTCGAACGCGGCATACACCAGGCTCATGCCGCCGCTCCCGACGTGGCGGCGAATCTCGTAGGGCCCGAGGGTGTCGCCAGCGCCCAGCACGGGCAGGCGCTCGGCGATCGGCTGGGTGGCGGGCTGCGACGGCTCGGCGGTGGGTGGGGTCTCGCGGGCCTCGGCGCGGGCGAGCTCCGAGACCCAGCGGCGGCACTTGGGGCAGCCGTCGAGGTGCTCGCCGGCCGCCCGGGCGTCGGGGCCTTCGAGCTGGCCGACGGCGAGCTCCCAGGCGACGTCCTCTGCAAGGCACTCGGCGACCATCGGATGTTCGGTTGAGTCGACATGCTTGACCCTCGAGGGCCCCAGACAGTGCAAGATGGATTCGTTGCATGGATCTGGAAGAAGCCCTCGATCACGCCAGGGCCCAATGGCCGAAGCTGAAGGTGAACCGGGCGGCCTTCCGCGCTCACCTCGCCGCGAGCGGAGCCCGCGCGCTGCCCCACGCCCCCGATCTCTACGTCGCCTTCGCCTGTGCGCAGGGTGACGAGGCCGCCGCCCGCGAGCTGGTCGACCGCGTCGAGGCCGAGGTGCCCGCAGCGGTGCGTCACTTCGGCCAGGGCGCCGCGTTCGCCGAGGACGTGAGCCAGCAGCTGCTCGCGAAGCTGCTGGCGGGTGAGCGGAAGATCGCGGGGTACGCGGGGCGAGGCCCGCTGCGCGCGTGGCTGCGGGCGGCGGCGGTGCGCGCGGCGATCAATGCGCTCGAGACGGCGAAGTCGCAGGCGAGCCTCGACAGCAACGTGATGGCTCCGGCACGGGGCGCGGCAGACCCCGAGGTCGTGGCGGTGCGACGCAAGTACGGCGCCGCGCTGAAGGGCGCAGTCGAGGGTGCGCTTCGCGAGCTTCCGACCGACGACCGCAACGTGCTGCGGTTCTATTTCGTCGATGGCCTGACCGTCGAAGAGATCGCCCGCATCCGCGGCGCCCACAAGTCGACGGTGTCGCGGCTGATCACCCGCGTGCGGCGCCAGCTGCTCGAGCAGGTGAAGGGCGAGCTGACCGCGCGGACCAAGGCTCGGCCCGAGGAGCTCAGCTCGGTGCTTCGCGCGGTCGTGAGTCAGCTCGACGTGAGCTTGGAGCGCGCGCTGCGTTGAGGCTGGATGTCTCGCTCAACTGCCCCTCACCCCGTCCCTCTCCCCTACGAGGGGAGAGGGGGCGCGTCTGCTAGCGCCTTCCTCTCACGATCAGACCTCCGATGATGCCGCCGCTCGAGTTGCGCAGCTGGCCCGCTCCGAGCCAGTTGTTCGAGTCGAGCGCCCACACGTCGTACACGTCGAGGAACGGTGCGAGCGGTGGGCCGCTGTTCCACGTCGCGCCGTCGAAGCGCGCCGTCGGGAACATCGTGCCGTCATCGCCCGCCGCGTAGAGCTCGGCGAGGAAGCGGCCGCCCATCGCCCGGAACTTCGGCTGCGATAACCCGGGATCGACCCACAGCGTGAAGCCGGCGTCCGGCAAGAGCTCGACGAGCTTGCGGCTGTCGCCCGCGACGAACGTGCGCCCGCCGACGTGCTGAATCGCGTTCCACGTCGTCGAGCTGCCGTTGAAGCCCGGAGCCATCACCGTCAGCGTGCTCGTGCCTCCGTCGGTCTGCAGGCGCGCGACCGCGCCGAAGCCCGCGGCGAGCACCGTGCCGTCGGGCAGCACGGCGCAGTCTTGCATCGGCGACGTGCCGGTGAACTCGGCGATGCGTGCGTACGAGCTGCCGGTTCGCACGTAGAGCCCGCCCTTCACGTTGACCGTGGTGCCTGTCGCGAAGAAGCGGGCGCCGTCGGTGCACAGCTTGTTGAGGTGGTCGCCCGGGTCCGCGAGCGCGTACGTCTGCCAGCTCGCCGCGCTCGCGCAGCCGGCCGAGCGGTCGCACTCGACGACCTGCGTGTCTTGCGCCGCCGCCACGCGCGCCGGAGCCGTCGCGATCTCGAGGTCCGTGAACGGGTCGGAGCTCGGCGACACGAAGGCGCGTGACCAGCTGCCGCCATCGAACGCGTAGACGACGCTCGAGGTCATGTCGCCGTTTCCCGCTGCGTACGCTTCGGTGAGCGAGAAGGCGCGGGCGGCCATCACGATGCGCGGCGTCGCCGAGAGGGTCATCGTCGTCCATTGCAGCGGACCTCCGTCGCCGGTGAAGACGGTGCCGCCGGCGGTGGCTCCGCCCGCTGTGGCTCCGCCGGCGGCTCCTCCGCCAGCTGCGCCGCCGCCGGCAGTTCCGCCGCCCGCGATACCCCCACCTGCGGCACCTCCACCCGCCGCGCCTCCTCCTGCGCTCGCGCCGCCTGCGGTGGATCCGCCGGCGGACCCACCGCCAGCGGTGGATCCACCCGCTGTGGCACCGCCGGCCGAGCCGCCTGCGCTTCCTCCTGCTGCAGCGGCACACGGCGCGACGGCGCCACACGTCGGGCACCCATCGAGGCGTGCGGGCTGCGCCGGATTGAGCGCGACGTCGAACGAGAGGCGGCTCCCCGAGTAGGGCACGGTGAACGCGTCGCACCGCGACTCGATCGACCACTCGAGCGTCAGCGTCTGGGGCACGGTGCGAACGAAGAAGCCGATCGTGCGCTCGAGCGCCGACGGCGCCTCGGCGAAGGGGTCGACCGCCGCGCAGCCCGCGCACGACTTCACGCGGACATCGTCGGCGCTCGCCGGACGATGAACGCGCACGAGGAGCGACGGGTCGTCGCAGGCGCACAGCACGAAGACGATGAGGGCGGCCCGGCGCATCGGGTGATGCAGAGTACGGCCCCCGACCGAATTGCGCAGCTATCAGCGGTCTGCCCGAAGGGGAACGTGGCCAGCCGCGGCGAGTGTCGAGCCGCGACCCGACGTCCGATCCTCCCGAGCGTGCAGTTCGATGGCGGCTTGAGGCCGATGCGGGTCGACTCGCGCGGGAGGCCCAGGGAGCTGCGGGCCCCAAGGCGAACGAGTCATCTCATGTGCGCTGGCTGACCCGTCGCAGAAGCGCGAGGAGCCGATGTCCAGGCCTCAGCGGCGGCGAGCGTCGAGACATGTGCGGCTGTGGGGATCGCCGCGCGCGCCAGGGCGCCACAGCGGGTCGTCTCCTCTCTCCGGCGGGCGCGGTCGAGTGAGTGCTCGAGCGACGACGAACCGCTCGGAAGGGCGCAGGGCGCTCGTGGCCCGGCGGCGGGCGCAGTCGAGTGGTGCTCGAGCCACGACGAACCGCTCGGAAGGGCGCAAGGTGCTCGCGGCCCGGTGGCGGGGGCGGTCGAGTGGTGCTCGAGCCACGACGAACCGTTCGGAAGGGCGCAGGGTGCTCGTGGCCCGGCAGCGTGGCGGTGGTGCGCAGTGTTCGTTTCCCGGCCCGACGGCGGAAGCGAGCCGAGCGCACGGCGAGCGTTCGACCGGGTGACAGCGCAAGAGGGTCCGGCGGCCGGGCCCATCAAGCCGACCGCATGCCTGAAAGCCGGCGAGCGTCCGTGGGTCACCGCAGCCCCGCTCGGGCCGTTGCAAAGCCGGCGACGAGCGCGGAATGCTGGGGGCCTCACGCTCCAGCGTCAGCGGGTCTTCGCGAGCGGTCGCGAGAAGGCGGCGGGCACGACGGCGTCGTCGTCATGCGCGTCGCTCATCGAGCCGAGCACGCCCATCAGCATCTTGCGGTCGTCCTCCTTCGCCTGGGCGGCGGGCTTGAACGCGCCGTCGACGGCTGTACGAACGGCGCTGCGGTACTGCGACTGGAAGTCGGTGGCGAGCTTCGTGCGGAACTGAAGCTCCTTCGACGACTGGCTCGCGTACTTGCTGGTCGAGATCCACATGTCGCCCTTGCTCGACTCGAACAACAGCGTCTTCGAGCACAGCACGCGACCCTTCGAGACGTCGGCGAGGAACACGCGACCGAGGAAGAAGCCCGACTCGAACGCGCTCGAGCCCTTCAACTGCGGCGGGTGCGCGACGGCGTGCTCGCCGATGACGGCGACGAGCCTCGTGCGCTCGAGGCTCTCGATGGCCTCGGTGCTCTGCCCGGTGAGCGCCTCCTTCGCGTCGTACGACGTGAGGAAGTCGAGCTCGCCGCCGCGGCCTTCGTGACCCGCGCCCAGCGCCCGAGCGTCGATCGTCGGAGCCGACCCGTAAGGCTGCGTATACCCGTCGAGCACCTCGGCCGAGCAGCCGGGAATCGTCGGCTCGTCGGCGTCGGCCTCGGCGTCGAGCTGCTTCTTCATCTCCAGCAGGTTCGCGTCGAGCGCCTCACGCCGCTCGGCCACCAGCGCCCGCGCCTGCGTCGCGCGCCACGCGGTCTCCTGCTGCTCGAGCGACAACGAGATGTCGGTGTGAAGCTCGGCCTTCGCGCAAGCGCCGACGGTCGACACGAACCACCGCGACGGCCCGCGCTCGAGGCAGACCGCGAACGGCTCCTCGCCCGTGTGCGTGGTGACGCCCTCGAGCAGGGCCTGTGAGACGTCGAGCTTCAGCGGCCCCGCGCAGCCGAAGCGCGCCACGTGGCTCGAGCCGCGCAGGCCGCGCAACAGCTGGGCCTCGACGAGGTCGCACGCGGTGAGCGTCTCGAGCTTCCGCTCGGTGCGCGCCTTCGCCGAGCGCTGGTCGAGCTCGGTGATGCGGCGGTTCTTCGCTCCCGACGAGTGAACGCCGAAGCCGACCAGCAGCGCGAGGCCGACGGCGAGCGCTCCGCCGACGACGAGGCCGGTGCGCGAGCCACCGCCCCCTTCGTCGCGCGCGTGCCCATCAGCGGGAATTCCGAACACGGTCGGAATCTGCAGCAGCGCGTTCAGCACGCAGAAGCAGTTCACGAAGAACGAGATGACGCCCCACCACCCGAGGAACAGCGTCAGCAGCGACTCCGACAGCCACTTCTCACGCGCGCAGGAGCGGCACATCTGCCCCTTCGTGGTGCACAGCTGCCGGGCCACCAGGAGCCCGATGTTCCGGTACAACGAGACGTACGCCGTGGGGGCAACGCGACCGCAGAGCTCACAAGAGTTCATGGACACGAGAGGGACCCTGACGGCCCCTGCCGCGTGAAACGAACGATCGAACGTCTGTCTTAGCTTTTCTCTAACTAACGCTCAGGGCAGCGTGCGCCAGTACACGCCCTGCGCAGTGCCGACGAGCGCGACGGGCTTCGGCGATGCCGGCAGCACGGCGACGCTCCACACGGGCACCCGCTCGAGCCCCGTGTTCAGCGCCGTGAAGTGGGCGCCGTCGGCGGCCAGGTGCACGCCGTCTTCGGTGCCGGCGAGCAGCGCGCCGTTCGGCCCGAAGCCGAGCGCGTAGACGAACTTCCCGAAGCCCATGAGGCCGTCGTCGAACTGGGCGAACGTGGCGCCGCGATCGGTGCTGCGGCGAATGCCGACGTTGCCCTGCGAGCCGGTCAGGTACACCGCGCCGTTCATGCCCGGCGCCGCGTAGACGCCGTACGCGACCCAGCCCATGCCCGACCACACCTGCGTGCTCGTCGCGCCCGAGTCGTCCGAGCGCAGCAGCACGGGGGCTCCGCTCGCGAGGCGCGCTCCGGCGTAGACGGTGCCGTCGGCCGAGACGGCGAGCGGCGCGAAGCGAAAGCTCGTCGACGTGCTCAGGCTGGTGCTGGTCAGCGGCGACGGCGCGAAGCCGACCTCGCCCGACGAGCGCACCATCACGCCGGTCATGCCGCGAAGGTTGCCGTCGGTCGCCCGCTGGTACGCGAACGCCGCGCCGAGCTTCTTCGGGTCGGCGGCGACGGCGCCGACGTTGTCCTCGATGCCGGGCAGCTGCGAGACCTTGTGCTCCTTCAGGCGCCACTGCCAGACGCTGCCCTTCACGCCGTAGCGGCCGGGGAACAGCTCCTCGTCGACCGACAGGAAGCCCAGCTCGCCGCCGGGAGCGATGCTCACGTCCGAGAAGCCGATCGTCTTCGCCCAGTCGCCCTGCCGCTGCCACCGGCCCGAGGCCGTCGAGTAGAGATAGAGCCCCGCGCTCGACGAGAGGAACGCCGTCGGCACGCCCTCGACCTCGGCGACCACGAAGCGCCCGAGCAGCTCGTTGAGGCCCTGGCCCACGGTCTCGAACGTCTTCGCGCCGTCGGTCGACAGCTGCAGGCCGCCGTTCGTGCCCGCCCACACCGCCGGCTCGTCGGGAGCCACCGCCACCGTCACCACCACCCGGTCGAGCAGGCAGTCGCCCACCGGCGTCGCGCTGCCCGCGCGCACCAGCCCATTGCCCTGCGTGCCGATGAGCAGCCCGTCGCTCGTCGGCGCGATCGACGTCGTCGCCGGCAGGTCGGCGAGCGCGAGCCCGAGCAGCTCGGTGAACGTCGCGCCTTGGTCCTCGGTCGCGAGCACGCCGACCTCGCCGGTCGCGATCAGCAGCCGGCCCGGCGCCGCCACCAGCCGCCGCGGGTTGCCGAGCCCGCTCGGCGGCCCGTAGAAGTTCGTCGCGAGCACGGTGAACGTCGCGCCGCCGTCGTCGCTGCGGTACAGCCGTGCGCCGTCGACCGCGTACAGGCGATCGCGGTTCGTGAGGTCGGCTGCGATGCCGCCGAGCGGCCCGCCGGGGTTGTCGTTCAGCCCCATGCCGGCCAGCAGCTGCCAGTCGCCGGTGCCGTCGCGGCGGTACAGCGTCGTCGCGGCGGCCTGCGGCGCCATCATCGTGCCCTGCACCAGCGCGTAGACGCGCGCCGGAGCGCCCGCCGCCACCGTGAGCCAGATCACCCGCGCGCCCATGTGCAGGCCGGTCGAGGCCGGCGTGAACGTCGCGCCGCGATCGGTCGACTCCCAGACGCCGCCGTTGGTGCCGTCGCCCGAGGCGCCGGCGAGCACGCGGCCGCCGGCGTCGACGAGGCTCGTGACGGTGGCGCCGCGGAGGTCGAGCACGCGCGTGACGGTGCGGCCGAGATCGGTCGAGCGGTAGATCGCGGCGCTGCGCGACGCCATCACTCCGCTCGAGCGCGCGAGGCCGGTGCCGACGAGCAGCGTGCCCTGGCCGAGCGGCAGCAGCGCGTGAACCGAAGCGCCCTGCGGGCCCGCCTTCGTCCACGCGTCGGTCGGCGCCGACGCGCTCACCTCGTGGCGGCACTTCGGGGTGTCGTCGATCTCGGCGATGCCGATCGGCACCAGGTTCGGCACCGGCTCGTCGATGAAGCCGGTGCAGCCGGCGGCGGCGAGGGCCGCGCCGAGCACTGCCAGCCGTGGCGCGCTCATCGAACGGTCTTCGACGCTTCGTTCGAGGGCCCGCTCTCGGCGCCTTCGGTGTTGCGCGCAGTGACGGTGAAGTACCAGGTGCCCGGGGTGAGGTTCTCGACGGTGAAGCCGGTCGCCGCGGGGTCGTCGACCGTCATCGTGCGATCCCACACGCCCGACTGGGTGCCGTACTTCACCGTGTAGCCCGCGAGGTTCGTCAGCGGCGAGCCGTCGACGTTCGAGAACGGCGGAGTCCACGTCAGCTTCGCGTTGTTCGGGGCCGTCAGCGCCTGCCCGAGGATCAGCTTGGGCAGGTTGTTGTCGACGAACGTCTTCAAGAGGCCCTCGGCCGCCGGGTTCTTCGGCGTCGCCGCCGCGAGCGACTGGCGAATGGCCTCGCCCTCGGCCGGCGTCATCGTCGGGTCGCTCCACGTCTGCACGAGGTCCTTCGCCTCGGCGCGGTCGATCTTCCCGTCGCCGAGCGTCCTGATGCGCACGTCGAGCGAGTGGTCGCGCCGCACGGCGGTGCCGTCGGGGTTCGGCCCGGTCGCCTTGGGCAGATCGGTCTCGAGGAACCGCTGCATCGCGTTGCGCGCCGCGCCCGGGTCGATCGAGCTCGCGTTCTTCAGCACCGCCTCGGCGAGCTGCTTCGACTGCTCGGGAGTGAACGCCTGCTTCTTCCACCCGTCGACGAGCCGCGAGACGTCGCCCGTGTCGAGGTGGCCGTCGTCCATCAGCGCGACGCGCAGCTCGGTGTTGAAGTCCTTCGGCATCGACTGCGGGTCCATCACGAGGCGCGGCAGGTCTCTCTGCAGGAACTTCTGCACCACGCCGATCGCCTCGTTCGACGAGAACGTGCCCGTCGTCGAGAGCGCGGCCTGCGTCATGGCTTGCGCCTCCATCGCGGTCAGCGGGCGCGAGCCCCAGCGCTGCGTGATCGCGCGCGCGTCGCCTGCGCTGATCCGCCCGTCGCCGAACGCCTTGAGCTGCAGGTCCGACCACGGGTCGTGCGGCGCGTTGCGATCGGTCGCGCGGGCTTCCGTCTTCTCGACGAACTTCTGCAGCTGCGCACGAGCGCGCCCTGGCTGAATGTTGTTCTGGTTGCCGAGCACTGCGTACTTCAGGTCGCGGGCGCCCTGGCCCGTGACGCCCTGCGCGCTCCACCCCTTGATCAGCGCCTTCGTCTCTTTCGCGTCGACGTGGTTGTCGTTCTGGACCTTCGACTGCAGCTGCTCCGAAGGGCGAAGGGGCGCAGCGACTCCGTTCGAGGGGATCTGTTTGAGGGCCATGCCGGTCGTGTGTGCAGAGTACGTACCCCTGAGAATGCGAGCGCCTTCAGCACCTTGCGATCGCCTCGAAACGCCCCGGGCGTCGACAGTTCCCCACACCTGGCGCACCGGTGCTCCCACTGGCGCCCGGCGGCAGCGGGTCTGGCGCGATGGGTCACTGAGGAGAAATCGGAGTGACGTTTCGAAGGACGCGCGGCCGCGTTCATAGAGATGAGCCGAATGGACGTTCTTCCCAAGCAGTGGGCGGTGCCCGAGCTCTTCCGCCGCCGCCTCGGCGAGCAGGCGGGGAAGCAGCGCGTGATGGTGGCCGACGGTCACGTGCTCCTCGTGCTGCACGCGCTGCCCGAGCGCGCGCCGAGCCTGTTCTGGCGGAACCGCGACGGCACGTGGTCCTCGACGCAGCACGGCGCGCGACCGAAGGGGCTGCGCATTCACGTGCAGCAGTACGCCGACGCCGTCGCGCGGCTCGAGGCCGAGCTCGAGGGCGCGGCCGGCAGCGACGCGTGCTTCGCGGTGCTGCGAGCGGTGTCGCCGCTCGTGCGCACGGTGAGGAACCTGCACCGCGTGCTGCAGGAGGCGCGCGACGCGCTCCCGACCGACCGCGAGCTGATCGCCTGCCGCGACCTCGCGTACGAGGTCGAGCGCAGCGCCGAGCTCGTCTACGACGAGGCGCGCAACATGCTGAGCTACACCGTCGCGAACCGCGCCGAGGCCCAGGCCCGCATCGGCGAAGCGAACGCACGGCTCGGGCACCGCCTGAACCAGCTCGCGGCGTTCTTCTTTCCGCTCTCGGCGCTCGCCACGCTCTTCGGCATGAACCTCTCCGACCCGCGCGCGATCGGCGTCGTGCTCGCCGGAGGCCTCGCGCTCGGAACCGCCGTCGCCTGGGCGATTCGCCGGTGAGCGCCGCCTGACTCGCGGCCGCTCCTCGCGGTAGAACGAGCGCATGGTCAAGACCACCAGCGCCTCGCGTCCCCGCGCTCCCGTCGAGACGAAGGTGAAGGGCAGCCCCGCGGCCGAGAAGCCCGCGGCCGTGAACGACGGCGAGACGTTTGCGCAGAGCCGGCAGACGAGCTCGGTCGACGTCACGACGAAGCCCGCGCCGCAGGGCACGCTGAGCGAGGTGCGCGCGCTCATCCTCAAGTACAAGCCGAGCCGCGGCTCCGAGGTCACGCGACCGGCCGAGCGCATCTTGAAGACGGTGGCCGAGGTCGACGCGTTCATCGCGAAGGGCACCGACCCGAAGGCGCTCGCGAAGCTCATGGTCGAGAAAGACCTGCGCACGCCGCTCTTCCGGCTCGAGGGCCTCTTGCGCCTCTACGAGCCGAAGTTCGGTCACCGCTTCGAGAAGCGGCTCGACCGCGTGAAGCAGCTCGAAGACCAGCTCGGGGCCGTCGGCTTCGCGCGCGACGCGCTCGGGCAGGCCGAGAAGGCGAAGCTGCCGGCTCCGGCGCTCGAGCTCCTGCGCGAGAAGGTCGGCGACCAGATGAAGGCGCTCGAGAAGATCGTCGAGAAGCACTGGCTGCCCGACGTCGAGAAGCGCGGGCAGAGCGAAGCGGTCGACGACCTCGTCGGCACCCTGATGGACGCCGAGTTCGGCAGCCACGCGGCAGATCAGAAGTACCTCCGCTCGCAGCTCGCCGACCGCATGCAGCAGGTCGTCGACACGAAGTACGACTTCACCCAGCTGCAGAGCGGCGTGCACGAGCTGCGACGAGATCTGCGCTGGCTGCCCATCTCCATGCACTCGCTCGACGGAGCGATTCAGCTCTCGGCCGAGAAGAACTCGCTGCCGAAGCTGAAGCAGCTGCTCGACACGCCCGCCGCGCAGAGCCCGTTCTTGAAGACCGGCGCCACCGACCGCGAGCCGTCGCAGATCGTGCTCTCGAAGAGCCTGCTCGTCGCGCACTGCAACGAGATCGCCGCGCTCGGCAGCTTCAAGGACACCGGCGAGTACTTCCACGAGCTCGTCGACGCCCTCGTCGAGTCGAAGGCCGTCGGCTCCCACGCCAAGGCCGAACAGCTCGTCGAGGCCTACCTCGGCAAGGCCGAGTCGCAGGGGTGCCTGCAAAAGGCCCGAGAGTCTTACAGTGCTTACGAGGCCTCGGGGGCGCTGCCCGCCCTCGTCGCCGAGCTGCGCGGGTGAGTGAGCAACTTACCTGTGCCTACATCGATAACGTAGGGTCCGTAAGGGGAACTGCGAAGTTCCGACGTGACTCGAGACGATTCGAATCGAGGCGATGCGAATCGGCACCTGCCGCTGGGCGGGGCGCCGCAGCAGATCGAGCAAGTGGAGTTGGGAGACGAGGTGGGGCGGTACCGCGTCACCGAGCGAATCGGCGCGGGCGGCATGGCCGAGGTGTTTCGCGCCGCGCTCGAGGGTCAGTGGGGCGAACGAAAAGACGTGGTGCTCAAGCTCGTGCTGCCCGAGCTCGCCGAGAGCCCCGACTACGTCGGCATGTTCCTCGACGAGGGCCGGCTCACGGTCGGCCTCACGCACCCGAACCTGCCGGTGACGTACGAGCTGGGGCTGCACCGGGGCCGCAACTTCCTCGCGATGGAGTACGTCGACGGCGTCTCGCTGCGCAGGCTCGTCTCTCGCGCGCGCGAGCGGGGCATGCGGCTGCCGCTCGACGCGTCGCTCAAGCTCATCGGGCAGCTGCTCGAGTGCCTGAGCTATGTGCACGGCGTGCGCGACGCCGGCGGAGGCCCGATGCGCATCGTTCACCGCGACGTCAGCCCGAGCAACCTGCTCGTCACCGACGGCGGGGTGCTGAAGCTCCTCGACTTCGGCATCGCGCGAGCGCGCATGCACGCGCACGTGACCGCGGTGGGCTTCGTGAAGGGCAAGACCGGGTACATGTCGCCCGAGCAGGCGCGCGGGCAGGCGGTCGATCACCGCACCGATCTCTACGCCGCCGGCACACTGCTCTACCTGCTCACCGCCGGGGTCGGCCCGTTCGAGCACCTCTCTGACACCCACGCGGTGATGCACGCGTGCGCGACGGGCTACTTTCCTCCGCCGCGCGAGGTCGACCCGTCGCTCGACCCCGAGCTCGAGCGCATCATCTTGCAGGCGCTCGCGCTCGAGGCCGACGACCGCTACGCCAGCGCCGACGCGATGCTCGCCGAGCTCGAGGCGTTCGCGCTGAAGGCGAAGCGCATGCCGAGCACCCGCGCGGTCGGCGCCGTGATGCGCGAGCTCTTCCCCGAGCGCGTGAAGATCGCGAGAGAGCCCCGCGTGCTGCGGCGCAGGCCCGCTCCGCCGATCGTGACGGTGACCGACGACGAGCCTGCCGCCTCGATTCTCACCGAGCCCGAGACCGTCGGCATGGCCGACGCACCCGAGGTGACCGGCGGCGACGAGGCCGACTCCGAGGTCACGCCCGCCGCGCGGCCGGCTCGGCCTCTGGGCCCGCGTGTGCAGGTGAGCTGGCTCGTCGCCGCGGGCCTGCTCGCGGCGCTGCTCGTGCTGCTCATCGGCCTCATCGCGCTCAGGAGGCCGAAGGGGCAGCCGCCGGAGCAGGCTCCCCAGCTCGACGAGTTTCCGCGGCGCTGAGTTGCGCAAAAAAGGGGACAGGCTACTTTTTTGCGCAACTCAGCCTCGGCGAACCGCCGGCGCCTCGCGAGACGGTTGCGCAAAAAAGTAGCCTGTCCCCTTTTTTGCGCGCTCCCGATGTCGGCTATGAGCGTGGTCATGCAACAGCAAACCTTCACCGTCGCGGTCATCGTCGTCGTCACGTTCGGTGCCGGCTTCTTCTTTGGTCGAACGACTGCACCCTCGACGCAGCCGCCGCCCGCGCCCACGGCCCAGGTGCCCAACTTCGCCCCCGCAGCCCAGCCGGCGCCCTCGGCGCCGTTCATGCGCGGCAGCCCGCCGATGGCTCCGATGGCCGGCGAGAGCGCGCCGGGCGCCGGAGCCTCGGGCACGACCGTCTCGGGCACCATCGCCGAGGTCATCCAGGTTCCGAACTTCACGTACCTGCGCCTCACCACCGCGAACGGCGAAGAGTGGGCCGCCGTCTCTGCGAACGAGCAGGTCAAGGTCGGCCAGGCGGTGAAGCTCGCCTCGGCGAACCTGATGGAGCAGTTCCCCAGCAAGACGCTGAACCGCACCTTCGAGCGCATCTGGTTCGGCGAGCTCGCCCCGTGAGCTGAGCGGGCCTCAGCGGCCCGCGCGCGGGCTCGCCCCGGCGCGGCCGAGCGCGGCCTTCGGGGTCTGACCCGTCCACCGGCGGAAGGCGCGGAAGAACGCGCTGGGCTCCGAGAACGCGAGCCGGTCGGAGACGTTCGCGATGCTGATGCCCGACTCGAGCAGCTCTCTCGCGCGCGAGCGCCGCGCCTCGTCGACGAGCTGCAGGTGCGACGTGCCCCGGCGGCCGAGCTCGCGCTGAAGCGTGCGCCGCGACGTGCCGAGCCGCGCCGCCAGCGAGTCGAGCGCCGTGTCTTGCCGGTCGAGCAGCGAGAGCACCGCCGAGCGCGCGCGCCGCATGAGCTCGTCGGCGCCCTGCTCGGGCTCGAGCGACTGCATCTTCAGCTCGAGCACGTCTGCGAGCGACTCGGAGGCCGTCTTCAGCGGCAGCCCGAGCAGCGTCGCGTCGAAGCTCATCGCGTCGCGCGCCGCCCCGAACGCGACCGGCCCTCCGAAGTACTTCACGTGCCCCGCGGCCGACGCCGGCGCCGCGTGCGTGAAGCTCACGTCTCGAAACGCGACCGGCACGCCCAGCGTCTGGCGAATGCGCTCGGCGAACATCGCGAAGGACCACTCGATCCACTGGCGGCTGAACGCGAGGCCGGGCCGGCGCTCGAAGTGCAGGGTGGCGGTCGGGCCCTCTTCGAGCAGCGTGAGCTTCACGCGCTGGGTCGCGACGCCGTAGTACCGCGCCGTGCGCCGCAGCCCCTCACCCAGCGTCTTGCTGGCGCACAGGCCGTAGTCGATCATGCCGAGCCCGCCGATCGGCACCCGCTGCGCGACCTCGATGCCAACGGTCTCGCTCTTCAAGGCTCGCGCGGCGTCGTCGAACAGCGCATTCGCGACGCTGCTCTCGACGACTTCACCGATGACCGGCGGCGCATGAAGGCCGAGCTCGTTGAGCGCGCGTGAGACGATCGCGACGATGCCCGCTGAAATCCCCGGCTCCGCGTCTGCTCGTGAAGCGCCCATGCTTCAGGCACCGCTCTTTATCAGCCGTGCCCGCGCGCTTCAGCTTCATTGCTGACTCTGTGCGCCACGGGCCCTACCTCGCTGCGCCAGCACGAAGAACACCCCCGGGAAGTGCCAGATTGCGCGCGCTCATGAGAACCGCCCCGCCGCCGCAACTCGACCCCTCTCGAGCTCGGCCGCGGCCTTCATGAGACCGTCGTGAGCGGCACTCTCCGACCCTGAAAGACAGACCATGCACCTCAGACTCTCTCCGATCGCCGTCGCCGCGACCTTGTTGCTCTGCGCATGCCCCCAGCCCGGAGGCGGCGGCACCGCTGGCGGCTCGAGCAGCGCCGGAGGCTCGGGCACCGCCGGCGGCGCAGGCCAGGCCGGAGGAAGCAGCGCCGCAGGCGCGAGCGGCGCCGCGGGTGGGAGCAGCACTGCGGGTGGGAGCAGCACTGCGGGCGGGAGCACCACCGCAGGCGGCAACGGTGCCGCAGGCGGCAGCGCGGCCGGCGGCTCCGGCGCCGCGGGCGGCGTCGCGGCGAGCGCCGTGACGGGCCACTCCATCATCACGTACCGGCAAGACGACGGCGGCACGGTCGCGAAGGGCGCCGACCTCGGCGGCATGGTCATCGGCGCCTGGGTCGGCCTCGACGGCGGCGCTCCGACGTTCATCACCGGCAGCGGGACGACGGCCGGCACGTTCGAGATTCCCGACGTGCCGATGGGGCCGTACCTGTTCCGCTTCGACACCCACTACCTGTGGACGGACGCGCGTGCGCTCAACCTCGACTACGGCGAGGTGGGGCGCGCCGACACCGTCGACCCCACCGTCAGCCCGACGACGGTGACGATGGACCTGACGAACCTCGACCCCTGGGTCGCGTTGGATCAGCTCTCACTCATCGCGACGAACGCCGGCGCCCGCACCCCCGCGATGAACAGCATCGCCACGAACCCGCCGCAGGCCGGCGCGACCGCGGCGACCGGCATGTCGCTCAACTACCGGCTGTACTCGCAGGCGTCGTACAAAGCGCCGCTCCTCGACGCCTCCCGCGGAGACCAGCCCGTCCTCTTGCAGCAGCGCTACGTCTCGAACGGCGGCACGGGCCGCGTCGACACGCTGCGCATGGCGACGCCGGCGCCCTTCACGATGGTCGATGGGCAGACGACGATGTTCAGCGCCGCGTTCGTGCAGCCGCCGCAGCAGACCCTGAGCTACGACGTACGGCAGGCCGACTTCGAGGCGCTGCTGCCCCAGCTGAACCCCGCGGGCTCGACGCCCGCGTCGATGCTCGTGAGCGCGTACGGCTCGGCCACCAACCCCGCCACCAGCTACGACTACGTGTTCGACTACTACGGCTACACGTTCGCGGACCTGCCCGCGCAGCTGCCGCAGTCGGTCACGTTCGGCAACCCGTACCCTTCGACGTGGGGCACCGTCATCGAGACGAACATCACCACCACCGTGCGGCGGTCGATTCCCGGGGGCACCACGCGCTCGCTCAGCCGCACCTCGGGCGTGTCGGTGCGCCTGCCGCTCGCCACCTTCCTCGCAGGGCCGGTGCAGCCGAAGCTCGGGCCGCCCGGGACGCCGCGGGTCAACGGCCTCGACTTCATGGTGGACCAGGTGGGCCTCGGCCAGCGCCCGACCTTCAGCTGGACGGCGCCGACCCTCGGCACCCCGTCGCGCTACAGCCTCACGGTGATGCGCCTCGCGGCGACGTCGCAAGGGGCCACCACCGTCGTGGCGATGACCACGCTCGAAACCCCCGAGCTGAGCCTGACGCTGCCGCCCAACGTCATGGCCACCGGGCAGGCGTACGTGGTCACGCTCACCGCGGTTCAGGCCGCCGGCCTGACGAGCTCGCGCATGGCCGGTGGCTACACGCTGCCGATGTACGACGCCGACATCGTCAGCGGCATCTTGCGGCCGTGAGGGAACCGACGGGGCGCGCGCGCTGTTGAGCACGCCGTGCTCGCGCTCGCCCTCACGCTCGCCGCCACGCTGAACGTCGACCGCGCCACCATCGCGAGGCTGCCCGAGCTCGCCCGCATCGACTCGAAGGGCGGCACCGTGCTCGTGCTGCGCGGCGACCTCACCCCGAAGCGCAAGGCCGCGCTCGTCGGCTGGGCCCGGCACCTCGTCGACGACGTCGGCCGCCGCTTCCTCGCCGAGCAGACGCCGAAGCGCGAGGTCGACGCCTGCCTCTTCGAGCGCGCCGCCGACTACCGCCGGTTCTCGGACGACGTCATGGGCGGCCGCCCCTCGGAGCTCGGCTTCTACGACCCGGCCTCGCGCGTCGTCGTCGTGAACCTCGCCGGCGGCGGAGCGCGCAACATGGCGCACGAGCTCACCCACGCGCTCATCGGCGACGACTGGCCCGAGATCCCGTCGTGGCTCACCGAGGGCCTGGGCTCACTGTACGGCGGCGCCGACCTCGACGCGCGCGGCTCGCACTTCTTCGTGAACTATCGCCACGCCGACGTGCTCGCCGCGCTGAACGCCGGCACGCTGCCCGACGCGAACGCGCTGCTGAAGGCGACGCCGGCCGAGGTCTACGGCGAGCGCGTGATGATGTGGTACGGGCTCGCGCGCGACGTGCTGCTCTTCCAGGAGTCCAACGGCGAGCTGTCGTCGTTCTACGCGGCGGTGAAGGCGGGCAGGCCGCCTGAGCTCGACGACGCGGCGTTTCGCGCGTTCATTGCGCGGCGCAAGAAGGGCGACCGCGTCGAGCCGCGCGCGCGGTGAGCCTCTTGCAGAAGACCCGGGCGGAGGTGCCCCATGCTCGAGTCACCCAATGGAATGTCGGCCGCTGGCGACGGCCCCAAGATCATGCTCGTTGCGTCGCCGTTCATCGCCGCTGCAATCGTTGCGCGCGTCGTCTGGCCGCAGCTCATGCGCATCGGCTTGCCCGAGGGCTTCCTCACCGTGAGCGGGCTCGTGCTGGTCGCGCTCGGCGTGCTGCTCTGGCTCAGCGCGATCGTCGTCTTCGTGCGCGAGTTCCCCAAGGGCCACCTCATCACCACCGGCCCGTACGCGCTGTGCCGCCACCCCATCTACGCGAGCTTCGCGCTCTTCGTGCTGCCCGGCGTGGGGCTGCTCACCGGCTCGTGGGCCTTCTTCATCGCCGCCGCCGCGCTGCTCGCCGCGAGCAAGCACTACGTGCGAGGCGAAGACGCGCACCTCGCGAGGCTCTTCGGCGCCGAGTACCACCTCTACCGCGCGCGCGTGCCCGAGTTCTTCCCGCTGCCGCAGCCGCAGCGGCCGATGCCTCCGCTCGAGTCGTGAGCCGTCAGGGCTTGAGCTTCAGCTTCATCTGCACGTCGCTCGACCAGTGGTTCTCGAACGCGCGCACGCACGTCGACAGGTAGCGGTCGTAGTTCTTCCAGATGGTGTCGCCCCACTTCGCGCGAATCTCTTTCTCGTGGAGGTGGAAGCGGCGCAGCCACTCGGCGGTCGTCTTGCCGTAGTGCTCGCGGCGGGTGTTGAGCTGCACGATCTCCCAGCTCTGGCCGGCGGCGGCGACGAGCTCTTCGAGGCGCGGGTTCAAGCCGCCCGGGAAGATGACGTCGGCGGTGAACTTGAGGTCCTCGAGGTCCTTGCGGTTGCGCGGCACGCGGTCGCGCAGAATCGCCTGGAAGCCGAAGCACGCGCCCGGCTTCACCCACTTCGCGAGCGTGTTGAAGTAGTCGCGGTAGATCGGCACCGCGAGGCCCTGCTGCTGCTGCGCGGGCGACACGAGGTGGTCGATCATCTCGATGCTGATGAGCGCGTCGTACTTCTCGACCGGCTTGTGCTCTCGGTAGTCGATGCACCACGTGGTCACGCCGGGCAGCTTGCGCGCCATGATCTCGTCGTGCTGCGCCCGCGACAGCGTCACGCCGTGCGCGCGCTTCACCTTGCGGTCGAGCACCAGGTACTCGAGGTTCGCGCCCCAGCCGCACCCGATGTCCATCACGAGCGTGTCGGGCGTCACCTCGGCGAAGTCGGCGAGCCAGCGCGACTTGTTCACCTGCGCCTGCTCGAGCGTCGTGTGCTTCTCGTCGAACACCGCAGAGGTGTAGTGCATCCGCTCGTCGAGCCAGAGGCGGAAGAACTCGTTGCTGATGTCGTAGCCGACTTCGACTTCCTGGCGGGTAGAGGTCATGGTGGTTCGCCTTTCAAGCCACTGCGTCGTTTTCCTGCTCGCGCTGCAGGCGCGTCAGTTCTTCACGGAGGGTGTCTGCCGTCTTCTCGAGCTGCGCATCGGTGTGCGTGCTGCAGAGGAAGAAGCGCAGCCGCGCCGCGCTCTCTTCGACCGCCGGGTACAGAATCGGCTGCACGTTGATGCCGCGGTCTTTGAGCCGGTCAGAGAGCTGCAGGCAGATGAGCGAGTTGCCGATGATCGCCGGCACCACCGCCGAGTCTTTCGACATGCCCGTGTCGATGCCGCGCGCCTTGAGCAGCGTCAGGAACTTCTTCGCCTGCGTCTGCGCCCGCGCCACGCGCTCGGGGTGCGCCAGAATCTGCTTCAGCGCCGCCAGCGCCGCCGCCGCGTTCGGAGGCGAGATGCCGACCGAGTACACGAAGCCCGGCGTCGTGTACTTGAGGTACTCGATGAGCGCGTGCGAGCCGCAGATGTAGCCGCCGCACGACGCGAAGCTCTTCGAGAGCGTCCCCATCCACATGTCGACGTCTCGGCGGTCGATGTCGAAGTACTCGCCGACGCCGCGGCCCGTCTTGCCCAGCACGCCGGCCGAGTGCGCCTCGTCGACGAGCAGCATCGCGCCGTGCTTCTTCTTCACCTCGATGAACTTCGGCAGGTCGGGAATGTCGCCGTCCATCGAGTACGTGCCCTCGATGCAGATGAGAACGCGCCGGTAGTGCGGCCGCAGCTGCGTCAGCGCACGGTCGAGCGCCTCCCAGTCGTTGTGCGGGAAGGGCCGCCGCTTCGCGCCGCTCAGCTTCGCGCCGCCGATGATGCTGTCGTGCGCGAGCGCGTCGTGGAGGATGAGGTCTTGCGCCCCGACGACGTGGCCGATGACCGTCACGTTCGTCGCGTGGCCGCTCACGAACACCAGCGAGTCTTCGGTGCCGAAGAAGCGGGCGAGCTCGGCCTCGAGCTCTTTGTGCAGCGGCTTCTCGCCCGACGCCACGCGCGACGCCGAGACGCTCGTGCCGTAGCGCTCGATGGCCGCCTTCGCCGCCGCGCTGACGACCGGGTCGCCCGAGTTGCCGACGTAGTTGTACGACGAGAAGTTGATCATCTCCTTGCCGTTCACCACGGTCGTGTCGTTCGTGATGCGCTCGTGCACCGAGAAGTACGGGTTCTTGAGCCCGAACGCCTCGGCCATCTGAATGCGCTCGCGCAGCTCCTCGTACTCGGGGAAGTGCGCCGGGTCGTACGTCGCCGGGTCGAAGCCGCTCGTCGCAGGCTGCGCCGACGTCTGCTTGAACTCGCCGCGCACGCCGCGCATCGAGGCGATGACCTCGCCCTTCTCGTCCTGCCAGACGAGGTCGCCGGTGAAGCCGTCGGCCGTGCGAGCGCCGAAGCGCACCGTGCACTTCACCGGGCCGGGCCCGAACGCCTTGAGCTGCGTGTACTCGGTGAAGCCGAGCGGGAAGCCGGCGCGCTGCTCCTTCACCCACGCCCAGTAGCCCGCGAGCTGGAAGCTCGAGTCGATGATGAGGGGGTCGATCGTCCACTGCGAGCGCAGGGGCTCCTTGATCCAGTCTGACGGCGCGCAGCCCTTCACCCAGCCGGTGATGCCCTCGTCGCTGATGCCCTCGATCTTCGTGATGCCCTGCAGCTTCGGCCCGTGAAACGTGATGCCCGCGTAGAACTGCTCGAGCGGCAGCGGCAGCGCGCTCGCGGCAACCGGCTTCGCCTCGACCAGCCCGCGCGGGCTGCCGACCGTGCCGCGGTAGCTGACGGCGTCGCCCTGCGCGAGCGTCACCTCGCCGTTCGCGCGCACCGCGACGTCGAGCCACGTCGTGTCGGGCACCAGCACCGGGCGCTCGAGCTTGAAGTCGGTGACGGTGAACGCGCCCGCGGGCGCCGCCGCGGCCGCCGCGTGATCGAGCGCCGAGGCCAGCGGCAGCACGCGCTGCCCGTTCATCGTGTGGTCGTTCAGGTAGACGTGGTTCAGCCGCGAGACCGGGAAGCTCGCGCGCTGCACGACGTCGCGCTTCGGCAGCGACCGCCCGACCAGCACCTCGCCCGAGCCGTTCTCGAGCGCGTCGATGAGCGCCGCCGCCGCCTCGTCCTCGGTGAGAAACGAGACGCCCTGGCTCAGCATCTCTTGCTTCTTGAACGAGGGAATGCGCTTCACCATCTCGCTGCCCTCGATGGGCGGCAGCTCGAGCGTGAGGTGCGCGGCGACCGCGAGCATGGCGTTCGCGGCCGAGTAGTCGGTCTGAAACGCGTTGCCGAAGCGGCCCGACCACGAGCCGATGCCGACGAACAGCCGCGGCTGAACGTCGCCGAGCAGCGCCCGCGGCAGCTTCGTGCGAATCACCTGCTCGGCGTCGGTCGCGCTCTTCTTCGCCACCGGCCCGTCGGCGAGCACGCCCGCCGCGTGCACCAGCACGTCGAAGCGGCCCACGGGCTTCGGGTGCTGCACGTCCATCGACACGTACCGGCACTCGCGCGCGCCCGCGGCCTTCACCGCGGCGACGGCGTCGTCGGCGGCCGGGCTGCGGCCCGTCAGCGTGATCGCGCTGCCGTACTTCTTCGCCAGCGCCTTCGCGAACGTGAAGCCGAGGCCCTTCGCTCCGCCGGTGACCAGCACCGTCGACTCGCGCGTGAGCTTCACGGAGGCCGGCTTCGCGTCGGCGGGCTGCAGCTCGACGGTCGAGCGGCCGCCCTTCGACAGGTGAACCTCGGTGAGCGTGTCGGTCGCGAACAGCTCGTCGGCCAGCGCCTTCGCGGCGTCGTGCGCCGGCAGCGACGGGTCGAGCGCGATCGCCTTCACGCGCGACTGCGGCCACTCTTGCGCGAGCGCGCGCGTGAAGCCGAGCGCCCCGGCGTGGCCGGTGACCGCGAAGAAGACGTCGGCCTGCGCGAGGCGCTGCGCCAGCGCGAGCAGGTTCTTCACCGGAGCCACGTCGTCGACCGCGATGAGATCGGCCACGTGGATGACGCCGGCGAACGTGCCGGGCGAGTCGGTGCTGCCGAGCTGCGCGCGCAGGCCGCGGTGGCTCAGCTCTTCGACGAGCGCCTCGGCGTAGCCCTTCTTGTCTGCGGTGACGAGCAGCGGCGCTTCGAACGCCACGACCGACTCGGGCAGCCGCGTGAGCTTCGCGGCCACCTCGCGCGGAGCGAAGCGGCGCACCGGCCCCGCGTCTTTCGGCGCCTCGACCGTCGCGGCCGGGGCCTTCTCGAGCGCCTGGGTCACGTGCGCGACGATGTCGCCGATGGTCGTCTTCGGCGTGAACAGCTCGCGCGGCAGGCCGCCCAGCTTCGGCCAGGCCTTGCCGATGTCCTGGTCGAGCTCGACCAGCATCAGCGAGTCGAAGCCGAGCTCGCCGGTCAGCGACTGCTCGAGCTTCAGCGTGCCCTCGGGGAAGGCCGAGATGCGCGCGACCGACGCGAGGATGCGCGGCTTCACGTCGTCGGTCTTCGGGGCCGCGACCGCCGCCGCCGGAGCCGCCTTCGACGCGACGAGGTTGCTCAGGTTCGGCACCTTCACCTCGCCCGACCGCTGAGGCTGAGGCTCGGCGGCCACGGGCGCCGCCGGCAGCGCGGCGTCGGCCGGCAGCGAGATGCCGAGCGCGGCGTTCTGCTGCTTGATGATGTCCAGCTGTGCACGGAACAGCGCAACGAGGTCCTGGCTCACGGGAGTGCCTCCGGTAGCAGCCAACGGTTTGTGGGGAGCCCGACCGGTACGCTCGACGGGCCAGTACTTCTGGACCTCGAGCGGAGTCGGCGGCAGCGAGACGAGAGAACCCCCCGACAACGAACGGACATCGACATCGAAGCCGAGCACGAACAGCTGGCTCAGCGTCTCGGGCAGGTCGCCTCCCGAGAGAAAAGCCGAGGCCGGGGTCGAGCCGCGCGCGAACGACAGCAGCGTGCTGCCGGCGCCGGCCTGAACGAAGACGTCGGCCTCGCAGGCCTTGAGCGCCGCGACGAAGTTCACCTCGGCCGAGGCGTGCCGCGCCCACGTGTCGAGCGTGTCGCCGTTGAGCGGCCGGCCCGTGATGCACGAGATGACGGGCAGGGTGCCGGCCTGCACCTTCAGCTTGCGCAGCTCGGCGCGCATGCCGTCGTCGATGCCGCTCATCAGCGGCGAGTGGAAGGCGTGGCTGACGTCGAGCAGCGAGACCTTGAGGCCCTTGCCCTCGAGGCGCTTCTTCGCGGTCTGAATGCCCCACGTCGTGCCCGAGAGCACCACCTGCGTCGGGTGGTTGTGGTTCGCGAACACCGTCTCGGAGTCGAGCGGCTCGAGCGCGCTCTTCTCGGCCATGACGGCGAGCATCTGGCCGTTGTCGTCGAGGCCGAGCTCGTTCATGAGCTGGCCGCGCTTCGCGACGAGCTGCACGGCCTCGGCGGGCGTGATCTTGCCCGCGATCGCCGCGGCCGCGAACTCGCCGAGCGAGTGCCCGAGCGCGACGTCGGGCTTCACGCCGAACGACATCAGCCGCTCGGCCATCGCGATGCCGAGCGCCGCCATCGCGGGCTGGCAGATCTCGGTGCGCGTCAGGTGCCGCTGCGCAGCCTCGGGGTCGTAGGGTTGTCTGTCGAGCAGCGCCTTCGGGTAGAGCGCGTCGTGAATCGCGTCGCCCGCAAGCTCGCGCACCCGCGCGGCCAGCTCGGGCAGCATGCCGACCTTCTGCAGGCCCTGCCCGGGGAAGAGGAAGGCGAGCCGCTTCGGAGCCGCCGCCGTCGTGCCCGTCACCGACCTGAGCTTCTGGCAGAGCTCTTCCCGGGTCGTCGCGACGAACGCCGCGCGAACCGCAAACGCCTGGCGCGACGCGAGCGTCTTCGCGACGTCGGCCGGCGCGAGCTCTTGCTGCTCGATCTGCGCCGCCAGCTCGGCCGCGTGCCGCTTCAGCAGCTCTTCGGTCGGCGCCGACACCACGAACGCGTGGCGCGCCTCGGCCTGCGCCGCCGGCGCCGCCTCGACCTCTTCGAGCAGCACGTGCGCGTTGGTGCCTCCGAAGCCGAACGACGAGACCGCGGCGCGGCGCGGCGTGCCGTTCTTCTCGAAGGGCACCGCCTGCGACGACAGCCTGAACGGCGACTTGTGCAGCTCGAGCTTCGGGTTCAGCTCCTGCACCGCGGGCTGCGGGGGAATCGTCTTGTGGTGCAGCACGAGCGCGGCCTTGATGAAGCCGGCGACTCCGGCGGCCGACATGGTGTGGCCGATGTTGGCCTTGATGCTCGACAGGTAGCACGACGGCTTCGTCAGCTCGGCGCCCGCCTTCTTGTTCCAGAACGACTTCAGCGCTCCGACCTCGACGACGTCGCCGACGGTCGTCGCGGTGCCGTGCGTCTCGACGAAGCCGATGCTCTCGATGGGCCACTGCACCTCGCGGTGCGCGCGAGCCATCGCCTCCATCTGGCCTTCCGGGCGGGGAGTCATCGGCCCCTCACCGCGCCCGTCGTTGTTGCAGCCACTGCCCTTGATGACCGCATAGACGCGGTCACCGTCTGCTACGGCGTCGGCGTAGCGCTTCAGCACCACTACGCCGACCCCCTCTCCCATCACGAAGCCGTCGGCCTTCGCATCGAAGGGCCGACATGCGCTCGAGGGCGAGATCGCCCCGATGCGCGAGAAGCCGACGAGGTTGTCCGGCGTCAGGTTCAGGTACACGCCGCCGGCGAGCGCGACGTCGCACTGCCGCGCGCGCAGGTGCACGGTGGCCTCGTGAATCGCCACCAGCGCGGAAGAGCACGCCGCGTCGAGCGTGAACGACGGGCCGCCGAGGTCGAACACCTGGCTGACCGTCGCGGCCATCATGTTGAGCAGCGAGCCCGCGATGGTGAAGGCGCGCGCGGGCACCGAGTCGGCGACCGAGGCGCGAACGAGCTCGGCCTCGGCGGGCGACAGCGCGTCGCCGAAGGTGCCGTCGATCATCGACACCGCGCGCAGGCGGGCCGTCAGCAGATCTTTGTACTCGGACACCGACGCGCCGACGAACACGCCCGTCTCGGTCTTCGGCAGCGACCGCTTTTCATACCCCGCGTCCTGAAGGGCTTGCCGTACCGTCTCGACCAGCAGCCTGTGCTGCGGGTCGGTCACCTGCACGCGCCGCGGAGCGAGCCCGTAGTGCAGCGCCGCGAACTCGTCGACCCCGTCGACGAAGCCGCCCTTCGTCACGTACGTCTTGTCGATGGCGCGGGCGTCGGGCGAGTAGAACGACGAGTGCTTCCAGCGGGTGTCGCCGATCTCGTCGAACGTGATCTCGCCCTCGCGGATCACGCGCCACAGCTGGTTCACGTCGCGAGCGTGCGGGAAGCGGCACGCCATGCCGACGACCGCGATATCGCCGTTACTCGGCACGCTGCTCCTGGTTCCCCGATCGCGCCCCGGCCACGACGTCGCTCGTGCTCGTACGAGAGAGGGCCTCACGCACGCGCTTGGGGCGCGGAATGTCGTGGCGCGTGAGCTTGAACCGCTTCAGCACGGGGCCCCACACCTCGGTGAGGAACACGCCGCGATCGATGCCCGCGGTGCGCATCACCTCGACGCGCTTCTCGTAGTCGGGCACGAGGTCGTACGCCGGCATCGTGAAGCCGTAGAAGACGGCCGACAGGTCTTCGAGCGTGCCCTCGCGATCGTCGTCGAGGTAGTGCTGGAAGATCGTCATGTAGTACTGCGCGTGCGCCATCTCGTCTTTGGCGATGAGCTTGTAGGCCTCGGCGAGCGTCTGGTTGCCCTCGGCCTCGGCCAGCAGCTGCTGCTTCTTGTAGATGACGAACGTCGTCATCTCTTGCGCGCAGCCGTACGCCGTCATCTGGCGGCCGTTGTCGAACGGCTTGTTCCACTTCTTCGACAAGATGCGGTCGGAGTAGTCGCGCATCTGGTCTTCGGTGCGGTGCCCGCTCTTCACGAGGTACTGCCAGAGCGTCATCGCGTGCTTCGACTCTTCGTAGCCCCAGTTCGCGCCGAACCACGCCCTCGCGAAGTTGTCGCGGAAGAGCGAGAGGTGCCCGTCGATGTAGTCGGGCAGGTACAGCTCGACGCCCATGAACGTCTCGGCGCAGAGCGCGAGCTTCTCGTTGCGAGGCTCGTTCTTCACGGCCTCCCAGTCGATGTCCGTGAAGAGGTTCCACCGCCTCGAGCGCTCGGCGTGCTCGAAGAACGTCATGTACTCGCGGTGAAACTTGTCTTTCAGCGCGCGCGAGAGGGCCATTCGCTCACGCCGCCTTCTGAGCCACCAGCCGGTTCACGAGCTTCGCCAGGTCGCCCAGCGTCTGAATCGACGCGAGGTCTTCGTCGGGCATGCGGATGCTGAGCTTCTCTTCGAAGTAGCTGACGAGCTCCATCACGGCGACCGAGTCGAGGCCGAGCTTCGAGATGACGGTGTCGTTGGTGAGGCCCGAGAGCTGCTTGCCCGAGACCTCGAGCGCAGCCTTCTGAAACAGCGAGAGGACATCGACGGATGCGGACATGTGTTCCCTTTCGAAAACTTCAGACGAAGTAGCGGTACGCCAGCTGGAGCTTGTTCACTGCATCGGTGACCGAACGAATTTCGACGGCGTGTGCGGCCACCCGCTTCACGCGGTGCCGAGCGCGGCCCACGAACGAGAGCGCGACGTGCTTCGCGAGCGTGAGCTTGTCGCCGTTCGCGCCGAGCGTGCGCGCGCCCTCTTTGCCGACCGTCTTCTCGAGGTACTGCGCGCGCGTCTTCTGCCGCTGCAGCTTGCCGCTCGACGTCTTCGGCAGCGAGCCCGGCGGAGCGACCACGACGTCGTTCACCGACAGCTGCAGCTGCTCGTTGATGCGCTGCTTCACCGCGTCGATCAGCGCCTGCGGGGTCTGCGTGCGCGACTCGACGACGACGACGACCTCTTCGCTCGACGCGCCCGGCACGCTGAACGCGACCGTGCTGCCGCGCCGCACCTCGGGCACCTCGTCGGCGAGCCACTCGATGCGCTGCGGGTCGTAGTTGCGGCCGTTGACGATGATCAGGTCCTTCTTGCGGCCCGTGATGTAGACGTTGCCGTTCGCGAGGTAGCCGAGGTCGCCCGTGCGCAGCCAGCCGCCTCCGAACGTGCGCTGGGTCGCGTCGGTATCTTTGAAGTAGCCGCGCGCGATGCTCGGGCCCTTCACCCACAGCTCACCGACCTGGCGGTCTTTCAGCCGCCGGCCCTGGTCGTCGAACGCGCCGACGTCGTGACCAGGGAAGGTGCGGCCGCAGTTCACGAACTCGAGCGCCTCGTTCGTCTCGAGCTTCGAGACGTGCACCGGCTCGGCGCGCTTGCCGGCCTGGTAGGCGTCTTTCTCGATGACGTCGGTCGACAGCGCGTCGTCGAGGCCGATGAAGCTGATGGCGAGCGTCGCCTCGGCCATGCCGTAGCAGGGCAGCAGCGACTGCGGCTTCAGGCCGCACGCCGCGAACTTCTCGGTGAACGCGCGCATCGTCGTCGGGTTGATCGGCTCGGCGCCGCAGCCGAAGACGCGCATGCACGAGAGGTCCCACTTCGCCATCTGCTCGGGCTTCGCGCGCTTCGTCGCGAGGGCGTACGCGAAGTTCGGCGCGAAAGAGATCGTGCCGCGCTTCTTGTTGATCACGTCGAGCCACAGCGTCGCGTTGCGCACGAACGACATCGTGGGAATGAACGTGCACGAGATCGAATGGAACATCGGCGCCAGCACGAAGCCGATGAGCCCCATGTCGTGGTACAGCGGCAGCCACGACACGCCGTGGTCGACGGCCGGCGTCGCCTGCAGCCCCTCGCGGATGATCGCCCACGCGTTCGCGCGCAGGCTGGCGTGGGTCACCTCGACGCCCTTCGGGGTCGACGTCGAGCCCGACGTGAACTGCAGGAACACGATGTCGTCGCCCGTGACCTGGGCCGCCTCGCGCGCGGCGTCGGCGGGCGCGGGCGTGCGCAGCTTCTCGGCGGTGATGACGCCCTTGAGCGAGGGCACGCGGCTGGCGCCGCTCCACAGCACGGCCTCGAGCTTCGCGTTGGTCGCGAGGTGCGTCGGCTCGGCGCGGTTCATGATCGAAACGAGCGCCTCGATGTACGAGTCGAGCTTGCCGAGCGAGAGCGGCGGGTACAGCGGCACGGGGATGACGCCGGCGTAGACGGCTCCGAAGAAGGTCGGGACGAAGTCGATGCCGTCGGGCATGACGAGCGCGAGCCGGTCGCCCTTCTTCATGCCCTGCGCGCGCAGGTGGGCGGCGCGGTTCCGGGCCTCTTCGCGCAGGCGCTGCCAGCTGTACGTCTCTTCGTTACCGTCAGCTCCGAGGAAGGTGAAGCCGCCGGTTTCACGCTGGGCGCAGGCCTCGAGCGCGGCGACGAGATGGGCGTGGTCCATGGGGCGCATCGTGTAGATCTTCGTTGCCGGAGGGGTCAAGCATTGGACCCACGCGCGAAGGGGTCTGCGAACTGCCTAACCGCATGAGAGCACTGGGAATGACACCCGCGTTTCTCGACGTTGCGAGCAAAGTGTTGCTCAAAAATCATCGATCACCGAAGTCCAAGTGCCTAAAACATTGAGGCTGGCACCCAAGCGCAGCACGTCGGGTGTTTCTGATCGGAAACTGCCTCTCTCAGTGCCTTACGGAGCTCCGCGGGCATGCGCGACGGCCATTTCGGGCAACAATTTGCTCACGTTGACGCTTCTGGGGCGATCTCCTACAAGGCCGGGCATGTTCGAGCCCCAGTCTACGGCGAACCCCTCGGCAGGAGCGGCCCCCACGGACGTGGTCGTGACGCCGGTCACCACAGCGGCCGAGAAGAAGGAGTTCGTCGCCTTCCAGTACGAGGTCTACAAGAACGACTCGAACTGGGTGCCTCCGCTGGTGATGGAGCGCAACGACTTCCTCAACGAGAAGAAGAACCCCTGGTACGAGTTCGGGCGGGCGCAGCTGTTCCTCGCGCGGCGGCACGGCAAGGTGGTCGGCCGCATCAGCGCGAGCGACGACACGCGGTACAACGAGTTCCACGGCACGAAGACGGGCTGGTTCGGGCTGTTCGAGTGCATCGACGATCAAGCGGTCGCGAACGCGCTGCTCGACGCGGCCGAGGGCTGGGTGAAGGCGCGCGGCCTGACGCACCTGATGGGGCCGTCGTCGTTCAGCTCGAACGCCGACTGGAGCACGCTGATCGAGGGCTTCGAGCTGCCGCCGGTGCTGATGACGGCGTACAACCCGCGCTACTACCCGAAGCTGCTCGAGGGCTGGGGTCTGACGAAGGCGAAGGACCTCTGGGCGTGGAAGATCGACGTCCAGAAGCCGGTGCCCGAGAAGATCGCGCGCATCGCCGAGAAGGTGCGCAAGCGCGAAGACATCAAGGTGCGCCAGGCGAACCTGAAAGACTGGGACAAAGAGGTCCGCCGCATCAAGGACATCTACAACAACGCGTGGGAGAAGAACTGGGGCTTCGTGCCGATGACCGATCGCGAGTTCGATCACCTCGCGAAAGACCTGAAGCAGATCCTCATCCCCGAGCTGACGCTCATCGCCGAGATCAACTACGAGGCGGTCGCGTTCGCGATCACGCTGCCCGACGCGAACATCGCGCTGAAAGCGACCGGCAACGGCCGGCTGACGACGTTCGGCCTGCCGATCGGGCTCGCGAAGCTCCTGCTCGCCACCAAGAAGATCAAGTCGGGGCGGCTCGCGATCCTCGGCATCAAGTCGGGCTTCCGCAAGCGCGGCATCGACTCGGTGCTGATGCTCGACACCTTCAACAACTGCCGCAAGCAGGGGTGGTGGGGCGGCGAGATCAGCTGGACGCTCGAAGACAACGACATGGTGAACCGCGCCATCGAGGTCTTCGGCTGCGAGCGCTACAAGACCTACCGGGTGTACCAGAAGGATCTGCATGGCACGCCGCGCGGCAGCGAAGGCGCTCAAGCGTAACGAGCCGGTCGCGTTCGCTCCGAAGGCGGTCGACGTCAGCGTCACCGAGGTGACGACGAGCGCCGATCGCGACGCGTTCGTGCGCTTTCAGTTCGACCACTACGCGAGCGACCCCAACTTCGTGCAGCCGCTCATCGCCGAGCGGCGCGACTTCGTCGACCCCGACCGCAACTCGTTCTTCAGCCACGCGCGCGGCGCGTTCTTTCTCGCGCACCGCGGGGGCAAGGTCGTCGGCCGCATCGCCGCGATCAACGACGCCCGGTACAACACGTACCACGAGCTCTCGTGGGGCACGTTCGGCCTGTTCGAGTGCCAGAACGACCCCGGCGTCGCCAGCGCCCTGTTCCAGACCGCTGCCGCGTGGCTGAAGGCTCAAGGCCTGTCACCGATGGTCGGCCCGCTGAACCTGTCGTTCCACCACGACATCGGCCTCCTGGTCGAAGGCTTCGATCAGCCCCACGGCATGGGCCTGCCGTACAACCCGCGCTACTACGCGCGCCTGTTCGAGCAGAACGGGTTCACGAAGTACAAAGACCTCTACTGCTTCGAGCTGACCGGCGAGACGCTGCCCGAGAAGATCACGCGCTTCGCCCAGCGCGTGCGAGAGCGCGGGCAGATCACGGTTCGGCGCGTCGACCCCTCGGGCGTCGAAGAAGAGGGCCGGCGCGTCAAAGAGATCTACAACTCGATGATTCGCCCCGGCTCGGGCTTCTTTCCCCTCACCGACGCCGAGTTCGACGACGGCGTGAACCGCCTGCGGCCCATCATCATGATGCGCCCCGAGATGTGCTTCATCGCCGAGGCCTCAGGCGAGGCCGTCGCGTACTGCCTCACCGTGCCCGACATGAACATGGTGCTGCGCGCCGCCGGAGGCCGCATCACCCGCTTCGGCCTGCCCATCGGGCTCGTGAAGATGGCGTGGGCCGCCCGCAGCGTCAGCCGCGTGCGCGTGCTCATGTTCGGCATCAAGCCCGGCTGGCGCCGGCGCGGCATCGACGCCCTGATGGTCGACGAGACGTTTCGCGAGGCGCGCCGGCTCGGCTACAGCACCGGCGAGCTCGGCCTCATCGGCGAAGACGAGACCCTGCTCATCCGCACCGTCGCCGCGACGGGTGGCAAGCGCACGAAGGTGTACCGGCTGTACGAGCGCCCGCTGTAGGCCACAGCCGGGCGCTCGCGCCCTGGTGGTCGGCGCATCGCCGCACCACCCGTCGACCTCACGGCTGCTTCCAAGCCGGCACGGGCGCTGCACGCCGCGCGGCACCCATGCTCGCTTCGCTGCTGCTGCTGTCGCTGACCGGAGCCGAAGTGACCCTCACGCCCCCGCCCGCTCCGGAGCCCAACACCCCTGAGCTCGTCGCCTCGCCGCCCCCGCCCGAAGACCCCGACGCCCACGGCCGGGGCTGGCTCAAACACGCCTTCGCGCTCGCCACGCTCGGCACGTCGATGTCGGGGGCTGGCGGCGTCGTGATGGGGCTCGTGATTCAGAGCGGCGCGAGGTGCACCGCCTCGACCCGCTGCTCCGACGAGGGCACGGGCGCCATCGGGCTCATCATGGGCTCGGTGTTCCTGGCGGTCGGCCTCTCGATGGTGGCGTTCGCGATTCCGCTGTTCGTCAACGGCTTCCGCGAGCGGCTCGGCCAGTAGCCGCGCACCAGCACGACGCCCGCGGCGATCGCCCACAGCGACCACGCGACGAACGCGAGCAGCGGCAGCGTCGTCACGAACGCCGGCAGCGCCACGTAGCGCGCGAGCTGCGCGCCGAGCCCCGCGATGAACAGCGCGGCGCTCACGTGGCCGGCGATCGCGACGAAGCGCGGAGCGGCCGCGCGCGCGAGCAGCACCGAGGCCGTCGCCGTCCACAGCCCCATGAAGAGCTGGCCTGCGTGCTCGCCGATCATGACGCCGAAGAGCCGGTGCTGAACCTCGAACGCGAGCTCGAGCATCGGCCGCTGCTCGGGCTGCGCGACCCAGCGCTCGGCGAGGAAGGGCACGACCAGGGTCCACCGCAGCAGGCCGAGCAGCTGCGTGACCGACGCGAGCACGCCGGCGATGACCGACACGCGCGCGACGCCGCCCTTCTGGCCCAGCGCCTCGGGCAGCAGCGCCGCCGCGAACAAGAGGCCCAGCGTGCAGAGCGCGTAGGCGTACCAGGTCCAGATCATGCCCGCGCCGCCCTCGTGGAACCGCGTGAGCACCTCGCCCGCCGTGCGGTTCAAGATGTCGGGGTAGCTGTAGCGCACGGCCAGCAGGTTGAACGGCACCTGCACGGCGAGGGGGAAACCGATGAGGGCGACTCCGACGGCGAGGCGTTGAGTTTTCATGCTGCCGTTGTCGCCCGAATCGTCGAGGGCGACAGTGGCCCGCCGCGACACTCGATTGTCGCCGCGCGACAGCCGGAAACCGCGCAGCAGCCCCCCAGGCGCTCGGCCTTGCTTTCCCGGCTGGGCGGCGGCCGGGCCCGCTACGCGCGCGCCGTCTTCTGTTCGCGCCAGGCCCCGGGCGGCACTCCCTTCCACCGGCGGAAGGCCTTGTGGAAGTTGCTCGGCTCGTTGAACCCGAGCAGGTACGCGATCTCGCCCAGCGTGAAGCGGTCGTCGGCGAGGTAGTGCTCGGCGGCCGAGAGCCGCGCTTCGTCGACGAGCTCCGAGAAGGCGTCGCCCGTCTCGGCGAGCCGGCGCTGCAGCGTGCGCGGCGTCATCGCGAGCCGCGCGGCGGCCGCCTCGATGCTGAGCCCTCCGGTCGGCAGGCACGACACGATGGTCCGCAAGAGCTGACTCCGCAGGTCGTCTCTCTGCTCGGGCAGCTGCGCCAGCAGGGTGCGCGCGTACGACTCGAGGTACTGCGCCACCCTCGACGGGGCGCTCACCCGCACCGGCAGCGCGAGGTCCTCCTCGTCGAACGCGATGACGGTCTCTGCCGCCGCGAAGACCGGCGCGACGCCGAACAGCTCGCGGTGCGCCCGCACGTCGGCGGGCTCGGGGTGGTTGAACCGCACCTCGAGCGGAGCCCAGCCCTGCCTGCCCGTGATGTGGCGAATCAGCACGACGGCCGAGGCGGTGTTGAACTCGGCGATCTGCCGCGGCGGCGGCTTCGGCAGCCCGCGGCACCCGGGGAAGAGCAGCACGCGCCCGTCGCCCGGCCGCTCGAGCTCGGTGCGCCCGGCGTCGTGCAAGAGCCGCGAGAACTCGACGACGCGCTCGACGGCCTGCCCGACGGTCGCGCTCGAGACCGCGAGGTGGCCGACGACGTGAAAGCCGTCGAGGTCGAGCCGCTTCGCGAAGCGCAGCGCGAAGTCGGGCTCGGCGACCTTCTCGGCGGCGATCTCCCACAAGAGCTCGCACGCGTCGACGGGCACGCGAAAGTCGGGCTTCACGAGCGCCGCGACGTCGAGGCCGAGCTTCTTCAGCGCCGGCGTGAGGTCGGCGCCGCGCGCCTTCGCGTAGCCGACGAGCGCCGCGAGCGGGGCACCCGACACCGTGTACGTCGCCGAAGCTGCCGAGCGGACGCGCGCCACGTCACTTCTTGTCGATGAGCGCCTTCAGCGTCGCCTGGTTCTCGGGGTCCTTCTTCAGCGCCGCGCTCAGCGCCTTCTTGCGCTCCGCCGCCTCGCCCGCCTCGCCGTAGGCGATCGCCGCGTCCTGGTACGCGATGGCGCGCATCTTCGCGAACGAGCCCGAGTACGTCGTCTCTTGCTTCGGGGCCTTCAAGAGGTCGGCGACGTCGATGAACTTCTTGGCCGCCTTGGCGGCCTTGCCCGACTCGTACTCTCTCTTCGCTTCGTCGAAGAGGGCGAGCGCCTTGCCGTACTCGTCGGGCAGACCGAAGCGGCTCGAGGCGAGGGGCAGCTCGTACAGCACCGGGGCCGTGCCGGTGCCGGTCACGGGGGCGACGCGGTTCATGGGTTCACCGTTGAGGAAGAGTGTGAGGAGAACGCCGAGCATCACTTGTCGAGCGGGCTCAGGTGGTTGTCGTGGAAGAACTTGTACTGCTTCGGGAAGTCCTTCTTCATCGCAGCGGGGTCGCGCTGGTACAGCGCGTAGGCCTCGGCGTACTCCTCCGAGGGCTTGGTCGCGCCGTAGCCCGACACCGCCTTCTCGGTGCCGCGCGCCTTGCTGAAGGCCGAGAGCTCTTTGCTGGTGGTGTCGAGCTTCGGCTTGCCGTCGTCGCCGGTCGTCGGCGTGACCGACGCGACGTCTTTCAGCGACTTCATCTTCGCGTCGGTGTCGGCCTTGAGGCCCGTGTAGACGACGTTCGCGTCGGCGTAGGCGCGCGCCGTCTTCTCTTGCGCGTCGGTCTCTGAGGCCCACGACTTCGCGGCGTCTTCTTTGTCGTGCCCCGACAGCCCGCCGAGCGCCTTGTCGCGCTTCGTCTTCGCCGCGTCGAGCTCGGTCTGCGCCTTCGCGAGCGCCTCGGGCGTCTTCGCGTTCTGCACCTTCTGCACCGCGTTCATCACGCCGTTCTGCGCGTTCAAGAACGCCATGCCGGGCTTGTCGTCGGTCGAGATGGTGCCGAAGTCCTTCGCCGCCGCGTTCGTCGACTTCCACTGGTCGTTGTTCGGGTCGACCGTCGTGTTGAGCGCCTCGACGGCCTTGTTCGACTTGTCGACCGCCGAGTTGTACGTCGCGAGCGCCTCGTCGCGCTTGCGGCCCTCGACCGCGTGACCCGCCTCGTGGGTCACGACGTGAATCGAGTCTTGGCGGCTGCCCGAGAACGCGGCGTCGTAGATGTGAATCGCTGCGCCCTGGTCGCGCACGCCGTCGGTCGTCTTCACGTTCGGCATGTACTCGCCGGCGACCGTGCCCTTGTCGCCCATCTCGGCCTGCGACTTCGCCGACGCCTTCGCGTCGCGCACCACGTCGAGGCCCTCGAGCGCCGCGCGGTCTTTCACCGGCAGGTTCGAGAAGCCCTCGTACGTGCGCGTCAGCTCTTCGGCCGTCCACGGCTTGTCGCCGTCCTTCACCTTCACCTTGAAGTCGGCCTCGAGCTTGTCCTTCGCCAGCTTCGCGGCCGCCGTCTCGATCTCCGCCGGAGTCGCCTTCGGGTTCGCCGCCTTCGCCTGCGCCACGAAGTCGACCGACGCGTCGCGCGCCGCCGGCGCAGCGCCCTTCGACGCCGCCGTGTCGAGCGCCGCGTCCTTCAGGTTGCCGTCGTCGTCGGTGACGTCGATCTTCGCGCTCTTCGGCGCGCCCTTGCCGCCCGTGCCGCTGACGCCCGCGTTGATCGCCGAGCGCGCCGAGTTCACGAGCTCCTTCAGGTCTTCTCGCGTCGGCAGCTGCGGCTTGTACGGCCGCTGCGTGCCCGTCGTCGACACGAGCTTCTTCTTCGCGACGTCGAAGCCTTCGGTCGGCGCCGCAGGCGCCGGCTCGGGCGGAGGCGCGACCTCGGTCAGCGCGGGAGCCGCGACCTCGGCCGCGGCGCCGAGGTTGGTCGCAGGCTTCGACTTGATTCCATCGACACCCATGGTGGGATTCTCCAGAGAGTGAGGGGAGGGGAGCCGGAGCTTATCGGCTGCACGCCGCGATCGGTTGCTTTGCGCGCGCTTGCGCACCTAAACCCACCGCCGTGGACGCGTTGGACGAGCTCTACGGCGTGCCGCCCGACCAGTTCATCGACACCCGCGACGCACTCGCGAAGAAGCTGAAGGCCGCGGGTGACAAAGACGGCGCCGCCGCGGTCAAGAAGGCCCACAAGCCGACGCTCGCCGCCTGGGCCCTGAACCAGGTTCCCCGCGTGGCCAAGGCGGAGCTCGAGGCCCTGCTCGAAGCGGGCAAGGCGCTCGCCAGCGGCAGAGACTTCAAGGCCTCGCTCGAGCGGCAGCGCGACGCGCTCGAGGCCGTGCGCAAGAAGGTGCCAGGCGACGACGCGTACGCCGTGATGCAGGTGGTGCAGGGGGCGCTCGTCGACGCGCAGCTCGCTGAGGCCGTGAAGCTCGGCCGCTTCGCGAAGCTCCCCGAGGCGCCGGTCGGCTTCTTCGGCGCGGCTCCCGAGGGCGCGCCGCCGGTCGTCGTGCCGCCCAAGCCGCCGAAGCGCCCGACGCCTCCTCCGCCTCCGCCTCCGTTGCCAAAGCCGTCTCCGCCGAAGCCGAAGCGCGACCTCCAGAAGCTCGAGGCCGAGCTGAGACACGCCGAAGAGGAGCTCGCCGAAGCGAAGCGCCGCCTCTGGGCCGCCGAGGCGAAGGTGCAAGAGCTCAAGGCGAAGCGGGAGGGCGCGTGAGGCGGCTCGCGACAGTGGTGCTCGTCACCGCCTGCGCGACAACGCCGCAGCGCTCGACGCCCGACGAGAGCGCGCCGCTCGTGCCCGAGGCGGTGCGGGTGAAGGTCACAGTCTCTGACGCGCGCATCGCCGAGCTCGGCGCCGAGGCCGAGGGTCGCGTTCGCAGACGGTTGCAGGCGCTCGGCCACGCGCTCGACGACGCGTCGGCCGTCTCGATCGAGCTCGACGCCACGCCGAAGGCCTCGAGCACGTTCGCCGACGGAGTGCACCGGTACTGCGCCTCGGTCTCGGGCGCGGTCGTGCACGGCGGCACGCGGTTCTCGGCGCTCGACACGGTGAGCGAGCGCTGCGACGTCGAGCGCAACTCGCCGGGTGGCACCGACCCGCTGAGCGGAGCCATCGGTGCCGCGGTGTCGGTGCTGCGCGCCATGAAAGACGAGGAAGACAGGCCAGACCTCCGCACGCGGTTGTACCTCGAGGCGCTCGACAGGCTGACCGAGACGCTCAGCCGGCAGGCGAGCCGGCGGGCCCGAAGTAGGTCGCCCGCCGGTCGCCGACGCGACGACGCTCAGGGCGAGCGCGCCGGCACGTCGAAGCGGTCGAGGTTCGTGACCTTCGCCCACGCCTTCACGAAGTCCTGCACGAACTGCTGCTGGCCGTCGGCCGACGCGTAGACCTCGGCGACGGCGCGCAGCTCGGAGCTCGAGCCGAAGACGAGATCGACGGGCGTGGCCGTCCACCGCGCCTTCTTCGTCTTGCGGTCCTTGCCCTCGTAGAGGCCCTCCTTCGCGGACTTCGTCCACACCGTCGACATGTCGAGCAGGTTCACGAAGAAGTCGTTGCTCAGCGTGCCGGGCTTCGACGTGAGCACCCCGTGCGCCGCCTGGCCCGCGTTCGCGTTCAGCACGCGCAGGCCGCCGACGAGCACCGTCATCTCGGGCACCGTCAACGTGAGGTTGCTCGCCTTGTCGACGAGCGCCTGGGCCGGCGAGCGGGTCTGGCCGGCGCTCCAGTAGTTGCGGAAGCCGTCGGCCGTGGGCTCGAGCACCGCGAACGAGGTCGCGTCGGTCTGCTCGGGCGTCGCGTCGGTGCGCCCCGGAGTGAACGGCACCTGCACCTCGGCGCCCGCCTTCTTCGCCGCCTGCTCGATCGCCGCGTTGCCGCCGAGGACGATGAGGTCCGCCAGCGACACCTTCTTTCCGCCCGCCGCCGACTTGTTGAACTCCTTCTGCACGCCCTCGAGCGCCTTCAGCACCTTCGCGAGCTCCTTCGGGTTGTTCGCCGCCCAGTCTCTCTGCGGAGCGAGCCGCACCCGCGCCCCGTTCGCGCCGCCGCGGCGATCGGTGCCCCGAAACGTCGACGCCGACGCCCACGCCACGCGCACGAGCTCGGGGCCCGTCACGCCGGCAGCCAGCAGCTTCACCTTCAGCGCGGCCGCGTCACGCTCGTCGATGAGCGGGTGGTCGACCTCGGGCACCGGGTCCTGCCAGACGAGCGCCTCCTTCGGCACCTCGGCGCCGAGGTAGCGGCCGCGCGGGCCCATGTCGCGGTGCGTGAGCTTGAACCACGCCTTCGCGAACGCGAGCTTGAAGTCGTCGGGCTTCGCGCGGAAGCGCTCGACGACCTTCTTGTACTCGGGGTCCATCTTCAGGGCGAGGTCGGTGGTGAACATGATCGGCGGGTGCCGCTGCTTCGGGTCGTGCGCGTCGGGCACGAGGCCCGCACCGCCGCCGTTCGCCGGCACCCACTGCGTCGCCCCCGCCGGGCTCTTCGACTGCACCCACTCGAACTGCATCAGGTTGTCGAGGTAGCTCGTCGTGAACGCGACCGGGTTCACCGACCACGCGCCCTCGAGGCCCGACGTCACGGTGTCGCCCGCGTTGCCCTTGCCGCACTTGTTCTGCCACCCGAAGCCCTGCGCCTCGGTGTCGGCCGCCGCGGGCTCTTTGCCGACGCACTTGTCGGGCGCGTGCGCGCCGTGCGACTTGCCGAAGGTGTGGCCGCCCGCGATGAGCGCCACGGTCTCTTCATCGTTCATCGCCATGCGGCCGAACGTCTCGCGAATGTCCTTCGCCGCGGCGACGGGGTCGGGCTTGCCGTTGGGGCCCTCGGGGTTCACGTAGATGAGGCCCATCTGCACCGCGGCGAGCGGCTTCTGCAACTGGCGGTCGCCCGAGTAGCGCTCGTCGGCGAGGAACTTCTTCTCGGGGCCCCAGTAGACGAGGTCGGGCTCCCACTCGTCGGCGCGGCCGCCCCCGAAGCCGAAGGTCTGAAAGCCCATCGACTCGAGCGCCACGTTGCCGCTCAGCACCATCAGATCGCCCCACGACAGCTTGCGGCCGTACTTCTGCTTCACCGGCCACACCAGCCGGCGCGCCTTGTCGAGGTTCGCGTTGTCCGGCCAGCTGTTGAGCGGGTCGAAGCGCTGCTGGCCGCCGCTCGCGCCCCCGCGCCCGTCGGCCATGCGGTACGTGCCCGCGCTGTGCCAGGCCATGCGAATGAAGAACGGCCCGTAGTTGCCGAAGTCGGCCGGCCACCAGTCTTGCGACGTCGTCAGCACCTTCTTGAGGTCGGCCTTCACCGCCGCGAGGTCGAGCGTCGCGAACTCCTTCGCGTAGTCGAAGTCGCGCCCCAGCGGGTTCGACTCGGGCGCGTTGCGCCGCAGCGGCGAGAGGTCGACCTGCTCGGGCCACCAGAACGAGTTCGGCACGGCGTCGGGCGCCGCCGCAGCGACCCCCGGCAGCGAGAGACAGAAGACGGCGACGGCACCTGCGGCACGACGAGACATGTTGGGGCCTCCTGAGCTTGACGCGAGAGGCCCTGTCGTAGCCCATGCGGTTCATAGTTCGAACAACATGATTGGTATCAAGTCGATAGTCAGTGGCTATTGCGCCAGGCCGCCACGGTGCCGGCGAGCGCCGTCCGGTGGGCGACCACCGCTTCGAGCCCGGTCGGCTCGCCGCGGGTCTCGTGGGTGAGCGCGTCGGCGGCGAAGACGACGGCGAGCACGTCGCCGGCCTCGGCGTCGATGACCTCGGGCTCGTGATGAAACGCGACGGCCTCGACGATCGAGAACGGCAGGCCCCACAGGCCGAGCAGGTATGCGCCGAGGTGGGCGTGGTTGGTGCCGATCGGGGTCTCCGACGGCGCGGTGGCGGCGAGAACGAGCGTGCCGATGTCATGCAGCATGCCGGCGGTGAAGGCCGCGTCGCCCAGGTAGCCGGGCCCGGCGAGCCGGCGCGCCAGCAGCGCGACCTCGAGCGCGTGGGTCTGCTGCTCTTCGATGACGGCAGCGCCGGTCTGGGCCTCGAGCGCCCAGAAGACGTGCGTGGTGAGCGCGAGCCCGCGAATCACCTCGACCCCGAGCAGCCGCACGGCGTGCTGAATCGACGTCACCCCGCTCGCGAAGCCGAAGTACGCCGAGTTGACGAGCTGCAGCACCTTCGCGCTGAGCGCCGAGTCTCGTTCGGCGATGGTCGCGATCGCGGCCATGCTCGCGTGCGGGTCGTCGACCGCGCGCGTCAGCTCGAGGTACGTGGCCGACGGAGTCGGCAGGCACGCGACCGACCCGGCGATGCGCCGCAGCTCGGGTTCGGCGAGCAGCGCGTGCAGGCGCTGCGTGCGCTCGATGGTGGCGCGCAGCAGGTCGGCGGGGCACGGCTTGCTGAGGAACTGCTGCGCGACGCCGGCCGACCGCAGCGCCGCCGACCGGTCGGAGTAGCCCGACAGCACGATGCGCGCGGCGGCGGGGTGCTCTCGCATCACGCGCTGCAGCAGCTCGGCGCCGTCCATCCCGGGCATGCGCATGTCCGAGACCACCACGTCGGCGCCTTCGCGCGCGAGCAGCTCCAGCGCTTCCGAGCCGCTGCTCGCGAACGACATGGCCCAGCGCTGGCGCTCTCTGCGGAGCAGGTTGCGCAGGGCCTCGAGCACCGCGGGTTCGTCGTCGACGAACAGCACGCGCAGCAGGTCACTCACGCTGCCTCCTTCTTCGCCGGCTCGAGCGGCAGGCGAATGCGAAACGTCGTCCCCTCGCCCGGGGTCGACTCGAACGTGATGCTGCCGCCGTGCCGCTCGACGACGGTGCGCGAGATGGCGAGGCCCTGGCCGGTGCCGCGGCCGACCTGCTTCGTGGTGAAGAACGGCGTGAAGATCTGCTCCCGCACCTCGGCGGGAATACCGCCGCCGGTGTCGGTCACCGAGAGCTCGACCGAGCCGCCGCCGGTGTGGGTGCGAACCGTGATGCGGCCCCGGCCCTTCTGGGGAACCCGCTCTTCGATCGCCTGCGCCGCGTTGACGACGAGGTTGATCAGCACCTGGTTCAGCTCGCCCGGGTGGCCGAGCACCCGCGGCACGTCGCCGAGGTCGAGGTCGAGCTCGGCGACGTACTTGTACTCGTTGCCCACGAGCGAGAGCGTGTTCGAGACGGCGTGGTTGAGGTCGAACCACGTCATCTCTTTCGCGTCGGGGTGCGCGAGCTCCTTCATGCTGCGGACGATCTCGGCGACGCGGGAAAGGCCGTCGAGCGCCCGGTCGAACGCTCTGGGCACGTTCTCGGCGAGGTACTCGAGGTCGGCCTCCTCTTCGGCCACTGCGGCGTCGTGCGCCGCCTGCGCGAGCGCCTCGGCCGGCTCGCCCGAGGTGACGGCAGCGCGCAGCGCCCGCAGCTCGCTGACGGCGACGGTGGCGTCGGCCGCGGCCTGGCGCAGAAACGAGACGCTGTCGGTGACGTACTGCACCGGCGTGTTGATCTCGTGCGCGACGCCGGCCGCGAGGCGCCCGACCGCCTCGAGCTTCTGCGCGAGCCGCAGCTCGGTCTCGGCGCGGGCCCGCGCCGCCTCGCTCGCCTCGAGCGTGGCGAGCGCCTCTTGCAGCGACGCGTAGGCGCGCTGCCGCGCGGCGTTCATCAGCGACAAGAGCCCGAGGAGCGCGAAGAGCACCAGCACCCCGACCACGGCGTCGAAGACCCGGCGATCGTCGGTCGCGACGAACGGTGGCGGCTCGAGGCCGGCGAGGTGCACGGCGGCGATGATCGCGATGGCCGCGACCGTCAGCAGCGTCACCCACAGCGCCCCGCGGCCGTCCGAGAGGTACACCGCGAGAACGATGATCAACGCGGCCGTCGGCGAGACGATCAGATGCAGCCCGTTGGCGTGGGCACCGGCGAACGACGCTGCGACGATCAGCCCCGTACACACCAGCAGCGCCGCGCCGCGCGTTCGGCCCCAGATGCGCAGCCGCGCCGCCACGATGCCGAGCAGCGTCAGGTAGAACGAGAGGATGCCGATCGCCGATGGCGTGCCGTAGCCCGGGACGACGATCGCGAGCCCGATCATCGTGGTCAACACGAACATGCCCGCGGTGAACGCCGCGAGTACGCGCAGCTGCGTCAGCTCCTCAGTCGACGCCCGCGCCCGCGTCCCCGGTTCGATGAGGGCGTCGATGAAGCGGAACATGAACGAAGACCTTCATCACGCCGCGTGCCCTCGCGATCGGCCGTACGCACTGGCTTCCGGCTGGGTCAGCGCCGACACCCCACACGTTTTGCACCCCCCTCTGGCCCCGCGCGACCGGCTCGAGAGCACCCCGGCGCGTGCGCTTGCAGCGAGGCGACGGCGTCGGCGGCGTACCCCTGCGGCGCCGCGCCCCGAAGGGCGTGCGTTCGCCCGAGCGAGCCCTTCGTAGTCCTCTCAGAACTGGTACTTCACCGCGAAGTTCACGAGCAGGTTGGTGCCGCCGAAGCGGTAGCTCGGCTGCAGGTTCGGGCCCTCCTTCTCGACGTAGCGGTTGCTCAGCGCCGTGAGCTGCCCGGCGAGGTCGAGGTGAATCGTCCTCCCCATCTTGAGCGGGTCGACGAACGCCCAGCCGAGCCCCAGCGACATGACGTTCGCCATCGCGTCGAGGAAGTTCGACCGCCCCGCCTGGTCCGGCACCGGCGACGGCCGCAAGAACCAGCCGGCGCGCACGCTGAGCTCGGGCAGCGGCCGGTACTCGACGCCGAAGCGCGGCACGACGATGTCCGAGAAGCCCATCACGAGCTCGCGGCTGAGCACCTCGGGGTTGAAGCCGAGCTGCGTGAGCGTGCCCTGCAGCGTGATGTGAATCTGCGGCACGAGCGGAGGCGTCGCCGACCACCGCTCGTAGCCGACGTCGAGCCCGACCGTCGCTCGCCCGTCGAGAAACGTGTAACCCAGGCCGACGCCCAGCATGTGCGGCGAGTACTGCGTGACGCCCGACACCACGACGTCGAGGCCGCCGAACGTGCCGAGGTCGACCGTGATGGGCTGCTCGAACGACGTCGTGAGCTCGCCGCGCCAGTAGAACGACGCCTTGAAGCCCTTGAACGGGCCGACCGCGAGCCCGGCGATCGGCGCGAACACGCCGAACACCTCGCTGTCGAGCCGGCGGCGAATCACGCGGCCGGGGCTCTGCGTGCCGAGCACCGCGGTGAACTCGGCGTAGCCGCCGTAGTTCGAGAGCATCTGCGCTCCGCCGCCGACCGCGAGCCACTCGAGCGGGCGAATGCACAGCGACAGCGCGAGCTGAATGCGCTCTGGCGCGTTGTCGTAGCGCAGGAAGTACGCGGTGCCCTCGTCGATGATGTGCGAGCGGAACACGTGCCGCACCGGCGAGAACAGGTTGATGCCGATCGCCGCCTTGTCGCGCAACAGGCCGATGAACGGCACCGCCGCGCCGAACGTGATGCCTGTGTAGTCGACCGGAGCGCGGGCGCCGTGTAGTTGATGCCCAGGCCCACCGAGCCATGCCAGAGCAGCGCCGGGTTGTAGTACGCCGCCGTGTAGTCGTCGTCGGCCGCCGCCTGCACGCCCGCCATCGCGATGCTCTTCGGCCCCGAGCCGAACAGGTCCATCGGCTGGGCGGCGGCGAGCGGAGGCAGCAGGAACAGCAGCAGCGTGAGGGCGCGCATGGGGCGCCCTTGACTCACAAATCAGTCGCCCGCGCAAGCCGCCCTGTGGCCGTCGTCGTCGCACTTCCACGTGGTGCCGGGCTCGACGGTCGAGTGGTAGGTCACGCAGCTCGAGTCGTACTGCGCGGTCGCCTCGCAGGCGGGGCGCGTGACTGAGAGAAGCTCCTGGGGTAGGGTCGCCGCGCTCAGGTCGTTCTCAGACCGTCGTGCTCGGCGGGCACAAGAATGAGGAGACCGGATGCCCACCGTTCAGCCTGGCCGTTGGTTCCTGGTTGGTCTTTGCGCGCTGTCGACGCTTGGTTGCCCGAGCGGCGTCACCGCCTTCGTCAAGCTGGCCGTCGTGCGGGCGGGCAGCGGCAGCGGGACGGTGACCGGCGGCGCGATCAACTGTGGCGCGACGTGCGTCGCCGACGTCCGCTCGGGCGAGATGGTGTCGCTCATCGCGATGGCATCGCCCGGGTCGAAGTTCACGAGCTGGTCGGGCTGTGACACCGTCTCGAACGCGACCTGCGTCGTGCAGCCCAACGCCGACCGCATCGTCACCGTCTCCTTCGACACCGACGCCTCCGGCACCGGTGGCGGGTCGGGAGCCGCCGGCGGCGACGGCACGGCCGGAGGGATGGCTACCGGCGGTGGTGCCGCGACCGCGGGTGGTGCGACCGCGGGTGGTGCGACCGCGGGTGGCGCGACTGCGGGTGGTGCGACCGCGGGTGGTGCGACCGCGGGTGGTGCGACCGCGGGTGGTGCGACCGCGGGCGGTGCGACCGCGGGCGGTGCGACCGCGGGTGGTGCGACCGCGGGTGGTGCGACCGCGGGTGGTGCGACCGCGGGTGGTGCGACCGCGGGTGGTGCGACCGCGGGTGGTGCGACGGCCGGCGGTGGCGCGGGAGGCGGCACCGTTCACTACGACCTGGCGGTCATGCGTCTGGGCCCTGGCACGGGCACCGTGATGGGCGGGCCGATCAGCTGCGGCCTGACGTGCACCGCGAGCATCCCCAGCGGGACCCTCGTTACGCTGACTGCGACCCCTGGCGTCGCGTCGGGCTTCATGGCGTGGTCGGGCTGCGACACGACGAGCGGCACGACTTGCACGGTCGTGGTGACCTCGATGCGCTCCGTCTCGGTCACCTTCAGCGCCCTCCCGACGGCCCCGCTGACCGTGGCCAAGAACGGAACCGGGAGCGGCCTGGTCGCGGGCGGGCCCATCGACTGCGGCGCCACGTGCTCGGCGCTGGTCAACGCGGGCACCATGGTCGCGTTGAACGCGACGCCTGATGCCGGCTCGACGTTCGGCTCGTGGGCTTCATGTGACCTCACGATGGGGTCGACGTGCATCGTGACGGTGTCGGTCCCTCGCACTGTGACCGCGACGTTCGACGCGATGCCGGTGAGCTACCCGGTCACGGTCATCAAGGCGGGCACCGGCAGCGGCACCGTCACCGGCGGGGCGATCAACTGCGGCACGGTATGCGCCACCAATGTTCCGGAGGGCACGATGCTCACCCTCACGGCCACGCCCGGCGCGGGCTCGACGTTCAGCAGTTGGAGCGGGTGCGACTCCGTCAGCGGCGCGGTGTGCACGGTGAACGTGAACGCGGCCCGCGCCGTCACCGCGAGCTTCGCGACCCTCACGGTGTACACGCTGACGGTCACCAATGCCGGCACCGGTAGCGGCACCGTGACCGGCGGCTCCATCAACTGCGGCGTGACGTGCATTCAGACCGCTGCTTCCGGAACCATGATCACACTGACCGCTTCGCCCGCCGCCGGCTCCACCTTCGTCAGCTGGGCGGGCTGCACGACGAGCTCCGGCGCGATGTGCACCGTGGACCTCACTTCCAACCGCTCGGTCATCGCAACGTTCGACAGCACCAGCATCTGCACGGTCGGCCAGACCCGCTGTGTCGCCGGCTCCGTCTCGTCGGTCGAGACCTGCAATGGCACCGCGTGGACGAGCGGCACGTGCGGCAGCACCGAGCTGTGCGCGAACGGCCGCTGCCGGGCAGTGTGCGGCCTGACCGCGACGCCTGCCTTCCCGAGCGTGTGCATGGTGCCCATTCAAGATGGCGTCAACAACGGCGCCTGGTGGTGGTCGAGCGACACCCGCCTCTCGAACCCGGCCAACGCCACCGGAGCCGTCTTCTCGACCGGCATGACTCCGGCGAGCATCTACAGCGATGTTACCCAGTCGTGGCCGTACTACTGGAACCTCACCGACAACGGCCTCGCGAGCATTCAGTTCAAGCTCGCCGGCTTCATGGCGGGCCGCACGGTGTACCTGCGCTACCGCGCGCGGAGGTCGGGCGTCACCGGCATCGGCTACCCCAGCCGTTACGTGTACGTCTGGTTCAACAACGGCAATCCGGTCGACAGCAGCGCAAGCGCGGCGCACGTGTCGTATCTTTTCACCACGGCGTTGACGAGTACCACCGCGGCGCTGAACTACTCGGCCACCCTCTGGAACACGGCCGGCCTGTCGATCACCGGTGATGGTCTCGGCCACGCCGCCGATCTGCTCGACGTGAACTGGCTGCTGCTCGAGGTTCGCTGAAGCACTCGCCGACGGGCTTCGATCTCTACCCGGTCGGCGGTCACGAGACTGCCTTTCGCGGCAGCTGCACCTGAAGCGTGCTGCCGTGCCAGGGTTCGCCGTCGGGCGATTCGTTGAGCGTTCGAGCCGAGCTGAAATCCCCCAAGCGCCTGCGCCACGACTCACGACAACTCTAGAGGGACGAACCGAGGAGCAAGCAGACGAGCGCGGTGCGAACGACACTGGCGGTGGGCTTCAGCGGTGCCGCAGGCTTCCCCATCTGCGGGCGCCGCGTCGGCACCGGTGCGCTCGGCGTCGTGCTGGGCGGCCAGCCCGGCGGCGCCTCGTTCGGCGCGTTCCGGGTCCCGTCGAATGGCGTCGCGATCGTGAACACGCGGGTGACGTCGAAGAGCGCACCCACGGCGGAGCCGACGCCTCGGAAGGCACGGCAGCGTGAGGCGGCATGAGGCGCCCTTGCCTCGACCTCAAGCCTCCAGGGGCGCTCAGGTGCGCAGGCCCGAGATCTCGCTGCTCAGGTCTCCGAGCGAGGTGACGCCGGTGCCGGCGACGCCGCGCATCGCGGTGAGCAGCACCTGCGCGGGGTGCTCGCCGTTCGACACGATGTGCTTGCCCAGCTGCATGCCCATGCTGCTGCCGCCGACGACGACGGCGGCCATGCCCTCGCTCGTGTGCGGCGGCGTCTCGTTCGGGTCGCGCGCGAGGCCCAGGCCGGCCTCCATCATGAAGACGATGGCGGTGTTGTCGAGCAGCGTGCCGGTGACGTCGGGCGTCGACTTCAGCTTCTGGGCGAGCCGGCCCACCTGCGTGATGTGCCACGCGATCGCCTCGGCGACGCTGAGGTGGTTGCCCTGGCCGTGCGTCGCTTCGTGCAGCGGCGGCACCGGCAGCGACGACCCGTCCCAGTTCCGGTACGTGATGCCGAGCGAGTTCGGCAGGCGAATGCCCGACATGCTCGAGGTCAGCTCGAACGACACGACGCGCGTCAGGTCGCACGCGAACGCCATGTGAATCAGGTCGACGAGCTGCGACGCGCGCGTGTCTTCGTCGCCGTAGCCGCCGGCCGCCATCGGGTCTGCCGGCGGGCGGGTCGGCACCCTGCACGTCATCGGCTGCGGGGCCGGCGGCTGCAGGTACTGGTTCACGCGCGCTTCGAGCTGCGCGACGTTGCCGAGGTGCTCGTCGAGCTTCGCGCGGTCGTGCGCGCCGAGCTTCGGCTTCATGCGGTCGTACGAGGCCTGCACGCGCTGCAGCACCTCTTTGCGCCGCAAGAGCTCGGGGTCGGGCGGCGGAGGCGGCCCCATGCCCGGCGGAGTGAACCCCGTGAAGAGCTGATCGAACGCGGTGCGCGGCGAGATGGTCGGGTCGTTGCGAATCGTGAACGGGTCGTACTGCGGGTTGCGGTTCGTGCGCGGCCGCCACGAGATGTTGTCGACCGTGTAGCCGTTCGTGTACTCGGCGGCCTGCACCCGGTACACGAGCGAGGGCAGCCGCGTCTGAGCGCCGATGCGCTGCGCCAGGAGCCAGTCGGCCGACGGCCCCCAGGCGCTGCGCGAGAACATGCCGTGCGTCTCGCCGACGCCCGACACCATCGGCCCCATCGTCTCGTAGTGAAAGCCCGAGCTGCCGAAGCGCCGGCCCGGCCCGGTGCGGGGGATGCGCAGGTTCGAGATGACCGTGGTGTCGTTCTTGAGCCCCATCGCCTCGAGCGGCTGAAGGCCCGTGCGCAAGGGAGCGCTCGACAGCGGCCCCGGCAGCTTCGGCAGCACCTGCTCGTCGGGCATGCCGGTCGCGCTGTTGCGGCCCTCGCCGCACGGGCCGATGCCCGAGTACACGAGCACGAAGCGCTTGGGCGCTCCCATCACCTGGCCGTGCGCGCGGCCGACCATCGCGTCGAGCAGCGGCAGGCCGATGAGCGCGCCGCCGGCACCCCGCAGCGCTGCACGGCGTGAGAGCTTCACGGGTCGATCCTCCTCACGGCGAAGTTCTCGTGGCCGACGTACGCGAGCAGCATCGCCCGCAGGTCGTGGTTGCCCGCCTGGAGCTGCGCCGCGAGCCACTGCGCCGCCTCGTCGTCACCGGCCTGCGCGGTGCGCCCGGCCTCGAAGCGCATCAGCTGCGAGGCGAGGCACGCGTCGATGCGCGGCGAGCTGGCGACGAGGTCGGCGAGCTGCTTCGGGCCCGTGAAGGTCTGGCTGGGGCCGAGCGCGCCCTCGCCCGTCACGACGCACTCGGGCCGGCCCTCGTCGTGCGTGCGCCAGCGGCCGAGGTGGTCGAGGTTCTCGAGCCCGAAGCCGATGGGGTCCATCTGGCCGTGGCAGCCGGCGCAGACCGTGTTCGTGCGGTGGGCCGCGTACCGGTCGACCTTGCAGGCGTTCGGGTCGTTCGACTTCGGCGGCGCGTCGACGTCGACGTTCTCGGTCGGCAGCTCGATCTTCTGGCAGAAGACGCGCTCGCGAACGAACTTGCCGCGGCGCGTGGGGCTGGTGTCGCCGAACTTCGCGCCCGCGATCGAGAACGTGCCGTGCGAGAGAATGCCGCGGCGCTGCGCGGCGCCGTACGAGACCCAGCCCGAGCCCGAGAGGCCGTAGTGCGCGCTCAGCGCCGGGTCGACGAACGTCTCGTCCGACGTGAAGAGCAGGCGGTAGTCAGCGCCGGCGGCGAAGGCGCGGTCGACCAGCGCGTCGCTCTCGCTGCGCATCGCCGACTCGAGCGTGCCCGGCTGCATGCGCGAGTAGCCGAGCCACATCGCGACGAAGCGGCGCAGCTGCTCTCGGCCGGCGGCGCCGTTCATCAGCCGCTCGGCCTGGGCGCGGCGGCCATCGGGCGTGTCGAGCCCTCCGGCCTCGGCGGCGGCGAGCAGGGCCTCGTCGGGCGCGCGGCCCTCGAGCATGAGCGCGAGCCGCGTCGCGAGCTCGTGCGGCGCGAGGCGCTCGGGCTCGCCCACCCGGCCCGACTCGGTGCGGTACATCAGGTCGGGGTGAAGAATGACGTAGCGCACGAGCATCTTCACGGCGCCCGCGAACGTGCCGGCCGAGGTCGAGTGGCCGAGCAGCGAGCGTGTCGCGTCGAGCTCGGCCGTGTCCATCGGGTGGCGCCACAGCGCGCGGGCGAGGCGCTGCGCGGTCTCGTCGAAGCACGCGGCGTCGGCGCGGGCGGCGCACGGTGAGATGCGCGCGAGGCGATCGGGCTGCGCGACGACCCAGTCGGCGACCTCGATGCCGATGGTCTCGGTGCCTTCGACGAGGCGCATCGAGGGCGACTGCTCCTGCACGTCGTTGTCGAAGGGCGTGAGGCCGTCTTCGGGCAGCGGGTCGACGCTCACGGGCACCCCGGCGCCGAACACGTTCTCGAGCGTGCGCTGCAGCTCGGTGCGCGAGAGGCGGCGGGTGGTGCTGCGCTCGATGACGGGCGCACCGGTCACGACGACCTCGCTGCCTCCGCCCTGGCCGGGCTCGACGCCGCCGGGCCGCGGCAGGCGAATCTCACCCGTGCAACCGACCCAAATCACCGCAGCGAGCAGGGCTGGTGAGCGCACGAAGCCCATGGTGCCACGGCCGGGAAAAATGGCTCAGGGCCCGAACCTGCGACAGAGGCCTACCTCAAGAACTTCATCACCTGGGTGACGTCGATGGGCACCGTGCTCTGGCCCGACTGCAGCTGGGCCTCGAGCTCGACGGGGGCCTGCCCGCCCTGCACGGCCTGGGCGACGACGCCCGCGGCGTTCCAGAGGTCGAACTCGAGGGGCACGGTCACGACGCGCGTGCCCTTGCCGTCGAGCTGGCCGAGGTTGCCGGTGTCGACGCGCCCGACCGAGACGCCGGCGATCTTGAGGGCGCCCGTGATGCCCGTGAGCGGCAGCGCGTACGTGTTGCGGTTCGTGACGGCGATGGGGAACTCGACGGTCGTGGCGGGAAACGAGAGCCGCTTGATGCGCGGCGGCTGCAGCTCGACCTTCGGCACCTTCGGCACCTCGAACTGGCCCTCGTACGCGAGCGGGAAGTCGAGCAGGCCGATCGGCGTCTCGACTCCGACGACGCCCTCGACGCGGTACTTCGCGTAGTCCTTGGTCGCGAGGTCCTGCGCGAGCGGGAAGAGGTCGGGCAGCTTGATGCCCGCAGGGAACTGCAGCTCGGTCGTGCCCTGGGCGGGTATGCGCAGGCCCTTCGACGGAGCGCCCGCCACCACCTGCTTGCCCTCGACCGAGAGCTTGTAGTCCGCGCGCGCGAGCGACAGGCCGACCGGGTTCGGGTTGTCGAGCAGCCACAGCGTGTCGAGCGTCACCGAGTCGAACGTGATGCTCGACAGGCGCGCCTCTTTGAACGTGAGCTTCGGCTGTTGAAAGGCCTGCGCGATCAGCTCGGCGAGGGTCGCGCAGCCGAACAGCAGCGGGAGCAGCATCACCGCGAGTCGTTTCGTCATCGTCTTAGGACCTATATACGGCCCCGGCTGCGACGGGCTTCAAGTCCGCTTGTACTTCTGCAGCGCCCGCCGCAGGTTCGCGCGGTCGATGCCCGACAGGCGGCTCGCCGCCGACAGGTTGCCGCCCGCCTCGCGCATCAGCCGCTCGAGGTACGCGCGCGTGAACTCGGCGAGCACCGTCTGGCGCGCCTCCGAGTAGCGCGGCAGCGGCTTGTTGTGGTCTTCGAGGACCATCAGCAGCTCGGTGATGGTGTGCGGCCCGAGGCCCTGCGTCGCCGCGTTCTGCAGGCGCGCCGCCAGCCCGCGCGGGTTCTCGAACGGCTTCACCACGAAGTCGCACGCGCCCCGGCGCATCGCCGAGATGATGGTGTCGGGCCGCCCGTCGGCCGACAGCATCACGACGGGCAGCGACGGCATCTTCGTGCGCACGTGGTCGAGCACTGCCCAGCCGTCGATGGGGGGAATGTCGAGGTCGAGCAGCGCGACCGCCCACTCTCCGTCGCGCAGCTTCGCGATCGCGGTGTCTCCGTCGCTGCAGCCCTCGCAGTCGAAGGCGGGCTTCAGCAGCCGCTTCAGCGCGGTCACAGTCGGTTGGTCGTCGTCGACGATGAGTACTCGCGGGCGCACGCTTCTTACGGACCCGCCATATAGAGCCCGCAGCCCTCGCAATCGCTGGGTATCTTTCACCCACGGGGGGTGGGTGGGTCTGCACCCTGGGTCCGTACCCAGGCGCTCGGCGCCGCGCTACCGCTCGAGGCGGCAGGCCGAACAGCCGTCGCCGCTCGCCGGGTTCGCGTCGTCGCACTCTTCGCCGAAGCGGCCGTCGATGCGGCCGTCGCCGCACCGGGCCGGCGTGGCGCACGCGGGGCTGCAGCCGGCGCTGCCGTACGGGGTGGCGTTCACGCCGTCGTCGCACAGCTCGTGCGCGGGCTGGGTCACGCCGTCGCCACACCAGCTCGAGTAGCGGCAGCCCGGCCCGCACTTGCCGTAGCCGCCGTCGTTCAGGCCGTCGTCGCACTCTTCGGTGCGGTCGACCTCGGCGTTGCCGCACGCGCGCGCGCAGCTCGAGAGCTCGAAGTCGAACTCCTTCAGCGTGAGCTGAAACGTGCTGCCGACCGTGTGCCGCTCGGCGTGGAACAGCGCGACCTCGTAGAGGCCGCCGAGGCTCATGCCGAAGGTCGCGCCGGTCGCGACGTCGAGCACCAGATCGCCCGACTGCGACATGTGCACGCCGCCCAGGTTCACCGCGAGCCGCCCGTTCACGTAGATGAACACGTCGTCGTCGCCGATGAAGTGCATCTCTTCGGCGCCCGTGTGAATGAACCAGAACCGCGTCTCGGTCGTGAAGTGGAAGTTGTTCGACCGGCCCTGGTTGCCGAAGCCGGCGTCATCGAACGGAAAGAACAGCGTGCTCCCGAACCGCAGGCCCGCGTCGGTCGGCTCGAGCGCGAGCTGGCGCCGCAGCTGGAAGTTCGCGTCGGGCACGTCGTTGTACCACTGGTCGAACGCCTCTTTGCCCGACGTGGTGAGCGAGCGGCCCCCGTCGGAGCGCGCGTAGGCCGGCTTCCCGTCGGCGCCGAGCATCGGCAGCACGATGTCGGGGTCGTCGCCCACGAACGCCTCGAAGTCGGGGTGCGTGTCGCGGAAGTCGCGCAGCACGATGGGCAGCGTGAGCACCGACGGCTGGCGCGGCGTGCACGTGTAGCCCGTCTCGATGGTGCACGCCGGGCTGCAGCCGTCGCCCGGCCGCAGGTCGCCGTCGTCGCACTGCTCGCCGGCGTCGGGCTGGAAGAGCCGGTCTCCGCACCGCGACAGGCAGGTGCCGCTCGCGCAGTCGGGCTCGGACGTGCAGATGGGCGTGCAGCCGTCGTCGAAGTTCGCGTTGCCGTCGTCGCACGACTCGGTGGGGTGCGTCACCCGGTCGCCACAGAAGGCGAGGGTGCACGGCCCTCCGCCCGGAGCGCACGCGTAGCCCGGCTCGATGCGGCACGTCGCCGAGCACCCGTCGCCCGCCGCCGTGTTGCCGTCGTCGCAGTCTTCGGTGCCGCGCACGACCATGTCGCCGCAGCGCAAGGCGAGGCACGGCGCCCCCGACACGGGGCAGCGCCAGCCGGCCTCGAGAACGCAGTCGGAGCCGCAGCCGTCTCCGCCGTCGCGGTTCCCGTCTTCGCAGCTCTCGGCCGCCTGAATGCGCAGATCGCCGCACGCCACGAGATCGACGCACGCGCCACCGGCGTCGGGGCACGTGAAGAGGTGCTCGACTCCACTGCAGGCGCGGTTGCAGCCGTCGCCGCCGTCGCGGTTGCCGTCGTCGCACAGCTCCCAGCTCTGCCTGACGCCATCGCCGCACAGGTCCGGCGGGCCCGAGTCGGGCGGGCCGCCGTCGGGGCCTGCGTCGGGTGGGCCGGCGTCGGGTGGGCCGGCGTCGATGCGACCGGCGTCAGGAGCGCCTGCATCGGGAGCACCCGCGTCGACCGCCCCCGCATCACGCCCTGCGTCGGCGCCGGCGTCGCTCGACGGTGGGGGGCCACACTCGCACGAGGCGAAGAGGAGCACCGCGGTGAGACCCCCGAAGAACCGCATCGCACCCACGATACCGCGTCTTCTGGCATACGGGCGCACGTGAAGCTCGTGTCACCGTGCTGCCACACCGCTCTCGACGCGCTCGGGTGCACCGCGTGCGGGCTGCACTACGAGGCGCAGGGCGGCGTGCCGGTGCTCGTCGAGGCGGCCCTGCGCGCGAGCGACGGCTTCGCGACGAACGATCGCCGCTATCAGAACGGCGCGGTGCCGTGGGCGTACGACCGAACCGCCCCCGAGGTGCAGAAGTACCAGGTGCTCGCCGACACGGTCGCGGCGCTGCTGCCGTCGAAGGCGTCGGCGGTCGCCGACGTCGGCTGCTCGCTCGGGCTGCTGTCGCAGAAGCTGATGCCGTCGTGCGACGACGTGACGGCGCTCGATCTCTCGCCCAGCGCCGTGGCCCGGGTGCGCGAGCAGCTGGGGCCCGCCGTGACGGTCGCGGCCGCCAGCGCGACGGCGCTGCCGCTGCCCGACGGCTCGCTCGACGTCGTCGTCATGTCCGACGGGCTCGTCAGCTGGGGCCTCGGCGAGGCGGGCCGGCACACCGCGGTGCGCGAGGCCGAGCGCGTGCTCAAGCCCGGCGGCCACGCGGTGTTCATGGACTACGTGACGCCCAAGCGGCACCACGAGCTCATCGAGTCGGTGAAGCGCGTCTTCGCCATCGAGCGCATGATCTACACGGGCGATCGCCTCTGGTACGTGACCGAGTCGATGGTCCGCGTGCTCAAGGGCACCGGCCTCTACACCTACTTCTCCGAGAGCCTGCCGTGGTCATCGGCCCTCAAGAAGGTGTCGGGCCTGCTCGGCCCCGCGGGCAGCAAGCACCTCGGCGCCGTCGTGCAGAAGCCGCGCTGACCCGGGCACCGCATCGGGTCGCCCCAACGGTGCGTAGGCTGCAACCGACGCTCACCCGGGCCGCAAGCACGCGACGACGCGTCGGAGCGGCCGAGGCGTGCTTTCTGCACTGCGGCGGCGAATGACCCGCCTCGTCGCCGCCGCCGCCCTCCTGTCGGCCTGTGTCGTGCCTCCGGTGAGCGAGGACCTCGACGGCGGCGCGCGCGGGTCGGGCCCGCCGATCGGCGTGCCGCCGCTGCTCGGCTACGACACGCACCCGGGGTGGCGCAACGCGCACTGCGAGAACTGCCACGCGCTGCCGGTCGAGGGCCACACCGTCACCGAGCGCTACGTCTGCGCGCAGTGCCACGGCGCCAACGGCGCGTGCGAGACGAACCTGAAGGCGAAGACCGACCACCAGCCGACCGACGACTGCGCCGCCTGCCACACCGACGCGACGACCGGCCGGCCCGGCAACCACGGGTTCACGAGCTCGGCGGTCTGCGCGAACTGCCACTTCCGCGGCCTGGGGCAGAGCCGCTGCGCCTCAATCGTCGTCATCGACGCGGGGACGCCGCCTCCTCCCGACGGCGGCGCGCCCACGCTCGACACGAACCTGGTGACCAACTGCTTCAACTTCCCCGCGGTGCCGTTCAGCAAGACGAACTCGGTGGTCGACGGCCAGGAGTGGAACACGCGGCTCGTCGCCGGGCAGCGCGCCGTCGACTTCACGCTGAAGGACACCGCCGGTCAGAGCCACACGCTGTCGAAGCTCCTCGAGAACGGGCCCGTGTGGTTGCAGACGGGCAGCTACAGCTGCCCCGTGTACGAAGGCGCCGTCGCCCGGGGGCTGAACCCCTTGAGCGCGAGCTCGAACGCGAAGGGGCCCTACACCCAGCAGGTTCAGTTCGTACACGTCTACGTCGTCGAGGCTCACCCGAAGAGCCCGCCCGACTGGAGCCCCTACAACAGCACGCGCCAGTTCCAGTGGAGCACCGTCGCGCAGCCGACGACGTACGCCGCCCGCCTCTCGAACGCGAAGCTCGTCGAGCCGGCGGTGAACAACGAGCTCATGCTCGTCGACTCGCTCGACGGCAGCGGCGGCTCGAACGCCGTCTGGTGCACGTACGGCACCTGCCCGGCCTGCTCCTTCCTCATCGGTCGAGACGGCGTCATTCGCGCCGCGTTTCGCACCTCCGAGAACGTGAGCGAGCTCAAGCCCGCCCTCGACGCCTTTCTCGCGACCCAGTGAGCCCCATGACCCTGTCCCGCTCGGCGCTTCGCTACTCGACGTACCCGGTGATGATGACGCTCGCGCTCGTCGTGAGCCGATGGGCGTGGCTCCGGGGAGCCGGGCAGGCAGGCGCCGTCAGCGCCGTCGTCGTCGGCGCCGGCGTGCTCGTCTTCGCGCTCGAGCGCGCGGTGCCGAAGACGCCGCGGTGGCGGCCGCACCCCGACGAGTGGTGGCGCGACCTCGCGAGCTCGGTGCTGTGGCACAGCCTCTTGCCGGGCCTCGTGCAGGGCCTGCTCGCCGGAGCCGTCGCCGCCGCCGGCTCGGCCCTGGCGCACGCGCTGGGCACGCAGTCGCTGTGGCCGTCGAGCCTGTGGCTGCCGCTGCAGGTGTACCTCGCGCTCGCGCTCGCCGAGCTGTTCCCTTACTGGGTGCACCGCATCTTCCACACCACCGAGTGGGGCTGGGCGGTGCACTCGGTGCACCACTCGACCGAGCGCATGCACTTTCTGGCCGCCGGGCGGAACCACCCGCTCAACGTCGCGGTGGTCGTCGCGTTCAAGGTGCTGACGCTGGCGCTCGCGGGCGTGCCCGACGACGTGCTCGCGCTCGCCGCGGTCTTCAACGGGGTCGGCGGTCTGTTGCAGCACGCGAACCTCGACCAGCGGTGCCCCGGCCTCAACTGGCTCGTCGCGACGCCCGAGCTGCACGTGTGGCACCACTCGAAAGAGCCGCGCCACGCGAACGCGAACTACGGCACGAACGTCATCATCTGGGACGTGCTGTTCGGCACGCGGCGGCTGCCCGACGGCGAGGTCACCGACGACGTCGGCCTGCACTACCCGTTTCCGCAGACGCTGCTCGGGCAGCTCGCGGTGCCGTTCACGTGGTCGCGCATCTCGGCGCTGATGCACGCCGCCCACGCGGGGAAAGAGAGCGAGGCGAGACCGCGCGGGTCGGTCGAGGCGACTCAGTAGATCTTCGAGGTGCGCACGGCGCCCGTGTAGTCGAAGAACACGGTCTTCAGCTGCGTGAAGAACTCGGCGCCCTCTTCGGCCATCTCGCGCTCGCCGACGCCCGTCGACTTCCACCCGCCGAACGGGAGCTGCGCCTCGCCGCCGACCGTCGGGTTGTTGATGTGCACCATGCCGACCTCGGCGCGCTCGACGAACTTCATCGCCGTGTTCGCGTCGCGCGTGTAGAGGCTGGCCGACAGGCCGAAGTCGACGTGGTTCGCCGCGTAGAGCGCCTCTTCGAAGTCGCCCACCTCGACCACCGAGATGACCGGGCCGAAGATCTCTTCCTGGTGCAGCCGCATGCCCGGCTTCACGCCCGCGAACACCGCCGGCTCGAAGTAGTAGCCCTTCGCGAGCGCTCCGTCGGTGAGGCGGCGGCCGCCGGTGAGCAGCTTCGCGCCCTCGCTCTTGCCGATCTCGATGTAGTCGCAGTCGGTCTTGAGCTGGCTCTCGTCGACCGCGGGGCCCATGTCGGTGCCCGCCTCGAGGCTGTTGCCGACCTTCAGCTTCTTCGCGCCCGCGACCAGCCGCTCGATGACCTGCGCCGCGACGCCCTTCTGCACCACCACGCGGCTCGTCGCCGTGCAGCGCTGGCCCGTCGAGCCGAACGCGCCGTTCAAGATGCCGGGGATCGCGAGCTCGAGGTCGGCGTCGTCGAGCACGACCACCGGGTTCTTGCCGCCCATCTCGGCCGTCACCTTCGCGCCGCGCTTCGCCGCCCGAACGTTCAGCGCGATGCCGATGTCGTTGCTGCCCGTGAAGCTGATGACCTTCACCTCGGGCGAGTCGACGAGCGTGTTGCCGACCGCTCCGCCCGGGCCCGTGACCAGGTTGAACACGCCCTTCGGCAGGCCGGCCTGCTGCAGCACCTCGGCGATCAGCGTCGCGGTGCCGGGCGTGTTGCTCGCCGGCTTCATCACCACGCAGTTGCCGGTGATCAGCGCAGGCGCGCTCTTCCACGCCGGAATCGCGAACGGGAAGTTCCACGGCGTGATCAGCGCCACGACGCCGTACGGCTGGCGCAGCGTGTACGTGAACTGCGACTTCGTCTCGGAGGGCAGCGTCTTGCCGTGAGTGCGAAAGCCCTCGCCCGAATAGAACTCGAACAGGGCGATGCCCTTGTTCACCTCGCCCTTCGCCTCGGCGAACGTCTTGCCCTCTTCGCGGCTCAGCGTGCGCGCGATCTCGTCGAGGCGGGCGCGGAAGCCGTCGACCGCCTTCCACAGAATGCGGCCGCGCGCGGGGCCCGGCATGCCCGACCACTCGGGGAAAGCGGCCTTCGCCGCGGCGATGGCGGCCTGCGCGTCTTTCTGACCCGAGCTCGGGTACTCGCCCACGATGTCATCGGTGTTCGAGGGGCTGCGGTTCGGAGCCCACGTGCCGGTCGTCGGAGCGACCCACTCACCACCGATGAAGTTGTCGTAACGCTTGGACATGCCGGCGTGCTTAGCGCGCCAGCGCGATCAGCAGCAACACGAAGAAGGCCACCCCGACGCCCACGGCGCCCCAGACCCACGCGGGCTGCTTCGTCGCCACCCGCACGAAGTCGGACAACGGGCTGCGCGTCGCGTCGCGGCGCTTCGACAGCGGCTGCGGCACCCGCTTCTTGCCGTGCCGCGGGTCGGTCATCGGCTCGTCGCTGCTCTCGCCCCCGTCGCTGCTCTCGCCCGTGTTGCCCGGCAGATCCGACCGGCTCGGCTCGAACACCGAGCGCGTCTCTTCGGCCGGCTGATCGCCCGGCGTCGGCACCGGCGGCGGCAGCGGCTCGTGGTGCTGCTCGGTCTTGCGCTCCTTCCGATTCCACTTCACCGGAGCGAACTGCGTCGGCTCGTCCTCCATCGCCGGCCCGACGCGGGGGTCGGGGCCGGTCGCGGTGCGCTCGTCGTCCGAGAAGGGGTTCTTCGCCTCGGGGTCGGTCGTCACCTTCGCGTGGGTCTCGGTCTCGACCTGCTGCTTCGTCGCCTCGGGGCGCACCCACGCGTGCTGGTCGCTCTTCTGCACGCCGATGGGCACGCCCCGCTTGATCTGCGGAGGCGCCGCGAGCGGCGACGCCGTCTTCGAGCCGAGGCTCTGCGCGATGTCGAGCAGCTGCCGGTGGGCTCCCCCCGCCGAGAGCCGTTCGGTCGCTCGCGAGGCCATCAGCTTCGTGACGAGGCGGTCGAGCGCCGGCGGAGCCTCGGGCACCGCGGCGCTCAGCGCTTCGTTGCCTTGCGGGTCGCGCCCGGCGAGCACGAGGAAGACGAGCACTCCGAGGGCGAGCTGGTCGGCCCCGTCGCTCAGGTCACGCGTCGACTCGGGCTCGAGCAGAATGACGACGGGCGGGCCGCTCTCGAACAGCGACACGCGAATCTGGTTCGGAGTCAGCAGCCCGTGCGTGCGCGCTCGCTCGTGCAGCCTGGCGAGCTGGCCGGCGATGACGCCCAGCAGCTCGAGGCCCTGCTTGAGCGGCATGGGGCCGTTGTCGAGCAGCTCGGCCAGCGAGCTCGTACTGACCGGCGGCAGTAGCGCGGTGGGTTCGTCCATGACTCGGCCTTCAGAATCATCACCTACACGAGACCGGGCCAGAAATTCTCTTGCACGTGTCTCTCCAATCGAGGGTTCACCCCGGCGTGGAAGACGGCGAGTGCTACTCCTGCGGTCTGTGGCTCGACGACGTGCCGGTGTGCCCCGGCTGCGGCGCGGTGCAGACGATCGACACGGCGAAGGTGGTCGCGCCCCGCTGCACCGAGCACGCCGACCGGGTGGCGGCCTTCACGTGCGCTCGCTGCGGCCGCTACGGCTGCGCGCAGTGCGAGGTCGAAGACTCGGGCGGCTGCTGGTCGTGCGTGCCGACCCCAGCCGAGCGGGTCGCGCGGCAGCTGTGCGTCGTGCGGCGGCGCATGGTGCAGAGCGTGTTCGCGTTCGCGGCGCTGGCGCCGATCGTGGCGCTCGCGGTGCACGAGCTGCAGCTCGCGGCCGTGCTGGGCGTGCTGTCAGGCTGCATTCTCACGCTGACGGTCAACGCCTGGGTGGCGGAAGACTTCAGCGACTTCGCGCTCGCGCTGATGGGCATCGCGTGCATCTTGCTGGTGTGCCTGCTGGGGGCGACGCTGCTGCCGCTGCTGCCCATCGGGGTCGCGGTGTTCCTCTTCACGCTCGTGAACAAGCACAGCCAGCTCGAGATCGAGCGGTGGCGCTTCACTCGGGCAGCTGCAGTGGGGCGCGGCCGAATCGCCTCCTGAGCTTGTCGATCGCCCCGTGCACGAGCTTGCGCCGCACGAGCCAGCGCTCGGCCGCGTACTTGCCCGGGAAGTCGAGCAGCACGACGGCGAGCAGCACGGTGACGAGGCCCGGCCCCGGCACCCCGGGAATGGCCATCATGAGGCCGAGCACGAGCGCGACGAGCCCGAGCAGGTTCTTGCCGACGCGCAGCGCGGGGTTGAGCTGGGTCTCGTGCCGCGTCTTGTCGCAGAAGTAGTCGGCCGGCAGCCGCACGACGACCCACGCCGTGAGCGCCGCCCCCAGCACCGACACGACCAGCGAGATTCCCCCGGCCGCCGCGACGACCTGAGCTGAGAGCAGCTCGCGCACGACGTTGTTCTAGCGCCCGGCTAAGACGACCGCATGGACTGGAGCGACGGAACCTACGAGCTGACGGCCCGGGCCCTCGAGCCCGCAACCTTTGCAGCGCTCGAGGCGCTGGGCAGCGTCGCGGGCCGGCACGTGCTCGACGTCGGCTGCGGCACCGGCAACGCGGCCCTCGAGGCCGCCCGGCGCGGAGCGCGCGTCACCGGCGTCGACCCCGCGCCGCGGCTGGTCGAGGTCGCGCGCCGGCGCGCCGCGGACGCGAAGCTCGACGTCCGCTTCGAGGTGGGCGAGGGCGCCGCGCTGCCGCTGCCCGGCGGCAGCGTCGACGACGCGGTGTCGGTGTTCGCGGTCATCTTCGCGCCCGACGCGCGCGCGGTCGCGGCCGAGCTGAAGCGGGTCGTGAAGAAGGGGGGCCGCGCGGTCATCACGGCGTGGCTGCCGCGCGGGGCCATCTTCGAGAGCGGCATGGCGCTGCGGAGGGCGATGATGGCGAAGGCGCCTCCGCCGCCGTCGAACACGATCATTCCGCAGTGGCACGAGCACCGGTTCGTGGCTGAGCTGTTCGGAGCGCCGGTGACGACGACCGAGCACGAGCTGCGCTTCACGAGCGCGTCGCCCGAGGCGTGGTTCGACGAGCAAGAGGCCGCGCACCCCATCTGGCGGCAGGCGAAGGCGCAGCTGGGCGCAGCGTGGCAGGGCGTTCGCGCCGAGTCGCTCGCCGCGCTGAAGGCGGGCAACGTGTCGAAGAGCGCGTTCGAGACGGCGAGCCAGTACGCCATTCATCTGCTGAGCCTGTGAACGAGTCCCCTCTCCCCTCGTAGGGGAGAGGGACAGGGTGAGGGCCTCAGCGCTTCGACTACCGCTTCGCCTTGAGGTCGACTCCAGCGAACTCGTTCGCGGTCAGCTCGAGCGCGCGCTTCTTCGCCTCGGGCCGGCCCTCGACCTCGAGCCGCGCCGCCAGGTCGAGCGCGCCGGTCGCGTCGCCGCTCACGAACGCCAGGTAATACGGAGTGCCGGGCTCGCAGCCCACGGTCGTCACCCGCACCCGCCGCTTGCCGCCGGCCGCCGAGAGCACCTTCATGGCCGGCTGCCCGTCGGCCTCGATGCCCTCGGGCTGGGGCCCCGAGCGCCCGCTCGGGCTCGTCGCCGCCGCCCGCCGCGCGGCCCACGCCTCGTACGCCACCGAGTCGACCACCTGTAGCTTGCAGCCCTTCTCGGGCACCACCAGCACCGCGACCTTCTCGCTCTCGCCCTTCACCTCGACCTGAAAGAAGTCGGGCGACGAGAACGGAGCGTCGCTGCGCTCGGCCGCGTCGATCACCGGCAGCCGCGCTCCGGCCCACGCCGTCACCGCCTCGGTCAGCGGGCAGTTCTGCGCCGTCGCCGGCGAGTCGTTCGGCTCTTCCTCGAGGCGCTTGCCCTCGAGCTTCTTCACCTCGAGCGTATAGAAGTACCGCGACCGCTCGCGGCGCGTGCGGTTGCGCGGCTCGGTCACGAACGGCGCCTCTTCGACGCGCAGGTACAGCGGCCCCTTGCGCGCGAAGAACCCGTCGAGCCGCTCGGGCTCAGACGGCCCGCGGTCGTCGAGGAACACGCGGCGCACCAGGTCTTCGCCGCCGCCGGGCTTCGGCTCGAGCTGCAGCACGTCGAGCGTCAGGTTCAGGTCTTCGACGCCGGTGAGCGAGATGCTGAGCGAGCCCTCGGGCACGTCGAGCACGTAGAGGTCGCGGTCGTTCGTGCCATCTTCGGTCGCTCCGATGGCGCCCTGAATCGGAGCCCCGAGCGCCATGCGCGACGCGTCTTTCGGGTTGTTGTTCGGCTCGGTCTCGACGGTGCCCGGGTTGCTCTTCGCCTGCGCCTCGTACGCGCGCCAGCCGCCGAGCGCGAGGGCCACCAGCACGAGCAGGGCGGCGACCGGCGCGAGCGTGCGGCCGCGCTTCAGCTTCTTCTCGAAGTTCTCGAAGTCTTCGCGGCTCGCCATCTTGCCCGTGAGCTCGTCGGGCATCGGCGTGAAGTCGTTCGCGAGGGCGCCGAGCTCGCGGCGCACCTTCTCGAGGGCCGCGCGCATGGCGTCGGCGTCGGCCCAGCGCTCTTTCGGGTCTTTCGAGAGCGCCTTCTGCAGCACGGCCTCGAACGCCGGGCTCACCGGGCGATCGGGGCGCACCTCGATGATCTTCGGCGGCTTCGCCGTGAGGTGCATGTTCACGGTCTGCATCGGCGACGTCGCGGGGAACAGCTCGCGCCCCGTCACGAGCTCGAACAGCAGCGCACCCACCGAGTACAGGTCAGACCGCTGATCGAGCCCGTCGCCGCGCGCCTGCTCGGGGCTCATGTACCCGGGCGTGCCCACGAACTCGGTGATCCCCGTGATGGTCTTGCGGCCCTCGCCCTCGTTCAGCTTCGCGATGCCGAAGTCGAGCAGCTTCACCTGGTCGTCGCGGTCTTTGCGACGCACGAGCAGCACGTTCGCGGGCTTGATGTCGCGGTGAATGATGCCGAGCCCGTGCGCTTCGCCGAGCGACGACAGCACCTGAATGCCGATGCTCGCGGCCTTCTCTTCGGTCATCGGGCCGTGGGCGCGCAGGTGCCAGGCGAGGTCGCGGCCGGGCAGGTACTCCATCGCGATGAACAGCGAGCCGTCTTCGAGATCGCCGCTGTCGAACACCTGCACGGTGTTCGAGTGGCTGAGCTTGGCGATGGTCTTCGCCTCCTGGCGGAAGCGCGACAAGATGCCCTTGTCGCGCGCGGTGTCGGGGCGCAGCACCTTGAGCGCGAGGATCTTTTCCATGCGCACGTGCTCGACCTTGAACACGCTGCCCATGCCGCCCTCGCCGATCTTCTCGACGATGCGGTAGCGGCCGTCGATGATCTTGCCCGACAGCGGGCCGCTCAGCGTGTCGCTGGTCGGCGTGAGCCCGCGCATGTCGGCGCCGCAGGCGGGGCAGAAGTTCGGCTCACCCTCGAGGGCCTTCCCGCAGGCGCCGCACATGAGCGAAGTGGCCAAGTTCGAGCGCCGAAGCTAGCCCAGCTTTCACTGCGGGGGCGACACGGCGACCGCTCTTGAAACCGCAGCACACCTTCGTCGGGCCAGTCGCAGCACGTGACGCGTCTATCACTTGGGGTAGAAGCATGCGCGTGAACCGCGCCCTCGCTCCGCTCCTCGTCGTCCTTTCGGCCTGCAGCGGCAAGAGCCCGGCGGCCGATGCCGGCGTCGATGCCGGCGTCGACGCTGGCCCGACGTGCCTCGACCCCGACGCCGGCCCGCCCGCCGACGCCGGCGGCTTCGACGGCGGCGACTTCTCGTGCAAGGGCATGGCGCCGCCCGCCGGTGCCGTGCAGGAGCTCCGCATCGGCGGCACCGTCACGGTCGCGGCGCTGATGCGGTCGCCGGTGCCTGGCGCGAAGGTCGAGCTGTTCGACGAAGCGGGCACGCTGCTCGACACCAGCGAGTCGAACGCAGATGGCGGCTACACGGTGAAGCACGACATCGGCTGCGCGCCGTTCAACGGCTACGTGCGCGGGAGCCACCCCGACGCCGGCTACTACGACTTCTACTACTACCCGCCGGCGCCCTGGCGCCGCGGCCGCACCGACCTCGAGCTCGCGCTGCTCAACGACGCGACGCGGAACCTCGCCACGCTCTTCGCCATGGTCACCATCACGCCGGGCATGGGCGCCATCGCGCTCGGCGTCGAAGACTGCACGCGCACGCCCATCACCGGCGCCACCATCGCCGTGATGCCGTCGGGCGACGTGCGCTACGTCGCGGGCAACGGCATCCCCGTCGCGCCGTCGATGCAGAGCTCGACGTCGCCGAAGGGCCAGGCGCTCATCTTCAACGTGCCGCCCGGCAGCGCGACCGTCACGGTGACCGTGGCCGGCCAGACGCTGACGAGAACCGTCGCCGTTCGCGCAGACGCCATCACCACCACGACCCTCGTGCCGTGAAGTGAGTCAGCAAGCCGACTTCGACGGGCTGTTCGAGATGCTCGGGCTCGACGAGCTCGACCCGGCCCAGACGTGCGAGGCGACGTTCGTGCCGGTGCCCGGCGCGAAGGGAGGCTCGGCTCCGCGCGAGGTGGCGGCGGCGCCGGCGTCGCTGACGGGCACGCTGCCGCGCCTCAAGCTCGAGAGCCCCGACGCCGCGAAGCTGAACCCCGACCAGGCCGAGCTGCAGCCGCTGACCGTCATCGGCGAGGGCGGCATGGGGCGCGTGCTGCTCGCGCGGCAGAGCTCGCTGTCGCGCGACGTCGCGGTGAAGGTGCTGCGGCCCGACTCGGTCTCGGAGGGCGTCGCCGACGCGCTCATTCACGAGGCGCGCACGACGGGCGGCCTCGAGCACCCCTCGGTCATACCCATCTACGCGCTCGCTCGCGACAGCGCAGGGCTGCCGGCCGTGGTGATGAAGCGGGTCGAGGGCGTGGCGTGGCGCGAGCTCGTGCACGACGCGAGGCACCCCGCGTGGGCGAAGCTCGCCCCCGACCGCGACCGGCTCGCGTTTCACGTCGAGGTGCTCGCGCAGGTGTGCAACGCCGTCGCGCACGCGCACCAGCGCGGCGTGCTGCACCGCGACGTGAAGCCGGCGAACGTGCTGCTCGGCGAGCTCGGCGAGGTCTACCTCGCCGACTGGGGCGTCGCGCTGAAGAAGAGCGAGGCCGGCTCGACGCCGACGCGGCTCGTGGGCACGCCGGCGTACCTCGCTCCCGAGATGGTGACCGGCGACGCGCGCATGGTCGACGAGCGCACCGACGTCTTCCTGCTCGGCGCGACGCTGTACGAGCTGCTCACCGGAGCCCCGCCGCACGTGGGTACGGGGCTGCGCGAGGTGCTGCGCCACGCCTTCGAGTGCCCCGAGCCTGCGCTGTTCCCCGACGCGCCGCCGCTGCTCGCCGCCGCGTGCAAGAAGGCGATGGCGGCCGACCCGGGCAAGCGCTTCACCTCGGCGACGGGGCTGCGCGACGAGCTGCGGCGTTGGCTGCAGCACCGCGGGGCGACCGAGCTCGCGGCCGCGGCCCGCCGGCGCCTCGAGCAGCTCGAGGCGATGAGCGCGCTGACGACCGACACCGCCGAGCAGCGGCGCTGGTACACGCTGGTCTCCGAGTGCCGCTTCGGCTTCAAGCAGGCGCTCGAGTCGAGCCCCGATCACGCCGAGGCGCGCGACGGCCTGCGCCGCTGCCTCGAGACGGCGGTGCGCCACGAGCTCGACCGCGGCGCTGCTGCGTCTGCGGCCGCCTTCCTCGCCGAGCTCGAGCACCCGCCGAAGCAGCTCGCCGCCGACCTGCGCGCGCTCGAGCAGAAAGACGCCGAGCGGCTCAAGGCCCAGGCCGAGATGGAGCGCCTCTCGCACGAGCTCGACCTCGACGTCGCCTCGCGGCAGCGCACGCTCACGATGATGTCCGTCGCCGGAGTCATCGCGGTGATGGTCACGACGCTCTCGTTCGTGCAGAGCCGCGCGCGGGTCGAGGCCGAGTTCGGCACCTGGTTTCGCATGGTGCCGCTGGCGGTCACGACGCTGATCTGGGTCATCGCCGCGACGCTCGGGCGCCGGTCGCTGTTCAGCAACCGCATCAACCGCCAGCTCATGGGGCTGATGGGCACCGGCCTCGTCGGCTCGCTGGTTCACCGCGCGTTCTCGGTGGTGCTCGGCGTCAGCGCCCACGGCGCCCTCGCGATGGACGCGGTGCTGTTCGCGGTGCTCTGCGCGTTCGCGATGCTCACCGTGCACCGCGGCTTCTTCGGGTCGGTGCTGTGCTTCCTCGCGGGCGCGCTCGGCTCGGCGCTGTTCCCCGACGTCGCCGTCGGCATATTCGGCGGGTGCTCGGCGGCGGCGATCACCGTCGCGGCGCTCGTGGTGTGGCGCTCGGGGAAGACCGCGCCCCTCGCGTAGCCCTTCAGGGCGCGACGACTGCGGGCACTTCCTTCGAGTGGCGCGGCAGGCAGCGCTTGAGCGCGAGGTCGAACGCCTCGGCGGGAGCGCGGCCCTCTTTGAACAGCTGCTGTGCGGCGCCGAGCACGGCGTCGGCGAGCTCGCGCGTGACGGCGCGGGGCCCGGCGAGCTTCTTGAGCGCGGCGACGATGGCGTCGTCCATCTTGGTGCCGTGGTGGTTGAGCTCCATGGCCTCCTTCAAGACGTTGGGGCCGGTGAGGTTGGGCGGGAAGAGCTGGTTCAGCAGCACCTCGGGAATCGGCTTCGAGGGCTTGAGGTGTGCGGGCTCGTGCAGCGCGACGCTGACGGCGTCGTCGACGCGAAGGCCGTCGACGATGAGCTTCATCGCGAGGCCGGCGATGTGCTGCACGCGGTCGGGCGGCAGCTCGCCCTTCTCGGCGAGCTTGTCGATGGCCTGCACGAGGGCCTCGGGCAGGGGCACCTTCAGCGCGAGCTCGAGCGCGAGCTTCGCGACGGACTTGCCGTTGAGCTTGCTCAGCTCGGGGAGTGCCTGGCGGAGCAGCCGGAGGTGCAGGTGAGGGGTCAGCAGGGCCGTCATGCCTCGAGGCGTCAGCAAGGCACGCGCCATGGGCCCTTTACACGCAACAGCGCGTGGCCCCTCGGCTGTACGCCTGGGAACGCCAGATCACAGCGGAGCCTTCGAAATCCACTCCAGTTGCGCTAGACGCGCGTTCCCTTGCGCGTCTCGCTCGTCATCCCCGTGTTCAACGAGATGGCCACACTGCCGGAGCTGCTCCGCAGAGTGGTCGCGGTCGACTTCCCGAAAGAGATTCTGCTGGTCGACGACGGCAGCACCGACGGCTCGCGCGAGCTCCTCGAGAAGCTCGAGCGCGAGGGGCTGAAAGCGCTCGGCGCGGTGAACGCTCACAACGAGAACACGGTGCGCGTGCTCTTGCAGCCGCACAACATGGGCAAGGGCGCGGCGTTGAAGCGCGGCTTCAGAGAGGCGACGGGCGACGCCGTCATCGTGCAAGACGCCGACCTCGAGTACGACCCGCGCGACATTCCGAAGGTGGTGCAGCCGATCAAAGACGGGGTCGCCGACGTCGTCTTCGGCAGCCGTTTCCGCGGCGAGACGCGGCGGGTGCTCTACTTCTGGCACACGGTCATCAACACCGGGCTCACGCTGCTCTCGAACATGACGAGCGGGCTGAACCTCACCGACATGGAGACCTGCTACAAGGCCTTCCGCCGCGAGGTGATTCAGTCGTTCGAGCTCGTCGAAGACCGCTTCGGCATCGAGCCCGAGCTCGCCGCGAAGGTCGGCCGCGCCAACCTGCGCGTGTTCGAGGTGCCCATCAACTACTTCGGGCGCACGTACGAAGAGGGCAAGAAGATCGGCTGGAAAGACGGCTTCCGCGCGCTCTACGCCATCGGCAAGTACGGCCTGTTGAAGCGGTGAAGGGGGCGCCGGTCGCCGGAAAAACTTGCTGGAGTGTGCCGGCTCCAATGGAGCGGCCATGCGCTGGAAGCGCAGGCCCTAAGGCCCTGGATCCACGCGGCGCTCTCATGGCGCGGGAATTGATAACTGGTGTGCACATGAAGCTCCTCGTCCTGGTCGCGCTGATGGTCTCGCCGGTCGCCTTCGCGGCCAGCTCGAAGCACATGTCGTTCGCCGCCTCGTCCGCCCAGAAGCTGTCGTTGCAGCTCGGACACTCGACGACCTTGTCGCTGCCCGCCGACGTCTCGACCGTCACGCTGAGCGACCCGAAGAAGGTCGAGGTGAAGAAAGAGGGCCGCAAGGTCACGCTCACCGGCCTCGAGAAGGGCACCACCGAGGCGACCATCAAGACGAAAGACGGCGTGACGAAGGTCAGCATCTACGTCGCGGCCGACAAGTACGCGATGCCGTACTGAGCGCTCGCGCTCGGGCCTCCACTTTCAAAACCCCCGCCGTCATCGTTATGGTTGTCGCCATGCGCACCCCTCGCGACGCGCGCCGCGCCGAAGTCGATCGGCTGAAGTGGTGCGAGCGGCCGGTGCTGCTCAAGGTGCTCGTGCACGCGTTCGATCAGGTCGAGCAGGCACACCACGGCCCGCTCCCCGTCGAGCAGCTCGCCCGCGCACACCGCATTCGCGCGTGGCTCGAGCGCGTCTCTCCGCGGGTGTGAAACGCGCGAGCGTCGGTCTAAAACCTTCGCTTGTCTTTGGTTTGAGGACCTTGTACTGACCCGCGAATCAACGCACGGGGGGCTGGCCCAGCCGTTTCGTATGGAAGTGCCGCTGAGCAAGAGTCCCGAGGAGCCGACGCTCGTCGAGCCGGAGCTCCTCGCGGCGCCGTACGCGGGCCCGAGCCCCGGCTCGAGCGCGGGTCGCTTCCGGCTGCTCGAGATCGTGGCGCGCGGCGGGGCGGGCACGGTGTTTCGGGCGATCGAGTCGTTGTCGCAGCAGCAGGTCGCGGTGAAGGTGCTGGCGATGCCTCCGGAGGCGAAGGCCGAGGTGCTCGAGCGGTTCGATCGCGAGATTCGGGCGCTGCAGCAGATCAGCCACCCGCACACGGTCGAGCTGATCGACTTCGGCAAGCTCGAGGGCACGGGCCTGCCGTACATCGCGCTGGAGTGGATCGAAGGCGAGCGCCTCGGCCAGCACATCAAAGAGAGGGGCCCCCTGTCGCTGAGCGAGACGTGGGCGATCGCGCAGCAGCTGCTCGTCGCGCTGACCGCGGTGCACGACGCCGGCTACGTGCATCGCGACGTCTCGGCGAACAACGTGATGCTGACCGAGCAAGACGGGCGGCTGCACGTGAAGCTGATCGACTTCGGGCTGGTGAAGCCTCGGCCGGGCCACTACTCGTCGGTCACCCGGCCGGGCGTCATCGTGGGCACGCCGTCGGTGATGGCGCCCGAGCAGTTCGAGCCGCCGCGCGTCGACGAGCGCGCCGACATCTACGCGGTCGGGGTGCTGCTCACGTTCATGCTGACGGGCAAGAACCCGCTGCAGGGGGCGACGCTCGCCGAGGCCGGCCGCCGGCTGCAGCAAGACCGCCCGGTGCCGCGGCCGAGCGAAGACGTCGCGCTGCACCCCGCGGTCGACGCGGTGGTGACCCGGTGCCTCGAGCGCATGCCCGAGAAGCGCTTCCCCTCGGCGGCGCACCTCTCGGCCGAGCTCGAGCGCGTCGTGCGGCACGCGCACTCGTCGAGCCTGCGCACCCGCGCGAAGACGGTCGTCGCGCTGTGCCTGCGGGCGCGCACGCCGAGCCCCGCAGCCGATCGCGTGCTCGACGAGATGGTGCGCCTGATGGAGGCCGAGAGCGTCGGGCGCTCGGTGAAGCTCGACGAGGGCTGTGCGATGGCGCTCGTCGACGCACCGCTCGACGCCGAGCTCGGGCAGGCGGTGCTCGCCCAGGGCACTGCCCTCATGGAGCGCCTCGTCGCCCACGAGCCCGGCGCCGACGTCGTGCTCACGCTGCACACCGACACCGTGCTCTTGCGCCTCGACAACGCGCGCGTGATGGGCGGCCCCGTGCTCGAGATGCTGCGCTGGCCGCTGCCCGAAGAGGGCAGCGTGTTCGTGTCGAGGCAGTTCGCGAAGGCGCTCGGCCCGATGCTGAAGGGCCGCCCGCGGTACGGCGACGTCACGCGCGTCGTCTAGCGCTCGCGCTGCTACGGGCTCGTGCCATCGGCGTGAACGGTGGTCGAGCCGAACAGCCGAGCGTGCCGGCGCTGTTCCTCCACAACTTCGACGCGAAGCAGAAAGACGGTGCGGTTCGGAGCGGGGCCGTCGCAGCGCGGCAAGCGGGTCAACCTGCTGGCGGAAGATCACTCGGGCGCCGACGGACGCGGGCAGCGCCGGGTCGACCTCGAGGGCGATGGCTACCACGGGTACCGCGTCGAAGTAGGGCTACGGGCGTCGATGTGTCCTGTCCTGCTCTTCGATGGCGTTCGTGGCCTCGCGCGAGCATCGCCACCTCGGCGACGACGGCTCTCGCGCCTGGTGCTCGCGCTCGCGCTCATCGGCTGCGCCCCGGTGCATCGCATCGTGCTCGAGCGTGACGATGGCGGGTCGGATCAGGACTACCGGCTCGAGCTGACGTCGGCAGGCGAGGCGGTCTTTGAACTGCGGAGGGCTACCGCGTGCTCGACGTGCTTGCCGGTGTCGACGCGCCACGCGAACGCTGCATGCCGTGACGCTACGCGCGCGGGCCATTGGGCGGGCGCTTGATCATCTCCGGCACACCGAGCTTCTCGCACCAGGCAGCCCACTGAGGCGAAGGCCCGGCATACCCCAGCTGCGCGAGCGTCTGCGGCATCGGCGCGTCGGTGCGCAGCGTCGCGAGCTTCTTGTAGAGCAGCGCGTCGTCGCGGCTCTCGGCGAGCGAGGCGGCGAGGCGGTCGGCGCTGCGCACCTTCACCTTCCACTCGCTCGCCGCGCGGGGAATCGCCTCGACGTGCTTGTACTCGCGCAGCACCGCGGCGGCCGACTTCTCGCCCCAGCCGTCGATGCCGGGAATGCCGTCGGAGGTGTCGCCGATGAGCGCGAGGTAGTCGGGAATCGAGCCGGGCTCGACGCCGCGCTCCTCGCGACAGGTCGCGCTCGTGATGAGCCGCTGCCTCATGCGGTCGTACTGCACGACCTTGGGCCAATCGAGGCACTGGTTCATGTCCTTGTCGGGCGTCATCAGCCGAACCTGCTCGACCGCGGGCTCGGCGCCGTACTTCACGGCGCCGGTCGCGAGGGCGTCGTCGGCCTCGAAGTCTCTCATCGACCAGACGACGACGCCGAGCGCGGCGACCGCCTCTTCGACGGCGTCGAACTGCGAGCGCAGCGCGGGGTCGATGCCCTCGTCGGTCTTGTACCCGTCGAACAGATCGTTGCGAAACGAGACGATGGGGTTGTCGAACGCGACCGCGAGGTGGCTCACCTTCTCGTGCGGGTCCCACATCATGTTGATGAGCGACTGCACGACGCCGACGGTCGCCTTCGCGTCCCACCCCGCCGGAGCGGTGTGAGACGGCCGCTTGCTGTAGTGCGCACGAAACAGCTCGTACGTGCCGTCGACGAGGTGAACCCACATGCGACGGCTGGCCTTAGCACCTCACCCCGGCACGATCGCGACCTTCCCGCGCACGCGGCCGTCGATGAGGTGCTGCATCGCCTCGACCGCCTGGCTCAGCGGGAAGCTGCGCTCGAGCACCGGCCGCACCGTGCCGGCGTCGAGCAGCGGCGTGAGCGCGTCGAGCCCCGCGTGGTGCTCGCGGTTCGCGACCATCACGAACCGCTGCTTCACGAACGGAGCGAGCGCGAGCGCCAGCAGCTGCCGCCCGAAGCCCGCCGTCCAGTCTCCGCCGTGCTCGCCGCCGACGAACGCGAGCGTGCCGTGGGTCGCCAGCACGCGCCGCAGCTTCGAGAGCGGCGTGTTGCCCCCGATGTCGAGGATGACGTCGTACCGCTCGTCACCGGCGGTGAAGTCTTCGCGCGCGTAGTCGAGCGTCCGCTCGGCGCCGAGCGAGCGCACGAGCTCGGCCTTCGAGGCGCTGCACACGCCGGTCACGATCGCGCCGCGCGCGCGGGCCAGCTGCACGGCGTACGTGCCGACGCCGCCCGACGCTCCGATGACGAGCACGCGCTGGCCCGCCGCGACCTTGGCGGCGTCGAGGGCCTGCAGCGCCGTGAGCCCCGAGACGGGCACCACCGCGGCCTGCTCGAAGCTGAGCGCCTTCGGCTTGAGCGAGAGCTTCGCCTCTTCTGCGCGAGAGTAGCGGGCGAACGTGCCCTCGCCGACGCCGAAGACCGCGTCGCCGGGCGCGAAGCGGGTCACCTCACGGCCGACGGCGACCACCGTGCCGGCCAGGTCTCGCCCGACGACCTTCTGCTTCGGCGCCGAGAACCCGAAGCCCATGAGGCGCATCAGGTACGGCCGGCCGGTCATCAGGTGCCACGTGCCGCGGTCGAGCCCCGCCGCGTGTACGCGCACCAGCACGTCGCGCGGCCCGATCGCCGGCACCTGGGCCTCGCCGCTCTGCAGAACCTCGAGGCCGCCGTACGCCTGCTGCTGCACGGCGGTCATCGTCTCGTGTCGGGGAACTGCGAGCGCTGCGGTCGTCGTCGTCATTTGTGGTGCTCCTTACGGTGTAAGTTGAATGTGGCTGGTATAAACGTACGGCGTAAGGTAGTCAAGTGGGCATGGCGAAGCGCAGCCGAAAGAAGGTCCGAGAGCCGCTGACGCGCGAGCGGGCGCTGCAGGTCGCGGTGCAGCTGGCCGACGACGGCGGCATCGGCGAGCTGTCGATGCGGAAGCTGGCGCAGAAGCTCGGCGTCGAGGCGATGTCGCTCTACCACCACGTGCCGAACAAGGACGCGATTCTCGACGGCATGGTCGACTTCGTCTTCTCGGAGGTCGAGCTGCCGAAGCCGGGCGGCGACTGGCGGGGCGAGATGCGCCGGCGGGCGCACGCAGTGCGGGCCGCGCTGAAGCGCCACCCGTGGGCGCTGAGCCTGATGGAGTCGCGCACGGCGCCCGGGCCGTCGACGCTCGCGCACCACGACGCCGTGCTCGGGTGCCTGCGGGCGGGCGGCCTGTCGCTCGAGCTGACGGCGCACGCGTACGCGGTGCTCGACAGCTTCATCTTCGGCTTCGTGCTCGAGGAGCTGATGCTGCCGTTCGAGACCGGCGAAGAGACGCAGGCGCTCGCGAGGGAGATCTTCGAGCGCATGCCGCAGGGCGCCTTCCCGCACCTCGCCGAGCTCACCCTGCAGCACGTGCTGAAGCCCGGCTACGCGTACGCGAACGAGTTCGACTTCGGGCTCGAGCTGATCCTCGACGGGCTCGAGCGGCGGAAGAGCGCCTCGTAGTCGGGTCGAAAGTGGGGACAGGCTACTTTTCTGCGCAACTCGGCCGCCGCTGAACGCGCGAAGGCACGGGGCTGCGTTGCGCAAAAAAGTAGCCTGTCCCCATTTTCCGGCGGCAATGGGCTACCGCCGGTTGCGCGCTTCGTCGTCGCGGCGGCGGCGGTCGTCTTCGTCGCGGCGGCGGCGGTCATCGTCCATGCGGCGCTGGTAGTCCTGGTCGCGGCGCTGCTGCTCGAAGCGGCGGTCGTCGTCGGCGCGGCGCTGCCGCTCGTAGTCCCGCTGCTGCTCGAGCCGCTGCTGCTCGAAGCGCTGCTCGTCGAAGCGGCGGCGGTCGTCTTCGTCGCGGCGGCGCTGCTCGTCGAGCCGCGCGCGGTTGCGTTGATCTCTCACGCGCTGCTCGCGCAGCTGCTGCTCGCGCCACTGCTGCGCCAGCCGGTCGCGCTCGCGCTGATCATTCGCGCGGCGGTCGGAGTCGTAGCGCTGCTGCTGGAAGATCTGCTGCTGCATCTGCGCCAGCTGCCGGTCGTACGCGTCGTTGCCCAGGTTGACGCTCTGCGCCCGCGCCGCCGAAGGCACCCCCACCAACACCGCGAGCGTCAGCCACCTCACGCCTACATTATCGGACACGACCCTACTGGGGTTGTCTGGCAAAATAGACAGCCATTACGGCAGCTTGATGACTACGCGCACGCCCTTGTGGTCCGAGTAGGCGGCCGAGACGTCGTCGGTCTGGGCGCTGGCGATGGCGTCGGCGCCGGCGACGAAGAGGTAGTCGAGGCGGTCGAGTCGGCCGCCGATGCCGAAGCCGGGGCAGGTCGCGCTGCAGTCGGTCTTCTGCGCGCAGGAGGCGACGTTCGGGTACGTCCACTCGCTGCAGAGATTCTGGTGCTTCGAGGCGGCGGCGTCGACGAAGCCCGCGCTGAGCGTCGCGCGGTACCAGCCGGCGCGCTCCCGCTCGGCGCGGCGAGCGGCGTACGAGCTGCTCGTCTCGTCGACGCGGGCGTTGAAGTCGCCGCCGAAGATGCGCACCACGTTCGCGCCCCAGCGCTTCGTCATCTGGCGCCCGACGTAGAGGTTGTTGGCCGACCGGCAGGTCGAGCCGTAGTGCGCCGACGCGACGGCGATGCGCACGTCGTCGTGCGGGTCGGCGGTGCGGCGGGTGTCGCGCAGCAGCACGGCCACGCGCAGGTACTCTTCGAGCTGCGACGAGCAGCCAGGCACGTCGCCGTCGTCGTACTCGAACGCGTCCTCCAGCACGAAGCGCGAGCTGTCCCACGCGACCGCGGTGCCGGTGCGGCTCGTCGAGCCGGCCTCGTCGTTGAACGGTCGCCGGTGCCCGACGTTCTCGACTCCGCCCCAGAGGGTGGCGCCGAGCTTGTGCAGCACCGAGCCCTTCACCGGGGCGCGGCCGAGCCGGCACGCCGTGGCGAGCCCGTTCGCGTGCGGCGACTCCTTCCAGTTCGTGACGTCGGGCGTCTTGACGTCCGAGCGGTAGTCGCCGCAGAGCACCTTCTGCCAGGCCTCCTGCATCAGCACGATGTCGGGGCGGTTCGGCCAGCTCAGCATCGCGTTCGTGAGCCGATAGGCCGGCGCGCTCGCGGCCTTCATCGCCTCGATGTTCTGCTGCCACACGACGACGCGGTCAGAGGGCGAGCGCGCCGAGAGCTCCTGCAGCGTCTCGCTCAGGTCTTCGCCGTCGTCGGCGGGCGCGACGGCTGGCGCTTCGTCGGTTGGGCCACAGCCACAGAGCATCACCACGACCAGGAGCGTTCGGTTCATGCGCCGACGGTTTCACGGCCCGGCGCACGCCGCGCGCGAGCGCTCGATTCGGTGAGACATGGGAGCGACGGCGGCTATGCTCGCCGCGCCTGCGCCCGCGCCCATGACCTTCGCCTCGATGGTGGTGATGACCGCCGTTGCCGCCGAGACGCTGACCGGCGACTGGAACGGAGCCCGCGACGAGCTCGCCGACCTCGGCCTCTCGTTCGACGTCGCGTTCACGACCGAGACCTTCTACGTGGTGCAGCGCGAGCGCGCGACGCTGATGGGCCACCTCGACCTCGCCGCGACGCTCGACACCGAGAAGCTCGGCCTGTGGCCCGGAGGCAAGCTCTACGTGCTGGGGCAGGTGAACGAGGGCGACGGCGTGAACGCGCTCGTGGGCTCGGCGAACGAGGTCAGCAACCTCGAGGCGCGCGGCTTCACGCAGGTCGCCGAGGCCTTCTACGAGCAGACGCTTTGGGAAGAGCGCATTCGCTTCCGCCTCGGCAAGCAGGACTCGAACCGCGACTTCGGCACGCCGCGCTATGCGGGCAACTTCATCAACAACAACTTCGGCATGTACCCGACCGCTCTGTTGCCGAGCTACCCGGCGCCGGGCCTGGGCGCGACCGCGACGGTCGACCCACTGTGGTGGCTGTCGATTCGGGCGGCGATCTACCAGGGCGCTCCGCAGATCGGCGGCTTCACCTTCGACCCGGGCGATGGAGCCATCGGCGTCGGCGGCCTCGCGCTCAAGCACGTCTTCCCCGGGCGCCACGGCGGCACGACGAGCCTCGGGGGGTGGGGGCACACGAACGGCGAGTGGGGCGTGATGTTCCAGAACGACGAGCGCATCTACTCGCACCCGTCGGACCCCGAAGACGGCCGCGGCCTCAACTTCATCACGCGCTTCAGCTGGTCGAAGACGACGGTGTTCCCGCCGCTGTACTTCGGAGCGTCGCTCGCGTGGCACGGGCTGTGGGCGCGTGACAACGACACGGTCGGGCTCGGGTTCGGCTACTTCACGAAGGTCGGCGGGGGCGACGAGCTGTTCTTCGAGGCGTTCTACAAGGCGCGCCTCACGCACTGGCTCAGCCTGCAGCCCGACGTGCAGGTGTATCGAATCGACGGGGCGCCCTCGGTGCTCTTGGGGCTGCGGCTCAAGCTGAAGGTGTGACGGGCTGCTCGGCGTCACTTTTTGCCACAGCGGGTTTTCTGGCGAACTCGTCGGGCCGCTCACAGTTATTTACGGATCGGTAACCACGGGCTAGGTTCCGGCCGGCAAGTTGCACTCTCCCCACAGGAAATGACGATGTTCGATTGGCTGCACACGCTCTTCTCGCGAGACCTCGCGATCGACCTGGGAACCGCCAACACCCTCATCTACGTGCGGGGTGTCGGCATCGTGTCCAACGAGCCATCCGTGGTGGCCGTGCAGCAGGATGCACGGGGCGGCAAGAAGGTGCTCGCCGTCGGCAAAGAGGCGAAAGAGATGCTCGGCCGCACGCCGGGCAACATCGTCGCGATTCGCCCGATGAAAGACGGCGTCATCGCCGACTTCGAGATCACGGCGGCGATGCTGCGCTACTTCATTCAGAGCGCGCACAACCGCAAGACGCTGGTGAAGCCGCGCATCATCATCGGCATCCCCTCGGGCATCACCGAGGTCGAGCGCCGCGCGGTGCGCGAGGCCGCCGAGAACGCGGGCGCCCGCGAGGTCTACCTCATCGAGCAGCCGATGGCGGCCGCGATCGGCGCAGGGCTGCCGGTCACCGAGCCCTCGGGCAACATGATCGTCGACATCGGCGGCGGCACATCGGACGTCGCCGTCATTTCCCTGGCGGGCATCGTGTACGCGAAGAGCGTGCGCATCGGCGGCGACAAGCTCGACGAGGCGATCATTCAGTACGTGAAGCGCAAGTACAACCTGCTCATCGGCGAGCGCACGGCTGAGCTCATCAAGATGGGCATCGGCACCGCGTACCCGACCGACGAAGTGATGACGATGGAGATCAAGGGCCGCGACCTCGTGGCCGGCGTTCCCCGCACGCTCTCCATCACGAGCGACGAGATCCGCGACGCGCTCGCCGAGCCGGTGAACGGAATCGTCGAGGCCGTGAAGATGACGCTCGAGCGCACGCCGCCCGAGCTCGCCGGCGACATCGCCGACCGCGGCATCGTGCTCGCCGGTGGCGGCGCGCTGCTCAAGAACCTCGACACGCTCCTGCGCGAAGAGACCGGCCTGCCCGTCTTCCTCGCCGAAGACCCGCTCTCGAGCGTCGTGATGGGCGCCGGCAAGGCGCTCGAGTCGCTCGATATCCTCCGCCAGGTCTGCCAGCCCGGCTGAGTGGAGCCCACCGACCCGGCGAAGGCGCGCTCGGCGCTCACGCTGTTCGGCGGCATCTTCCTCGCGCAGGCGGCGCTGCTGCTGCTCAACACCGTGGCCCTCGAGCTGATGCTCGAGGTCGGCGGCCTCTTCTCGGCACTCGACAGCTACTTCACCGCGGTGTCGGCGCTCTGGCTCGTCGTCGGCGCAGTCGAGACGTACGCGTTCTTCGCGCTCGCGCGCACCGTGAAGCCCGCCGCGCTGGCGCAGGTCGTCTTCGCGGCGGCGCTGCTCTTGACGCTGTCGAGCGCGTACTTCCTGCTGCAGGACCTGGCGCCGCAGGAGCGGCACGAGAGGCTCCCGGTGGCGGCCAACGTGGCGCTGATGGTGATCGGCCTCGTCGAGGCGATCGGCGCCTCGGTGCTCGTGGGCCGGCTCGGCCGCACGACGGCGTTCGCGGTCGCCACCGGCACCCTCGCCGTCGTCCGCGGCCTCGCCTCGCTCGCGCTCGCGCTGCGCCCCGAAGGAGCCGACCCGCTGCCGTCCTGGGTGCACCTCGTTCGCACCGCGCTCTCGGTCGCTTGCCTCGGCGGCATCGGAGCGCTCGCCCTTCACGCGCGAACCGCCGTCACCCGCGCCGCGGGGCTGCCCGAGCCGCCGCTGACCGCGCCGATTCTCGAGGCCTCGGGCATGCGCCAGGTCGTCATCGGCGTGGTGCTGCTGGTGCTCGGCATCGGCGGCAGCGCGCTGAGCTACGCGGCCGCGTCGTCGGGCAGCGGCGGCGGCCGCTACTTCGTCGCCACCGGCCTCATCGCGGCCGGGCTCGTTCAGCTCGTGCGCGGCGTCACGCGCCTCGGCCGCTGAAGCGTGCGACTTCGCGCCGGCCGCGGCCTCCTGGTGGCGTGACGCCCCTGGGTTTCTATTTTCTGATTCCTGAGTCAAGGTAGCGCCGCATGCGTCGGGTGGCTCTGCTTCTGCTCGCAGGCTGTGCGGTCGAGCCGCCGGCGGCGCCTGTGGCGGCCGCGAGCTCGGGCCTGGTGAACGCTCCGCGCCTCTCGCCGACGCGGCAGCTGCGGCGCGTGCACCTCGCGCTGCGCGGCGCCGAGCCCACGCTGCAGCAGTACCAGCAGGCGCTCGACGCCTCCGACGCGGGCACGTACTCGGCCTTTCTCGACGCGCAGGTCGACGCGGCGCTCGCGTCGGCCGAGTTCGCAGACCAGGTGCTCGGGCTCGGCCACGACTGGCTGAAGGTCGGCGACTACAAGCGCGGCAGCGCCGAGGGCGGCACCTCGGCGCACTTCAAGGGCAGCCACGCCGTGCGGCTCGACCGCTGCGCCGCCGGCACGATGCACGCCGGCGCGCTCGGCCACTTCTCGGGCGACGTCAACCAGGGCGACCCGCAGAGCCTCTGCAACGACGTGGCCGCTCCGCTCGCGATGATCGAGCCGTGGTGGGCGCCGGGCACGATGGTGACGGTCATCGGCCGCGCCGGCACCGGAGCGCGCACCGACGGCACCACCGACTGCGGCCGCATCAACATGGGCGACTCGGACAATCACCCGCCGTCGCGCAACTGCTCGTGCGGCCCGAACCTCGTCTACTGCATCGAGCGGCGGCAGACGGGGCCGGCGATGTACCCGCGCGACTACGAGTCGACGCCGTACCTCGCCGACTCGCAGCGCCGCCTGCTGTTCGAAGAGCCCGCGCGCCTGTTCGCGCACATCGTCGTGAACGACAGGCCGCTCAGCGACCTCGTGCTCGGCACGTACACGGTGGCGCCGCGCGCGCTGCAGCACGTCTACGTGCGCTGGGGGCGCAACAACTCGGACAACGCTTCGATGGACGGCTCGGCCTGGTGGCGCAGCGCCGACGACACGTGGAAGCAGGTCGAGCAGCCGTCGCTGCACCCGAACCTGCTCGCCGAGCGGCAGTACACGTTCGACCCGCGCACCGACGACGGCGCTCCGCGCGGCGTGCCGGCCGCCGGAGTGCTCACGCTGCTCGGCCCCAACGTCTGGTACCCGCGCGAGCGCGTGCGCGCGGCCCGCTGGCTCGAGATTCTGGCGTGCCGCAACTTCACGGCGCCCGACCCGAGCGTGGTGTTCACGCCGGCGTTCAACGGCGACCCGTACGCGAGCGGCAGCTGCCAGCACTGCCACCGCACCATCGACCCCGCCGCGATTCACTTCAAGCGGCTCGAGGTGGAAGACGACACGCCGCGCCACGGCGTCGGCCACGCGAACTTCGGAGGCATCGGCTCGTGGCAGTGGCGGCGCACCACACAGCCCGGGTTCGCCGACCTGAACGCGCCCGGCGGCTACTTCTGGTTCCAGCCGTACGGCCGCTGGAACGTGAGCTTCGCGGCGGGCACCTTCCTCACGCCGGTGCCGCCGTCGCGCATCATGGTGAACGCCGACGCGCGGTTCCTCGACTTCCTGCCCGCCGGCGAGAAGCTGTTCGGCCTCGAGGGCGACGGCACCATCGGCCCGCTCGGCTTCGCGAAGCTGCTCGTGCAGTCGGGCGAGCTCGATCGCTGCGCCGTCGACCGCCTGTTCGAGCGGTTCATGGGCCGGCCGCTCGACCTCACGAAGGAGGCCGCGACCGAGACCCAGCTCACGACGCAGTTCGTTCAGGGCGGGCGGAAGGTGAAGCCGTTCGTGAAGCAGCTGCTGCTCAGCGACGAAGCCGGGAGGGGCCTGTGAAGCGCCTCGCGCTGCTCCTGCTGCTCGCCGGGTGTGAAGCGCGCATCGTAGCGCCGGCGCCCGGCTCGTCTGCGGGTGGAGGCGGGCCTGCCGGAGCCGGAGGAGGCTCGGGCGGCGGCACGCCGACCACGGGCGACCTCTCGAACCTCGACGTGTACACGCGGCTGAAGCCGACGTGCCAGGGCTGTCACACGGTCGACATGCGGCCGTTCTTCGCGTCGCTCGACGCGTTCGAGAACCTGGTCGTCTACGACCCGCGCTTCGTGGTGCCGATGGACCCTGCGGGCTCGACGCTGCTCGCGATGCTGCGGGCGACGGCGAGCAAGCCGATGCCTCCGGCGCCGAGCGCGCCCTTCATCACCCTCGAGGGCCAGGGCCAGACGTTCATCACGCTCGCGGAGCTCGAGGAGTGGATCCGCCGGCTGCAGCCGCGCGCGACGCCGGTGGTCGTCGACCCGCCGCTCGTGCGCCGCAAGACGGCCGAGCAGGTGCAGGCCGCGCTCTACCAGCAGCTCGGGCTGACCGAGGCCGACTTCTACGACGCGGCGCTGAACCCGCGCGCGGGCGACGCGTACGCGGTGCGCAGCCCCGACGCGACGCCGTACGCCGACCCGACGGAGCAAGGCGGCACGCTGTTCATCTCGCTCGGCGGGCCGCACCGCCTCGAGGGGAAGTGGCGCAACGACGCGGTGACTCCGGGCTTCTTGCAGGCGCTGACGCACACGTCGCAGGCGTGGTGCCGCGCGGCGGTGACGAAGGCGGGCAACAGGGCGGTGCTGTCGCGCGCGACGCTGGCCGACGCGAGCACGACGCCGCAGGGCGCGGCGGCCATCAAGGCGAACATCGCCGAGCTGTACCTGAAGATGCTGGGTGAGGTTCCGCCGCAGGCCGAGGTCGACGACCTCTTCACGAGCGTCTTCGTTCGCTACGAGAGCAAGGGCGCCGCGACCGCGTGGACGGCGGTGTGCGCAGCGCTGATTCGAGACCCGTTATGGATTCTGTACTGAGCGAGGTGAGAGACCGATGAGGCTCGGGCGCCGTCAGCTGCTCGAAGCGTGCCTCGGGGCGACGCAGGCCTCGCTCTTGTCGCGCCTCGCGCCGAGCGTCGCGCGGGCGCAGACGAGCACCGACGGCCCGGACAAGCTGCTCACGCTCTTCATGGGCGGCGGGTGGATGTCGCTGTACACCTTCTACCCGCTCGACGCGGCGCAGACGGGCGCGGTGATGCCCGCGCCGTTCGTTGAGAACGGCGAGCCCATCTACTTCGACGCGTCGAGGGTGCAGAACCTCGACGGCAGCTCGGCGCCGGGCGCGCTGAAGGTGCCCGTGCTGTGGAACGAGGCCGAGCTCAGCCAGGGCCGAGCCGACCCGCGCACCGGCGGAGCGACGAGCCCGCACGGCTGGGCGTGGAAGCAGCACCAGCTGTGGAGCCACGCCGTCGCGATTCACGGCGTCGATCAGCAGACGGCCGCGCACGCCGCGGGGCAGGTGAGCGCGATGTGCGGCGTCGCCTCGAGCGAGTTCAAGTCGCCGAGCCTGCACGCGTGGGCGGCCCACAGCCTGTTCTCGCGGTTCCCGAACCGGCCGATTCCCAGCGTCTGGGTCGGAGGCCCGCCGCCCGCGTCGCTCGACCTGCGCAGCGAGGCGGCGCCGGCGCGCATCGCGCAGAGCAGCGACATCGACTTTCTATTCAGCAACAGGCTGGCGCGGCCCTGGGCGAACCTGAAGGCGTCTGACGTCGGCTCGACGGTGGCTCCGGTGCAGTTCGACGGCGGCGCTGCGGCCGGAGGCTTCGCGCTGAACCCCATCGAAGAGCGCTCGCTGCGGCGGCTGCGCAGCTACCGCGGGCAGCTCAACGCGGGCTCCGAGGCGGTGCTCGAGAAGATTCACGACGACCTCGTCGGCGTCAGCCGCGTGCTCGCGCGCGACGTCTCGAGCCTCGTGCAGAGCACGCAGGGCGTGCAGTACACGACGAAGCCGTTCTGGGCTCCGTCGACCGGCGGTCACTTCGCGGTGAACATCGGCGGCTTCGGGGCGGACGACGGCGGCACGTGGTCGAGCCAGTTCGACCTCGCGCTCAGGCTCTTGAAGAGCGACCTGTGCACGTCGGTCGCGGTCGACTGCCAGGGCGCGCAGCGCTACCCGTTCGATCAAGGGCACAGCCAGGGGCACCGGGTGCAGTTCGCGCAGGTGCGCGCGACGTTCGACGTCGTGGGGCGGCTGCTCGGCGAGATGAAGGCGACGCCGGGGCGGCAGGCGGGCAAGTCGCTGCTCGACGAGACGCTGGTGGTGCTGCTGTCGGACTTCGCGCGCACGTGGCCGAAGAGCGGGCCGACGAGCGACCACTGGCCGGCGAACACCGTCATCTTCGCGGGCGGCGGGCTGAACGCGAACCGGATGATCGGCAGCTACGCCGTGAACACGGCCGACCCTGCCGCGAGCGGCTTCGACGGAGTGCCGGTGAGCGTGCGCGAGTCGACCGGCGACGTGACGCGCCGGCCGCGCAGCGCCGACGTGGTGACCACCGCGCTCGCCGTGCTCGGCGTCAACAACGTGCGAATTCCCGGAGGCAACGGCGAGATTCTCGGAGTGCGCAAAGGGACGTGATGGCGGGTTAGGCTCATACGCCATGACTCCAACCACCCAGGGCGCGATGTGCGCCAAGCACCCGATGTCGAACGCCGCAGGCACCTGCACGCGCTGCGGGAGCTTCATGTGCGCTCAGTGCGCGATGGGCGGCCTCTGCGAGGCCTGTCGCAACCGCATGCCGGTGAGCGAGTTCGCGCCGTGCCCCTCGTGCCAGGCGTCGACCGCAACCCGCATGTCGTTCACCTGGTGGGGCGGCGCGCTGGGGCCCAAGCTGTTCACGCACGTGAAGTGCGGCAGCTGCGGCTCGACGTACAACGGCAAGACGGGCAAGTCGAACAACACGAACATCGCCATCTACTTCGTGGTGATCAACGTGGTGTTCCTCGCGATCATCATCGCGATGAACAGCTGACGCATCAGCGCAGCAGCACTCCGATGAGAAAGCCGAGGGCGAGGAGCAAGAGCCCGCCGGTGACGAGCACGTACGGGTGCATCCACGGAGGGGACTCTTCGGCTGGCGGCTCGGTCTGCTTGCCGCGCGCGTTGGTGTTCTCTTTGCGACCCGTCGCCTGAACCGACGACGAGCTCCGCTTCGGCATGTTGGTGCGCGACGGGCGCGTGCCGGCCGCCGCGGGCGCGCTGACCTTCGGCGGAGGCATCGCCTTCGTGGGCTCGGGTTCTTTCTCGGGCTCCAGGTCGTGGTCGAGCTCGGCCTCGAGCTCGGGCTCGAGCGGCGCCGGGGCAGGCACGACGCTCGTCGACAGGCCGGCGGGCTCGACGGCGTCGTTCACGTTGCCGACCACCGTCTTCATGTCGGCGTCGTCGTCGTCGGGCTCGATGCCGCCCGTGCGAACCATCATCGGGCCGCTCGGCCCGGACGCGAGGGGCGGCGGCGGCTCGACGGGGCTGGGGCCGGTGTCGGGCTCGTCGTTCACCGGAGGGGCGGGCTTCAGGTTGAAGCCAGGCGGGCGGGTGTCTTCGTCTGAGACGGGCGCGTTGGCCTTGTGGCCCGAGGGGTGGGTGAGCGCGCTCTCGTCGTCGCGCGCCTTCGGGTTGCCGACGTACCCTGCGGGGCGGGTGAGCGCTGCCTCGTCGTCGTGCGCCGCGGGAGCCTTCGCGGGCGGAGGCCGATCGAACAGCGTCGACGCGCCCGAGGAGCGGGTCGACCCGGGCTTCTCGGGCACGGGCCCTGCGGCGGGCTTCGGCGGCTGCGAGACCGACTTTCGCGGCACGGCTGCCGGCGCGGTCGGCTCGGCGGCCTTCTTCGCCTCGGCGCGCGCGACGGCGGGCGCCGGGTCGACGGGCGTCACCGCGGTCGAGTGACCGCCGTCGGCCTCCTTCGCGTCGGCGGCCGCGATCGCGGCCATCAGCTCGGGCGGCAGCTCGCCGAGCTCGGTCGCGTCGTCGTCGAGCTCGTCGATGACCTTGCCCTTCGCAGCGGCGGTCGGCTTCGGCACGTGCGCGGTCGCGACGCCCGTCACGGGCTTGGGGGCGGCGGGCGCGGGCGGCGGCGCAGCCGGCTTCGCGGCGGCGGTGGGCACGTGGGCGGCTCCGAGACCGGTCGTGGGCTTCGGCGCCGTGGGCGCGGCTGCCGGGGTGAGGCCAGTCGACGTGCGCGCTGGAGCGCTGGGCGCCGAAGCCGCGGTGGCTGCGGGGTTCACTCCGGTGATGGTGCGCGGCGGTGGCGCCGAGGGCGGCGGCGGCTGCGGGTTCGCGCGGGTCGCCGGCTCGCGGCTGTTCACGACGCGGTCGAAGGCCTGGGCGAGCTCTTCGGCGGTCTGGAACCGGTCTTCCGGCTTGATGGCCATGCCCTTCTGCAGCATGAGCGAGAGCGCGGGCGTCGCCTGGAGCCAGGCCTTCGCGATGTCGGGCCTGGGGCGCGTGAGGTGCGCGCGCATCAGGTCTTGCTCGTCGGCGTCGGGGAAGGGCGGCTGGTTCGCGATCATGCGGTACAGCACGACCGTGAGCGCGTAGAGGTCTGCGCGGCCGTCGAGCTGCTTCTCGCCGACGATCTGCTCGGGCGCCATGAAGTCGGGCGTGCCCCAGATGATGCCGGTGCGCGTGAGGGCGGTGGTGTGACCGCGGGCGAGGCCGAGGTCGAGCAGCGTCACCTTCCCCTGCGGGCTGATGAAGATGTTCGACGGCTTGAGATCGCGGTGAATGAGGTTCTTGCCGTGGATGTAGCCGAGCGCCGAGCACAGCTGCTTCACGAGCGGGAGCAGCTGGTCGGGCGTGAGGCGGCCTCCGTTGGCGTCGAGCAGGTCCCACAGCGAGCCGCCCTCGAGGTACCGCATCACGAGAAACGGAACATCGTGGTGCCGGCCGACGGCGTAGAGCGTGACGATGTTCGGGTGATCGAGCTTGCCCATCACCTGGGCCTCGCGCTCGAACCGCTTCACGGTCTCGTCTTGCAGGTTGTCGACGTGCAGCGCCTTCACCGCCACCTTGCGGCCGAGCTTGAGCTCGGTGGCGAGGAAGACGTTGCCCATGCCGCCCTGGCCGACCTTCGACTCGAGCCTCCACTGGCCGAGCAGCGTCTCGCCGATCTCGAGGTCTTTCGGCGCGGTGCTCGCAGCAGGCGTCGGCGCAGGCGCAGGCGCAGGCGCAGGCTCTGGCGCGGGTGCAGGCTCTGGCGCGGGTGCAGGCGCGGGGCTCGGTGCGGTCGCGAGCGGCTCATCGCCCCAGGGCAGCCCGCACTTGGGGCACTTGGCGAGCTCGGCAGAGAACGACTCGCCGCACCCCCTGCAGGTGCGCTGCTCTCCGCTCGGAGCCGTGACGGCCTCAGCCATTCGTCTTCCGACGCTACCGCTAGTCGGTGGCCTTGAGCCCGTATTTGTTCACGAGCCGGTGAACGTAGGCGCGGGCGATGCCGGCGGTGCGCGCGACCTCGCTGATGTTGCCGCCGCAGCGATCGAGCAGGGTGGTGACGTACTGCTCGGTAAAGGCGTCGACGAGGCGCTCCTTCGCGTCCTTGTAGGGGAGCCCGGTCAGGTCGTCGGGCAGCGGGCCGGTGGGCCTGGGGCCCTCGGTCGACGAGCCGACGTCGACCTCGGTGCCGGCGAGCGCCCGCTCGATGACGTTGCGCAGCTCGCGGATGTTGCCGGGCCAGTGGTACTCGAGGAGCTTCTTCTTGAGGTCGTCGGGGAGCTCGAAGTCGCCGCGGCCCAGCTGGGCGACGAACGCGCGAACGAGCAGGGGGATGTCTTCTTTGCGGTCGCGCAGCGGGGGAATCTTGACGACGACGACGCCGAGGCGAAACCAGAGGTCCTGGCGGAAGCGGCCGGCCTTCACCTCGGCCTCGAGATCGCGGTGGGTCGCGGCGACGACGCGAAGGTCGACCTTCTTCGGCTTGTCTTCGCCGAGGCGCTTGACGGTGCCGCTCTCGAGCACGCGCAACAGGCGCGGCTGGAGCTCGAGCGGCAGCTCGCCGATCTCGTCGAGAAAGATGGTGCCGGTGTCGGCCTCGAGGAAGGCGCCCTTGCGGTCGTTCACGGCGCCCGAGAAGGCGCCCTTCGCATGACCGAACAGCTCGCTCTCGATGAGGTTCGGCGCCATGTTGCCGCAGTCGACGATGACGAAGGGCTTCGCGCGGCGCGCGCTCATCGCGTGCACGGTCTCGGCGATGATCTCTTTGCCCGTGCCGGTCTCACCGAGCAGGAGCACGGTCGACTCGGTCGGCGCCGCCTTCTCGAGCTGCGTGTACATCGACTGCATCACCGGGCTCTTGCCGATGACCTTGCCGAACGACGTGCGGCCCTGCTCGCGTGTCTGGCCTTCGCGCTGCACGTTCACCCGCAGCACCGTGGTGCCGAGGGTCAGCACGGCCTCTTCGTAGACGGTCATCTGCTGAATGCGGGCGCCGGCGAGAAAGGTGCCGTTCGTCGAGCCGCGGTCGCGCACGCGGGCGCCCTCGAAGGTGCCTTCGATCTCGAGGTGGGCGCGCGAGATCTGCTCGTCTTTGAGCTGCAGGCTCGCCTCGACGCTCTTGCCGATGACGACGCGGTCGAGGCCGAGCTTCGTGAGGCCCGCGTCGGGGCCCGAGAGCACCGTCACGTCGAACTTCTTGGGAGGTCCGCTCTGTGCGGCGGGCTTCTGCGCGTTGCTGGGAACCGTGGGGCCTTCGAGCGACATGCTGAGGCCGGCAGTCTGCGGCCCCGTCGCCAGCATGTCCACTGTAGGCTGGGGGCGGTCCCATGCAGGTTCCTCGCGGCAAGGTCCTGGTGGTGGAAGACGAGCGCGTGCTCGCGATGGCCCTCGAGCGCCTGCTGGCGCCGCTGCACGACGTGAGGGTCGCGCTGCGCGCGAACGAGGCGGTCGCGCAGATTGAAGCGGGCGACCGGTTCCACGTCATTCTCTGCGACCTGATGCTGCCCGAGATGACCGGCATGGAGCTGCACGCGGTGCTGCTGCGCGTCGCGCCTGATCAGGCGAAGGCCATGGTGTTCATGTCGGGCACGTTCAACGGCGCGGCGCGCGACTTCCTCGGGCGGGTGCCGAACGCGTCGCTCGAGAAGCCGTTCGAGTCGCAGCACCTGGTGAGGTTGGTGAATGAGCGCATCGCCTGAGAATGATGGCAGAGCAGCTGTGCTGTGCGCGCTGCTCGCGATGTCGTGCAGCCGCGAGGCGCCGAAGCCGCCGCCGCCGGCGCCCGCTCCACGTGCGACGGCCGCAGAGAAGCCGCCCGCACCCGACCGGGCCCGTTCGTTGGTCAAGGTGCTGTGCGAGCCCAATGCAGAGGGGCCGGGCTTCTTCAGCGCGGCCGATCGGGTCGTGGTGAGGGCGCGGTTCGCGTGCGATCAACCGCGCGTGCGGCTGCACGATGGGCGCACGCTGCTCGCGAAGGTGAAGCTGCGCCAGAAGGAGCTCGACCTCGCGGAGCTCGAGGTCGCCGGAGGCGAGGGTGAGCCGGTGCCGTTTGCTCAGGGGCTCGAGGTCAAAGAGACCGACGACGTCGCGGTGCCGGGCTGCTGCGAGGGCACGGTGCGCACGCCTTTGCGGACGCGGCTCGGCGTGCCGCACTTCGAGGTGGCGTTCGATCGCGTGCCGCCGGCCGGCGCGCTCGTGCTCGATGCCCAGGGGCGCGCGGTGGGGCTGGTGACCGACGCGACGCTGGTGCTGCCGATCGACGCGCTGGGGCCGTCGCCTTCGTGGGCGAAGCTGGAGGAGCGTGCGAAGCCGGCGGTCGCGGCCGAGGTCGCGGCGCTGCGGCACGCGCTCGAGAAGCCGGGGCTGGCGATGGCGCTCATCGACAAGACGGGCACGCTGAACGCGGTGCTGCTGTCGCGCACGAAGACCGACGAGGTGAAGGTGGGCGGCTGCACGGTGAACCCTCAGTGGGAGCCGTTCCGCATGAACGCGTGGTTCGACGCGGCGGGGCGCGAGCTGTTTCAGTTCATCGACAAGCACGACCTCGACATCGGGCTGTTCATGAGCACGGTCGCGGTGCCGTGCTCCGCGGGCGCCGAGCTGAGGCTCGAGGGCGCTGCCGGCGCGCTGCAGCAGGTGCCGGTCGGGAAGACCGAGCAGACGATGGCGGCGACGCCTCGCGCAGACGCTCCGGCGCCGGCCGAGAAGCCGGCCGAGCGACCGGCCGAGAAGGGCCTCACGGCGGCCGACGAGCGCATGTGGCGGTCGCGGTACCGGGCGCTCGCCGACGAGCGCGAGCGCTTCGAGCAAGAGCTGCGCGCCAAGCAGCGCTTCATCGACGACGCCGACGCGGCGACGCGGCGTCGCGCGGTTCGGCACGTCGGGCCGGTGCTGACGCCCGAGGAGCGGGAGCGCTACGACCAGTACAAGCGTGACCTCGAGCAGGCCGAGGAGGGGCGCTCGGTCTTCCGCAGACGGGAAGACGACCTCGAGCGCGAGGCGTCGAACCAGTCGGTGCCGCGCGAGTGGCGGCGGTGAAATTGTGCGTCCCGAGTACATCTGCTGCACTGCCTTGAGAGGTGGACCATGAGACTCATTCAGGCGCTGGTGGTGATCGGGTTCGCTGGCTTGATGACGGAGTGCAGCAGCAATTCCGGCAAGCCGTGCCGCTTCAACGCAGACTGCGGCGCCGGCGAGCGCTGCGAGCAAGCCACGTTCTGCGTGGCGGCGGGCGATGGTGGCACTGCCGGGGGCGGTGTTGCAGGTGGCGGTGCTGCCGGAGGCGGTGCTGCCGGAGGCGGTGCGTCGGCCGCATGCGATGCCGGGGAAACACGCTCGTGCGATGCAGGCTGCGCGAGCCGTGAAACATGCGTCGGTGGTCAGTGGTCGGCATGTATGGCTGCTTGCGGCTCTGGTCGCGAATGCCTGAACGATATCTGCCGTTGCACTGCGACTTCGTGCACGGGCTGTTGCGACGGGGACACGTGCCGACCTGGAGACTCGACCACGATGTGCGGCGCCGCGGGCTCGGCTTGTACGAGCTGCCCGATGGGCCAACAGTGTAGTGGTGGTGCGTGCAGTGGCTGCAACACACAGTCCTGCGCGAGCGGGTGCTGTTCCGGTTCCACCTGCAACGTGCCGAGCGTGGCCCACTGCGGCGCGAGCGGATCCGTGTGCGTCTCTTGTGGAGCGGGCCGCGCGGACTCGTGCGGTGGCGGAATATGCCAGTGCGGTTCGGGTGCTCAATGCAGTCCCGGGCAGAGCTGCGATGCGGGCACGTGCTCGTGCACACCCGCGAGCTGCCCGACGGGGTGCTGCCAGGGCTCGATGTGCGCAGCTCCGGTGTTTCCGAGCTGTGGCGACGGTGGAAGCGCGTGCGTGGCATGCAACCCCGCGATGACCGATCGCTGCAGCGCGGGTGGCGCTTGCGTCTGTGGCAACACCGGTAGTCCATGCACCGCGGGTCAGCGGTGCGTGAGCGGACAGTGCGTCTGCGACAGCGCCAGCTGCCCGAACGGGTGCTGCAGCGGCTCGGTGTGCACGACACCGTCGATTTCCGCCTGCGGGCGCGACGGAGGTACGTGCACCGCTTGCAACAGCCAGACGAGTGACACCTGCACCGCGAGCGGTCAGTGTGGCTGCGGAGCCGGGCCCTCGTGTCTTCCGAATCAGCAGTGTGTGAGCGGCATGTGCCGGTGCACTCCAGCGAGCTGCCCGATGGGGTGCTGCTCGGGGACGACCTGCATCTCTCCGCCGGTGCTGGCGGCGTGCGGAACCAGCGGAGCCACCTGCATGAGCTGCAGCACGCAAATCGCAGACAACTGTGACGCCGGGAGCTGCGGCTGTGGAACCGGGCCGCAGTGCCTTGCTGGACAGCAATGCGTGAACGGCCAGTGTGTGTGCAACTCTACGAGCTGTCCCAGCGGTTGCTGCCAGGGCGGGCTGTGTCGAATCGACGACCCGTCAGCCTGCGGAGCGGGCGGAGGTGCCTGCTTGAACTGCACCGCGACTGGCCGAGGGAATCAGTGCAGCGCGGGAGTCTGTCACTGCGATCGGGGTCCCCAGCTGGTGATCTGCTCTCTCGACCCATGCGTACCGCCGGCCTCGTGCAACACAGCCGTGACCTTGACACAGAATGGAAGCGCAGGCTCCTCCTGTATTAACTACGCCTGCGGGGCCTTCACCTGTTCGAAGTGCACCTGCGACACCACCCAATGCGACCACAGGGCAGATGGTTGTTACAACGCGGGGGCCTTTCCATTCACCAAAGTGTGCGGCTGTGGCGGCACGATGACCTGCGCCTCCGGGCGTTGTGCACATTGCGTGGATGGTCTGGGGAATTGTACGGCCACGTGCCTCGCCGACGGGACGTCGTGCGTTCAGTGCAATCCAGCCTGAAGCCTCAAGTCGACGCGCGGCGCAGCTGTGCCCGGAGCTTGAAGTCCTCGGCGTCCCCGCCGGCCGACAAGCGAGATGCTCGCTCCCAGCTTTGCCGTGAAACAGGGCTGATTGCTCAGCGGCCAATCACGTCCCTGGCTCGCACCTTCAGCATAAGCGGTGCCGGGGTTTCGCTCGGCGCGAGGCACCGTGAAGTGGTGCCTCGCACGAGTCGAAGAAACGTTACGGTGCGAGGACAGTGACGCGGCAGCGATAGAAGTTGGCCGGGTTCATCGCATCCTGAGTGGCGCCCGAGACCTTGAGGTACATCGTTCCGGCGTCGGTCGTGATGATGGCGTTCTTGCTGCCGCCCTGGCCCCAGAGAATGTCGCTGTCGTTGGTCTCGGTTTCAGACTCGACCGTCCCCGCGTCGGTCACGAACTGGAACTGCGCGCCACGCAGACCCGAGCCGGTGCGCTGCGCGCGGCACGACAACGTCACGCGGTCGCCGCCGCCATGCGTGAAGGAGAAGTGGTCGACATCGGCGCCAGCAACGTTGAACTTGCCGAGAAGGTTGCCGGCTCGCAGCTTCGCGTTGGTCGCGTCTTGAACGAGAGGGAAAGGAGCGGCCGTCGCAAGCGTGTTGTTCGCAACGTCGGTTGCCGGGTCCTCGACGGCGTCATCGTCGGGGAAATACAGATAGGTCGAGTGGTAGAAGTCGTTCGTTCCGACCGCTGCACCGGCCGGGCGCTCAATCCACAAAAGGTAGTCAGTCGAGGGCTCACCAACCATGTCGAGCTCCTCGGGCATATTCGCTGGATTCGCGGGCGGGGTGTACGCAGCAATGGTCACGCCGGCCATCGTCGTGATTCGGAAGGCGTAGTTCCGAAGGGTGCTGCCGTAGCTGTTCACCCCGACACTGGTCGACGTGAGCGGCTCACCGAGCGGAGCGCCCGTGTAGAGGGCCAACCCCGTTCCCGCATCGGGCGCGTTCGGCGGTGTGGTCAGGTGGAAGACGTCGACGTCGCCGGTTCCGTCGAGACCGCCGATGAAGTCGCTGATGCGAAGCGTTCCAAGACTGGCCCAGCCTGCGTCCTGCGCGGTCGCCGCCGTATTATTGCTACCGCCGTCGAGCAGCTCACTGTCCACCGTGTGGAACGAGAAGCTCTGCCGCATCTTGTTGAAGAAGAGGGTAATGGTATCACCCGGGAAGCCTGCATCGGGGGCCTCGCCGGCCCAGGTCTGCCACTCCTCCAGGCGAATGCAGATCGTCCCAGTGGTCGTCGCGCGGTAGAAGAGGTTCGTGTCCGTCCCGAAGATGCGCGGGAAGCTGTCGTCCATGCTGGCGAGCTTCTGGCTGCCGTCGGTGCTGAAAACGGTGAGCGCGGTATCAGGAGCGCGGATACCCATCATCGGCGTCGGCGTGTCAGTCGCTAGCTGAATCATGTCGTTCGCAACGACGGGCAGGCGATAGTGAATCTGCTGGCCCGAGGTCGCCAGCTCCGCCGTGATGCTCGGCGCCGTGTACCCAGCGAGAATGATCGGGTTCGTGCAGCTCGACCCCGGCGTAGCGCCGCTGCCGCCTGCCGTGCCGGTGCCGCCAGCGTTGCCGCTGCCGCCGGCCGTGCCGCTGCCGCCCGCGCGACCGCCTGCCATGCCGCTTCCGCCTGCCGTGCCGCTGCCGCCAGCGTTGCCGCTGCCGCCCGCGCGCGCGCCGCCGCCCGTGCCGCTGCCGGCCGTGCCGGTGCCGCCAGCGTTGCCGCTGCCACCACCCGTACCGCCGCCGCCACCGCCGCTGCACGCCGCGAGGCTCAATGCCAGAAGTGCCACCAGGAGCTTGTTGCTCATTGCTGTTTCTCCCAAACCCTTTGGACCGTGCCTTCCCGGCGAAGGCGCTGGGGGCCTCTACCACCGTGCTTGGAAGATCGAAAGCGCATGCTAAGAGCGCGCGCGTCTCTTGAGAGCCTGGCTCCCCATCGCGGTCGCGGCCGGCGCGATGTTCGCGCTACAGGCCCTGCTCGGTCGCCACGAGTTCTTCGTCTACCTCGCGTCGCTCGTCGGGGTGAACGTCATCCTCGCGGTCTCGCTCAACATCATCAACGGCATGACCGGGCAGTTCTCGATCGGCCACGCCGGGTTCATGGCGGTCGGCGCGTACAGCGCGAGCGTCTTCTCGCTGGCGACGAACGACGTGCGAATCACCGGCCTCGGCGCCGTGTCAGACCAGATCTTCTTCGTCATCGCGCTGGCGCTCGGCGGCGTGGCGGCCTCGCTGTGCGGCTTCCTCGTCGGGCTGCCGTCGCTGCGGCTGCGCGGCGACTACCTCGCGATCGTCACGCTCGGCTTCGGCGAGATCATTCGCGTCATCGTGCAGAACACCCCGAGCCTGGGCGGGCCGCTCGGCCTGCGCGGAGTGCCCCAGTACTCGACGTTCGCCATGGTCTGGTTCGTCGTGTTCATCACCGTGCTCGTCGCGCGGCGCATCGCGAGCTCGACCCACGGCCGCGCGCTGTGGGCGATTCGAGAAGACGAGGTCGCCGCAGAGGCGATGGGCGTCGACACCACCGCGTACAAGGTGCGGGCGTTCGTGATCTCGGCGTTCTTCGCCGGCGTCGCGGGCGGCCTGTTCACGCACTTCCAGACGGTCATCACTCCCGCGCAGTTCGACTTCACGCGGTCGATCGACATCGTCGTCTTCATCGTTGCCGGCGGCCTGGGCTCGACGACGGGCGCGGTGCTCGCGGCGGTCGTGCTGACCCTCTTGCCCGAGGGGCTGCGCAGCCTCTTCGGCGCCGTCGGAGCCACCTCGTCGCTCGCCTCGGTCGTCGATCAGATCCGCAAGCCCATCTACGGCGTGCTGCTCGTCATCATCATGCTCTCGCGCCCGCAGGGCATCTTCGGCACGAGCGAGGCGTGGGACCTCTTCAAGAAGAAGAAGGCGGCAGCGCAATGAGCGAGGTGCTGCTCGAGGCGCGCTCGGCCTCGATCACGTTCGGGGGCCTCAAGGCGCTCACGTCGTTCAACCTGCAGGTGAGGCGCGGCGACCTGAAGGGGCTCATCGGCCCGAACGGCGCGGGGAAGACGACCGCGTTCAACGTGCTCACCGGCGTGTACATGCCGACCGTGGGCGACGTGATGGTCGCGGGCGAGCGCGTGAACGGCCGCCGCCCCTGGGAGATCAACCGCCGCGGCCTCGCGCGCACGTTTCAGAACATTCGCCTGTTCAAGTCGCTCTCGGCGCTCGACAACGTGCGGGTGGCCGTGCTCGCGAACACGACGCCCTTCTTCTCGGCGACGCGCGTCGAGGCGCTGCGGCGCGGGGCCGGCCCTGCGCGCCTCGCGGCCCGGCTGATGGACGCGGGGAACAACTACCTCGACTGGTGGCGGGCGCTCCTGAGGACGCCGGGCTTCCTGCGCGAGGAGGCCGAGCTCACGGCGCGCGCCGACGAGCTGCTCGCGGTGATGGGGCTGTCGCACCGCCGCGATGAGCAGGCGAAGAACCTGCCGTACGGCGAGCAGCGGCGGCTCGAGATCGCGCGGGCGCTGGGCACGAAGCCGAAGGTGCTGTTGCTCGACGAGCCGGCGGCCGGCATGAACACGCGCGAGAAGGCCGACCTGATGGTGCTGATCCGCGAGCTCAAGCAGAAGTTCTCGCTCGGCATTCTGGTGATCGAGCACGACATGAAGCTGGTCATGGGCATCTGCGAGCACATCACGGTGCTCGACCACGGCGAGACGATCGCCACGGGCGACCCGGCGGCGGTGCGGGCAGACCCGAAGGTGATCGAGGCGTACCTGGGCGAGGCGCCGGCGCATGCCTGAGCTGGGGACGAGGGCCGCACGCGAGCCGCTGCTCGACGTGAAGGGCCTCAAGGTGAAGTACGGCGCGATCGAGGCGCTGCGCGGCGTCGAGCTGTCGGTCGGGCAGGGCGAGGTGGTCGCGCTGATCGGCGCCAACGGCGCGGGGAAGACGAGCACGCTGCGCGCCGTGAGCGGCATGGTGAAGCCTTCGGCCGGCACCATCACGCTGCGGGGGCAGAGCGTCGTCGGGCTCAAGGCGAACGAGCTGGTGCCGAAGGGCATGGCGCACGCGCCCGAGGGTCGCGGCATCTTCCCGAACCTCACGGTGCTCGAGAACCTCGAGCTCGGGGCGTACCTGCGCAGCGACGCCGACGGCATCGCGGCCGACACGGCGAAGTCGTTCAAGCTGTTTCCCGTGCTGGCCGAGCGGCAGCGGCAGATGGCGGGCACGCTGTCGGGCGGCGAGCAGCAGATGCTCGCGATCTCTCGCGCGCTGATGTCGCGGCCCACGCTGCTCTTGCTCGACGAGCCGTCGCTGGGCCTCGCGCCGCAGGTGACGCAGACCATCTTCCGCATTCTGCGCGAGGTGAACGCCCAGGGCGTCAGCATCTTGCTCGTCGAGCAGAACGCCCACCTCGCGCTGGGCCTGTGCCACTGGGCCTACGTGCTCGAGACCGGAGAGATGGTCATGAGCGGCACCGGCGAGAAGCTGCTCGCGAGCGAGGAAGTGCGCAAGGCGTACCTGGGCGAGTAGCCGGGCGCGACTCGGCGTCGTCGCCGCTGCGCGCGCTGCCAGAGACTCCGTCGCGACGACCGCCGAGCTCGGTGCGCGGGTCGACTGCCGACAGAGAAGCGGAGCCGGCTTTCCCGCGCGGCGTCGAGCTCGGCGCGTGGACGGTTGTACAGCCTTCGATGGAGGACCCTCCGAAACGTGGACGACAGTTGTCAACGAAACGAAGGTCGGTCTGTCGAGCGCTGCACAGTCGTCCAAACGCGAGGGGTCGGCCCCTCAGTGGGCAAGGGAATGACGCGTCGCCCAACCGACGGCAGCACGTGAGTTGAAGCGTGGCCGCTCGAGACCTCAAGGCCGACCCGCCACACGCTCGACTCGTCCGAGTCGCGTGGGGGCCAGGTCGGCTGCGACTCCGTGAACGTCACGAGCTCGCGGAAGTAGCCGCGGCGCGCTGCGGTCTCGTGGCAACGCGGGAGCTCCGCTGCCGTCCAACGCGAGTGCAGCGGCTGTTCTTCGGTGGCCGCCGCTCTACTGCGAGAACGGACACTCGTAGTCGATGTCCTTCTCTTCGTCGGGCGCGAGGTCGATGTTCTGGATCTTGCCGGGCTTCAGGTTCCCGTTCTCGTCGTAGCAGTCGAAGCGGATCTTGTGCTTGCCGGACTTCAGCTTGTACCCGAGCTTCGGTGACGGGCCGACCTTCCGGCCGTCGATGACGATCTCCGCCGTGTCCGACGCCTTCAGGTTCACGAACGCCTCGCCCGCAGCCGCGGCAGCAGGCGGTGGCGCCGGAGCCACCTTCTCTTCCGGCGCAGCCTTCGGCGAAGGCGCAGGAGCCTCCTCCGGCGGAGGCTTCGGCTGAGCCGCCGGCTTCGGCGCGGGCGCCGGCGCCGGGTCCTTCATCGCGACCTTCGTCTCCGGCTTCGGCTCGGGCTTCGCTGCGACCGGCTCGGGCTTCGGCTCAGGCTTGGGCTCGGCCTTCGGCGGAGGCAGCGCTTCCAGCTCGTCCTTCGGCGCCTCTTTCGGCGCCTCTTTCGGAGCTTCCTTGGGCGCCTCCTTGGGCGCTTCCTTCGGCACCTCCTTCGGCGCCTCCTTCGGTGCCATCGCGACGGCGACCGGCCCGCCCGACAGCCCCGGCAGCGGCCGCATCGCGACCTTCGGCATCGCCATCGGCTTCACGTCGGCCGACAGGTCGCCGGCCGCGGTCACGCTCATCGCCCAGGCGCCCAGCGCCCCCAACGTGAGAACTGCAACCAGCGCCCACTTCATGCCGCACCTCCGAACGAGCTCTGAACGTTAGCGCGCCGAGAGCCGTTCCAAAAACTCTTCACTTCGTGCAGCGGGGGCGGTACGCCCGGTCTCCATGAGCACCGAAGCCGAGCTGAAAGCGGAGCTGGAGCGCCTCAAGGCCGAGAACGAGCAGCTCAAGTCGCGCGGCTCTCGCGGGGTGTCTCTGAAGGTCAGCGAGAAGGGCGCCGTGTCCGTCTACGGCATGGGTCGCTTCCCCGTCACGCTCTACCAGGAGCAGTGGCTGAAGCTCCTCGACATGGCGGAAGAGATTCGCACCTTCATCAAGGACAACGAAGGCAAGCTGAAGAAGAAGGAGTAGCCGTCACTTCTTCTTGGGCGCCGGCCGCAGCCAGTCTGCCTCGTTGAACGTCGCCGGGCGTGCGCGCAGCGTGAAGAGCGACGCCGCTCCGCGAGCCGCGTTCACCTCGACCTGGAGGCCCGGCACACCCAGCAGCACGTTGCGGCCCCGCGGCGCCAGGCCGCGCTCGCGCTTCGCGCCGTTCATGGGCATGCCCAGCTCGAGCAGCTGCTGGCCCTTCTCGGCCTGCTCGCACGCGAGGCCCGCGGCCGGCAGCCGCTTCGTGGGGCTGAACGCGACGCAGCGCAGCTCCACCTGAGGCTCGGGCAGCGCGCTCGCGGCGCCGACGTCGCACGTCGACCACGCGACGCGATCGAAGGTCACGACGACGACACCCTGCTCGACGCGCCAGCGACCGGCGAGCGCGAGCAGCTGCACGTTCTCTTCGGAGCGGGTGCCCTGACGGCGCTCGGGCGGCTCGTAGTGGTACTGCCCCGACGTGCTCGACGCCGACCGCATGCCGGCGCACGCGCGCGCATCGCCGCCGGCCGCGAGGCTCAGCTTCAGCGCGCCGGTGCGCCGCTCGGTGACGCGCAGCTCGGTGGTGATGAACTCCTCGTACTGCAGCGACAGCGCCATCGCGTACTCGCCGGCCGACGGCTTCACCAGCGTCAGCGCGCCGACGACGTCGGGTGAGAACGACCTCGCCAGGGCCTCGGCCCCGCCAGACCCGGCGCACAGCGTGACGGCGAGGAGCGCAGCGACCATGGCGTCGCGTTCGTACTCGCTGCTATCTCGCCGCGCCATGATCGACTGCGAGACCGAGACCCCCGGAGCCGTGCGCCAGGTGCTGCACGTGAGGAAGCACGTGTTCCACTCGGACCTGGGCGAGAGCTCGGGCAGCGTCGACTCGGCGCCCGGCGCTCACGACTACTTCGACGCCGCGCTCGCCGCGTGCAAGACGCTGACGGCGACCTGGTACGCGAGAAAGAACGGTATGCCGCTCGAGCGCGTCGAGTCGCACGTCGAGCGCGACGACTCGAAGGAGCGCGAGGGCACCTACCGCCTCACCGTGCGGCTCGCCTTCCACGGGCCGCTGACCGACGAGCAGCGCACGCGGCTGTACAACGCGGTGGCGCGCTGCCCCGTGCACAAGCTCATGACCACGACCGACGTGGTCATCGAGACCGCGCCGCTGTGACGCTTGGGCGTGTGGCGGTTCTGCTCGGCGAGGCAGTTCGCCCCACGCCGCCTCGCGCTCGGCGCCTGATCTCACGGCGCGGGCCCCGGCGTGGGGTTTGCTCGAAGCACCGGGGAACAGGTGAGTGCTCCCCGCTGCGCTTTCGCCGCTGCTCTGCTCGTCGCGACGACGCCGCTCCTGGCGTACGCGAAAGACGAGGGCCCCGCGCAGCCGCTCACCTTCATCTTCGTCGGCGGCGCACACGGCGACGACGCCGCTCCTACGTTGACGCACCTCAAAGGGCGGCTCGCGACGGCCGACCCCGAGAGCACGCTCGTCGTCTTCACCGGCGACTACGCGCAGGGCGAGCTGCCTGCAAAGGGCGACGAAGACCGGGAGCAGGTCGAGCGGTCGCTCGGCGCGCACGTCGCGGCGGTGAAGGAGTTCTTCGACCGCGGCGGCAGGGTCTACTTTCTGCCGGGGCCGCTCGACTTCGACGAGGGCGGCACGAAGGCCGTGCGCCGCATGCGCAAGGAGCTCAACGCGCAGCTCGCGGCCTCGCGGCCCGACGAGAAGATCGACGTGATGCCCGAGGCGGCGTGCGGCGACGGGACGCTGCTCGAGCTGTCGCCGAACGTCGCGCTGCTGCTCGCCAACACGCAGTGGTGGATGCAGAACGGCGCCGAAGACCCGAACTTCAACGACGCGTGCGACACGAAGTCGCGCAAGGCCTTTCTCGGCAACATCGGCGACGCGATGCGCCGGTACCGCAGCCGGCGCCTCATCATCGCGATGCACCACCCGCTCGACAGCTGGGGCGAGCACGGCGGCCACTTCACGGCGGCGGCGCACCTCGACCCCGCGCCGGTCGTCGGCACCGCGCTGGTCGTCGCGCGAAAGGCGGGCCTCGTGCCGCAGTACCAGGCGTCGCCGTTCGTGCACCGGCTCGCGCTCGCGGTGCGCAACGAGGCAGACCGCTACGGCTCGTTCGTGTTCGTCTCGGGGCACGACGAGAACCTGCAGGCGCTGAAGCTCGGGCCGCAGCTCCAGCTCGTGTCGGGGACGTCGGCGTCGCAGGCGCGCCCCGTGGTCACGCCGGTCGAGGGTGACGTCGCGATCGCGGCGCCGGGCTGGGTCGAGCTGCACCTCGACGAGAGCGGCGAAGGCGAGGCGCGGCTCATTCGCGGCGGCGAGGAGCTCGCGGCCACGATCCCGCTGCCTCCGCTGAGGGCGCTGGCCGAGAAGCCTCGAGGAGCGCCCGCGCCGATGCCCGAGGGGCCGGTGATGGCGACGTACTCGAAGCGCCCGGTGTGGCACCTGCCCGGCGTGGTGCGCTTCTTCACGGGCTCGTACTACTCGGAGACGTTTCACGTCTCGATGCCATACGAGGTGCTGGACCTCGAGGCCGAGGGGCTCGTGCCGTACAAGGTCGGCGGCGGGCAGCAGACGAACAGCGTGCGGCTGAAGGACGCGCAGGGCGGCGACTGGGTCATTCGCTCGACGACGAAAGACGCCGGCCGCATGATCCCATACCCCTTCGGGCGCGTGACGCCGCTCGAGCGCGTGCTCGAGTACGCCTTCACGGCGACGCAGCCCGAGGCCGCCCTGACGGTCTCGAAGCTGTCCGAAGCGGTCGGCGTGCACAGCGTCGAGCCGCGACTGCTGTACCTGCCGGATCAAGCCGCGCTCGGCCCGTACCGCGGCTTCATCAGCGACGAGGTGGTGCAGCTCGAGCAGCGCCCGAACGAGATGGCCGAGGGCTTCGCGCCGCCCGCTCACCTCGGCGGCCGCGACGACACGACGCGCTTCAAGGCCTACGCCGCCGCCGCCGAGAAGGTGCTCGAGCACCCCGAGAAGCACCGCGTCGACCAGGAGGCCATGCTGCGCGCGCGCCTGCTCGACGTCTTCGTGGGTGACTTCGATCGGCACCCCGGCCAGTGGCGCTTCGCCATCAACGAAGACGAGAACGGCGTGAAGATCTACTCGCCGGTCGCGATGGACCGCGACCAGGCGTTCCCCGCGTACGACGGCGCAGGCCTCTTCGTCTCGCGGCTCATGGTGCCGCAGGCGCGCCAGCCCCGCTGGTACAGCTCGAGCTACGGGTCGCTTCGCTGGCTGAACTACAACGCGCGCGACGTCGACGCGCTCATGCTCAACCGCATCGAGCACGATCGGTGGATGGAGATCGCCCGCGAGGTGCAGGCCGCGCTCACCGACGACGTGATCGACGGCTCGATGTCGCAGTGGCACCGCGAGGCATACGCGCTCGACGGCGCCCGCATCGCGCGGACCATGAAAGAGCGCCGCGGGGAGCTCGTCGAGGTCGCCGAGGACTTCTACCGCTACCAGGCCCGCGCCGTCGACGTGCCCGGGTCGATGCAGGACGACGTGTTCGCGCTGCGCTTCGAAGCAGATGGCCGCGTGCGGGTGACGGTGCGGCCCAAAGACGGCGACGTCTGGTACGCGCGCACGTTCGACCCCGCCGAGACGAAGGAGCTGCGCCTCTACGCGCTCGACGGCGACGACGTGCTCGAGCTGCAGGGCGCTGCGCACGACCGCATCGACGTGCGGTTCGTGGGCGGCGAAGGCAAAGACCAGGTCGTGAGCGCCGATGGCTCGACGGTGAAGGCGGAGAGCCTCGTCGTCTACGACCGCACGAACGGGCTGCGCATCGCTGAGGGCGTCGCGGTCGACGACGAGCGCTCGGAGCAGGCGTACCTGAACCAGTACGACCCGCTCGAGAACCACGACTTCGACTACGGCGGGTTCATGCCGGGGCTCATCGTGAACCCCGACGTCGGCGCGCTGATCGGCGGCACGTACACGCACGTGGTGCCCGGCTACAAGAAGGCGAAGTTCGCCGCGATGCATGCGGGCTCGGTGTACTTCGCGACGTCGACGCTCGGCGTCGGGCTCGACTACCACGGCATGTTCCCCGAGAGCCTCGAGCGGCTCGACCAGCTCGTCGACGTGACGGTTCGCTCGCCGCAGTTCACGCGCAACTTCTATGGGCGCACGAACACGCTGCGGGGCATCGACGTGCCGAACGAGTTCTGGCGGGTGAGCCAGGCCCTCGCCGACGCGCGCTACGGCGTCTCGGTGCGAATGGGCAGCGGCCCGCGCGTCGGTGCGCAGCTGCTCGGCCAGGGCTTCTACACCGAGCGCACCGAGGGCCGGTACATCGCGGAGGCGACCGACGTGAGCCCCGACGAGCTGGGAGCGCGCGGCTTCCTCGGCGGCAGCGTGTTCATGAAGGGGAGCACGATCGACAACCCGATGCTGCCGCGGCGGGGCATCGCGGCCCGCGCGGCGCTCGAGGGCCGGTTCGACGTCGCGCGACCCTCGGCGTTCTCGACCACCGGGCTGCTCTCGGCCGCCGTGGTGTTTCCGCTCGAGCGGTCGGAGCGCTTCGTGATCCTCACCAGCGCGAGCGTCGAGGGCATCTTGGGGCCGCACCCGTTCTATCTGGCGCCGACGCTCGGCATGCAGCAGCTGCGCGCGTATGGCCAGCAGCAGCTCACGGGCGACCTCGCGTTCGCGCACACGACGGACCTGCGCATCGACGTGCTGCGCATCGAGTCGGTGGTGCCGGGCACGGTCGGCGTTCAGCTCTCGGTCGATCACGGCCGCGTGTGGAACCGCGGCGAGGCGAGCAACGCGTACCACGTGAGCCTCGGCGGCGGGCTGTGGTGGTCGATCGTCGACGTGCTCGCGCTGCAGCTCGGTTACCACCGCAGCCTCGACGGGGCTTCGCGCTTCAGCTTCTCGGTCGGGCCGATGTTCGCGGACCCGAACCTGTAAGAGAACGACGGCGTCGCTCGGGGTTGAGTCGTAGGCCGCCACCGCACCTCAACGGGCCGCGGCGCTCTCTTTGCAGAGGCCAGCTGCCCGTCATGTTCCCCCTGCTGGCAGCGCTCGTCGTCGTTACCGCCGAGCCCGATTCGAGGCCGCCGCCGGTCGAAGCGGTAACACCCGACGGCGGCGAGGTGCCCATCGTGGCGCCGCGGCTCACCCCGAGGGTCTCGCGCGCCCTGGCCCCCGAGCTGCGGCCCGACGCGGGCACCATCGTCACCGACACGTCGCTGTCGGTGTACGACGTGAACCTGCCGCTCGAGGCGGCGCTGACGGGCTCGTCGTTCGCGTTCTATCTGTTCGTCGAGCTGACCATCAAACCCACGCTCGAGGGCGACGTGTCGTGCCGCCGCTCGGTGGGCAACGGGCGGTGCGACCCGGCCGACCTGCTCGCGTTCGATCGGTACGCGGTCGGGCGCAGCTCGCCGGGCTGGGCGACCTTCAGCGACGTGGCGCTGGGGGTCTCGCTGGTGGCGCCGGTGCTCTACCTCGGCCTCGAGAGCCTCGCGCTGCCGACGATGACGCCCTGGCACGACTTCGCCGACGACCTCTTGATCATCGGCGAGTCGATGGCCGTCGCGAGCGTCGCGCAGATGGTGCTCAAGTTCGCGTTTCGCCGGCCGAGGCCGATTCGGTACATCAGCGCCGAAGCGCCGGTGACCTCGTTCGACGCCGAGCTGTCGTTCCCCTCGGGGCACGCGCTGCTCGTCGCGGCCGCGACGACGACGCTCACCACGACCGTCTTCTTTCGCCACCCCGACGCGCCGGTGCGCTGGGTGGTGCTCGGCGCGGGCGCGCTGCTCTCGGCGCTCACCGCGTTCTCGCGCGTCGAGTCGGGCTACCACTTCCCCACCGACGTCATCGTCGGCTCGTTCCTCGGCGCGTTCTCGGGCTTCATCGTGCCGTACCTGCACCGCAAGAAGCTGCCCGTCACGCCCGTCGCGTCGATGAACCCGACCGGCGGAGCGACGCTCGGCTTCGTCGGCGACTTCTGACGCGTCAGAGCGAGCCGAGCTCGCCCGCCGCTCCGTTGCCGCCGGGGTTGCCCATCGAGTCGCCGCCCATGCCGCCCAGGCCGGCCTGCAGCGTGTTCGTCGTGAGCGTCGCGCTCGTCGCCGAGAGCGCGATCGCGTACGAGGGCCCGCCGGCGCCGCCGCCGCCGTGGCCTCCTCCGCCGCCGTTGCCGCCCTTGCCTCCGTTGCCGCCGGCGCCGACCTCGGAGGTGCACACCATCTGGCCCGGGCCGCCGCCGCCGCCCAGGCCTCCCGTGCCTCCGGCGCCGCCAGCGCCACCTTTGCCGCCGTTCTTCGACGTCGCGCGCGTGCGAACGATGGCGACGCCGTTCGACGCGACGATGAACGCGCCGAACGAGCCGCCGCCGGGCTGGCCTCCCATGCCCGCGGTTCCCGCGCAGCCTCCCGCGCCGCCGCCGCCGCCGCCGTTGCCGGGGCCGTTGTTGCAGATGGTGCAGCCCTGGCCGCCGCCGCCGCCTCCGCCTCCGCCGCCGTTGCCGGGCGTGCCGTTCGTGCCGGCCGCGCCGGCGTTGCCGACCCAGTAGCCGCCCATCACCGCGCCGCCCATGCCGGCCGCGCCGTTCGTGCCCGGCGGGCCCTCGGTGCCGGGGTCGCCGGGGCCGCCCGAGCGGCCGGGGTCGCCGCCGGCGCCGGGAGTGCCGCCCATCGTGCCGCCCGTGCCCGTGCCGCCCACCTGCCCGGGGTTCGCGCCGAAGTCGCCGCCGGTGCCGCCGATGCCGCCGGTGCGCCCGCAGATCGAGAAGCCGCCCGCGCCGCCCGCGGCTCCGACCTGGTTGCTGTCGCACGTGCCGGGGCTGCCTTGAATGCCGGTGCCTCCGTCGGCGCCGCTCACGCCGGCTCCGCCCGGCATGCCGGCAGCGCCGAGGCCGGCCACCAGCGCCGAGCTGCTCACGGTGAGCGCCGTGCAGCCGCTGCAGTAGAGCGCGATGCTCGACGCGCCCGCGGCCATGGCGTCGCCGGCCTCGATCTCGACGCGATCGACGACGGTCGGCGAGGTGAGGTTCTTGCCCTCGACGGCGACGACGCGCCCCGAGAGCTCGGTGGTCGAGACGATGCGCGTCTTGTGCGCGGCGCTGCGCTCCCACTGGGCGGCCTGCGAGTAGCCGCCGTAGATCGAGACGCCGTTCACGAGCAGCACCGGCCCGTCGTACGTGCCCTCGGAGACGAACAGCGCGCGCTTGCCGCGGCTCACCGCCTTCGTGAGGCCGACCTGAACCGTCTTCACCGGTTGATCGCGCGTGCCGGGGTTGGTGTCGACGCCGCTCGTCGAGACGAACAGCGCGTCGTCGAGCACGCCGTCGACGCCGTCGCAGTTCGAGTCTACGAAGGCGTCGTCGGGCAGGTCGGGCTGGTCTTCGCACTTCGTGCCGCCGTCGGGCGCGGTGCTGCCGCTGCACGCCGCGACGAAGAGGCCGCAGACCACCACCGCTGTCGTTCGCATGGCGCTCTGTTTACTCCGCGGCCCGCTCGATTTGAATGCGAGCGCGGCACGCTTCGCGAGCGTCGGCGCGCGACGCCGCGTTCATCGAGCGAGCCTCAGTTCGGAGGGATCAGCCCCTTCAGATCCGCGGTGCACGAGTAGCTCTCGTCGAAGCTCGCCTGCGTGAACGTCGGGTCGAGCACGGTGCCCTGCGGCAGGGTGACGACGCCGCCGTTGCTCACGGCGAGCGTGCCGAAGACCGTGTTGACGACGCCGCGAAACGCGCCGTTCTGGCCCGAGATCTGCGCGTTCGGGATCTGCAGCGTGAACTGCTTGCCGGCGACCGACAGCGTCGCCGTCGCGTTCATCAGCTGAACGTCGGTGAACGTCGCGACCGGAGTGCCCACGTCGAACACGCCCGGCTTGCTCGTGCGTTCGCCGAGGCCCGGCGTGACCTTGCCCGAGAGCGTGCCGCTGTGCAGCACCAGCTTCGCGAACGGCGTCGCCTCACCCGGCAGCACCTTGAACACCGAGTAGCCCGTCAGCGCCGTGTTGCTCAGGCTGATCGACAGCGCGTCGCGCGACCGGGGGATGATCGAGTCGAAGAGCACCAGCTCGGTGTCTCGCTCGCCCTTCACGATGCGCTGCGCCGTCGCGTTCGCGGTGCCCTGCACGTACGTGACGACCCCGGTGCAGTCGGTCGACACCGCCGCGGTGCCCGCCTGCCCCACGCGGCAGTTCTGAATGTCCCACTGCAGCTCGCCCATCTGGCCGTCGTCGCCCGTGACGCGCGTCGGGTTCGTCTTCACCGAGAACGCCGAGAAGCCGCAGCTCGTGTCGCCCTGCAGCTGCGACGCGGTCGTGCCCGCGGTCAGCAAGAGCAGCCGCGCGACGTTCAGCGCGAGCGCGCGGTCGACGAGGCACGCCTCTTCGTCGGGCGCCTTCAGGTAGCCGGGCTTGCACGCGTACGTCGCCTCGAACGCCGCCGCGTCGTAGGCAGGGTCGAGCACCGGCGCCGCGCCGGGCGGAGGAATCGTGACGGGAATTCCGTCTGAGATGGCGGTGCCGGCGAGGTAGTTCGTGCGGTCGCCCTTCGTGCCGCTCTGCGCCTGCAGCACCGCCTGGCTCAGGGGCGCCTGAAACGTGAGGCCGTCGCTGGTGACCTCGACGAGCGCGTCGCTCCACGTCACGTCTCTGAATTCGACGGCCGACGTGCTCACCGAGCAGATGCCCGAGCGTGAGTCGATGGCGACGCGCGGCACCACCGTCGCCGAGAGCGTGCCGCGCACGACCTTCATGAAGCGCGCCGTCGAGGCCGAGTCGGTGAGCTTGAAGTTCGAGAACGACAGCGTGAGCGCCAGCGCCGCCGGGTCGCGGCCGTTCGGCACCACCGGAGTGCTCACGTCGCCCGACAGCACGCCGCTCAGCGTCTTCGTGCCGGTGACCGTGACGCTGCCCTCGGCGGTCTGCGTGACGCCGGTGCAGCCCGTGCCGATGACGGCGGGCGTGGCAAACGAGAGCGTGCAGGGCGCCGGCAGCGTGAGGCGCGCCGAGCCGAGGCCTCCGGTCGTGCCGCTCAGCTGCGCGGCGGCGAGCACCGCGGGCGTCGAGAAGCCGCAGCGGGCGTCGGCGTCGACGAGCGACGTGACGGCGCCGAGCTGGCTGATGCCGAGCCGCATCGCGCCGTGAACGATCTGCTCTTTCATCGAGGGGCAGGCGTACGAGACGGGCGTCGCGAGATCGGGCTTGCAGGCGATCGACTTGAAGTACGCCTCAGGCGTGTACTCGTCGTCGACGGCGGTCGGCTCGCCGGCGACGGGCAGCGCGACCTCGCCGCCGAACACCGAGATCGAGCCCGAGAAGTCGTTCTCGTGCTCGAGCCACTTGCCGACCTGCGCGACGTACTTCGACTGCGCGACGTCGACCGCGAAGACGCGCGAGCCGTCGTGCACCGTGACGAGCCCGTCGCGCCACGCGACGTCGCTCAGGCTGACGTCGAGCGTGGGAACCGCGCAGACGCCGAGGCTCTTGCTGAGCGCGACGCGCGGCTCGAGCACGAAGTGCAGGCGGCCGCTGTCGGTGGTGAGAAAAGCGGCTGACGCCGACTTCTTCACGGTGAGGCCCGAGAAGTCGGCGGTGAGGTCGAACGTGACGGCGTCGGCGCCGTCGGGGATGACGGGCTTCTCGGCCGAGCCGGTGATGGTGCCGCGCACGCGCTTCGTGCCCGAGACGGTGACGGTGCCCTGCACGAGCGTGTCGACGCCTTCGCAGTCGGTGCCGACGACCGTCTCTGTGGGGAACTCGAGCTTGCACTCTCTCGCCTCGAGCACGACGGCGCCCTGCTGGCCCGGCTGGCCTTGCACGACGATGCCCCGCTTCACGACGTCGCTCGAGAAGCCGCAGCGGGTGTCGGCGTCGGCGAGGCTCACGACGGCGCCCGCGTGGCGAATGGTGAGCCGAGCGACGCCCATCGCGACCTTGCCCGGCGCGGTGCGCACGAGGCAGCTCGTGCAGCCGCCGAGGCCTGCGAGCAGCAGCGGCACGAGAGCGGCGAGCGAGCGTGAGGGGCGCAGCACCGGCCGCGATGCTATCAGCCGGCCTGCTGCCGCAGGAGCGCCGACGCTTTGTGCGCTGCGTCGTAGCGCCGCTGCACCTCGTCCCACCGGGCGTTCGCGAAGAACGCGTCGACGTACTTCGCGGCGGCGGCGCCGTAGTCGAGCGCGTACGAGTGCTCGTACAGGTCGAGCACGAGCAGCGGCACCGACGAGGCCTGCGCCTGGGTGTGGTGGCCGCTCCAGTCGACGGTGAGCTCGCCGGTGACGAGCTGCAGCGCGAGCACCGTCCACCCGCTGCCGCCCGCTTGAGAGAGCGCGCACGCGCGCAGGGGCTCCTCGAAGCGGGCGAGGTCGGCGGGGGCCTTGCCGTCGCCGCCGAGGTTCCCGAAGTACGCCTCGTGCAGCAGCACCGAGTTGCGGAAGGTGAGCTCTCGCTCCTTGAGCGCGAAGACGACCGGCGCGGGCGTGTCTCTGTTCACGCGCGCGAGCTCGGCCTCGACCTTGACGAGGTTCTTCAGCGCGCCGCCGTAGTTGTTCTCGTGGTGCGACACGAGCAGCTTCTCGGACAGGCCCTTGAGCTTGCGCGGGTCGAACGGCAGCGGCTTCGGCGCGCGCGCTGCGGGAGCGGCGGTGCCCGCGTCGAGCGCGACGGCGGCAGGAGCGGCGGCCAGCGCGGCGAGGGCGTCACGGCGGGACACGGTGGGCATGCGGCGCACTGTATGCCCGTCGAGCCGCTGAAGCGCTCAGCGCGTCAGCTCGCCGACGAGCGGCGTCGTGAGGTACCGCTCGCCCGAGTCGGCGAGCAGCACCACGATCATCTGGTCTCTGTGTTTCGGCGCGAGCTTCAGCGCCGCGGTCAGGGCCGCGCCCGACGAGATGCCCGAGCCGATGCCCTCTTCGCGCGCGAGGCGCCGAGCGTTCGCGAACGACTCGTCTTCACCGACCGTCACGACCTCGTCGATGACGCTGCGGTCGAGAATCGACGGCACGAAGCCCGCGCCGATGCCCTGAATGAGGTGGTGCCCGGCGGCGCCGCCCGAGAGCACGGCGCACTTCTCGGGTTCGACCGCGACGATGCGCACCGACGGCTTCTTCTTCTTCAGCGCTCGCCCGACGCCGGTGATGGTGCCGCCGGTGCCGACGCCGGCGACGAACACGTCGATGCGGCCCTCGGTGTCGGCCCAGAGCTCTTCGGCGGTGACGCGCTCGTGAATCGCCGGGTTCGCGGGGTTGCTGAACTGGTCGAGCATCACGGCGCCGCGGGTCTCGGCGAGCAGCGCCTTCGCCTTGTCGACGGCCGGCTTCATCAGCGTGCCCTCGGTGAGCACGACCTCGGCGCCGAGGTACTTGAGCAGCGCGACGCGCTCCTTCGACATGCGCTCGGGCATGGTGAGGATGAGGCGGTAGCCCTTGGCGGCGGCGGCGACGGCGAGCCCGATGCCGGTGTTGCCGCTGGTGGCCTCGACGAGCGTGGCGCCGGGCTTGAGGCGGCCGTCGGCCTCGGCGGCGAAGATCATCGCGGCGGCGACGCGGTCTTTCACGCTGGCGCTCGGGTTGAAGGTCTCGAGCTTCGCGACGAGGCGGGCGCCGAGCTCTTTGCCCACGCGCTGCAGCTGCACGAGCGGAGTACGGCCCACAGCGCTGACGACGTCGCGGTGGATCATATGGCGTAGTCTGTCACGAACAGCTGCGAGGCGCCGACGTCGACGAGCACGCGGTCGCCTTCCTTCAGCCCGAGCGCGTCGACCTCGCTCTTCGGCGACTCGACGGTGACGACGTCGCCGCTCGGCATCTCGACGGTGAGCTTCACGTAGCCGCCGACGCGGCGCAGTGCAGTCACCCTGCCGAGCGAGAGCTCGTCGGCGGCCTCGGGCTTCGAGAGCTTCACGTCGTGGGGGCGCACCACCTGGCCCGTGCCGAGCACGTTCGCCCCGCCGATGAACCCGGCGACGCGCGCGTTGGCCGGCCGGTCGTACAGCTCGTGCGGAGCGCCGGCCTGCGCGACCTTGCCGTCGAACAGCACGACGACGTGGTCCGACACCTCGAGCGCCTCTTCCTGGTCGTGCGTGACGAGCACCGTGGTGATGTGCGTGTGCGCGTGCAGCTTGCGCAGCCAGTCGCGGAGCTCGACGCGCACGCGGGCATCGAGCGCTCCGAATGGCTCGTCGAGCAGCAGCACCTTCGGCTTCACCGCGAGCGCCCGCGCGAACGCGACGCGCTGCCGCTGGCCGCCCGAGAGCTGCGCCGGCTTGCGATCGCCGAGGTCGGTGAGCTGCACGAGGCCGAGCAGCTCGGCGACGCGCGCGCGGATCTCGTCTTTCGGGCGGCGGCGAACGTCGAGGCCGAACGCGACGTTCTCGCGCACGGTGAGGTGGTCGAAGAGCGCGTAGCTCTGAAAGACGAGGCCGACGCCGCGGTCTTGAATGCGCACGCCGGCGCAGTCGGTGCCGTCGATGAGCACGCGGCCGCCGTCGGGCTGCTCGAGGCCGGCGATGGTGCGCAGCACGGTCGACTTGCCGGCGCCTGACGGGCCGAGCAGCGCGGTGATGCCGCCGCCGGGGCAGGTGAACGAGACGTCGCAGACCGCGGGCGGGCCGCCCTTGGTGAAGCGCCGCGTGAGGGCCTGGACCTCGACGCTCATGTCAGGCGCTCCTCCACTCGACGAGCTTCTTCACGCCGAGGGTGACGAGCGCGAGGAAGGTGAGCAGCGACGCGACGGCGAAGGCGCCGGTGAACTGGTACTCGTTGTAGAGGATCTCGACGTGCAGCGGCACGGTGTTGGTGAGCCCGCGAATGTGGCCCGACACGACCGAGACGGCGCCGAACTCGCCCATCGCGCGCGCATTGCAGAGGACGACGCCGTAGAGCAGCGCCCACTTCACGCGGGGCAGGGTGACCTTGAAGAACGTCTGCCAGCCCGAGGCGCCGAGCGTGAGGGCGGCCTCTTCCTGGTCGTTGCCCTGCGCCTGCATGAGCGGCAGCACCTCGCGCGCGACGAAAGGGAATGTGACGAACACGGTCGCGATGACGATGCCGGGCGGAGCGAAGATGAACGTGAGGTGGTGGGCTTCGAGCCAGGCGCCGAGCGGCCCGTTGCGACCGAGCAGCATCACGAACATGAGGCCGGCGATGACGGGGGAGATCGAGAACGGCAGGTCGACGAGCGTCAGCAGCACGCTGCGGCCGGGGAAGCGGAACTTCGCGATGAGCCAGGCGGCGGCGACGCCGACGGCGAGGTTCAGCGGCACGGCGATGAGCGCGGTGAGCAGCGTGAGCTTGATGGCCGAGAGCGACTCGCGGTGCGTGACGGCCTCGAGCCACTTCAGCGGGCCTTCGGCGAACGCGCTCGCGAAGACGGTGACGACGGGGACGAAGAGGAAGAGCGCGAGGAAGGCGAGGGCGGCCGCGATGAGCGCGTTCTTCACCCAGGCGGGCTCGCGAGTGGCGGCGCGCTCACGCACGCTGCACCTGCATCTTTCGCTGCAGCACGTTGATGACGAAGAGCAGGGCGAACGAGGCGCCGAGCATGACGACGGCGAGGGCCGTGGCTCCGGCGTAGTCGTACTGCTCGAGGCGGGTGACGATGAGCAGGGGCACGATCTCGGTCTTGCCGGGCAGGTTGCCCGAGATGAAGACGATCGAGCCGTACTCGCCGAGGGCGCGCGCGAACGCGAGCGTGAAGCCGGTGAGCAGCGCGGGGAAGATGGCGGGCAAGATGACGCGGCGGAAGGTGTAGAGCCGGGTGGCGCCGAGGGTGGCGGCGGCCTCTTCGAGCGCGGGGTCGAGCTCTTCGAGAACGGGCTGCACGGTGCGGACGACGAAGGGCAGGCCGACGAACGTGAGGGCGACGCCGACGCCGAGCGCGGTGAACGCGACGTGAACGCCCAGCGGCTCGAGGGCGCGGCCGAGCGGGCCGTTCTTCGCGTAGAGCGCGGTGAGCGTGAGGCCGGCGACGGCGGTGGGCAGCGCGAAGGGAAGGTCGACGAGGGCGTCGACGAGCGCGCGGCCGGGGAAGCGGTACCGCACGAGCACCCAGGCCACGAGCAGCCCGAAGACGGCGTTGACGAGGGCGGCGCCGAGCGCGGCGCCGAAGCTCAAGCGGTAGGCGGCGAGGGCGCGGGCGTCGGTGACCTTCTCCCAGAACTCGGAGCCGGTGAGCGACAGGGTCTTCACGAAGAGGCCGCTGAGCGGCAGAAGAACGACGAGGGTGAGCGCGACGCCGGTGATGGCGAGCGAGAGGCCGAAGCCCGGCAACACGTATTTCCTGCGGCGGCCCGTCGAGGGCGCCGGTACCGGCACAGCAGCGATGGCCGAGGCCTCGCTCACGCACACTTCCCCTTCGTGGACGCGCACGTGGACGCGGACGTGGACGTCGACGTGATCGTGATCGTGATCGTGATCGTGGACGGCCGTTTGTGGCCCCGGCGCAGCCGACCACGATCACGATCACGATCACGATCACGATCACGATCACGATCACGATCACGTCGACGTCCACGTCCGCGTCCACGTGCGCGTCCACGTGCGCAGGCAGGTGCGCAGGCGCAGGCGCGAGCGCGTGCAATCATTGCTTCACCGCCAGCTGATCGAAGACCGCCTTGTCGTCGAAGTGGGTGCTCTGCGCCTTCGCCCAACCCCCGAACTGCTCGTCGATGCCGAACGTCTCGACCTTGGCGAACGTGTCGGGCAGCACCACGCCCTCGCCCGTCGGCCGGAAGCCGTGCTTGATGGCGATCGCCTTCGCCGCGTCCGAGTAGAGGAACTGCACGTACGCCTCGGCCACCGCCCGCGTGCCGTGCTTGTCGACGTACGTGTCGACCACCGCGACCGGCGTCTCAGCCAGAATGCTCACCGACGGCACCACCAGCTCGAACGCCTCGGCCTGCTTTCCGCCCAGCACGAGCAGCGCGTCGCTCTCCCACGTGACGAGCACGTCGCCGATGCCCCGCTCGACGAACGTCGTCGTCGACCCGCGCGCGCCCGTGTCGAGCACCGGCACGTTCGCGAACATGCCCTTCACCAGCGCCTTCGCCGGCCCTTCGTCTCCGCCCGCCTTGCGCTGCGCGTAGCCGTACGCCGCGAGGTAGTTCCACCGCGCGCCGCCGCTCGTCTTCGGGTTCGGCGTGATGACCTGTATGCCCGGCTTCCCGAGGTCGTCCCAGTCCTTCACGCCCTTCGGGTTTCCCTTTCGCACCACGAACAGCACCGTCGACGAGAACGGAGCCCCGTTGCGCGGCAGCCGCTTCGCCCAGTCGGCCGACAGCAGCTTGCCCTTCGTCGCGATCGCGTCGACGTCGTAGCCGAGCGCCAGCGTCACCACGTCGGCCTCGAGCCCGTCGATCACCGCTCGCGCCTGCTTGCCCGAGCCGCCGTGCGACTGGTTCACCGTCACCGACACGCCCGTCTTCTGCACGTACTCCTTCGCGAAGGCCGCGTTCACCTCTTCGTAGAGCTCGCGCGTCGGGTCGAACGAGACGTTCAGCAGCGTGACGGCCTTCGCGTCGTTCTTCGTGCACGCAGCCAGGAGCAGCAACAGGGCGAGGTGGGTTCGCATGGTCTCTCTCAGAACGAGGCGTCGAGGGCGATTCGCGCCGAGTGCCGGCCGGTGCCGGCCGTCGGGCCCCAGATGTAGAAGTAGTCGGACTGCAGCTTGAAGATGTGGCCCGCGAGGTAGACGTTGACGCCGCCGCCCAGCTGCCGCCCCTGCGTCGAGGCCAGCGTCGCCAGCGCCGGGTCGGAGCCCGGCAGCGCGTACAGCTGATCCCACCGCGCCGTGACCTCGACGTACTGCGACACCAGGTAGCCGGCCTGCACGAAGTAGCCCCAGCCCGAGCGCGTGTACTCGTACAGCGGCTGCCCGCTGGGCGACGTGCCGCTCAGCGTGCCGGTCTGCGCCTGCCGCACCACGCCCTCGGCCAGCAGCGAGAAGCCCGCCCACTTGAAGACCACGTCGACGGCACCGTGCACGTAGTCGGCGGTGCCCAGGGTGTACGTCGCGCCGAACGTGCTCTGCGCCCGAGTGGTGTGAATGTTCCACCCGCCGGCGACACCGATCGCGAGCCGCGGCCTCGGGTCGCGCGTGACGTCGCCCTCGAGGTCGTCGTCGAAGCGCCCCATCGGCTTCACCGCCAGCCGCAGCACCCAGAGCGGCCCCGCCATCTGCGCCCCCAGCCGGTTCTTGCCGTCGCCCGCTCCGACGAACATCGCGTACGAGAGCCGCCCGTCGAGGCCGAACAGGTCTTGCGACGAGACCATCAGCCCCACGTCGCGATCGAGCGTCAGCTCGCGAACCGAGAGCTGGCGATCGATGAACTGCAGCCCCGACTCGCGAATCGTGCGCGCGCGGTCGAACGGCACGAAGAACTGCCCAACCCGCAGGTTCGCGTCGCGCCAGCGCGTGTACTCGACGTACGCGTCGTAGACCGGCGAAGCGTTGCCCGCCTCGAAGTCGGACGCGCCGAACGCGAGCTGCACCAGGTACTTCAGGTCGGGCGTCACCGCGTTGCCTTGAAAGAAGAAGCGCAGGCGGCTCACGTTGAGCTCGTTCGTGTCGAGCAGCTCGTGCACGTACGTGTTGCGGAGCTGCGCCCGCGCCCGCACCGTCGCCGAGTAGCTGCCGTCGAGCGTCTTCACCGTGATGCCGCGCCCCGGGTCGATCACCACGCGCTCGTCGAGAAACGCCACGGGAGCGGCGGTCAGTGCGGTCAACGTCAAGGTCAACAGGGTCTGCATGGTTCGGGTCCTCCAGAGGTCGTGTGGTCGGGGTCAGCGAGAGACCGGCCGGCAACAGCGACAGCAGAGGTGAACCATGGACGTCTAATATAACGGATGAACGTCCGTTACAAGACCAGAGGAGAAACGGTTGCCGTCCGTTATGACGGACGTCCTGCGAGGGCCAGTGAGAGGGCGGTGAGCACCTCGCGGGTGTGCCCGAGCTTCGAGGCCGGCAGGCGCCCGAGCGCCTCGTGGCCGAGCGCCTCGATCGCGCCGCTCGTCATCTGCGACGTCGCGCGGCCCGCGGGAGTGAGCTCGAGGGTGCCGCGCCGCCCGATCAGCCCTCGGCTGCGCAGGTGAGCTTCGAGGCCCGCGACCGAGCGCACCTTCAGCCCCAGCGCGTGCCCGATGCGCTCCCGCGTGATGCCGGGGAACCGACCGATCAACCAGAGCACGAGGTGGTCTCGCCGCAGGCCCGCCTCGGCGAACCGACTGCTCACCAGCGAGAGCAGCCGCAGCACGTCGACGACCTCGTCGCGCGCCGTCACACGCGCTCCGCGGCGAGCGTCACTCGATTAGGCGCTTCGACGGCCTCGGGCGCCGGCCTCCGCGCGATGAAGAGGAACATCGCGGGCACGAGGAACAGCGACAGCGCCGTCGACGACGTCAGCCCCCCGACCACCGCCAGCGCCAGCGGCCGGTTTGCCTCGGCGCCGGCCTCGAGCCCCAGCGCCACCGGCAAGAGACCGACCACCGTCGCGAGCGACGTCATCATGATCGGCACGAACCGCGTGCGCGCCGCGTCGAGCACGGCCTCGAGCGGCTCGAGGCCCTCGACCAGCTTCCGGCTCGCGTGATCGACCAGGAGAATGCCGTTCGACACCGCGATGCCGACCACCATCAGCACGCCCATCAGCGCGATGACGCTGAAGCCCTGGCCGGCCGCCAGCAGCGCGAGCACGATGCCGATCAGCGCGCACGGAATCGTGAACAGCATGATCAGCGGCAGGCGCACCGACTTGAACTGCGTCGCCATGATCATGAACACCACCATCACCGCGAGGCCGATCGCCACGCCGAGTCCTCCGAACGTCTTGCGCATCAGCTCGACCTGCCCGACGAGCGCGAGGTCTGCTCCGCGCAGCTCGGGGCTCGCCCTCAGCTTCGCCTCGAGCTCTTCCGCGGCCGTGCCGATGTCGCGCCCCTCGGTCTGCATGGACACGTGCGCCACCCGCTGCAGCTGGTTCCGCTCGATCGCGATCGGCCCCAGCGAGCGCTCGACCGTGCTGTAGGCGCCGAGCGTCACTGCCGCGCCGTGGTCGAGCTTCACCGGCACGCGCGCGAGCCCGTCGGGGTCGCCCATGCCGCGCGCGTCGTACATCGACACCACGTAGTAGGCCATGCCGTTCGCGGGGTCGACCCACGTGCTCGGCCCGTTGATGTTGCCGTACGTCGACTCGAGCGTCGTCTGCGCGACGCTGCGCGCGTTGACGCCGAGCATGCCCGCCGCCTGCCGGTCGAGGTTGATGCGCACCTCGGGGTACTCGGCCTCGAGCGTCGTCATCACGTCGCGCACCCCCGGCACCGTGCGCGCGACCTCGGCCGCGGCCTCCTGTTGCTTCGCGAGCTCGGCCAGGTCGTTGCCCCGCAGCTCGACCACGATGGGCGCGCTGAACCCGTTCGAGAACACGCTCGCGACCAGGCCGCCCGGCCACTGCAAGAGCTCGGCGCCCGGGAACTTCTCGTTCAGCACCACGCGAATGCGGTCGGCGATCTCGCGCTGGGTGAGGTCGCGGTGCTCGGGCGGGCAGAGCGCGAACCGCAGGAAGCCCATGTGCGGCCCGTTGTTCGGGTTGCCCATCGCGCTGCGCGGCTGCTTCGGGTACCCGACGTTCGCGAGGTACAGCTCGATGACGCCCTTCGGGAACGCGTCGACCACCGCGGCCCCCATCGCGTTGATGCGCGCCGTCGACTCCTCGAGCGACGTGCCCGCGGGCAGCCGCACGTAGACGCGCTCCATCGACTCGTCGATCTCGGGGAAAAACGTGCTCGGCAGTCGGCCCGCCGCGAACAGGGCCGCCGCCACCAGCACCGCGCAGGCCGTCACCAGCGCGACGCGGTGCTCGAGCGCCGCCTTCAGCGCCCGCGCGTAGCCCTGCGCGAGCCCGCCGATGAAGCCGGCCACGCGCGCTGCCAGCCTGCCCGGCTCGCCGTGGCCCAGGAAGTAGCGGCACGCGACCGGCGTCACGCAGAGGCTCACCACGTAGCCCGTCACCATCGCGACCGCGACCGTCAGCGCGAGCGGCGCGAACAGCTTCTTCGCGAGCCCGTAGAGCAGCAGCACCGGCAAGAGCACCGCGAGCGTCGTCAGCGTCGCGGCGAGCGCCGGCAGCGCGACCTCGCCCGCGCCGTCGGCGGCGGCCGCGAGCGCGTTCTTGCCCCGCGCGCGATGGCGGTGAATCGACTCGAGCACCACCACCGAGATGTCGACGAGCGGGCCCATCGAGAGCGTGAGGCCGCCCAGCGTGAACGCGTTCAGCGTCTGCCCCGTCGCGTAGAGCGCGATGAGAATGACGGCGAACGAGATGGGAATCGCGATGCACGCGATGACCACGGCCCGGCCGCTCTGCAGGAACAGCAAGATGACGAGCGAGATGAGGATCAGCGCCTGCACGATCTCTTTGCGCAGCCCCTCGAAGCTCGTCCGCACGAACGTCGACTGATCGAAGATCGGCTTCACCACCATGCCCTGCGGCAGGCCCTTGAGGTTCGCGAGCTCCTCCTTCACGGCCTCGACGATCTGCAGCGTGTTGCCGCCCGGCACCCGCAGCACGTTCAGGTACACCGCGTCTTGCCCGTCGATCGACACCGCCTGCGTCTGCGGCGACGCCGCGTCCTCGACCGACGCCACGTCTCGAATCGTCACGGGCCGCCCCGCGTTCGACTTGATGATCGCGTCGCCGATCTGCTCGATGCGGTTCGCGACCGCGTTCGTGTACACGTTCGCGTCGAAGTACGGCGACACGAAGCTGCCCGACGGCACCAGCGCGTTCGCCTGCGAGACCGCCGCCGCGACGTCGGTCGACGTGAGGCCCCTCGCCTGCGCCTTCACCGGGTCGATGACCACGTTGATCTGCCGCTGCCGGCCTCCGTTCGGCGATGCGCTCGCGACCCCGGGTATGCCCTCGAGCACGGGCTCGATGTTGTTCACCGCGAAGTCGTAGATCTGCGACCCCGACAGGCCCGCGCCGCCGCCCGAGACCGCCACCTGAACGACCGGCGCGTTCGAGGGGTCGTACTGCAGCACGAACGGCGGCAGCACCCCGAGCGTCTTCGGCACCGCCGCCATCGCGAACGCGACCTGCTGCTGCACGAGGCCCTGCGCCGCGTTCAGGTCGGTGCCCCACTTCAGCCACACGAAGATGATGGCCAGGTTGTTGCGCGACAGGCTCTGCACGTGATCGACGCCGGGCGTCGCCGACACGTACTTCTCGATGCGCCACGTCAGCGTCTTCTCGACGTCCTTCGGGCCCAGGCCCGGCGCCATCGTGCCGATGACCAGCACCGGCGGCGTCAGCTCGGGGAAGGTGTCGATCGACAGCCGCGGCGTCACCACCACCGAGAACACGATGACCGCGACGCACGCCATCACGATGGCGATGGGGTTGTTGAGCGACAGCTTCGTCACGGCGTCACCTTCGCCGTCTGCTGGCCCACCGCTGGGGCCGGCTTCGCCGCCTCGCCCAGCTGCCCCGGGGCCTCGAGCTTCGCCGCCACGGCGTCGCCTTCTTTCAGCGTCGCGCGCCCGAGCGTCACCACCTGCGCTCCGCTCTCGAGGCCCTTCGGCGTCACGTAGAGCTTGCCCTGCGACTCGCCGAGCACCTCCAGCGCGCGCCGCCTCGCGACCCCGCCCTCGACGACGAACACGTTCGCCCGCTTGCCGCGCACCGTGGCCGCCGCGATCGGCAGCTCGAACGCGTCGGCCGGTTCGCCGACGTCGATGAGCAGCTCGGCCGTCGTCCCCACCGCCAGCGACCGGTCGGGGTTCGGCAGGTCGAGCTCGATGTGAATCGTGCGCGTCGAAGTGTCGGCCGCCGGAGCCCGCCGCGCGACGACCGCAGCGCGGGTCGTGCTCGACGCGAGCATGCGCAGCTTCACCGGCGTGCCCGGGGCTACCGCGTCGAAGTCGCTCTCGGGCACGTCGGCGCTCACCCGCACTGTGGCGCGGTCGATGGCGGTGGCGATGGTCGAGCCCGGCCTCACGAACGCGCCCGGGTCGGCCTGGCGGTCGGCGATCTCGGCGTCGAACGGCGCCCTCAGCACGCAGTCTGACACCTGCAGCGACGTGCCCATCATCTGCGCCTGCAGCGCGAGCAGCTGGGCCTGCTTGCTCGAGCTCTCGGCCTGCTTCAGCTCGACCTCGTTCGCCGAGGCGAAGCCGCCGTCGAGCAGCGCCGTCACGCGCGACGCCTCGCGGGCGACCGCCGCCTGCGTGGTCTCGAGCGCTCGGGCCTGCATCGAGATGGCCTTCTCCATCGCCGAGGCGTTGCGGCAGTCGAGCGTCGCGATGACCTCGCCGCGCCGCACCGTCGCGCCCGGCCGAACCAGCACCGTGTCGACGTACGCGCTCACGAGCTGCGGGCCGATGCGCGCCGACAGCCACGGCTCGAGCGTGCCGATGTACCTGCGCGTCGGTCGGTAGCTCGCCGCGCGCGCCTCGGTGACGCTGACGCCCTTCGGCGACGACGAGAGCGCCACCTCGTTCGTGCCGGCCTCGGCGCGGTGCAGCATCGCTCCGCCGAGACCGAGCACCGCGAGCGTGCCGCAGCCGAGCACGAGCGGCACGCGCGAGCGCTTGGGCCGAGGCGGCGGCGGGGGCGGCTTCACGGGCGGTGCTGAGGCTGTTTCCATGGGGTCCTCTTCAGAGCGGCTCTGCGGTGACGCGGGCGAGCCGGGTTCGGGTGCGCGCGGCCTCGAATCGGCCGAGCGCGAGCTGAATCTCGGCGTCGGTGCGCAGCGCCTCGGCGTCGGCGAGCTCGAGCGCCTGTGCGAGACCCGCGCCGAAGCGCGCGTTCGCCTGCGCCCAGTTCGTCTCGGCGGCCTGCAGCTGCCGCTCGAGCGCGGGCACCGCCTCGGCCGCCGTCTCGAAGTCGAGGTACACGCGCTCGACCTGCGCCGCGAGGCGCTGCGCGAGGTCGCGGGCCTCGGCGTCGCGCACGGCCTCGAGCTCCTCCGAGACGCCCTGCCGCTTCAGCGAGACGAAGTCGAGCAGCGGCCAGGTGAACGTGAGGCCGACGTCCCAGTTCGGCACCACGGGCAGCCAGCCCGAGCCGAAGGGCACATGGCCCGACGACGGCGTCGCTCCGCCGGCGCGAGCGCTGAACGCCGCCGTCACGGCGAAGTCGGGCCGCTGCTCGGCCGAGAGCGCCCGGGTGCGCGCGCGCTGCGCCTCGACCGCCGCCCGCGCCGCTCGCAACAGCGGCTCGCGCTCAAGCGCGAGCGCGATGGCGTCATCGAGCGCCGGAGGCGCCGCGCGCACCGCCGCCTCGCCCGACGCGTCGAGCAGCCGGTCGGGAGCCCCCGTCACCGCCGCGAAGAGCGCCTGCGCCGCGAGCACGCCGCTCTTCGCGCGCGTGCGGCTCACGTCGGCGCGCGCGAGGTCGGCCTCGGCGCGGCTGAGGTCGATCGGTTTGCGCAGGCCGTTCGCCACGCCCGCCTGCGCCGTGTCGCGGCTCACCTTCGCGCGCGCGAACGCGCCCTCGGCCGCCGCGAGCACCGCGCGCGACGCCTTGACCGCGAGGAAGGCCTCTTCAACCGCCAGCGCGACCTCGAGCCGCTCGGCGTCGGCCCGGCGCTCTTCGAGGCTCTGCACGGTGTCGGCGGCCGCCGCCTCCGCGGCGATGCGGCCGAAGTCGAAGACCTCCTGCCGCACGCCGATCGCCGCCAGCGTCGACGGCGACGGCGCGAACGACGGCGAGTCGGTGACCGGCGTCGCTCCGATGCGCGGCAGGTCGATGCCCGGCATGCCCACGACCGACGCCGTGCTGTTGTTCGTCGTGCCCGCGAGCAGCTGTGCGCCCAGCGACACCCGCGGCAGCCACTGTGCGCGCGGCACCGACGTCTCGGCCGCCGCCGCTGCGACCCGCGCCCGCGCCGCGTCAAGCCGCGGCTGGTGCTCGAGCGCAAAGGCGCGCGCCTCTTCCAGCGTCATCGCGCGAACGGGCGCCGTCGACAGCGCGAGCGCGAGCGCGAGTGCGGAGGTGCCTGGCACGCCGCGGCCTCCAGCACGTTTCAGACCGCCCGCCGCGCCCGGCGGCGCCCGCCCCAGAAGGCCGGCCCGATCCGGAATTTTTCCCGATCGCCGCGGAGATTCTCCCGCTCGGCGCGGGGCTCCCCTGGCGAGCGCGCCGTGCACTGGTTTTTGCTAGCAGCAACGTCGACTCCCCGATGCCGCAGACGTCTCAAGCTCAGCTCCGACCGTGGTGGGTGCTCGCCGCGATGGTGGTCGCCATGGCCGCCGTCGGGGCGCTGAGCACGTGGGACGAGCGGCGCGACGGCGAGGCCTCGCTCGAGGACCTCGCGCAGCAGCAGGCGGTGCTCGCGCGCAGCGCCGCCGGAGCGCTGAGCGCGCGGCTGCAGGCGGTGCAGCGCGACGTGGCCGCCATCGCCGCGGCGAAACGCGCGGGCTCGGCCGTGCCCGACGAGCTCGCGGCCCGGTACCTGGGCCCGGGCCCCGGGGTGCGCCTCGACGTGCCGACCGGCAGCGACTCGCTCGCCGTCACGGTTCCCCGCGCCGTGCTGTTCGAAGAGCTCGCGCGCCTCGAGATGCCCGGCGCGTTGATGCTGGCGATCGCGGCGCCCGGCGACGCGCTGCGCACGACCGACGGCCGCAGCCTCGCTGACCCGAAGCTCGACGCCGCCCTCGCGAGCGGCCGCTCGACGCTGCACCTCGCGCGTGAAGACGCCGCGCGGCTCGGGCTGCCCGAGCGCACCGCGGTCGCCGGCGTGGCGCGGCTCGACGCAGGCGCGCTCGGTCACTGGGGCGTCGCGGCGGTGGCGAGCGCCTGGCGCGAGCGCGATCGCGATCGCCGCGACGTGTGGCGTCTGCTCATCTCGCTGGCGCTCGCGGGCGGCCTCGTCATCGCCTTCGGCACGCTGCTGTTGCGTCACCAGCGCCGGCAGCTCGAGCTCAGCCACGCGCTGCAGCTCAACGAGCTCACGCGCGAGCGCGAGGCGCGGCTCGAGCGGCTGGGCAAGATGGCGACGCTCGTGACGCTGGCGTCGGGCGTCGCGCACGAGGTGTCGACGCCGCTCGGGGTCATCGTGGGGCGCGCCGAGCAGCTGTTGCCGCGCGTGGCCGACGACGAGCGGGCGAAGCGGGCGGTGACCGCGGTGCTCGAGCAGGCCGATCGCATCAGCCAGATCGTGCGCGGCTTCCTCGCGCTGGCGCGCGACGGCACGCCCTCGCTCGAGCGCGTCTCGCCGGCGGCGGTGGTGAGCGGCGCGCTGGCGCTCGTCGAGCACCGCTTTCAAGAGGCCGGCGTTCGACTGACGAGTGCGGTGCCCGACGACCTGCCGCTCATCGGCGGAGACCGGCGGCTGCTCGAGCACGCGCTCGTGAACCTGCTCCTGAACGCGTGCGACCCGACGGCCCGCGCGGGCCACGTCGAGGTGGCGGCGTGCGCGTCGATCGACGACGTCGCCATCGAGGTGATCGACGACGGCGTCGGCATCACGGCCGAAGACGCGGCGCGGGTGACCGAGCCGTTCTTCACCACGAAGCCGCAAGGGCAGGGCACGGGGCTCGGCCTCGCGATCGCGAACGAGATCGCGAAGAGCCACCGGGGGTCGCTGTCGGTGCTGCCCGGCACGCCGCGCGGCACCCGCGCGAGCCTGCGCATTCCCCTCGCCGAAGGGGCCGCTCATGCAACGCACTGAGCGCCGGCCGCGCGTGCTCGTCGTCGACGACAAGCTCGCGATGGCCGAGACGATCGCCGACGGGCTGCGCGACGCGGGCTACGAGGCGTCGGCGCTGTCGTCGAGCCGCGAGGCCGCCGCGCGCCTCGAGCGAGAGCCGTTCGACGCGCTGGTCACCGACCTGCGCATGCCCGAGATCGACGGCCTCGGCCTCTTGCAGTTCTCGCGGCGCAGCGACCCCGACCGCCCGGTCATCGTGATGACCGCGTACGGCGCGATCGACACGGCCGTCGACTCGATTCGCCAGGGCGCGTACCACTACCTCACGAAGCCCTTCAAGCTCGAGGAGCTCGCCATCTTCCTCGGCCGCGCGCTCGAGGCCCGCTCGGTGCGGGCCGAGGCCGCCGCGCTGAAGACGACGCTCAGAGAGCGCTACGCGGTGGCGAACGTCGTCGCGCTGAGCGTCGCGATGCGCACGGCCCTCGACGTCGTCGAGCGCGTCGCACGCACCGACGCGCCGGTGCTGCTCACGGGCGAGACGGGCACCGGCAAGGGGCTGCTGGCGCGCATCATTCACGCGCAGAGCCCGCGGGCGGCGAAGCCGTTCGTGTCGGTCAACTGCGCGGCGCTGCCCGAGGCGCTGCTCGAGAGCGAGCTGTTCGGCCACGTGAAGGGCGCGTTCACCGGAGCGACGCAAGATCGGCCGGGGCTATTCGCCGAGGCCGAAGGCGGCACCGTGTTCCTCGACGAGATGGGCGAGATGCCCGCGGCGCTGCAGGCGAAGCTCCTGCACGTGCTCGAGGCGAAGGCGGTGCGCCCGGTCGGCAGCTCGAGAGAGCGGCCGCTCGACGTGCGCATCATCGCCGCGACGCACCGCGACCTGCGCGCGCGCGTGAAGACGGGCGAGTTCCGCGAAGACCTGCTGTACCGGCTCGACGTGGTGCCGATCGAGGTGCCGTCGCTGCGGCAGCGGCGCGACGACCTGCCGGTGCTGGTCGAGCACTTCCTCGAGCAGGCGCGGGCGCGGCACCCGGGCTCGCCGGTGCAGCGGCTGTCACCGAAGGCGGCCGACGCGCTCGCCCGCCACGAGTGGCCCGGGAACGTGCGCGAGCTGCAGCACGTCATCGAGCGGCTCGTGGTGCTGGGCCGCAACGCCGAGGTTCAGGTCGACGAGCTGCCGGCGACGGTGCTGGCGCAGAGCGGCAGCGGCGCTCCGACGTTCGGAGGCGACGTGCTGCCGGTTCGCGAGCTGCAGCGCCGCTACGCGCTCTGGGTGCTCGAGCGCTGCGGAGGGCACCGCGGCCGCACGGCCGAGCTGCTCGGCATCGACGGCAAGACGCTGGCGAAGTGGCTCAGCGAGGCGCCGCCGGCGCGCGAGTGAGTCACTTTTTCACGAGGCTGACCTTGAGCGGCTCGACGTCGCTGCCGAGCGAGACCTCGCCGCGCCAGGTCTGGTAGCCCTTCGCTTTGAGGCTCAGCTGGTGAACGCCGGGCTCGAGCTTCAGCACCCCGCTCTGGAGCGAGACGCCCGAGGCCGCGCCGAGCACCTGGCCGTCGATCGTCAGCTCGGCGTCGGGCGGGTCGACGTCGATGCGCAGGCCGGTGAGCGACCTCGTCGCCGTGCCGTGGGCGCACGCGAGGAACAGCAGGCTCATGAACGCCGCGGCGCGCACCTCGTGGACCTTAACCGAACGCGCTCGGGTTTCGTTTCAACGCGCAGATCGAGCCGACGCGGTCGGCTTCTGGCGCCCGACCGTGAGCGAGGTAACCTGCGCGCCGCCGATGCAGCCCGACCTGCCCCTCGAGGGGGCCGAACCCACGACACCGGCGCCCGAGGAGCTGCCGACCCACCTGCTCGTCTTTCGCGTGGGCGCGATCTGGTACGGCGTGGCCGCCCTGAAGGTGAAGTCGGTCGTCGGAGCCACGACGGCGGTGCGCATTCCCGGGACGCCCGCGTTCGTGGCCGGCGTCGCCAGCGTCAGCGGCCGCATCGCGATCGTGCTCGAGCTCGACCTGCTGCTCGGTCGCGATCGCGGAGATCGCGTCACCTTCGCTGATCGGCTCGTGATGTTCGACGCCGGCAATTCGGTGGTGGCGGTGCTCGCCGACGAGGTCGCGGGCGTCGCGTCGATCATCCCGTCGCGAATGACGCCGCTCGCCAGCGACGAGACGTCGCCGACGGTGCAGACCTTTCTCGACGCAGAGCGCATGGTCACGGTGGTCGACGTCACCCGGATGATCGAGCTCGCCGAGAGCAGAATTCGCCAACGAGGGGAGTCATGACCACCACGCAGAGCTACTTTCGAGTCAATGGGCCGGTGCTGGCGGCCTCGGCCATCGGCTCGATCGCGCTGTACTTCCTGCTGAGCTGGCAGCCGAGCCGTGAAGCGCGGCGCGGCTTCGACGCGAAGACCGAGAGCCTCTCGCGCATGCTCGCGCAGACCGTCAGGTCGGCCGTCGAGTTCGACGACGCGGCGGCAGCCTCGAAGGACCTCGAGACCATCAAGTCCGAGCAGAGCGTGCGGTACGCCGCGGTGAAGAAGCCCGACGGCAAGACGTTCGCGGTCTCCGAGCGCGACACGGCGCCCGCGGTCACTGATCTGCTGCAGCCGCGCCTCTCGGCGCTGACCGAGGGTGACGTTCACCACATCGCGATTCCCCTCGAGGCCGCCGGCAAGCCGCTCGGCTGGCTGCAGGTGGGGTTCTCGGAAGACGAGGTGCGCGAGTCGATCACCGGAACTCGCGCCACGTCGCTCGCGGTCGCGGTCTTCACGTTCATCTTCGGCAGCCTGCTCTCGCTCTGGCTCGGGCGGCAGTCGGCGAACCGTCTCAGCTTGATGGATCAGATCAGCACCACCGCGGGCAACCTGCGCCGGGCGAGCGAGAACATCATGGGCTCGTGCAGCGAGCAGGCCGCGGGCACCACCGAGCAGGCGGCCGCCATCAACGAGACACGCCACACCATGGCGTCGCTGGTCGAGGCGGCGCGGCGAATCTCAGACGCGTCGCAGCAGGTGTTCAAGAACGCAGACCACACGGCCCAGACGAGCACCGAGATCTCCGAGGCCATCAAGCAGCTCACGAGCCGCGCCCAGAAGATCTCGGACATCAGCGAGGTGATTCGCTCGATCTCCGACAAGAGCGACCTGCTCGCCCTCAACGCTTCGCTCGAAGGCACCAAGGCGGGCGAGGCCGGGCGCGGCTTCGCGCTCGTCGCGGCCGAGATGCGCCGGCTCGCCGAGAGCGTGATGCAGGCCGCGCGAGAGATCAAACAGCTCGCCGCCCACATTCGCGAGGCGTCAGACTCGTCGGTCAAGGCCGCCGACGAGGGTAAGAACCTCGCGGGCCGCACCTCCGACTCGGCGCGTGAGATCACGCTCGTCACCGACCAGCAGCGCAACGCGACCGAGCAGGTCACGCGCAGCATGGACGAGGTGAACCAGCTGCTCCAGCGCTCGGCCGAGAGCACCAAGGCGACCGAGCGCGCGGCCGCCGCGCTCAACGGGCTCGCCGACCAGCTCACGACGCTGACGGCCTCTTTCGCCCGCGAATCGAGAGGCTGACACCGGTGCCGACGAAGGAGGAGCGCCGCGCAGCGCTCATCCGCAAGTTCAAGGAGGTCGCTGCCGAGCGCATCGTGCGGCTCAGCCAGCGCTGGCTGCAGCTCGAGCAGGCGCCCGGCGACTCCGAGGCCGCCGACGAGCTGTTCCGCGAGCTCCACACGTTGAAGGGCGAGGCCAAGACCGTCGGCTTCGCCGACATCGCCATGGTCTCGCACATGCTCGAGTCGCTGCTCTTCAAGCTGCGCGACCTGCGCTTCGTGGTTCCCCGCGCGACGAGCGACGTCGTCTTGCAGACGACCGACGCCCTCGCCGCCCTCTTGAGGCGCACCGTCGACGGCCCGCAGGTCGACCTCGAGCTCGTCGTGCGCAACATCGACGGCGCGCTGGGCGGCGGCGCCCCGGCGGCGGCGGCCCCTTCGCAGAGCCCGGCACCTGCACCGGTCGCGGCGCCGGCGCCCCGAGCGCCAGTGCAGCAGCCGCAGCCCTCGGCCCCGCGCGCCGCGGTGACCGTGCAGCGGCCCGAGAAGTTCGGCGCCGAAGAGAACCTCCGCGTGCGCGCCGATCGCATCGCCGGCATCTCGGAGGTCGCCGGCGAGCTGCTCGTCGAGCAGGGCAAGGTCGGCCTCTCGGTGCGCCGGGCCATCGAGCGCCTCGAGGCCGTCGAGCCGTTCTTGAAAGAGGGCCACCCCGGCGCTTCGCTGCGCGCCGAGCTCGCCGGGCTCGAGGAGGCCGTCTACCAGCTCGGCCTCAACGTCGCCGAGCTCGACCGCACGGTGCGCGAGCTGCGGCTCGTGCCGGTGTCGCTCTTGCTCATGCCCTACATCCGCATGGTGCGCGACCTCGCCGCGCAGCAAGACAAAGAGGCGGTGCTCGTCATCGAGGGCAGCGAGGTCGAGGCCGACAAGCGGGTGCTCGAGGTGCTCGACGAGCCCGTGCTGCACCTGCTGCGAAACTGCGTCGACCACGGCCTCGAGGCGCCGGCCGAGCGCGAGGCGCGGGGCAAGCCGCGGCAGGGCACCGTCAAGGTCGTGGTGCGGTACGTCGGCGGAGCGCTCGCGCTGACCGTGTCGGACGACGGCGCCGGCCTCGACGTCGCGCTCGTTCGTGCGAAGGCGGTCGAGAAGGGCCTCATCACCAAGGCCAACGCCGACGCGCTGACGGACGAGGCCGTGCGCGAGCTCGTGTTTCTGCCCGGGTTCAGCACGCGCGACGAGGCCACGCAGCTCTCGGGCCGAGGCGTCGGCATGGACGTGGTGAAGCGCCGCGTCGAGCAGCTCGGCGGTCAGGTGAAGCTCTCGAGCACGCGCGGCGAAGGCATCGCGGTCGAGATGGTCGTCCCGATCAGCATCTCGCTCACACGCGCGCTCATCGTCGAGGTCGGCGACCACCTCGTCGCGATTCCCAGCGTGGCCATCGAGTCGATTCGCCAGGTCGACCCGCGCGAGCTGCTCGACGCGCACGAGGGGCGAATGATGAAGATCGACGGCGTGCCGCTCTCGGTGGCGCACCTCGACGAGCTCGTGGCCGGCACGCGCGCGCCCGAGAAGCCGCTCGCGATCGTGGTGCGCCACGGAGCCCGGCGCTGGGTGCTGCTCCACGACTCGCTCGGCCGCGAGGCGAGCCTGGTCGTGCGGCCCCTGGGCACTCCCCTTCAGTCGCACCGGCTCGTCACCGGCGTGGCGGTGCTCGACACGGGCCGCATCGCGCTGGTGCTCGACGTCGGCACGCTGGTCTCGCAGAAGTGGGCTCACGCCGACGACGGCGCGCGCGGCAAGGAGCGCCGGCTGCGCGTGCTGTGCGTCGACGACTCGTTCATCATGCTCAGCACCGTCACCGCGATGCTGAAGGACCTCGGGTTTCAGGTGCTCGGTGCGAACGACGGGCAGGAGGCGCTCACGGCGCTCCAGAGCTTCGCCGCAGACCTCATCGTCACCGACCTGCAGATGCCCCGCCTCGATGGCCTCGGGCTGATCCGTGCGCTGCGCAGCCAGTCGCGCTTCTCGAGCCTGCCCGTCATCGTGCTCTCGTCGCTCGGCGCCGCCGAAGACAAGCGGCGCGCCGCCGAGGCCGGCGCAAGCGCCTATCTCGTCAAGGGCGAGTTGACTTCGGACCATCTTGCCGAGGCGGTGGAACGGCTCTTGGGGAAGGCGTGAAAGCCGGCTAAAAGAGGGAAATGCCGGTAAAGGTCCTGATTGTCGATGACAGTCCCGTAATCCTCGAGGCTGCGAAGATGGCCCTCGAGGACGAGGGCTTCGACGTCATCACGATGGAGAACCCGCTCGTGCTGGCTGCCGCCGTTCGCAAGGAGCGGCCCGACCTCGTGCTGATCGACGTGAACATGCCGGCAGTGACCGGCGACGTGGTCACCGGCATCGTCAACTCGCACGGCGTCACCCGCCGCACCCCGGTCGTCTTGTACTCCGACATTCCCGTCGAGGAGCTCGCCGAGCGCGCGCGCCGCTGCGGAGCGAGCGGGTTCATTCGCAAGACCGCCGACGAAGACGACTTCGTGCGCCGCGTTCGGTCGTTTCTGCCGCTCAGCCCGCGAGCGCGAGAAAGCGCTGCACCTCGCTGATGAGGTGCTCCTCGGTGCCCTTGCAGATGTACCCGAGGGCGCCGCAGGCGATGGCGAGCTCTTCCAGCTCGGCCGGGTCGACGTCGGAGTAGAGCACCACGCGCGACGTCGGCAGGCGAGCGCCCGCGAGAATCTTCGTCACCACGTCGCCCGTCACGGCAGGCATGCGCACGTCGATCAGCACGAGGTCGGCGGTCGTCTTGCGCAGCACCGACGGCAGAATCAGAGGGTTGTCGACGCACACCACCTGGTAGCCCGCCTCGGTCAGCGCGCCCTTGCACGCCTCGAGCACGACGGCGCTGTCATCGAGCACGACGATGGTCTTTCTGACCGGCGCCAGCGAGGAGCGATTCGGAGGTGGCGTGCCGTGCATTGCCCCGCATTCTGCCAGAAAACCCGAGATGGCCTGAAGAGAGAGAATCTGCTCGGCCGCGCCCCGCTCGGCTGCGACGCCGGGCATTCCGTACACCACGCTGCTCTGTCGATCTTGTGCGACCGTGAGCGCACCGGCGTCGCGCATCGCCTTCAGCCCGTCGGCGCCGTCGGCGCCCATGCCCGTGAGCAGGACTCCGGCGGCGCTCGGCCCCATCGACCGTGCCAGCGAGAAGAAGAGCGCGTCGACCGAGGGCTGGTGTGCGCTGCCGCCCGACCGCGCGATGCGGCGGGCGATGCCGTAGCGGTCGACGGTGAAGTCGAGGCCGGGCGGGCCGATCAGCGCGACGCCCGGCACGACGCGCGCGCCGTCGACCGCGTTGCGCACGGGAATCACCGAGTGGCGGCCGAGCCACTCGACCAGCCCGTCGTGAAACTGCGGGTCCATGTGCTGAACGATGACGATGGGCACCTGAAAGCCTCGGGGCAACGAGCCGAGAATCGTGGCCAGCGCCGCGGGCCCCCCGACCGAGGCGCCCAGCGCCACGAGGTCGACCGGCCGCGCCCACGAGCGGGGCACCGGCGCGCCTGCGACCTTCGGCGGCCGCTGCGGCAGCGCCGAGCGGGCGATGGTCTTCACGCGCTCGAGCAGCGCCGTGGTCTCGGAGGCTCCCTCTCGCCAGGTGAGCGACTTCGGCACGAGGTCGACGGCTCCCCGGGCGAGCGAGGCGAACGTGGCGTCGACTCCGTCGATGCGGGGGCGCTCGGTGACGACGAGAATCGGCGTCGGGCGCCGCTCCATGATCTTCTCGATCGCCTCGAGGCCCCCCAGCCGCGGCATCGCGAGATCCATCGTCAAGAGGTCGGGCGCCAGCGAGACCACCTTCTCGACCGCCTCGAGCCCGTCCCGGGCCTCGCCGATGACGCGAATGGTCGGGTCACTCTCGAGCGCCGCGCGCAGGGCCGCGCGGCAGATCTCGGAGTCGTCGACCACCAGCACCTTCAGCGTGTCCGAGGCCACTCGCTCTCTCAAGCCGCGTCGGGCTTCCTGAGCCCGTGCAGGGGCCACAGCCCCAGCTGGCGGGCGCGCCGGCCGAGGGTCATCGGGTTCGTCTGCAGCTCGAGCGCTGCACGCCGCAGCACCCAGCCGTTGCGCTCGAGCGCCTCGCGCATCAGCTGCCGCTCGAGCTGGGTGACGCGGTCTTTCAACGAGCCGCTGCCCGTCGAGGGCGACGAGCCGGCGACCTTGCGCAGGGCGTCGGGCAGGTCGACGGCGCGAATCTTCTTGTTCGCCGGAGCGAGCAGCACGGCGCGCTCGACGATGTTGCGCAGCTCGCGCACGTTGCCTCGCCACTCGTGCTTCAGCAGCATCGCCTCGGCCTCCTGGTTGAAGCCTACGACGCGCCGGCCGAGCGAGGTCGTCGAGCGCTTGAGGAACATCTGTGCGAGCGGCATGACGTCTTCGCGCCGGTCTCGCAGGCTGGGCACCTCGATGGGAAACGGGCTCAGGCGGTAGAACAGGTCGGCGCGGAAGCGGCCGGCGTCGACCTCGGCCAGCAGGTTGCGGTTGCTCGCCGCGACGACGCGCACGTCGACGATCACCGAGCGCGTGCCGCCGACGGGGCGAACCTCGCCGGCCTCGATCACGCGCAGGAGCTTCGCCTGCAGCGCCGGCGTCGTGTTCTCGATCTCGTCGAGCACGATGGTGCCGCCATCGGCCACGCGAAACAGGCCGGGGTGGTCAGAGACCGCGCCGGTGAACGCGCCCTTCACGTGCCCGAACAGCTCCGACTCGAGCAGCGTCTCGGCGAGCAGGCCACAGTCCTGCACGACGAACGCCTCTTTGCTGCGGTTCGACAGGCCGTGCACCGCGCGGGCGAGCAGCTCTTTGCCGGTGCCGGTCTCGCCGAGCAGCAGCACCGGCAGGCGCTGCGGGGCGATGATCTGCAGCAGGTCGACCACCTTCTGCATCGCCTGGCTCACGTACACGACGTCGGCCAGCGCCCCCGTCTCGGTGGCCGCCCGCGTGCTCGAGCGGCTCGGCGCGTGCAGCGCCCCCGAGCGCTCGCGGTGGTGGCTCGCCCGCTGCAGCTCGCTGCGCACGGCGTGGTCTTGCGTCGCGTGCTGCACCGCGGTCGCGAGCACGGCGAGGTCGATCGGCCGCTCGAGCGTCGTGAAGAGCTTGCCCTCGTTGTGCAGCCGCAAGAGCCGCTGGGGCTCACCTTCAGCGCAGTAGATGACGCCCGGCCGGTGCTGGGGCGCCCAGCGCCGGGTGCCGCCCGCGACCTGCTCGACCGCGGCGATGGCCGGGTCGCGCGGGCCGAACACGACGACCGATGAGACGTCACCGCGCGTGAGCGCCTCGCGCAGCTCCTGGGGCGTGCTCACGTGCTGCAGCACGAAGTCGTCACCGAGGGCGTCGCACAGCTTCACCTCGTCGGGCCCCGCGAACGCCACGATGACCTGGGGCCGGTACGCCGCGATGTGCTGTGCGAGCAGCGAGCGGTCGGTGGCCGGCATGGCGGTGAACTCCGCTCCGAGCCACACCTGGCGCGCGCCGTCTTTGTCGGCGAGCTCCGTCCACGCGATGCGGGCGCTCACACGAATCTTGTCGGTCGCACCGGGCAGCTCGAACTCGGCGTCGAGCTCGCTGTTCGGCGCCGGCACCTCGGCGCGGTCTTCGAGCGTGCCGACCAGCGCCATGCCCGTCGAGCTCAGGTTGACGAGCCAGCAGTCGCGCAGCACGGGGCGCGTCAGGCACGGCACGTAGAGCGGAACGCGCGTCGCGTGGTGCGGGAGCGCCTTCTCCTGCTTTGCGAGGGGGGCGTTCAAGCGGGCGGCGCACAGCATACAAGGCCGCGCTCATGAGAAAGCAAGAGACCCGCGCTTCCCCGACTTGCGGGGGGCGCGGGCCTCGAGCCTACGAGAGTGGCCTTTCTGCGGGTTACTGCTCGGTCGTCGCGAGGCCGTAGGGGTCGTTGCCGACGCCCGTGACCGTGCCGACCACCGTCTTGGTCTGCAGGTCGATGACGTACACGTAGCCGCTCGGCTCGAACGTCGTGCGCGGCCCGGCAGAGATGGCGGCATAGCGGCCGTTCGCCGAGATCGCCGAGCCCTTGGGGCGCGACGGGCGAACGACGCCGTCGGGGTCAGCGACGCGGGTCAGGGGGATGCGCGCGACCTCGTACGACGGGTCGTGCGCGAGCGCCTTGGCGATGTCGACGATCGAGACGTTGTTGCTGCGGAAGCACGGCACGATGACGTACTTGCCGTCGGGCGTGACGCTGGGGATGAACGGGCGCGTCTGCACGGTGGGGTCGCTGGTGCCGACGAGCACGCGCGCCACCTCGGCGCCCGGGTCGTTGGCCGCGGCCTTGTCGACGTCGATGAACGAGATGGTGTTGCCTTCGAACGCCACCTTCTGGCTCTCGCGGTTCGCCGCGATGACCGTCTTGCCGTTCGGCGTCACCGTGATGCCCCACGGGCCGATCTGCGTGGGGATGCGGGCGACCTCGGGCGTCTTGTTGCCCGCGAGCGCCGACTCGAGGTCGAGCACGCTGACGTCGTCGGTGCCCCCGTTCGCGCCGAAGAGGTACGACTTACCGTTGCTCGCATGGCCGAGCACGATGCCGTTGGTGTCGGGGTAGCAGCCCCAGCCCGCGTTCGGCGAGAGCAGCGGCGCCGGGGTCGGCGGGCCGTGCGGCGAGACGAACGGCACCGGCCAGTCGGGAGCCGCAGGGCACAGCGGGCTCGTGTTCAGCCGCAGCTCGGCCATGCCGCGCAGCGAGCCGGTCTTGCGGTCGATGAACATGAACCGGTTGCCGCCATCTTCGGTGAGGTGGTTCTCGGCGGCGCCCATCACGAAGAGGTTCGGCAGGAGCACGAGGCCGACGCCTCCGAACCAGCCGCTGTCGATGTGGAACTTGAGCGCCGCGGCCGTGTTGTCGAGGCTCGGGTTGAGCATCTTCTTGATGTTCATGACCGCGAGGTTCGCGCGGCCGCCGTGCTGCAGGAACTCGGCGTTGTCGATCGAGCCGTGGTGGTTCACCACGTAGGCGGTCTTGCCGTCTTCGCTGATGACGATGTTCGCCGAGTCACCGAGCGGGCGCCCGTCGAGGCGATCGAGGGCGACCTTGGAGCGCGAGCGAATCGCGTTCGGGGTGTTCTGGTTCGCCGGCTTCAGGGCGTCTTCGAGAGAGATGCCGTACATGCGCGGGTCGCGCCGCCCCGTCGCCAGAATGAACGTCTTCTTGTTCCCATGGTGGTGGTCGTCGTCATCATCGTCGTCGTCGTCGTGCGCGAAGCCCACGCTCGCGCACAGCATGATGGCTCCGACCAACCGCAGCTGCTCTCTGAATTTCATTGTGGAGACTGCCTCCCTCTCGGCGGGTGTGTTGCGACCCACGTGAGCACCGGCTGTGCCAGCCCCCAGATGGCCGGATGATCTGACGTGTCTGCCGTACGCCACAGCTCAGGATCGCGCGGCCACACCGGTGCAGAAGGTAAGCGACACGCCCAAAGCGCGGTGCTTTCCAGCTTTTCCAAGGCAGCACTGAATCGTTACGTCGCGAACGACTTTGATGCGTGAGGACCGTAATCCCCATCCGACACTGGAAGATGCCGTTTCTTGACGGCTCGCAAAGCGCCACTCAAAATCATCGTTCCGGGGATTCTGGAAAAAACGTTCGTTCGCACTGCGCAGAGAGGGGTGCAGCAATGTCAGCTCGAATCGTAGCGGCAGCGTTGGCGTTGGCTTCGGTCGTTCTGTCGGCGGGGTGCTCACCGCCGCCGGTTCAGAAAGACGACTACCCGAACATGCCCATCACGATGGTCATCCCGGGCACCATCACGGGCGGCGCCGGCAAGTTCGGCGTCGCGCTGCGCGACTCGTCGAAAGACGCGCTGCCGCAGCCCATCACGCTCCAGGATCAGGACACGTGGTGCCCTCCGACCACCGGCGCCGACGGCGGCACGGTGCCGTGCAACAACGAGGGCGGCACGAAGAGCAACGCGGTCGTCGCCGGCCGCGCGGCCGACGGCTACAACACGCTCATCGGCAACGTGGGCGGCATGGTGCTGAACCCCATCATCCGCAAGCTCCCCGAGCGCAAGTGGAGCGCGATGGACCCGGTCGCTCGCGTCATGATCGAAGAAGAGTTTCTCTTCGTGAAGCCGAGCGCGCCGTTTCAGACGTTCGACGAGCTCATCACGTACGTGCGCGCGAACCCGCCGATGACGGTGAAGGTCGCGGGCGCGGCCAAGGGCGGCACCGACAACTTCGCCATCGAGCTGCTGCAGAAGGCCGCGAACATCAAGTTCACGTACGACGAGTTTCCGGGCGGCGGCGCGGCGCGCACGAGCTTCCTCGCGGGTAACGAAGAGGTGCTGGTCGGCAACTTCTCAGACGTGTTCATGGACGTGGCGGCCGGCACCATCAAGCCGATCGCCGTCGCCAGCGACAGCCGCAGCCCCATCGCCGACGTGCCCACGTTGAAAGAGAAGACGTTCGACGTGGTGGTCATTCAGTGGCGCGGCATCTTCGTCCCGAAGGGCACTCCGGCGGCGCGCATCAAGCTGCTCGCCGACGCGTTCAAGGCGGCGATCGACACGACGACGTGGAAGACGTACCGCGACGGAGCGAAGTCGATCGACGCGTACCAGGACACCGAGCAATTCAAGACCTTCCTTCAGGCGGAAGAGAACCGGTTCGACGCGCTCATCAAAGAACTGGGCTTGTGACCTGGGTCGTGTGACCGTTCTGCGCCGAGAGGGGCTCCTTGTCACGGTCGTCATTGATCTTGATGGTGGTGTGGTGCGTCGCGGCCCCGGCCGCGGCACAAGACGCGCTCGATGCGGGGCAGGCCGCGGTCACCGAGCCGGCGCCGGCCGAGCCTGACGCCGGCGAAGCGGTGGCTGCCGAGCCGCTGCCCCCGACCGAGCCGGGCAACCCAGACGACCTCGCCGCGCTCGCCGACCTGCTCAACACGCCGGTCGTGACGGCGAGCCTCGGCGGCGACGAGTCGGCAGCTCTGGCGCCCGCGAACGTCGTGCCCATCACGCGCGACGAGATCACGCGCCGCGGCTGGCGCTCGCTCGCCGAGCTGCTCGCGAACCAGCCCGGGTTCTACGTGGTCGACGATCACGTGACTCCGGCGGTGGGCGTGCGGGGCTTCTCGGGCGGGCTGCGCGCCGGCACGCGCTACGTGAAGATCATGATCAACGGGGTGCCGGTGAACTTCCGGCCCGACCTGACCTCGTTCATCGGGCTCGAGTACATCCCCATCGAGGCGGTCGAGCGCGTCGAGATCGCGAAGGGCCCCCTGTCGGCCGTCTACGGCGCGAACGCGTTCATCGCGACCGTCAACGTCATCACGCGGCAGCCGACCGTCGGCTTCACGGGCGAGGCGGCCGCCCGGTTCCTGCTCTCGCCGAAGCCGGGCTGGGGCGGGGCGGCGATGACCGCCTACGGCACCGAGGGCGCGGCCCTCATCTTGGCGCTGAGCACCCATCAGATCGATCGCTCGGGCTTCGAGATCGCGCAGACCTTCTCAGAGCAAGATCGGCAGCTGCCGAACTACCGGCTCTTCTTCGGCAAGCAGACCCAGGCCGACGTCTCGACGCCGACGAGCGCGTTCGGGCAGCTGTCGCTCCGCTCCGAGCGCTTCGGGTCGCTCGTGGTGCAGGGCGGCCTGCAGCAGCTCGACTCGATCGGCAACTTCCAGCTGAACTCGGTGCTCACCGACAAGACGCGCATCGCGATACGCAACATCTGGACGAACGCCCGCTGGGAGCGCTCGTGGGGCGACTGGCTCACCACCTGGGCGACGGCCGGTTACTCGACCGGCTCACCGACGCGCGACGAGGTGCTGTACCTCACCGGCACCAGCGACTTCAGCTACCGGCGCAACTTCAACTACCACGCGGTCGACGCGGCGGCGGGGCTCGACGTCGCGCGCTTCTCGGCCGTGACGCTCTCGCTCGGAGCCGACTTCTCGTACGAGGCCCAGCAGGTCCTCTTCTACTCGCAGACGTTCAACGTGCAGCAGGGGCGAAGGCACCCCGGCGAGAGCGTCGACCTCATCTTCGACAACGACCAGCGGAACATCGGCCTGCGCAACATCGGCGCCTACGTGCAGGCGGTGGCGACGCCCTTCGAGTCGCTGCCGCTGCGCCTGTCGGCCAACTTCCGCGTCGACGTGCCGAACCTCTTCGACGTGCAGTACAGCTGGCGCGCCGCGCTCTCGTACCGGTGGAGCGAGAACCTCGTCACGAAGCTCATCGCCGGCCGCGCCTACCAGACGCCCTCGGCGGTGATGCTCTTCGGCCAGCCCGGGTTCGGCTTCGCGAACAACGTCGTCGGCCGCAGCACGATGACGACGCTCGATCGCTTGCGCCCGCAGACGCTGCACAGCGTCGAGGCCGTCGTCATCACCCGGCTGTTCGATCGCCTCTCGCTCGAGGCCGCGGCGTACTGGCAGCAGCTCGACGACAAGATGGAGTTCGTGCAGGTCAGCAACAACTTCGTCGCCGAGAACGTCGGCAGCCTGCAGAACATGGGCGTCGAGCTCAACGCGCGGCTCACCTTCGAGCGCGTTCGCCCGTTCTTGAACGGCGGCGCCCTGTGGACCATCAGCCGCGACGCCAACACGAGGGCGGTGAGCATCGACGGGCAGCCTCCGCCGGCGTACCCGAGCCTGTTCGGCATCGTCGGCGTGACGGGCAGCGTGCGCGAGGCGCACCTCGAGGGCACGGCGCAGCTGCGAGCCGTCGGGCCGCGCGGCTCTTCACAGAGCAACACGCTCTTGAACAACGACGTTCGCTACACGTTGAAGCCCTTCGTGAACGTCGACGTCACGCTCCAGAGCACGGGGCTCTACCTGCTGAGCAAAGACGCCGAGACGCGCCTGACGGCGAGCGTTCGCAACCTGCTCGACGACCGGCGCTCGGAGCCCGGCTACGGCGGCTTCGACATTCCCGCGTTCGGCCGCACCTTCTTCTTCGAAGTTCGACAGTCGTTCTAGCCATCGAGCGTGCTGCCCATGCCCACCACCACCTATCGGCTCGCCATCGCGCTCGGCTCGGCCTCGCTGCTCGCGTGCTCGGGCGGGGCCGACACGCGCAAGCCCATCAACATCGGCGCGCTGATCGACCGCACCGGGAACAACTCCGAGCCGAGCTGGGTCAAGTCTCTGCGGCTGGCCGAGAAGCACGTGAACGAGGCGATGGCCGCTGACGAGAAGCTCAAGGGCTACGCGTTTCACGTCGTGCTGAGCGACTCGAGCAACGAGCCCAAGGTTGCGCTGCGGCACGCCGCCGAGCTGGTGAAGGACGGCAGCATCAAGGCGCTCATCGTCGACTCGAGCCAGAACGACCTCGCGCTCGGCCGAACGTTCTACGACTTCGATTCGGCGAACGACCTCGGGGTGCCGCTGCAGTGCAGCGAGTGCACCTCGAGCTTGGTGAACGACCCGACCTCGACCGACCCGGCGAGCTCGAACCGCGACCGGTGGAACTTCCGGGCGACGTCGTCGAGTCGCAGCGTGGCCCGGCTGATGGCGCGCGAGCTGCTCGAGCTCGGGCCGAACCGCAACGGCGACGTGAACTTCGATCGCCGCTTCAAGGTCGGCGTGTACGTGAGCAACGAGGTCTTCGGGCAGTCGTTTCTGGCCGACCTCAGGGCCGAGGTCGAGGCGATCGCGCCGACGCGGCCGCAGCCGGTGCCGGCCTCGATCGAAGAGACCTTTCACCCGCGCGACGCCGAGGCGAACAGCTACGAGTGGCGCGCCGACCTCGACCGCCTGTCAGACGCGGCGCCCGACGGCATCCCCGACGCCATCGTGGTGGCGACATTCGCCCAGTACCACGCGGCGTTCGTGCGCAGCTTCAAGGGCAGCTACGCGATTCGCGTGCTGCACGCGCACAACTTCCGCATTCAGTCGACGATCGCTTCGCTCGGCACGCTGGGCGACGAAGAAGAGGGCTTCTCGCCGGTGCTGCTCGACGAAGGCGGCGACGCGTTCGCGGCCGAGTTCGGAGTCGAGACGTCGACGCCTCCGCTCTTCCTCGACTCCATCTACTACGACAACGCCGTCACGCTGATGCTGGCGGCGCTGGTGGCGGGCCATGGCCGCGACGACGTCTCGTCGGTCGACGGCGCCGCGGTGCGCGACGCGATGTTCCAGCTCCACGCCGCAGGAGGCGAGAAGGTGGCGGCGGGCCGAGAGGGCGTCGCCCGCGCGGTCGCGCTGATTCGCGAGGGCAAGCCGTTCGACTATGAAGGCGCCTCGGGCCCGATGGACTATGACGCCGCAGGAAACGTGAAGAGCCGCCTGGCGCGCTACGTGGCGCAGGGTGGAAAGTTCGTCGAGCTCGCGCAGTACGACTGTGTCGCTGATTCGGTGCAGTGCCCCAAGAGATGAAGTGGAGACGCGCCGCCGCCGTGGTCGTCGCGATCGCCTCAGTGGCGGTAGCGGGAGAGGACCGGCAGATCGCCATCCTCGAGCGTGCGTTCGGGTACGTCTATGGGCTCAAGCAGCAGGCCGGCAGCTCGGTGACGCTCGCGGTGCTGTTCAAGCCGGGCAGCTCGAGCTCCGAGAGCAGCGCCGACAGCTGGGTCAACGGGTTCAAGTCGATCGACAAGGTCGTCGGCCTGCCCTTCTCGGCGGTGAAGCACGGCTACGAGTCGCCCGAGCGCCTCAAGAGCCTCGCGACCGAGAAAGACATCGACATCTTCTTCGTCTGCGACGGGCTCGAGTCCGAGCTGTCGGGCATCAAAGACGTCAGCCGGGCCGAGAAGATTCTGACGGTCGGCGCGAAGGAGTCGCTGGTCACGCGCGGCCTCACGCTCGGCGTCTTCGCCGAGGGCGACCGGCACACCATCGTCGTGAACCTCGGCGCGGCGGGCGCCGAGGGCGTGACCTTCAGCAGCGAGATGCTGCGGCTCGCGCGCGTCATTCGCTGACGCGCAAGGCCCTCACCGGCCCGCGTCGGGCTTCGCACCGCCGAGCCGCTGCTGCGCCGCGCAGCACTCGGAGCTGCCCTGACCGCAGCCTCGCTGGTACGCGTCGCGCGCCCTGGCGAGGTCGACCGTGGGGCCCGTCTCGCGCAGGCCGCCGGCGGTGACGCAGGCCAGAGGGTAACCCCGCGCGCAGGCCCGCTCGGCGTGCTCGACGGCGAGCGCGGCAGAGCGCGGCACGCCGGTGCCCTTCTCGTAGGCGAGCGCGAGCGCGTGGCACGCGGGCCAGTGCTCGAGCGCACACGACTCGCCGAGCAGGGCGGCGCCGCGGCGCTCGTCTCGCTTCACGCCCTGACCGCTGATGAGGCGCTGACCGAGCATGCCCGAGGCGACCGACTCGTGCTTCGCGACGGCCTTGTCGAGCAGCTTGCGCACGTCGGCCGGCAGCCCGGCGCCGGCGTCGGGCGCCTGCTCGCGAAGCAGCCGGCTCGCGACCATCGTGCACGCCTCGACCTGGCCCGCGTCGCAGAGCGCGCGGCAGTCGGCGAGCGGCCCGTCGGGGCACACCTCGCGGCAGTCTTCGCAGGCGGGGTTCGCGGGCGGCGCCGCGAGAATCTTCTTCGCGGCGAGCTGGGCGGCGTCGGGTTTGTCGGCGGTGACGAGCAGCAGCGCGAGGGCGGCGAGCATCGCCGGCAGAATATGCGAGCTCGAGCGCGCTGCGGAGCCTCGATTCCGGCATGGCCCGGCGTGCTGGCTGGACCTCGGGCTCAGATGCGCGCGACGTACCCGCCGCGGTGAGGTGCTCGAGCAGGGCGCGGGGCGCGAGGCTCAGCGCGACGTCGCCCGTGACGCCTGGCGCGGCGCCGAGGCAGCGCAGCACGCGTCGCGCTCGGCGGTCGAGTACGTCTCGGGGCCGCCGCGCAACACGAGCCTCAGCTGCGGGCGAGCCATGCCGTCATCGTCGCACGGCCAGCTCTACTCGCTCTTGCGCAGGCACGGCCTGACCGACGCGAAGCGCTGACCTCGGGCGCGCTGGTAGCATCGCCGCCCGTGTCGGAGCTCCCGGCCATCACCGTTCGCCTCGAGTGCTCGGGCGAAGACGTGTTTCAGCGCCACGTGGCGCAGCACCTGCGCGGCGTGTTCTGGGTCGCGTCGCCGCTGGCCGCCGTCACGAGCGACAGGGTGCACCTGACGGTCGAGCTCTCGAGCACGCCGCGGCGGCTGTGCGGCACCGCGCGCGTCATCAAGGCCTACCCGGGCAAGCTGCTCTTGCGGCTGGTGGCGCTCGACGAGGGCAGCATCCCCCTGCACCTCGGGGCCGGCGCCACGCTGGAAGAAGAGGTGCTCTTGCCCGGGCGCTGGGTCGAGCGGCCGCACGCGTTCACCGAGGCGCCGACCCCGCCGCACGGCATGCGCCCGGCGCGCCTCGACCCACCCGAGGCCCCTCTGCCGTGGAGCGGCGGCCTCGAGGCCCTCGACACGTTCGGCAACTACCAGCTGCTCGAGCGGCTCGGCCGCGGCGGCATGGCCGAGGTCTACGTCGCCCGCGCCGTCATCGACCAGGGCATCGAGAAGATCGTGGCGCTCAAGCTGACGCTGCCCGACTACGGCCCCGGCACCGCGCACGGCAACCTGTTCCTCGACGAGGCGCGCATCTCGGCGTCGCTGCAGCACAAGAACCTGATTCAGGTGTTCGACTTCGGCGAGGCGCTCGGCCGCCCCTACCTCGCGATGGAGTACGTGCGCGGCCGCGATCTCGAGACGCTCGGCAAGCGCGCGAGGGAGGCCCAGGCGCCGCTGTGGCGGCCGTTCGTGCTGCGCGTGATGTACGAGGTCGCCCGCGGGCTCGAGTACCTGCACGGCCGCACCGACGCGAACGGCGAGTACCTGCGGCTCGTGCACCGCGATCTCTCGCCCGACAACGTGCTCGTCTCGGAGTTCGGCGAGGTGAAGCTCATCGACTTCGGGGTCGCCGCGATTCGCGCGCCCGATGGGCAGGCCCGCATCGTCGCGGGCAAGCCCGGGTACATGCCGCCCGAGCAGGCCGAGGGGAAGCCGCCGAACCCGGCGTGGGACCTGTACGCCGCGGGGGTGGTGCTGCGCGAGCTGCTCGCTCCCGAGTCGTGTGCGGTCGCGCTGAAGGCGACGAGCCCCGACCCCGACCGCCGCTACGGCAGCGCGAAGGAGCTCGCCGACGCGCTCGAGCAGGAGCTCGCCAGCGTGCCTGCGGTCGAGGTGGGCGAGATCGTGCGCTCGCTGTGCGGGTCGGCGCTCGAAGACGAGCGGCGGCGCGTGGCCGACGCGACCCTCAGGGCCCGCGCCGCCCGGCCCGCGCGGCAGGGCCCCCTCGACCAGCTGTGGCGGGCGGCGGCGCGAACGCGCCCGGGCCAGGCGCTCGCGAAGCGGCCCGAGGCGAGGCGCGGCCTCGCTCTCGCGCTCGCGGCGGCAGCGGCGCTCTTCGGCGCGATCGCGGTGAAGCAGCTCTACGACGCTCGGGCGCTCTCTCGCGCGCTCGACCGGCTCGACGAGCGCATGAGCGCGGGCGCGCTCAGCGGCCCCGGCGACACGGCGATCGGCGCGCTCGGGAGCGCGCGGGCGCTGGCCCCGGCCGACCCGCGCGTGCTGCGGCGCGCCTCGGAGCTCGCACGCGTGTTCGAGGTGCTCGCGCGCCGCGCCGAGCAGCGCGGCAACCACGCCGAGGCGGTCGTGCACCTCGCGGCGCTGGCTGCGGCCGACCCGGGCCGGCCGGGCCTCATCGCGAAGCTCGTCGATCAGCAGGGCCGGTCGCGCTGAAGAAGGAGCGCCGTCGCGCCGGCCATCGTCGTCGTCTTCTTCGCCGAGGGCCCGGGTCTCGGACGCATCGTCGAAACGGCGGCCCCGAGCTGGGGCGCTGCGCCGGGAGCCGCGTCTGCGCATCGGGCGGGGGCGCGTCGGCGGTGGCGCCGGGGCCTGCGGCGTCACTTCTTCTTGGCGGCCGCCACGACGAGCTTGCGCGGCTTCAAGAACAGCGGCTTCAGCACGGCGCCCTCCTGGTAGACGCCCCACGTATAGGTGCCGGGCTGCAGGGCGCTCACGGTGGCGGTCGGCAGGGCGGTCACCTCGTTGAACACCGGCGCGCGCTGCGGGTCGGGGCCCTTCGACACCATCACGCGGTAGCTGCCGCCGTTCGCCTCCCAGCTGAAGGTCACGCCGGCCTGCTGTGACGTGAAGCCGTCGGCGGGGCTCACGAGCAGATCGGTCGGCGTCTCTTCCTCGAGGAACAGCCGCCGCGCGTAGCCGAACTCGCCGCTCTGACCGTCGGCCCCGACTGCGGCCACCCGCCACACGTGCAGCCCCAGACCGTCGGGCCGCATCAGCCAGCTCGTGCCCTCGACGTCGGCGTTCTTCGTCTCTTGCGTGAACGACCAGTCGCGCGCCGTCTGCACGCGATAGCGCACCGCGCCGGGCACCGCGCTCCACGTGAGCTTCACCCAGCCGCGCGGGTCGAACTTGAGCCGCGCGTCGATGCCGGGCGACACGCTCGAGGGAAACGCGGTCACCGCCGCCGCCGCCGCGGCGGGCTTCACCGCGACGCCTGCATCGATCGCCGGCGGCGCGGCCGCGGGCTTCCCCTCGAGGCGCGTCACCTCGACGCCCTCGCCGGGGCCCTCGGGCGCCGCGACGCGGTACACCGCGGGCGCTTGCAAGAGCTGCGCGGCGCCTCCGGGCCTGCGCACCGTGATGGAGCTCGTCAGCGTCGCGCGCAGCTCGCCCTCTTCGAGCGCGATGCGGGGCGTGGCGTCGACCCGAGGCTCGATGACGACGACGCTGCGCTCGGCCACGTCGAGGCGCCCGCCCTCGGCGAGCTCGAGGTGGGCCGCCGCGCCCGCGCCCGTGCGCACCCAGTCGCCATCTTTCAGCGGCGTGCCGCAGCCGAGCGGCTCCCAGTAGGGGTGCTTGCTGCGCCGCACCTCGCCCGCGCCGTCGAGCTGCGCGCACGTCGCCGAGACGTCGACGTGAACGAGCGGGCGTTCATCGCCGGTGCAGCCGGCCAGACCTGCCAGGCCGAGGAAGAAGAAGAGCCGCCCCACTTCGGCGCGCGAGCTTATTCCCCGGGCTCGCTCGTGTGGAGCGTCGTGCAGCCGCGCTCGAGAAGGCGTTGGCCCTCACCAACCCCGGCAGTTCGCGTGCCCGCATCGCGCTCCACTCGAGCGAGCGCGTGTAAAGCTCACGCGCTGGGGCGCATTCGCTCGCGGCCCTCTTCGAACAGCATGCGGCGCGGGTCGTTCGAGAGCCGGCGGCGCTCGAGCTCTTCTTCGATGGGGCGCTCGGTGTAGTTGGCGGCGCGCGCCTTGCCGTCGCGCACCTCCTGGCCCCAGGTGATGAGGTGGTGGCCCATCGTGGCGATGAAGATGAGGTGGTCGAGCCGGCCGTGGCGGAGCAGCTCGACGGCCATCTTCCAGAACGCGGGGCGGTAGTTGGCGCGGAGGCCGAGCTTCACGAACACGCTGCTCACCGCGTGGGCCGCGATGTGCAGGTTGCGGGCGTTCACCTGACCGATGAGCGGCACCTTCTTGCGGTTCGGGTAGGTGTTGACGATGTTGTGGCGATAGCGCGCGTGCAGGTTCTCGGGGTCGAAGACGTGCTCGACGACCTTCTTCCACTGCCCGACGACGACGTCTTCAGGCAGCTTGAAGACGACGTTCGACTCGTCGACGTCGGCGGTCTCGATGAGGCGGCCCTCGCTCTGCAGGCGGCGGTAGAGCGGCGTCTTCGGCAGCGCGTACAGCACGTTCACGGCGAGCAGGGGAATCTGGGCCTTGTCGATGAAGCGAATGATCTTCTCGGCGGCGTCGTAGCCGTCGGCGTCGAGGCCGAGAATGATGCCGGCGTGCAGCTCGATGCCGTGCGCGTTGATGATCTTGATCGCCTCGAGAATCGGCATGCGCAGGTTCTGCTGCTTGTCGATCGCCTCGAGCGTCTCTTCTTCGGGGCTCTCGATGCCGAAGAACACGTCGGTGAAGTAGGCCTCGCGCATCAGCTCGAGCACCTCTTTGTCCTGGGCGACGTTGAGCGTCAGCTCGGCGGCGAGGCGAATGGCGTAGTTGTGCCGCTTCTGCCAGGCGATGAGGTGCGGCAGGAGCTCCTTCGCGGCCTTCTTGTTGCCGATGAAGTTGTCGTCGACGAAGTAGATGGCGCCGTGAGCGCCGGCCGCCATGAGCGCGTCGAGCTCGCGGATCATGCGCTCGGGGCTCTTGAGGCGCGGGTTGCGCCCGTACAGCTCGGGGATGTCGCAGAACTCGCAGCGGTACGGGCAGCCGCTCGACCACTGGATGTTCGCGGTGAAGTACTGCGAGACCTTGATCTTGTCGTACGCGGGGATGGGGAAGTCGTCGAGCTCGACGCGCAGATCGGTCTTGAAGATCTGCTGCTCGGCCGGCCGCTCGATCGTCTCGTCGAGCCGCGCCACCAGCGCATCGGTCGCGTCGCCCAGCTCGCCGCAGTGCAGGTAGTCGTACATCGGGTAGTACTCGGGCGCGGCGCTCACCGACGGCCCGCCCAGCGCACAGACCTTGCCGAGGCGGTGCGCGCGCTCGGCGATCTCGCCCACGCGGCGCTTCTGCACGTGCATGCTCGACACCAGCACGGCGTCGGCCCAGCGAATCTCGGCGTCGCTCGGCTCGCGCACGTTCTCGTCGACGAACTTCACGTCCCAGCTGCCCGGCAGGTACGCCGCGATGGTCAAGAGCCCCTGGGGCGGCATGAACGCCTTCACATCGGGGAAGAACTGGTACGCGTGGTGAAAGGTGCCGAAGACCTGCGAGTAGCGGGGAAACACGCACAAGATGCGCCGATGGTTCTTGGGGTGGTGCTTCGTTCGCATGGGCTCCCCCTCCGGGCGGGGACGATGTTGGGGGGCCGGTCCATATCATGGGCCTGGGTGAAAACACTCCCGCCGGGGCGAGTCTGACCCACCCCCCGGGGTAGGTGTTCCCTCTGACCCGCCCGGGCCTGATCCGTGCACCGCTGTCGCGTTGCTGATGAGGCTGGAACGGCGCTGGCTGATCACACTCGCGGGCCTCCTGGCGCTGGGCGTCGCCCTCGAGGTGGCCGTCGGCTACGCCATCGACCGCTTCAGCGCCCTGTATGGCGCCGAGATGTGGCTGCGCAACGGCGGCGGCGCCACCCGCGTGCTGCTCGCACGCACCTTCGACGACCTCGAGACCCTCGCCGAGGCCCGCGCCCAGACCGGCCAGCGGCTCGACCCCAACGCGATGGACCCCGCCCTCGCCGGCCGCTGGCTGGCCGTCACGCCCGCCGGCGTGAAGAGCGGGGTGCCCGCCTGCGACGGTGTCACCGTGCCGCCGGGGCTCGCCCGCGCGATCGTCTGGTGCCACACGACGCCCATGCTCGCCGCCAGCGTGCGCGGGCAGGCCGGCGTCTACTTCATCGCCCCGCTCGGCGAGGCCTACGCCGACGAGCTCAAGCAGCTCACGCTCCACGAGGTCGAGCTGTGGGGCCCGCACGGGCTCGTCGCGACCACGCTCACGCTCGAGTCCGGCGCGCGCGCCTCCGGGCCTCCGCCGACCCACGACGGGTTCGAGCGCGTCGCCGTCGAGCTCCCCGGGCCGTACGTCGGCTTCTTCCCGCATGAAGACACCCAGATCGCCAACGCCGCGAACAACAGGGGCGCGCGGCGCTTCGACGCGCTCCGCTACGTGTCGCCCCTCGCCGAGGAGCTCGGCCCGGGAGACCTGCGGGTGGTCGCGCTCGTGCCCGCCGACGCGATGCTCTTCGGCCCGAAGGTCAGCGGCATCGCGATGGGCGGGCTGGGGCTCGTCATCATCGCGGGCCTCATGCTGCTCGCGCGCGGGCTGACGCGGCAGGTGAGCGGGCCGCTGCGCAACCTCGAGCGCGCCGCGAAGGCCGCCGCCGAGGGCAACGCCGGCTTCGAGGTCGAAGACAGCGGCACGTTCGAGGTCGCGAGCCTCAGCACCTCGGTCGCGGCGCTCAAGGCGCGCATCGAGGAGCAGCAGCGGCGCGCCGCGCAGAGCGAGAAGATGGCCGCCATCGGCGCGCTCGCGGGAGGAGTCGCGCACGAGATCAACAACCCGCTCGGCGTGATCCTCGGCTTCGCGCAGGGCATGGAGCGCCGCGTGCCGCAGGGCGACCCGCTGCGCATGCCGGTCACCTCGATCGTTCGCGAGGCGCTGCGCTGCAAGGCGCTCGTGCAGGAGCTGCTCACCTTCTCTCGCGCCAGCGCCGGCAAGAAGAGCGACGAAGAGGTCGACGTTCGCGCGGCCGTCGAGTCGAGCGTGCTCCTGCTCGGGGCGCGCGCCCGCACCCAGAACGTCGAGCTCATCACCCAGCTCGAGCCCGGCCTGCCCAGGCTCAAGGGCAGCGGCGTGCAGGTGCAGCAGGTGCTCGTGAACCTCGGCACCAACGCGCTCGACGCGATGAAGCAGGGCGGCACCCTGACCTTGCGCGCCGCGGCGCGCGACGGCGATATGGTGCTCGAGGTGTCGGACACCGGCGGCGGCATTCCCGAGAACATCCGCCAGCGCATCTTCGAGCCGTTCTTCACCACGAAGGCCGTCGGCGAGGGCACGGGCCTGGGCCTGAGCATCGTCTACGAGATCGTGCAGCAGCACCACGGCCGCGTCGACGTCGTCTCGAGCACGGCCGACGGCACGATGATGCGCGTGACGCTGCCCCTCAGCGCGAGCGCTGCGACGCCTGCCTCGATGCCCGCCGTTCAGACCGGAGCCCCCGCGTGAGCCGGCTCGTGCTCATCGCCGACGACGAGGCCGGCTTCCGCGACCTGATCCGCTTCGCGCTCGAGCCGCTCGGGTTTCGCGTCACCGCGGTCGGCGACGGCGCCGAGGCCGTGGCGCAGGTCGCCACGCGCCGGTTCGATCTCGTCGTGCTCGACCACCACATGCCGAAGCTCAACGGGCTCGACGCGCTCCGGCAGATTCGCGCGCTCATCCCCGATCTGCCCGTGGTCGTCGTCAGCGGGTCGACCGAGCACCAGGCGCAGCTCGAGGCCGACGTGCTGTCGGCCGGCGGAGCCGCGTGCCTGTTCAAGCCGGTCGAGCTACAGCCGCTCGTGAGCGCGGTCGAAACCCACTGCAAGAGGAGAAGCTAGATGGCCAAAGGCTCGGTGCTGGTGATCGACGACGAGCCGGGGCTCCTCGACGTGCTCGAGTGGGAGCTCTCGAGCCTCGGCTTCGACGTGCTCGCGGTGGGCAACGGCAACAGCGCGGTGCAGGTGCTGAAGCAGACCGAGTTCGACGTCATCATCTCGGACGTGCGCATGCCCGGGCTGTCGGGCCTCGACGTGCTGCGGGCGGCGAAGAGCATGTGCCCCGACACCGAGGTCATCATCGCGACGGGCTACGCCGAGATGGAGACCGTCGTCGAGTGCGTGCGCGGCGGCGCGTTCGACTTCGTGCAGAAGCCCTTCAACCTGCCGTCGGTCATGTCGACGGTCGAGCGCGCGGTCGAGCGGCGGCAGCTGCGGGCGTCGGCGCAGCTCTACGAGGCGAGCCTCGCCATCTCGGCGAACCGCGACCCTCGGAAGCTGCCCGAGCTGATCGCCGACGGCGCGCTCAAGATCCTCGAGGCCGAGTCGGTGTCGCTCTGGCTGCCGACGCGAGACGGTGTGTACCTCGCGCACCGCATGACGAAGCCGGGCCTCGAGTCGCGGCCCGTGCCCGTCTCGCCGGCCGCCGTCGCACGCATCGCCCGGCTGGGGCGGCCGAAGCTGCTGCCGCAAGACGCAGGCGGCGATGAAGAGCTCAAGCTCGCCGACGGCGCGACGGGCATCGTCTACCCGCTCAAGGTGGGCGAGCGGCTCGCGGGCGTGTTGACGATGGGGCGCTGGCTCGCGGGGCGCCCGTTTCGCCGTGGCGACGTCGAGCGCGCCTCGGCGCTGGCGTCGCAGGTGCTGCTCGCGATCGAGAACTCGCGGCTCGCGACCCAGGCGACGGCGAACGAGCGCCTCGCGACCATCGGGCAGCTCGCAGCCGGCGTGGCGCACGAGATCAACAACCCCGTGAGCTACGTGCTGATGAGCCTCGAGGCGGCGAAAGAGGTGCTGCCCTCGGTCGAGGGCCCGCCGCGCGCCGACCTCGAGCAGATGATCGGCGACGCGATGGAGGGCGCCGGGCGCATTCGCGACATCGTCAGCGACCTGAAGAGCATGTCGCGCGCCGACGGGGCGAACCGGCGCCGCGTCAGCATGAACGAGGTGGTTCGGGCGGCGCTGCGCATGGCCGGCGCCGAGCTGCGCCACCGCTCGCGGGTCGAGCTCGAGCTGGGCAACGACGTCGACGTCGACGGCGACCCGGGCAAGCTCACGCAGGTGCTGATCAACCTGCTCGTGAACGCCGCCCACGCGATGGAGCATCGGCCTCACGAGACGAACCGCGTGACCGTGAAGAGCTGGCGCAGCGGCGCCGCCGTGAAGGTGTCGGTGACCGACAACGGCCCCGGCATCGCCGCCGAGAACCAGCAGCGCGTGTTCGAGGCGTTCTTCACTACCAAGGCGCCTGGTGTAGGCACCGGGCTGGGTCTACCCATCTCGCGCGAGATCGCGCGCGGGCATGGCGGCGAGATCGAGCTCTCCTCGGCTCCCGGTGAGGGGGCGTGCTTCACCGTCACGTTGCCCGGCGCCGGGCAGGTCGCTCCGCATGCTTCTGCTTGAAGCGCTAAGCTCGCCGCCGGCGATGACCCGCGCCTACCTGCTCTCGTTTCTCGCGAAGCAGTTCATCGTGCGCCCGCATGGCTTCGGCGCGCGGTACCCGAACGCGTGGCTCGTCTGGGAGCCGGGCTCGTGGCGCGCGCCGCCGCGGAACCCGGGTGCCGCCGAGACGCAGCTGCCGGGCGCGGCGCAGCCCGCGAGGGCGAGCCCCGGCGACGCGCTCTGTTTCGAGCTCGACCCGAAGGTCGCGAAGGGGCCGCTGCGCATCGGCAGGGCCGAAGACAGCGAGCTGCTCATCTCTGATGCGACGGTCTCACGTGAGCACTGCGTGCTGCGCCGCGACGGCGACCACTGGTACGTCAGGGCCTCAGCGTCGGTGAAGTCGATGAAGCTCGGCGGGGCGGTCTTGATCGCCGGCAGCGAGGCGAAGCTGCAGCCGGGCCAGCAGCTCGATCTCGGCGAGGTGAAGTTGACGTTCCTCGACGCGAACCAATTTGTCGTGCGAGTGGAGTCTGAGGCCGCGAAGCTGCACTAGGATGCAGCGCATGCCCCTCGTGGCAGTGCTGGTCGCGGTCAACGTCGCCGCGGCAGACCCGGCCGAAATGAAAGCGAAGCAGCTCTTCAGGTCGGCGCAGGCCGCGTACGACCTCGGCCAGTTCCAGAAGGCGCTCGACGGGTACTCGGCGGCCTACGAGGCGAAGCCGCTGCCGGCGTTTCTGTTCAACATCGCGCAGTGCCACAAGCAGCTCGCCCACTGGGAGCGCGCGCTCTTCTTCTACCGGCGCTTTCGCGCGCTCGCGCCGGCCGACACCGACGTCGCGAAGGTCGACGTGCTGATCCAGCAGATGGAGCAGCACGTCGCCGAGGACAAGCAGAAGGCCGACGAGCAAGCGCGCGCGAGAGAAGAGGCCGATCGCGAGGCCCGGGCCCTCGAGCTCGAGCGCGCGAGAGAGGCGACGCTGCGCGCCGAGGCCGAGGCGACGAAGAAGCGGCTCGACGCCCAGCTCGCCGTGGCCGCCGCGCAGAAGCAGGCGGCCGTCGACGCTCCGCCCGAGGCTCCGCTCTACCAGCGCTGGTGGGTGTGGGCAGGGGCCGGCGCCGTGGTCGTCGCCGCCGGAGTCATCGCCGGCGTCGCCGTGGCCACCCGGCCCCGTGCCGAGGTCCCCTCCTACGGGACATTGGACGCACGGTGAGAAGGGTCGAGACGAGGGTCGGCGGCGTGCTGGCGTGCGGGCTCGCCGCTGCGTGCAGCTGTGATCCCGCGACCTACAGCGGCACCGCCCTGCGCGTTCGGGTTCAGCTCGAGGGCGTGAGCGTCACGCAGCTGCGGTTCTCCGGCGCCTCGGGCAGCGACGCCGTCTTCGGCCCCGAGCTGCGGCCGGCGTCGCCGGGCGCTCCGCTCGAGAGCGGGGGCTCGCTGCTCGTGCTGCTGAAAGACGAGAACGTCGGCCGCACGGTGCGGGTCGACGTCGAGGGCCTCTTCGGAGAGAAGGTCATCGCGACCGGCTTCGGCGAGGCGACCGTCGTGCGCGGCCGCGAGACCGAGGTGCCGGTCGTGCTGCGAAAGCTCCCGAGCGGCTGCGGCGCGGGCCCCGCATGCGGTCAGGGCCTCGAGTGCGTGAACGGCCGGTGCGCCTGCACGGCGGCGTCGTGCGCCGACGGCTGCTGCGCGGGCGACGTGTGCCGCCCCCAGTCGTTCACCACGTGCGGCAAGGCCGGAGCGGCCTGCGTCGTCTGCCCGTCGTCGAACACGAGCAGCTGCACCGATGGCGTCTGCACGTGCGGCACTGCAGGTGCCTGCAGCCCTGGCCAGCAGTGCGTCGAGGGCTCGTGCCGGTGCACACCGGCGAGCTGCCCGACGGGCTGCTGCCAGGGCGACCAGTGCAAGTCGGGCGACGAGCCCTCGTCGTGCGGCAGCGCGGGCTCGACCTGCGCGGCGTGCCCGGCGGGTGACACGTGCTCGGCCGGAGCGTGCTCGTCGTGCGCGGCGACCTGCCCGGGCGGCTGCTGCGCCGGCGCCTCGTGCCGCACCCCCGACCCGACGGCCTGCGGCTTGCCGCGCAGCGCGTGCATCACCTGCGACGCCGCGAAGAGCAACGCGTGCGCGTCGGGCATGTGCCGCTGCGGAAACGGGCCGGCCTGCGGCGCGGGCCAGAGCTGCGTGAACGGCGCCTGCGTCTGCGACGCGTCGAGCTGCCCCGGCGGCTGCTGCTCGGGCACCACGTGCCTCACCCCGTCGACCGGCGCGTGCGGCGCCTCGGGCGTCGCGTGCGCGGCCTGCGACGCGCGCTCCGACCGCTGCTCGCCGACCGGCGCCTGCGCGTGCGGCGTGGGCCCCGCCTGCGGCAGCGGGCAGCGTTGCCTCAAGGGTGCGTGCGTCTGTGACGCCGAGTCGTGCGCGGGCTGCTGCAGCGGCACGACGTGCCTGTCGGGCAACCAGGCGACGTCGTGCGGCGCCGCCGGGCGCTCGTGCGACGCCTGCGACGGCGGAGCGTGCGCGAGCGGCACGTGCGGCACCTGCGCGGCGAGCTGCCCCAACGGCTGCTGCTCGGGCAATACGTGCCTGCTGCCCTCGCTCTCGTCGTGCGGCAGCGCCGGCGCGGCGTGCGCCGCGTGCGACATGACGAAGTCCGACGCGTGCACGAACGGCGCGTGTCGCTGCGGCGGCGGAGCTGCGTGCCAGCCCGGTCAGCGCTGCCTCGCGGGGCTGTGCGTCTGCGACGACCTCTCGTGTCCCGGTGGCTGTTGCCAGGGCACGGCGTGCACCGCGCGAGCGCTCGCGACGTGCGGCCGCGCCGGCGCCACCTGCGTCGCGTGCGACCCCTCGCGCGCCGACAACTGCTCGGCGCTCGGCGCCTGCCAATGTGGCGCCTCGGCGGCGTGCACGAGCGGCCAGAAGTGCGAGGGCGGCGTGTGCACCTGCGACGCGACGAGCTGCCCGAACGGCTGCTGCGAGGGCAACGTGTGCCACCCGCGCTCGCTCGTGCAGTGCGGCGTCGGCGGCGGCCAGTGCATGCGGTGCGACGCGATGACGTCTGACGCGTGCTCGGCGCAGGGGGCGTGCATGTGCGGCGCGGGCAGCCCGTGCGCGGCGGGCCAGCGCTGCGTCGGCGGCGCGTGCGTCTGCGACTCGACCTCGTGCACCGGCTGCTGCACGGCGACCGGCGCGTGCGTCACGGCGACGACGGCGGCGGCCTGCGGCGCCGCGGGCTCGCAGTGCATGAGCTGCCCCGGCGCCGAGACGTGCGCCAACGGCACGTGCAGCGGCTGCGCGGCGACCTGCACGAACGGGTGCTGCACGGGCAGCACGTGCAACACGCGCTCGCTCGCGACGTGCGGGCAGAACGCGCAGGCGTGTGTGGCGTGCGACCCCTTGCGCGCCGATGGCTGCTCGGCCGCCGGCGCGTGCAGCTGCGGGGCGGGTGCGCAATGCTCTGCAGGCCAGCAGTGCGTGGGGGGCACCTGCCAGTGCACGGCGGCGTCTTGCCCCGACGGCTGCTGCGACGCGATCGGGCAGTGCCGCAGTCGCAGCCTCGCGGCCTGCGGCACGGCGGGCGCGTCGTGCGACTCGTGTGACGGCGTGACCGCCGACTCGTGCTCGGTGCTCGGCGCCTGCCAGTGCGGCACGGGGCCTGCGTGCGCCGACGGCCAGCACTGCGTCGCGGGCAACTGCGTGTGCGACGCGACGTCGTGCGCGGGGTGCTGTACGGGCATGAGCTGCACCCTCACGCCGTCGCGGCAGGCGTGCGGCGCGAACGCGTCGGCGTGCGTCGCGTGCGACCCCGTGCGTTCGAGCGGCTGCACGTCGGGCGCGTGCGTCTGCGGCACCGGGGCCCAGTGCGCGGCGGGCCAGCGCTGCTTCAACGGCGCGTGCGTCTGCGATCAGACGAGCTGCCCGAACGGCTGCTGCCAGGCGAACCAGTGCGTGCCGGGCAGCGCGGACTCGGCGTGCGGCAGCATGGGCGCGGCCTGCCAGACCTGCACGAGCCCGAGCACGTGCGTCGGCGGCGTGTGCGGCCAGTGCTCGGCGTCGAGCTGCGCGAGCGGGTGCTGCGGTGCGGGCACCTGCCAGACGCCGTCGATGAGCGCGTGCGGCACGAACGCGCAGGCGTGCGTCGCCTGCACGGCCGGAGCCGACCGGTGCACGAACGGCCAGTGTCAGTGCGGCACCGGCGCGGCGTGCGGCTCGGGCCAGCGCTGTGACAATGGGGCGTGCGTCTGCGACGCGGCGAGCTGCCCGAACGGCTGCTGCGATGGCCAGATCTGCCGCGCGAAGAGCCTCGGAGCCTGCGGCACGGCCGGTGGCGCCTGCATGACGTGCGACACGGTGAAGGCCGACACGTGCAGCGCGACCGGCGCGTGCCAGTGCGGCGGCGGCGCGGCGTGCGGTGCGGGCCAGCGCTGCGCCGGCGGTGCGTGCGTCTGCGATCAGACGAGCTGCCCGAACGGCTGCTGCCAGGGCGGGGTCTGCCAGGTGAACCAGCTCACCCAGTGCGGCACGAACGGCAACAGCTGCAGCCCGTGCGGCCCGCGCGCCGACAACTGCGCGAACGGCACCTGTCGCTGTGGAAGCGGCGCACAGTGCCCCGCGAGCAACCGCTGCCAGGGCGGGACGTGTGTCTGCGACGGCACGACCTGCGCAGGCTGCTGCGAGGGCAGCACCTGCCGCGCCGGCACGAGCACGGCGAAGTGCGGCACGGGCGGGGCGACGTGTCAGGACTGCAGCCCGGGCACCTGCTCGGGCGGGGCCTGCACCGGGTGCACGGCCTCGGGCTGCCCGATGGGCTGCTGCGCCGGGAACACGTGCGTGATGCCCAGCACGACGGCATGCGGCACGGCGGGCGCGGCGTGCACCCCGTGCGACCCGCTGCGGTCGGACCAGTGCACTTCGGGCGCCTGCAAGTGCGGCAGCAGCAACCAGTGCGCGGTGGGCAAGCGGTGCCTGAACGGCGCGTGCGTCTGCGACTCCATCTCGTGTCAGGGCTGCTGCACGAGCGGCGGCAGCTGCGCGCCCGGCACCGCCGAGACCCAGTGCGGCACCGACGGCGGGCTGTGCCGAAACTGCACCGGCCAGCCGCAGTGCATCATGGGCAGCTGCCAGTAGCTCAGGGCTTGAACGGGTCGATGGTGCCGTCTTCCGAGAGGCCGCGCTTCGGTTGAGGCTTCTTGGCGCCGGGTCTCGGCGGCTCGGCGGGCTTGGGGGCGAGCGCGACGTCGATGACCTGATCCGTCTCGGCTGAGACGGTGCGCTCGAGCGGGAGGTAGCCGACGGCGGTGATGCGCAGCCGCGTCTTCTCGCTGCGGGCCAGGCTCGTCGACAGCGGGGTGACGCCGAGCACCGTGCCGTCGTCGCGGCTCACGGTCGCGCCGGGAGGGTCGCTGCGCACCGAGAGCTTCACGGTGGCGGGCGCCGGAGGCGGCTGGGGAGCCTCGACGTTCGCCGCGGCAGCCCGAGCGTCGGGCCGCAGCAGGAGCCACGCGCCTCCGGCGGCGAGCGCGGCGGCGACGCCCGCAGCGATGAGCACGACCGGCGCGCGCCGGGGCTCGGCGCCATCGCGCAGCTCGCGCTCGAGCACCTCGACGAGCTGGGTCATGTCGGGCCGGTCTTCGGGCTCCTTCGCGAGGGCGGCCATCGTGGCGCGAGCGATCTGCAGGCTGATGCGCTCACCGAACGGCGCCTTCTTCGGCAGCTGCGGCGGAGGCTGCTTGATGACGGCGAGGCTCAGGCTGCCGACGTCGGTCTGCGTGAAGGGGAGCTGGCCCGAGAGCAGCCGGTAGAGCACGGTGCCGGCCGAGTACACGTCGGCCTTCGGGTCGACCTCGAGGCCGACGATCTGCTCGGGGGCCATGTACGACGGCGTGCCGATCAGCTGGCCCGATTGGGTCGTCGTGACCGAGTCGCGCTTCATGGCGGGCGTGAGCTTCGCGACGCCGAAGTCGAGCACCTTGGCGAACGGCGAGCCGTCGGCCTTCGCCATGATGAAGATGTTGTCGGGCTTCACGTCGCGGTGAACGATGTCGAGCTTGTGGGCGGCGGCGAGGGCGTCGCAGACCTGGCGCATGACCGACAGCGCGTCTTTGAGCGGCAGCGGGCCGTTCGCGAGGCGGCGCTCGAGAGACTCGCCCGGCAGGTACTCCATCACGCAGTAGACGCGGGGCGGCTCGAGCTCCTCGACGAAGTCGGCGATGGCGATGATGTGCTCGTGGTTGATCTGATTCACGGCGCGGGCCTCGTCGAAGAAGCGGCCGACGAGCTCGCTGTTCTGTGCGTACTTCAGCACCTTGATGGCGGCGCTGCGGCCGAGCTTCGTGTGGCGGCCGAGCCAGACGCGCCCCATCGCGCCCTCGCCGAGCAGGCGCTGCAAGGCGTACGAGCCGAGCACGTCGCCTTCCTTCTCGCGAATGTCGGGCACCGCTTCCGAGGACAAGCCGGAAGAGTGTAACGCGGCTCGGGCGTCAGGCCACCGCGCGCAGCGGAGCGGGCGGTGAGCTCTGCGGCGGCGCGAGCAGCAGCACGGGCGAGCCGGCGAGCGCGTTCGCGCGGGCGACGACGGGCTCGAGCGTGAGGACGTCGTCGATGAAAGAGACGCCCTGCCGAGCGGGCTTCTGCTCGGCGAGCATGAGCGCGCTCGCGGCGAGGGCCCAGGCACCGGCCATCATGCCGTCGGCGCAGGTGACGGCGCGGGTCTGCTCGGTCGCTCCGCGGGCGCGGGCCCAGAGCTCGACCGAGCTGACGACGTTCTTCAAGACGACCTTGCGCAGAAACGAGAAGTAGAGGCCCATGAGCCCGGCGAACCAGCCGGCCCTGAGCAGGAAGGCGGGCAGCATGCGAAAGGCGGCGACGAGCAGCGCCGGCTTCGGAGCGAAGTAGACGTCGACGTCGGGCACCTTCGTGCTGTGGGGGAGCATGTCCTGCTCGGCGAACGACATGAGCAGGGTCGGGCGAGCCTTCGAGGGAAAGGGGATGCGCGGGCCGGCCTCGAGCTTCGGCACCTCGACGCGCTGACCGGCGCGCGTGCGAACGGCGGGCTTCGCCATCGCAGAGGTCATGAGGGCGATGGTGCCGGTGCCGGCGCCCGAGTAGGGGCTCGATGCGATGGCGAGGGTGAGCTCGCTCGCGTTGCCGGCGGCGCTCGCGGTGGCGCGGGCGAGCAAGTTGCTGACGCCGGTGAAGATGCCGCCACCGAGCACGAGCAGGCCGGGGCCCTTCACGCCGAGGGCGGCGAGGCGGGCGATGGCGGGGCGGTCGCTGGTGGCCTCGATGAAGGTGATGCCGTTCTCGACGCACCACCTGGCGAGCGCGTCGGGCGCGGTGGTGGTGGCGTCGATGAGGTCGACGACGACGTCGCTGCCCTTGAGGGCGTCGAAGGTCTCGGGCCTGGTGGCGTCGACGGTGACGGGGCCGCGGCGAGAGGCGACCTGGACGTCGACGCCGGGAGCCTTGCGAAGGGCCTCGACGGTGCGAGAGCCGAGAAAGCCGCTGCCTCCGAGCACGGTGATTCGCATGGGGTTTCAAACTATGAGCGGGGGCCGATGAGGGCCACTCGCATTCCGAAGGGGGAGAGGCGTCTGCCGAAGCGGCTGCAACCCCGCAAGGCGCCTGTGCAATCGCGGTCGATTCAGACGGTCGAGGCGGTGGTCGCCGCGGCGTCTCGGATTCTGGCGGAGAAGAAGTGGGACGGGCTGTCGATGCAGGAGGTCGCGACGGTCGCGGGGGTGAGCCCCGGCACGCTGTACCAGTACTTCCCCGACAAGCACGCGCTGGTGGCCGAGCTGGTCGAGCGCATCTCGCTGCGCGAGGTCGAGTTTCAGCTCGAGCGGTTCGCCTCGCTGCCGGCAGGGGCGACGCTGATCGAGACGTTCGACTTTCTGATCCGCGGGACGCTCGAGTTCCAGCGGCGCGAGGGCGAGCTGATGCGCGTGCTGCTCGAGGCGCTGCCGCACCTCGGCCGGCACTCGATGCTGGTCGAGCGGGTTCAGCAGCTCGCCGCGCTGATCCGCGGGCTCGTCGAAGAGCACCGCGCCGAGGTCATGCACGAGGATCTCGATCTCGTCGTGCACGTCGTCGTGAACGCCGTGCACAGCTTGACGCACGATGGAGTGCTGCCGCGCCCCGCTTCGCTCGATGATGCGACCCTTGCCCGGGAGATTCGACGGCTCGTCGCCGGGTATGTCAGAGGGGGCGGGTAGGCTTCGCCCCCATGGAAGAGAACAACGGGGGAAGCGGTCAGGGTACGGCGGTGGGTACGGCCGTGGGTACGGCCGTGGGTACGGCGGTGGGTACGGCCGTGGGTACGGCCGTGGGTACGGCGGTGGGTACGGCGGTGGGTACGGCGCAGGGTACGCGACCGGGTTCGTTTACCGGCCGGGGCCCGGGAGCGGGTAGTGGCCCGATGACGGTCGGCCGCGATGACCTGTTTGATCACGAGAAGCTCGTCGTCTTCCAGGTGGCGCGCGAGCTGTTCATTCTCGTCAAGCCGTGGCTGCTTCGGAAGATGTCGCGTGATGAGCACGAGCAGCTCGATCGCGCGATTCGCAGTCTGCTCGGGAACATCGGCGAGGGCGCAGGCAAGACGGCCCGTGCCGAGAAGCGACGGTTCTACGAGATCGCGCGAGGCAGCGGCATGGAGGTCGCCACCCAGCTCGACATCCTGCGCATCGGCGCGATCATCACCGAGACTGAATACCAACAGGCCCGAGGACTCTTGCTTCGCGTCGTGAAGATGCTCAGCCGGCTCTGCTCGGGACCACGCACATCTTGATCGCCTCACCGTAGCCAGGCCCATCGTCCGGGCCCGGGCCCGGCCCCTTGAACGAACGCGGGCCCGTCTCCTGGCCCTTCGCCGGCCCCGTGCCCGGGCCCGGGCCCGGGCCCGACTTCTCGCCCCTCAACCGAACTCGAACGTCACCCCAGCAAGCGGCCGAAACTGCCAAATCTCGCGCAGCCACGGCGTCACCGAGATCCCCAGCCCCGCCTCGAACACGAGCCGAGGCACCGCCTCGAATCGCACTCCGGGGATCACCTCGATCAGGTGCTGGTTGTTCACCCACACCGGCGTGAGGTCGGCGCGAAAGAAGTGCAGCCCGAGCGCCTCGAGCGAGAACAGCCACCGCTTCCCCAGGTTGAACGTGCCGGCGACTCCCCACCGAATCGCCTCGGGCACGTCGAACGACGGCTGGCTCGGCCCCCGGTTTCGAACGTGGTGGTACAGAAACCCCGCGTTGAACATCAGCCGAAACCACGGGCTCGGCCGCACCTCGGCGATCATCGTGAGCTCGGCGTCCCACGTGCCGTCCGACAGCATCGGCGGCAGCACGTCGATGTGCCCCGGCCCCGTCGGAAACGTCACCCGCCCATAGACCCCGAACGCGAACTTCGGCCGGTCGAAGAACGTCCAGTGCACCGCGAGCGGGATGTCGCCGAAGTACGCCCGCGCAAGACCCCCCGGCGACCAGTCGATCAGCGCCTCGAGCTGCAGGTCGAGCTCGAGGTGGTCGATGATGCCCCACCGCGCCGACCCCGCCACCTGGTGCCAGTTCGACGCGCTCACTCCGCTTCGCCCCGCCCCCAGAATGAAGCCCTGGTACCTCGCGCCCACCTCGACGTGACCCCCGGGCGTCGTCTCGGCCGTTTGCGTCACCATCGCGCGGTACGGCTTCGCCCCCGCAGACGTCGCGACGGCGCACAGCAGGAGCAGCCAGCGCATGCGCCGCGTTCTAGCCCAACCCAGATGCTCGGGCAGGTGTTCAACGCCCCCGCTCGGGTTAGATGTGCGTGCGGTGCTGCCCCTCAAGCGCGACGACGAGCGCAAGAAGATCTCCGTTCGCCAGCTGCTCGCCCAGCTGCCCGGCACCCTCTCGCTCGTCTGGCAAGCCGACCGCGTCAACGTCCTCGTCTTCGTCTCGCTCCAGCTCGTGCTCTCACTGCAGCCCGCCGCGATGGCCTACGTCTCGAAGCGCATCATCGACGGCGTCGTCGAAGCCGTGAAGGCCCCCAGCGACACGCTCCGCACCCGCGTTCTCACCTGGGTCGCCGTCGCCCTCGCCCTCGCCGCCGCCGGAGTCGTCATCGGCCGCCTCAACCAACTGCTCAACGCCATCACCCGCGCCCGCCTCGGCAACCTCATCAACGAGAAGATCCTCGAGAAGTCGCTCACCCTCGAGCTGCGCCACTTCGAAGACCCCTCGCTCTACGACAAGCTGCAGAACGCCCGCCGCGAGGCCAGCGCCCGGCCCCTCTCGCTCTTCGCTGCCGCGCTCGACATCGTCACCCGCACCATCACGCTCGTGAGCTTCGGCGCCCTGCTGTGGACGATCGCCTGGTGGGCGCTGCCCGCGCTCGCCCTCTCGGCCGCCCCCGCCTTCTTCGTCGAGGCGAAGCTCTCGGGCGAGGGCTTTCGCCTGCTGACGTGGCGCGCCCCCGAGGGCCGCAAGCTCAACTACCTCGAGTGGATCCTGACGCGCGACTCGCACGTGAAAGAGGTCAAGCTCTACGGCCTCGGCCAGCTCATCCTCTCGCGGTACCGCGAGCTGTTCGCGAAGTTCTTCGCGCAAGACGCCGCCCTCTTCAAACGCCGCTTCTGGCTGCACCTCGGCTCGAACCTGCTCGCCCAGAGCGCGCTCTACGCCTGCTACGCGACCGTCGTCTGGCGCGCGCTGAGCGGCGGCCTCACCCTCGGCGACCTCTCGATGGCCTTCGCCATCTTCACGCAAGGGCAGGGCGCCTTCACCGGCATGCTCACCACCGCCGCCGGCATGTACGAAGACGCCCTGTTCATGACGAACCTCTTCGCGTTCCTCTCGGTCGAGGCGCCCGGCGAGCGCGCGACCCTTCAGCCACCGAAGACCCTCGGCAAGGGTCCCCTCGCCCTCGCCCTCGAGAACGTCTCGTTTCGCTACCCCGGCAAAGAGAAGTGGGCGCTCCGCGACGTGAGCCTGCAGCTCGCCCCCGGCGAGAAGCTCGGCCTCGTCGGTGAGAACGGCGCAGGCAAGTCGACGCTCATCAAGCTGCTCTTGCGCCTCTACGACCCCACCGAGGGCCGCATCACCTACGGCGGCGTCGACCTGCGCGAGCTCGACCCCGTCGAGCTGCGCCGCCGCTTCGGCGCCGTCTTTCAAGACTTCGTCCGCTACCAGTTCCCCGTCTCAGAGAACATCGGCCTCGGCGAGCCCTCGCGCCTCGGCGACCGCGCCGCCATCGAGCGCGCCGCCGAGGCCGGCGGAGCTACCGAGCTCGTCAAGTCGCTGCCCCGCGGCTTCGACACCGTCCTCGGCTCGTGGTTCGACGACGCCCAGGACCTGAGCGCCGGCCAGTGGCAGAAGCTCGCCGTCGCCCGCGCGTTCATGCGCGACGCCGAGGTGCTCATTCTCGACGAGCCGACCGCCAGCATCGACGCCGAGGCCGAGTTCGCCATGTTCCAGCGCTTCGCCCAGCTCGCGAGGCAGCGCACCGCCGTCATCATCTCGCACCGCTTCTCGACCGTGCGCCTCGCCGATCAGATCGCCGTGCTCGAGGGCGGTCGCCTCGTCGAGCTCGGCTCTCACGACGCCCTCGTCGCCAAGGGCGGCCGCTACGCCGGCCTGTTCGAGCTGCAGGCCCGCGGCTACCGCGCGTAGCGCCTACCGCTTGCGCTTGCCGCCCCCGCCGCTGCTCTTCCCGAAGCCCATCGCCTTGTCCATCTCGGCGGCCTCCTGCTCCGGAGTCATCTCGCCCTTCCCGCCCTTCTCGATCACGACCTCTTTGTTGCCGCCCTGCGGCTGGCTGCCCGCCTTGTCCTTCTTCTCGAGCTTCTCGGTCTCGGCCTTCACGGTCTCGCGGTCGCTCTTGCTCATCTTCGCGTCGGCGTGCACGTAGTCCTTGCGGTCGACGCCCGCCTTCTCGAGCACCGAGCTCTCGGCGGCGGCGCGCTCCTTCATCTGCTGCTTGCGCTCGTCGGCCGACAGCTGCCGGCCCTCGTACTTCTTGTCGACCGCGTCGGTCGCCTTCTTCACGTCGTACTGCAGCTTGGCCATCTGCTCGGCGCTGGGAGGCTCCGCGAGCACGGCGGTGGCGAACAGGGCGGTGGCGAACAGAGCGGTCGTGAGTGCGAGGGTGCGCATGCCGCTGCGAGCGTACTAGACCTCTGCGGCACCATGGCTACTGCACTGATCACGGGCGCCTCCGCCGGGCTGGGGCTCGAGTACGCGAAGCTGTTCGCCGCCGACAAGCACGACCTCGTGCTCGTCGCCCGCCGCCGCGAGCGGCTCGACCAGCTCGGCGCCGACCTGAAGGCCGCTCACGGCGTGAAGGTGCTCGTCATCGCCGCCGACCTGAACGACGCCGCGGCACCGAAGGCCATCTGCGACGAGGTGACGAAGGCCGGGCTCGACGTCGAGTTCCTCGTGAACAACGCCGGCTTCGGCACCGTCGGCCCGTTCGCCCAGGCCGACCTCGCGAAGGAGCTCGGCCAGGTCACCGTGAACGTCTCGGCCCTCGTCGCGCTCACCCACCTGTTCCTGCCCGGCATGCTGAAGCGCGGCCGCGGGCGCGTGCTGAACATCGGCTCGACCGCCGGCTTTCAGGCCGGCCCGTACATGGCGACGTACTACGCGACGAAGGCGTTCGTGAACTCGTTCACCGAGGCGCTGGGCCACGAGCTGAAGGGCACCGGCGTCACCGCCACGGTGAGCTGCCCGGGAGCCACTGCGACCGAGTTCGCCTCGCTGTCGGGCAACGACAAGACGCGCCTGTTCACCTCGATGGGCCGCCCGATGGGCGCCGCCGAGGTCGCGCTGCAGGGCTACCGCGCGATGCACGCGGGCAAGCTCATCTCGGTGCACGGCCTCAAGAACCTCATCGGCGTCTGGTCGGTGCGCTTCACGCCGCGAATGCTCGTGCGGGCCATCGCCGCCGCCGCGAATCAAGACCCGAACGCCGGCAAGCAGCTCAAGGCGTAGCGGCTCATGCGGCCAGCTTCCAGCGCACCACCGCGAACGCGAGCGAGAACAGCGCCGCGCTCACCGCCGCCGCGGCCACCGGCTTCTGGCGCGCGCTCGCGACGAGCCCGCTGACCGTGCCGACGAACAGCGGCCCCGCCGCGAGGTTCACGAGCTGCAGCCTCTCGCTGTGAATGAAGTGCGCCGGGAAGACGAGCGTCGAGAGCCAGCCGAAGCCGATTCCCACCAAGAGCCAGATGACGGCTCGCCCGACCGGGTGCTCATCGGCCTTCGAGCGCCCCAGCAGCTCGACGAGGAGCTCACCCACCCCGTTCAGCAATATCTCGAGGACGAACTCGAGCACCGCCACCTCATGACGACATCCGTCGAATCACGCAAGCGGTCGAGCGCGCGCCCCCTCGTGACGCGTGGGCGAGAGCGCCGCCGTCAGGGGCTGCTCTTCCGCGGTGCTCGACGGCCTGCGGATCGCGGCTCGGTGCTGCTCGCCCGCGCCGAGGAAGCGGCCGTGGCCGGCGTCGCGCAGCTCGCCGCGCTCGGCGGCCACGCGGCCCCCGACCAGCACGTACGGCACGGCGCCGGGGTTTCGCCGCACGAGCCGCATCCACCCGCCGAACTCGGGCATCGAGCCCTCGTGAATGCCGTCGAGCGCAGCGTCGAGGCCGCTCGGGTCGACCACGGCGATGTCGCCGCGCGCGCCGGGCTCGAGCTTGCCGGCGTCGAGCCCGTACCAGTCGGCGATCTCGCCGGTGAGGCGGTGCACGGCCCGCTCGACGCTCATCGCCTGCTCGCGGGCCGCGAGCCGCAAGAGGAACAGCGGGAAGTTGTAGAACGCCATGTTCTTGAGGTGCGCCCCGGCGTCCGAGAAGCCGGGCTGCGTGTCGGGGTGCGCCATGATCTGCTTCACCGCGAACGGGCGATCGTTGCCGATCACCGTGCGCCAGCGCAGCGCGTCGCCGTGCTCGGCGACGAGATCGAGGAACACCTCGACGACGTCGCGACCGCGCTCGGCCGCGATCTCGACGAACGAGCGGCCGACCAGCGACGGGTCGGGGCACGACACCACCTCGCTCTGCTTGAAGTCGCGGTGAAACACCTTCGGCGCGAAAGCGCTCGTCCACTGCCTGCGGAACCAGGCGCGGTACTTCGGCTCGAGCAGCAGGGCGCGGCGCTCGTGCGCGCGCTCGAGGTGCAGCGCCGCCGTGCCGGCGCCGAGCTCTTCGAACACCGGAGCGTCGAGCCCGTCGACGAACAGGTCGAACTGCACCGGCAGGGCCTGAAATCGCACGTCGCCGCCGAGCACGCGGTTCACGATGCGCGAGAACAGGCCGAGCGCCTTGTAGATGAGCCGGTTCGACCGCACGTCGACCATCGAGACGAGCGAGGTCTTCACCGCGGGCCTGAAGCCGAGCCCCATGCTCTCGAGGAAGAACAAGAACGTGTCGTACTTCGCGCTGATGTTGGGGATGCCCTGCAGCACGCGGCCCTGCTCCCGAACCACCGACGCCAGCGCGCGAATCTCGTCCCACTTCGCGTACGTCGAGGGCAGCGGCTTCGAGCGGAAGCGCGTGCCGCCGAGCTTGTCCCACGTGTTCGTGTTGCACGAGAGACCGAGGAAGCCCGCGTCGAGCGCCTCGCCGAGCCACGCGCGCATGCGGGCGAGCTCGTCGGTCGTCGGCTCTTCGCCGTCGGTCACCGAGCGCTCGAGCCCCATCGCCGCGCAGCGCAGATCGCTGTGGCCCATGAAGCAGGCGACGTTGGGGCCGAGCTTCAGCGTGTCGAGGTGCTCGCGGTACTCGCGCGGCGTGTGCCACGTCTTCTTCTGCTCGAACAGCGGCAGCACGTGCTCGCGCGGCATCGCCTCGACCCGCGTGTACATGTCGGCGATGTCGAGCGGCTCAGAGAGCACCGCGCCGAGCGAGCAGCTGCCCATGAACACCGTGGTGACGCCGTGGATCAGCGACTCGCTCAAGCTCGGCGCCGCCTCGACCTCGGCGTCATAGTGCGTGTGCACGTCGAGGAAGCCGGGCATCACCCACAGCCCCCGCGCGTCGATCGTCTTTCGCGCCGCGAAGGGGCCGTCGCCGATGGCGACGATCACCCCGTCGCGCAGGGCCACGCTCGCCACACGGCCCGGCGAGCCGGTGCCGTCGTACAGGGTGCCGCCGTTCAGCGCGAGGTCGTAGTCCATGAACATGAGTGTTTACTCATGTTCGACGCCCCGCAGCAAGCCGGCCCCGTAAGCGCGCAGCATCGCCTTCAGCTCGGTGAGCAGCGCCCGGTCGCGCGTCTTGAGCCACATCATGAGCACGCCGTCGGCGGCCTCGACGGCCGCGGTCGCGACGGCCCGCGCCCGCGCCGGCTTCACGCCGGGCACCCGCCGGCGCACCAATTCGGCGAGCGCCGAGGCCACGCGCGCGTTGTTCTCGGCCGACGAGGAGGCCAGCGCCGGCTCGCCCTTCATGCTCTGCAAGAGCGCCGCGAGCCCCGGCACCTGCAGGTACGCCTTCGCCAGCGCGTCGATGATGCGGTCGACCTGGGCCTCGAGCGGCTGCTCGTCCTCCGACGGGGCGAGCAGCGGCCACAGCGCGGCGTCGAAGGCCTCGAGCTGCGACTGCATGAGGGCCTTCAGCACGGCCTCGCGGTTCGGGAAGAACTGGTACAGCGTGCCGACCGGCAGCCCGGCCTGCTTCGCGATGGCGTTCGTGTTGACCGCGGCCAGGCCGCCGCGCTGCACCAGGCGCGCGGTGGCCGAGAGAATTCGCTCGACGCGCTCGCGGCTGCGCGCCTGCTGCGGCTGTCGTCGCGGAGCGAGCCCTCTCGGCACGGCCCGAGGGAACTTAGCCGCACCGGCTGGTGTCGTGGGGCTCGTGCACGACGACGCCGCAGAGAGGTGGTTCGAGACCCCGGCGGTGCCGTGTGTGCGCTGCGGTACGTTTCTCGGCCCCGGCGAGCGCACGCGCTGCGACCCCTGCGAGGCCGTCGAAGCGAGCGGCGATCGCACCCGCGAGGCGATGAACGTGGCGTGGAAGCTCGCGCTCGCTCCGGCGCTCGTCACGGTGGCGTCGTTCGCGCGGCTCGCGCACCAGCGCGAGGTGCCGGCGGTGTTCGCGGTGTGGCTCGTGCCGCTCGTGCTCGCGTTCGCGGTCGCGAAGACCGAGCGCCCCGGGCTCGCGTGGCTCGGCACGCTGTCGACGCTGGGCCTGCTCGCGTGGTTCGCGCTCGGAGTCGCCTATGCCGGCGAGCACGAGCGGCTCGTCGACGTGCTGTGGCTGTCGATCGCTCCGCTCGTGGCGCTGCCGGGGTGCGTGCGGTTGTGGCGGGTCTCTTCGACGCCTTCAGTTCGAGCGAAGGTCGAACAGGCGCTGCGCGACGACGCCGAGGTTGGGAACGTCGACGGCCTTGCCGTCGGGGCCGATCGGGCTTCCACCCGCTGACTTGAGGCGGCCGGCAGCGCCCTCGTACTCGCGCACGATCTTGTAGAGCTCGCGCATGCGAGCCGGAGTGACCGCGCTCTTGCCGTCGCGCAGCGCCTTGTCGATGTCGCCCTTCGCGTCGGCGTAGGCCTTCTTCGCCTTGTCGAAGTCGGCGGTCGCGGTCGTGAGCTGGTTCACGCCCGGCACCGAGACCTTGAGGCCGCGGTCGCCCTGCAGCCCGTCGGAGCGCGAGCCCGGCGCCTTGCGGCCGACGTCCTCGGCCTTGGCGAAGTCGCCGCCGTCTTCGTAGTACTGCCGCGCCGCCTGGCAGACGCCGTAGATGGCGGGCGAGGCCGCGCTGCCGGCGTCGGGCGAGAAGTTCTCGGTGCCCGCGATGACCGCGTTCGGGAAGAGGTCGCGCCACTTGTCGATCTTGCCGCCCTGAAAGCACGCGAGCAGGCCGACCTTCTCGCAGTTGTTGAACAGGTCCTTGTAGGGGAACTTGCCGCTGCCGGGCGGGTTCTCCATCTCTTTGAAGCGCTTCAGCTCGGCGCGAATGTCGAGGTTCGGCGTGTAGCCGTGCGGCACGGCCTCGAACAGCATGTTGGTGCCGTCGCTGTGGCCCGAGATGACGAGGCCGCTCATCGAGCCGCCGTTCTTCACGAGGTCGTCGAGGTACTTCTGCATGCCGTCGCGGAACGCCTGCTTCGCTTCGGCCGGGCCCTTGTTGAACTCCTTCGTGAGGTCGAGGCCGGTGAGGTCGGGCTTGTCGGGGTCCTTCGCGACGATGCCCGTGAGGCCGTTGCGCTCGGCGGTCTGGCGGTCCTTGTTGTAGAGGTGCGTGCCCTTCTCGGTGTTGTTGTTGAACGTGAGGTACAGCACGCTCGAGTTCGCCGAGCGCACGTCGACCGTCTTGCCGGCAGCGCTGGTGAAGAGCGAGTTGAGCGCGTCGGTGAAGTTGTCGAACTTGCCGCCGGCCTGCATCGCGCCGTTCTTGATGAGGAAGGTCTTCGCCTCTTTCAGCGTCAGCTGGCCGTCGCCGTTCTTGTCGGCGGCCTGCAGGGCCTTGAGCTGATCGGGCTTGAGCGACGAGAGCAGCTTGTACGTCTCGGGGTCCTTCTTCTTGAGGTCGTCGGTGAGCGCGAGCGGGATCTTGCGGTTCTCGTCTTTGAGGCCGACCTTCCAGTCCTGGTCGAGCTGGGTCGCTGCGCCGGCACCACTGATTCGCGTCGGGCTGATCGTCATGAGGCCCGGATCATCGAGGCCTCCCCCGCCACGTTTCCGTGTGCGCGGAGCACGGCCGATGGGTGCGCCAAACCCACGAACCGACTGCTCTGCGACGATGTGCGCGTGAGGCCAGGCCGGCCACAGACCTACAGGGGCACCAGCCGTACGAGCTGCTCGTACAGCGCGGCGCCCTCACCCGAGTCGGTGAGCCGCGCCTCGGTGAGCGCGTTCGCGCAGGTGCCGTTCGAGAGGTGGCCGCCCTTCGCCATGAGCGCGATGTCGCGCCGCTGCCGAGCGTCGTGGCGGACGACGACGTCGATGGCGCCGACCTTCGACTCCAGCCGCGCGTGGGCCCCGTCGGGGAGGCCGGCGGCGGCGTCGGGGTGCACGGTCACCTCGGCGCGCGACGGAGGCGCTCTCACCCATTGCGAGGCCTGCGCCTTCTCGGTCGAGAGCGCCATGAGCTTGAGCGGCCACTCGCGCGTGCACGCCGCCTCGGCGGCGGGCGCCTTCGTGATGAGGTTCACGCGGCCCGTCGCGGTGGGGAACTTGAGGTCGTGGAACAGCACCTTCGGAGCGAGCGGGTTGCGCACTGGCGGCCCCTGCTCGAGCTGCTCGAGCGTGACGCCGCGCTCGCCGAGCTTCGGCTTCACGAGCCGCTCCTTCCACTCGCGCGCCGTGCCGGCCATCACGTGGCCCAGGCCCACGCGCGAGGCGAGCGACTGGATGATCTCGAGGTCGCTCTTCACGCCCGAAGGCGGCGGCACGACCGGCCGCGCGACCCCGAGGTAGTGGTGGCCGTACGCGCCCATGATGTCGTCGGCCTCGAGCAGCGTCGTCGTCGGCAGCACGAGCGTCGCGAGCCTCGCGGTGTCGGTGAGGAAGCTGTCGACCACGACGACGAGGTCGAGGCGCTTCAGCGCGCGCTCGACCGCCCTCGAGTCGGGCAGCATCGCGACGGGGTTGCCGCACGTGAGCCACGCGGCGCGAATCGGCGGGTCGGCCGCGTGCTCGAGGTCGTGCGCGAACGTGATCTCGCACACCGTGCGCGGCGCGGCCCCGGTGCGGAAGCCCATGTCGAAGGGCATGCGGCGCGCGAAGTAGAACGAGACGCCCCCGCCGGGCACGTCGAGGTTGCCGCTGACCGCGGCGAGCGCGTCGAGCGCGCGCACCGTGGCGGCTCCGGAGCTGCGCCGCTGCAGGCCCCAGCCCACCAGAATCGCGCACGGCTTCTCGGGGCCCAGCCGGCGCGCCAGGTCGAGCGGCACCTCGGGGTCGACCTCGGCCGCGCTCGCCCAGTCGCGCGAGAGCGCCAGCGCGCGAAACGCGTCGAGGTTGTCGCAGTACGTCTTCGCCCGCGGGTCGTCCCACCCGCGCTCGAACAGCACGCGGGCCGTCGCCATCGCGAGCGCGAAGTCGGCGCCCGGCTTCACCTGCACGTAGCGCTCGCACGAGTCGGCGGTGCGGTGCCGCACGGGGTCGATGAGCACGAGCCTCGCGCCGCTCTTCCGCGCGTCGAGCAGCACGGGCAGCGTGTGCGGCGACGACACGTGCACGTTCTTGCCCCACAAGAGCACGTGCCTGCTGTTGAGCAGGTCGAAGAGGTCGTTCGAGTCTTCGACGCCGAAGTCGGTGAGCTGGGCGTCGTCGCCGGCGCCCGAGCAGATGTCGCCGCGCTTCGCGGTGCACGGCCCGTACGCCTCGAAGAACCGCTCGGTGAGCAGCTTCAGGTGCCCGAGCGAGCCGCCGCTGCGGTAGTGGAAGATGGCCGCGGGGCCCGACTCGCGCTTGATGCGCTCGAGGCCTTCGGCCGCGAAGTCCATCGCCTCGTCCCACGACACGCTCACGAGCTCGCCGCCCTTGCGCAGCAGCGGCGTCGTGAGGCGCGACGGGCTGCGCTGCGTCTCGAGGAACTGCGCGGTGCGGTAGCAGAGGAAGCCGCGCGTGACCGGGTGCTCTTTGTCCCCCGCGATGCGAATGATCTCGCCGTCGCTCACGGTCGCGACGATGCTGCAGGCGTCGGGGCAGTCGCGGTTGCAGGTCGTCTTCGCGATTCGAACTGAAGTAGGAGAACCCGCCATGAGCACTTTGACCGCCAGCCGCGCCTGGGCAGCATTGAAGGACCACCACTCGGAAGTCAAAGACGTTCACCTGCGCGAGCTGTTCGCGAAGGACCCCGAGCGCGGCTCCCGGTTCGCGGTCGAGGCCTGCGGCCTGTACGCCGACTTCTCGAAGCAGCGCATCGGCTCGCGCACCCTCGAGCTGCTCTTCTCGCTCGCCGCCGAGCGCGCGCTCGGCCAGCGCATCGAGGCGATGTTCAAGGGCGAGCGCATCAACATCACCGAAGACCGCGCCGTGCTGCACGTGGCGCTGCGGGCTCCGAAGACGGCGACCATCGCCGTCGACGGAGCGAACGTGGTGCCGCAGGTGCACCAGGTGCTCGACCGCATGAGCGCGTTCGCCGACCGCGTGCGCGGCGGCCAGTGGGTGGGGCACACCGGCAAGCGCATCAAGAACGTCGTGAACATCGGCATCGGCGGCTCCGACCTCGGGCCGGTGATGGCCTACGAGGCGCTCAGGCCGTTCACCGCCCGTGAGCTGACGTTTCGCTTCGTGTCGAACGTCGACGGCACCGACCTCGCCGAGGCGACGCGCGACCTCGACCCGGCCGAGACGCTCTTCATCGTGGCGTCGAAGACGTTCACCACGCAGGAGACCATGATGAACGCGACCTCGGCGCGCGCGTGGTCGCTCGCGTCGCTGAAGGACGACAAGTCGGTCGCGAAGCACTTCGTCGCGGTGTCGACGAACGAGGCCGAGGTGAAGAAGTTCGGCATCGACCCGGCGAACATGTTCGGGTTCTGGGACTGGGTCGGCGGCCGCTACTCGATGGAGAGCGCCATCGGCCTCTCGACGATGCTGGCGATCGGGCCGGGCGCGTTTCGCGAGCTGCTCCAGGGCTTCCACGCGATGGACGAGCACTTTCGCTCGACGCCGTTCGAGAAGAACCTGCCCGTGCTGATGGGCCTCATCGGCGTGTGGAACGCGGACTTCCTCGGCGCGCAGACGGTCGCGGTGCTGCCGTACGACCAGTACCTGAAGCGGTTCTCGGCGTACCTGCAGCAGCTCACGATGGAGTCGAACGGCAAGCGCGTGACGCTCGGCGGCGTCGACGTTCAGACGGGCACCGGCCCCATCTACTGGGGCGAGCCCGGCACGAACGGGCAGCACTCGTTCTACCAGCTGATTCACCAGGGCACGCGGCTGGTGCCGTGCGACTTCATCGGCTTCATGAAGACGCACAACAAGCTCGGCAACCACCACGACGTGCTGATGGCGAACCTCTTCGCGCAGGGCGAAGCGCTCGCGTTCGGCAAGACGGCCGAGCAGGTGCGCGCCGAGGGCGTCGCCGAGCGGCTGGTGCCGCACCGCACGTTCCCGGGCAACCGCCCGTCGACGACGCTGCTGGCCGAGCGCCTCGACCCCGCGACGCTCGGCACGCTGGTCGCGCTCTACGAGCACGCGGTCTTCACCCAGGCGGTCATCTGGGACATCAACGCGTTCGACCAGTGGGGCGTCGAGCTGGGCAAGGTGCTGGCGAAGAAGATCGGCGCCGAGCTCGAGTCGAAGGACGGCAAGCTCGAGCACGACTCGTCGACGAACGCCCTGGTGAAGCGGTACCGGTCGCGCCGCGGGTGAGCGTCAGCGAGCACACGAAGGCGCTGCTCGCCGAGGACACGCCCGAGTCGTTCGTCGCCCTCACGCGGCTCTTGCGCGGCCAGGCGCCCGGCCCCGACGAGAAGGCCGCGCTCGCCCTGCTGCGCACCGAGGCCGTGCCCGCAGAGCACCTGGTGCGCGCGCTCGTCCGCTCGGGCGCGAGGGAGCATCGCTACACCGAGCACGCCGCTCCGCCCTTCGACTACCGCTCGCGGCTGCTCGTCGAGGACCTGCTGGGCGCCGCCGGGGCGCGGCGGCTCGAGGCCGCGCGGCCGCTCATCGTCGAGCTCTTGTCTCACCCCGACCTCTCGGTGTGGGCTGCTCACGCGCTCTGCGCCTTCGATGACGGCGCCGCGGTCGACGTGGCCGTGCAGCGCTTGCCCGAGCTGCGCGGCACGGCGCGCGGCGTGATGTTCGGCTTCGTGCTGGGCCGCGCGCCCGAGCGCGTGACCGAAGGCGACGAGGGCTACACGCACGACCTTCTCTACGCGCTCTGGCGCGACGTCGTCGACCACGGCCGCACGCGCGCTCCGTGGGTTCTCGAGCCGCGGTTCATCGCGCTCGCCGAGCGCACGCGCGACTCGACGGCGAGCCGCGAGCTGAAGGCCATGCTCATCGATCTGCTCGCGGCCGCCGGCGTGAAGACGAAGAGGGTCGCGAAGGGCGCGAAGAGCGACCCGAAGCTGCTCGAGCGCGCGCGGCGAGAGGTCGCGGTGGTGGCGAAAGAGCTGCCCGAGGTCATCGAGGCGCTGCGCCGCGACGGCTACGCGTTCAGGGGCGAGCCGCACCTGAGGCCTGACCGCACCGTGAAGTCGCAGCTCGCGCGCCTCGAGAGAGAGGCCGGCGCGCCCATGCCTCCGACGGTGCGGGCGTTCTGCGAGCGCGTCGGCGCCGTCGACCTGCGCGGCACGCACCCGTCGTGGCCGAAGGAGGCCGAGACCGACCCGCTCGTGGTCGCGCCGCTCTCGACCGCGTTCGACGACCTCGAGGAGCACCGCGAGGGCCTCGCGTTCATGTGGCGCTGCGTGCCCGAGCCGCTCGCGAAGGCCGGCTTCTCGGCCGGCCCCGGCTTCGGCGTGACGTTCGGCGCCGGCGAGTACGACCCGCCGCTCGACGGCGACCCTCAGGGCCGGCGCTTCCTCGAGCACGTGAAGCGCGCGCTCGCCCAGGGCGGTTTCGGTGCGCCGCCTCGCGCGCTCAGAGGCCCGCAGGGGAAGCGGTGACCGAGCCCTCGCCGTCGAACGAAGAGCGCGCCTCGCGGCCCGAGCGACGCGCCGGCTACGGCCGGGGGCGACCGAGCTCGGGCTCGACCACGATGGCGCAGACGTCATCGTGGAAGTCGCCGCTCGCCGAATACTCCTGCGCCTCTTCGATGAGCTCGCCGAGCAGCTGCGTCGCCGGCAGCGCCGTCTTGTGCGCGGCGGCCTCGGCGAGCCGAGCGACGCCGTACTGCGAGCCGTCGGTGCCCTCGACCTCGTAGAGCCCGTCGGTGAACAGGAGCAGCCGGTTGCCCGCCGCGAACGACGCCGACTGCCTCGGCCAGGAGCCCTCGTCGACGAGCCCCAGCGGAGGCCCGCGCTGCGCCTCGACGAGGGTCACCGTGCCGGAGCCCGCGTCGAGGTGCAGCGGGTTCGGGTGCCCGGCCGACGCGAAGTACAGCTGCTGCTCGTTGGGGTCGGCGACCGCGCAGAGCGCCGTCACGAAGATCTGCTGATCCGCCTGGCGGAAGATCGCGCGCAGGTTCCGGTTGAGCTGCGTCAGAAACCGCTCGGGGCCCAGCGACAGCACCGAGCTCTCGTCGGCGAGCGCGCGCAAGAGGCCGGTGACGAGCGCCGCGCGCACGCCGTGGCCCATCACGTCGTAGAGCACGACCGCGCACGGGCCCTTCGAGCTGCAGAACTCGGTGAAGAAGTCGCCGCCCACCGGGCCGGCCGGCAGGTACCGGTGGGTGAACGAGACGAGCCCGTTCGATCGCGACGCTCCGAACGGCAGCATCGCGGTCTGAACCTCGCGCGCCATGCGCAGGTCGGCCTGCAGCTCTTCGTTCTGACGCTTGAGCTCGTCGGACACGCGGGTGGCCTCGAGCTGCATGCGCTTGCGCTCGATCGCGTACGTCAGCGATCGCAAGAGCAGCGCGGGCTCGACGTGGTCTTTCACCAGGTAGTCCTGCGCGCCCGACTGCACGGTGCGCAGGCCCAGCACGTCGTCGTTCTCGCCCGTCAGCACCACGATCGGAGTCTTCGGCGCCGCGGCGAGCACGCGCTGAAAGGTCTCGATGCCGCGCGAGTCGGGCAGGTTCAGGTCGGACAGCACGACGTCGAAGTGCCGGCCGCCGAGCTGGCGCAAGGCGGCCTCCATCTTCTCGGCGATGACGAGCTCGCTGCCGCTGGTGCGCAGCATGCGCTGCACCAGGCTCGCGTACGCCTCGTCGTCTTCGATCAACAGAATCTGCAGCGGAGTGGAGAGCATGGTTCGACCCCTTCGTTCAGTGGAGCCGCTGTGCCTTCTGCTGCTGCATGTACTCGATGACGTCTTGCAGCCGCGCCGCGTTCGTGGGGTCGACGCTCGCGAGCGTGCGGTGCGCCTCGAGAATCGTCTCGCCCCAGGCCTCTTCCGAGCGGAAGGGCCACGGCAGCGCTTCCATGTCTTGTGCCTCGAGGCGCTGCGGGCCGTCGTCTTTGAGGTCGAAGAGGTGCTCGACGCCGAGCGTGTGCAGCTGCTCGCGGCAGCGCGAGTTCGCTCCGAACACGACGACCTTCCCGCCGCTCGTCTCGCGCACCTGCAGCGACAGCGCGACGATGACGCCCGCGAAGGTGCTGTCGACGTAGAGGCAGTCTTGGAGGTCGAGGTCGAACTCGAGGTAGCCGCGGCGCACCATGTCCATCACGAAGTCGCGCAGCGGCTGGCTGTTCATGTGCGTGCCGCGCCCCTCGACGCGGATCAGCACGTGGCCTGAGGGAGTGCCGACGAGTACGCGTCCTGCTGCGAGCGGGGCCATGAGCACTCGTAATCACGCGGCGTGCCAGCTTCCACGGCATGGATCAGCCGGCGAATGGACGGCCGAGTAACAACGCGACCGTTACGATGTCACCCGGCCGTAACGGGTGGCTTGAGCGGAGGCGCTCCGCGCGGTGGCAACAGCACCGTGAACGTCGTGCCGCGCCCCACCTGGCTGTCGACCTCGATGTGCCCGCCGTAGCTGTGCACGAGCTGGGCGCAGATGCTGAGCCCGAGGCCCGTGCCTTCGCCCGTCGGCTTGGTCGTGAAGAACGGAGTGAAGAGCTTCTTCTTCGCCTCGTCGTCGATGCCGTGGCCGGTGTCGCTCACCGAGATGACGGCCTCGCCGTTCTCGCCCGTGCTCGTCGCGACCCGCACCTTCTGGCCCTCGGAGCTGCCCTCGGGAATCGCCTGCGCTGCGTTGATCAGCAGGTTCAAGAAGATCTGGGCGAGGCTCGTCTCGCTGGCGACGACCCCGGGTATGGGGCCGAGCTCGACCTCGAGCTGGGCGCGCTTGCGGATCTCGGCGCTCGCCATCTTCACCGTGCCCTGCACCACGGTCTTCACGTCGATCTCGTGCAGCGACTGGGCGTCGTCTCTGCGTGCCATCTGCCGCATGTCCCTCACGATGTGCGCGATGCGCTCGGCGCCCAGCGCCGCTTCGTCGAGGTGCTCGAGGAACTCGGCCTTGTCGTACTCGTCGCGCTCGAGCTTCACGCGCATCAGCTCGACGTTGCCGAGCAGGTACGTCAGCGGCCCGCCGACCTCGTGCGCGACGCTCGCCGACAAGATGCCCATCATCGACATGCGGTCGGCGTGGCGCAGGTGCGCCTCGAGCTCCTTCTTGCGCTCGGCGTCGAGCAGCAGCCGCTGCGTCACCTCGATCAGCCGCTTCGACACGAAGTGACCGGCGAGCCCGACGAGCCCGAGGATCAGCGGCGTCGCGAGCATGCCGCCGGCCGTGATGCCCGCCTCGTACTGCAGCAGCATGCCCAGCGCCGCGCCGCTCGTGACCGCCGCGAGCGTCTGCCGCGAGTCGAGCGACAAGAGGCTGATCGCGACGAGCACGGCGAAGATCGCGACGGTGAACCCGGCGACCGCGCCGGGGCTCGTGCTCGCCGCGAAGCTCCCGCGCTGCAGCAGGTACACGACGGGAATGTCGAAGAACGCGATCGCGTAGCCCGACAGCTCGGCGGCGCGGGTGAAGCGCCGCGCGAGCACGAACGTCACCGCTGACGCCGCGAGGTAGGCGCTGAAGAGCGCCAGGTCCCACCGGAAGGCGAGCGCCATCGCCCAGAACAGCGCGACGGCGCCGAGGCGAAGCGGGTTGATTCGCCGCGTGCTGGTCGTGCGTTGCTCGCGCAGCGCCTCGGTGAGGGTCGATGGTGACACGCTCTGCCCGTCTGACACGGCCACCGCCGCGGGTGGATCGGAGGCCACGGCGGTTTCTCTCGCGTTTGTAGCGGGTTGCGCGAACGCCGAACAACCGTGTTACCGGTTGGAAACGCCCGCGATCGCGGCGCTCTCGGGCTCGGGGGCGGCGCCGCGCTCGCCCGTGCTCAAACGGTAGGCGTGGTTGCGCGCGCGCATCACGTTGCCGAGGGGGCGGTGCTCGACGAGCGAGTGCCACGGGTCGAACGAGGCCTTCTCGATGGCGGCCTGCGCCGCCTGGCCGTCGGTCGACGTGGGGTCCTGCTGCGGCAGGGTGAGCGTGCCGATGGTGAGCCAGGGGCCCTGCCACTCGCGATCGTGGTCTTCGATCGGCGTCGAGGTCGGGTCGCTGTAGTGCTGAATCTTCAGGTCCCACACCAGGGGGCCCGCCTTCACGCGGGCGGTGAGCTCTTCGCCGAGGTACTCGCGGCTCGAGCCGCCCTGCGCTGAGGGGTCGGGCTTCGCGCGCGGCTCGACCATCGCCTTCACCGCGTACGGGCCCCAGCTGATGGGGGCGGCGGTGAAGTACGGCGTCGTCGCGACGCTCGTCATCTTCATCGCGAGGTCGCCGGCCGCCTTCTTCAAGATGCCGAAGGCGCGCAGCAGGCCGACCGAGGCGATGAGCCTGGGCAGGAGCAGCGCCGGGTTCTGCATCGCCTTCACGATCGCGATGAACTCGTCGGCGTTGCGCACGGCGGTGGTCGGGTGGTTGATGAAGAGCAGGTCCTGGGTGCGGGCGTTCTCCATTCCCGGGATGATCTTCTTGCCGTCGACGCCGATGACCTTCAGCGCGAACCCGCGAATGTCGCCCTTGCGGTCGTGCTGGTTGGCTCCGGCGCCGTTCGAGACGCGCACCCAGGCGCCGTAGCGGCCGGGCTTCGCGCCGAGGCCGTGGCGCGCGTGCTCGGGCAGGCCGTCGTCGATGACGAGCTCGCCGACCAGGCCGAGGTTCTGCTTCACGTGCAGCCCGCGGCCCTTGTCGGCGCGCTTGCGCTGCAGCTCGCGCAGGTACTCGGCGTAGCCGAGGAAGCGGGCGTCTTCGCCCTCGGTCACCGTCTCCTTCCAGTCTTTCGCGGGAGCGCCCATTCAAAATTCCGGAGGCTGGTCCCACATACCGCGCAGAACGGAGCAATGAAAGACATGAAGAAGACGGCTTTGGCTGTGGCGGTGCTGCTGGTGGCGTGCGGGCCGAGCGTGAACGGCCGGGTGTCGGGCTACGCGCTCGACGTGAACGAGGCGCTGTTCTCGACGGTCACCGACGGCAAGGGCGCGAACATCGGGGCGGTGCTCGTGCTGTCGGATCAGAAAGGCGTCTGCGCGCAGCTCACCGCGACGAAGGCTCCGGCGAACGCGCAGTTCACGCTGTTCATGCTGACGCGGCAGGCCGACGGGAAGCCGCTCTCGCCGGACATCGGCGAGTACGTCGTCGGAGCGGCGCCGGGCTCGGCGGCCTCGGCCGCGGGCATGTTCATGCGCACCGACGGCAACGGCACCAACGCGATTCCCGCGGCGAACCGCGGCGCGCTGAGCGGGCTCGTGCGCGTCACCGACTTCTCGCTCGACAAGGGCGTGATGGGCGTTCAGCTCGACGCGAAGTTCGGCGCCCAGAGCGACGTCGTGAGCGGCGCGTTGCGCGCCGATCGCTGCATCATCGACTCGGCCTCGCTGATGCGCGGCTTCCTCCTCTCGGGCGAGGTCAGTCACCCGAGCGGCTCGGTGTCGCAGTCGCCCGAGTGCGCCGACTTCGTCGCCTGCTACGCGGCGTTCGGTGGCACCACCTCGCTCGCCGACACGTACGGGCCGAACGGCAGCTGCTGGAAGAGCAGCGTCGCCACCGCCGACTCGTGCACCAGCGCGTGCCGGAGCTCGCTGACGAGCCTGCGCAACACCCCGAGCGCGCCGGCCACCTGCTGGCAGTGACCGGCCGGTGCACACCTTCTGCCCGAGCGTGCCCGGCGCGGTTGGACGCCCGATCAAGGTCGCGCGGCTCGAGGCCCAGGGCCCGCTCGGCTGGTAGGACCACGCGCCAGCGCATGAACGTGGACGCGCCAGCGCATGAACGTGGACGCGCCAGCGCATGAACGTGGACGCGCTCGCGCACGTGAACGTGGACGTAGCCGTGATCGTGGCCGTGATCGTGATCGTGATCGTGATCGTGATCGTGATCGTGATCGTGGTCGGCTTCCTGCTGCGCTGACGACAGCCGATCACGTCCACGATCACGGCCACGATCACGGCTACGTCCACGCTCACGTGCGCGTCCACGTCCACGTCTTCGTAGGTGCGGTCAGATACGCAGATCCAGGGCTCGCGAGCGCGCCAGTCGCTCTTCCACCATGCCGTCGAGCAGCGGCCTGACGCCCGGGTGCGTGAGCACCTTCTCGCGCACGACGTCGTTCGGCAGCCGCAGCGCGACCACCTGGCTCTCGGCCCGCACGTGCGCCGTGACCGGGCGGCCCGTCGCGATGCTGATCTCGCCGAACGCGTCACCCTCTTGCAGCGTCGGGTAGCGCTGGCCCGAGCGATCCATCACGCCCACGTGGCCGCGAATGATGAGGTAGAGGCCGTCGCCCGGCTGGCCCTGGATCAAGATGACGTGCCCCGGCTCGAACGTCTTCACCTCGAACTTGCCCGCGAGCTCGATCTTCTCGTCGGCGCTCAGCGGCTGCAGCAGCGGGCTGCAGCGCATCAGGTTCGCGAGCAGGCGCTCGCGGTAGAACGCGTCGAGCGCCACCGCGACGCCCGGGTGCTGCTTGAACAGCTGCTCCATCGCGCCGCGCGGAAACTCGAGCGCGACCACGTGCGTCTCGGCCCGCACCGTCGCCAGCCGCTTCGACCTCGAGATGAGCGCCATCTCGCCGAAGAAGTCGCCTTCGCCCATCTGCGCGACCTTGCGGTCGTCGTGCAGCACCGCGACTTGCCCCTGCACGATCGCGAACATGCCGCTGCCCGAGTCGCCCTCGGCCACGATGTTCATGCCCGGCGAGTACGCGTGCACCTCCATGCCGTTCTTCAGCACCGCCATGAACTCGTCGCGCTCGAGCTGAGAGAAGAGGGGAATCACCGGCAGCGCGCCGCCCTCCATCGCGGGCGGAGGCGCCTCGGGCTCGGGCTCTGCCACCACCTCGAGCAACAGCTCCTCTTCGACCTCGCCGGGCGCCGCGGGCCCGGTCTCGAGCTCGATCTCGCGGAAGCTGCCGAAGTTGCCGAGCTCGAGCGGCGCCATCGCCGGCGGAGCCGCCGCCGCCTTCTGCGCCGGCGCCGGCGCCCGCGTCTTCGAGTACAGCGCGGCGAGCTTCTGCTGCGCGGTCGCGTGCGACGAGTCGATCGACAGAATCACCTTCGCCAGCGCGATCGCCTTGAAGAACTGGCCCCCCGAGGCGTACCGCTCCATCGCGTCGAGGTAGGCGGCCACCGCCTCGCTCTTCTGGCCGAGCCGCGCGTACAAGTCGCCGACCTTCTGCCGCGCGCCGAGGTCGGCCGGCGCCGCCTTCACGATGCGCTGCCACTGCTCGAGCGCAGCCGACAGCTTGCCCTTCTGCATGAGCAGCGCCGCGCGGTCTTTGGCGTCACGTAGCGGATCCACGGTGTGGTCGAGGTTGTACAACAACCGCTCGCCCCGGCAGACTCTTGACAGCCGTGCCGATTCGTACCGACTTGAGCTCTGCCTTTCGCCCGCCGACGACCACCACGTCGACGCCCGTCTCCCCGCAGCCGTCGACGCCGCAGCTCTCGCCCTCCGAGCTCATGACGAAGGCGATGCAGGGCACGTTGACTCCGGGCGAGGCCGCCCAGCTCAAGGCGCTGCTCGACTCGCCGGCCGGCAAAGACGCCTTCTCGCCCGAGCAGCAGCGCGACCTGCAGAACTTCGTCGAGGGCAAAGAGCCCGTGCGCGACGCGAAGGAGCTGCACAGCGATCTGAAGCTCCTCAAGAGCGCGAAAGAGGTCGCCGGCCGGTTCGCGGCCGACCTCGTGCTCGCGAACTCGGCGCTGCTCGAGCGCGCGGGCCTCCTGCGACCCGACAAGGCCACGCGCCTCTTCGAGTTCTCGGTGCCGTACGCGCAGGCGCTCTTGCAGCTCGCGCAGTCGCAGCCCGACCTGAACGCCGCCGCCAAGGCGCTGCTCGCCGAGGCGAAGAAGGCGGGGTTCGGCGACCTTCAGCAGCAGCCCGGCAACAAGACCGGCCTCGAGGCGCTGGCGGGCCTGCTCAAAGCCGCCTCGCCCGAAGAGCTCTCGCGGCTCGCGAACGGGCTCAAGTTCGACGCGCCGGTCTGGCCGAAAGACCCGGTGCGGCAGACCGACCGCCACGCGAACGCCGACGGCCAGCTGCAGGCCGTGCAGACGAAGCCGGGCGAGCCGCAGCTGATGCGGCCGATGCCGCCGGTCATGCAGCCGCCGGCCCCCATCGCGCGCAAAGCGGAAGACGAGCGCTCGCGCCGCGACGACGGCACACGCAAGCGCCTGGGGCCGATGATGTTGTGGAACGCGCTCCACCTGTTTCGCGACGACGGCGAGAGCGGCAAAGACAGCGCCGCGCAGCGCGAGGCGATGACGCAGCTCGCGGTGGCGGCGGGCCTGATTCTCGTGTTCGCGGCGATCGTCATCGGCGTGCTCGTGGCGCTGTAGGAGCCGCCGCCGAAACGGTGTATGTCGGGGGCGCTTTTCCAGGCCGGCTTTCGTCGAAAGCTCCCCCACATGAACGCACTGCTGATCCTGACCCTCTGCGCCGCTGCGAGCGGCGGCGATGATGACGTCTTTGCGCGGTTCGATCGTTGGGCGAAGGCGTACCGCCTCGCCGCGAGCGACGCGCTGCGCGAGCAGCTCTTGCCCGAGGGCGTCGAGCTCTCGAGGCAGCGCGAGGCCGCGATGGTGCGGCTCATGCACCAGGACCCCGAGCAGGCGCTGTCGAAGGTGGCGAAGCGCGACCGCCTGCCGGCGGCGGTGGTGCAGCACATGGAAGAGGGCCTCGCCGGCATCGGCCGCTACGAGGTCCTGGGCGTGCTGAAGGCCGACGGCACCGGCGGCATGGAGCGCTGGCTGGTGCTCGGCAATCACCGGTACCGCGTCACGGCGTGGGGCCCGCTCTTGGGGCTCACGACGGTCGACCGCATCTCGGTGACGGGCGCCGCCATCGGGCAGGACGCGGCGTTCTCGGGGCAGCACATCAACAGCGTGCAGCCGAGCCTGTGGACGACGGGCACGAAGCCGCTGCGGTTCATGCGCGTCGACTTCTCGGACGCGCCGGGCGACCCGCTCTCGATGGCGCAGGCGCAGGCGCTGACGATGCAGCTGAACGACTACCTGCGCGCCGCGAGCTACAACAAGACGCAGATCGCGGTGACCGTGGTGCCGATGACGCTGCGCATGCCGCGCACGAAGGCGGCCTACGGCGGCGCGGGCGACACCTCGGGTCTGCTGACCGACGCGCGCTCGGCGGCGACGACGGCCGGGTTCCCGGCGATGTCGGGCGGGCTCGACGTCGTGGCGTTCAGCTCGGTGCCGGGCTTCGACTTCGCGGGCCTCGGCATGGTCGGAGCGTCGGGCACCTGGCTGAACGGCTCGTTCTCGCTGCACACCATCGCGCACGAGGTCGGCCACAACTACGGCCTGTTTCACGCGAACTTCTGGCAGGCGGGCAACGAGAGCATCATCGGCTCGGGCTCGAGCCTCGAGTACGGCAACCCGTTCGAGATCATGGGGCAGGGCACCGGGCACTACAACGCCTGGTACAAGTACGACCTCGACTGGTTCGGCCCGACCGAGGTCGCGCTCGCGGCGGCCGGCAGCAACACGCACCGCATCTACGACCTCGAGCAGACCATCACCGCCGGAGCCCACGCGCTGCGCGTGCCGATCGGCGCCACGCGCGACTACTGGGTCGAGTTCCGCCCCGGCGAAGGCTCGAACCTCGCCTACGGCGCGAGCATCAACTGGGGCTACAGCACGACGCAGGCGTCGAACCTGCTCGACATGACTCCGTGGACGACGACGGCCGACGACTCGGCGCTCGTCGTGGGCCGCACGTTCTCGGACTTCACGGCCGGCATTCACATCACGCCGGTTGCTCTTCAGCAGACGACGCCGGCGTCGCTCGACGTGACCGTGAACCGGGGCCTTTTCCCGACGAACCGGGCGCCGACGGTGACGCTCGCGTGCACGGCGATGGGCACGCTCTACAGCTGCACGGCGACCGCGATGGACCCCGACATGGACACGCTCGCCTACTACTGGGACTTCGGCGACACGACGCCGTCGACGAACCAGGCGACGCAGTCGCGCATGATCATCGGCTCGCGCGACGTGCTCGCGCGCGTCACGGTCAGCGACATGAAGGGCGGCACCGCGACCGCCTCGGTGGCGACGCGCTTCGGCAACCCGTCGACGTACCGCATCACCGGCACCGTCACCGAGAACGGCAACGGCGTCGAGGGCGTGCGTGTGTACGCCGGCAACCGCACGACGATGACGAACAGCGACGGCACGTACACGCTGGTCGGCCTCGCGAGCGGCAGCTGGCAGGTGCAGGCGCACAAGACCGGGTGGTCGTTCACGGCGAGCTTCACGAACCCGGTGACGGTCGGCACGATGAACGTGCCCGGCAAAGACTTCACCGGCTCGCGCGCGACGTTCAGCATCTCGGGGCGCGTGACCTCGATCGGCCAGGGCTTCGCGGGCGCGACCGTGAGCGCGGGCGTGTACTCGACCATCACGAACTCGAACGGTGACTACACGCTGACGGGCCTGCCCGGCGGCGGCATCGCGTACCAGCTCGTGGCGACGGGGCCGAGCGGCGAGAACTTCGTGCCGCAGGGCTTCACGAACCCGGTGCAGATCACGAACGCGAGCATCACGAACCGCAACTTCATCGAGCTCGTGTTCCCGGTGAGCGGCAAGGTGACGGGCGGGGCCGGGCCGCACCTCGTCACCGACGGCGTGCGCAACGCGAACACGGCGCTCAACGGCGGCCAGTGGACGTGGACGCTGCCGAAGGTGCCGCCGGGCACGTGGAACCTGGTCGGCACGGCGTCGGGGCAGGTGCTGACGCCGCAGTTCCCGAACCCCATCACGGTCTCGACCACCGGCACCGTGCGTGACGGCGCCGGCGTGACGCGCACGACGTTCGACTTCGCGTCGGCGCCAGGCACGGCGTACCTGGTGAGCGGCTACGTCGACGAGGCCGGCGGCCCGTCGATCGGCTCGGTCGTCGATGCCGGAGCCGGCCTCGGCGTGGGCACGACCGACTCGCGCGGCATCTACGTCATCCCCAACCTCGCGGCGGGCAACTACACGCTCTCGGCGGGCAAGCCGGGCTTCGTGTTCGGGCCCTCGAGCATCGACGTGACGCTGCCGAACCCCGACGGCGGCAGCGACTGGTACGGCGCCGACTTCATCTTGTTGATGGGCAACGTGCCTCCGCAGATCTCGATTCCTCCGCACGCGAACCCGTCGCCGGTGACGGCCACGACGTGCAGCCTCACGACGCTCGGGCGCGACCCGATCGAAGACGAGAGCACGCTGAAGTACACGTGGACGCAGGTGTTCGGGCCGGCGCCGACGGTGTTCGCGCGCAACGGCAACAACGCGTCGAAGGGCAACATGGTGACGTTCACGAAGCAGGGCGCGTACGCGTTCGACGTGAAGGTCGAAGACCTCGGCGGGCTGTTCGCGACCGCGAGCGTGACGCTGGCGGTGGTGCAGGCGACGACGTCGGTGTCGATCGCTCCGCCGATGGTGCAGCTCGAGCTCGGCACCTTCCGCCAGTTCGTCGCGACCGCGCGCGATCAGTTCAACGACACGATCGACTTCGGAGGCGAAGCGATGTGGACGGTGACTCCGGCGGCGTGCGGCACCGTGACGCAGACGGGCAAGTTCACTCCGGCGCAGACCGGCACGTGCACCCTGACGGCCGAGTACGACGGCAAGATGGGCACGGCGATGGTGACGGTCGTCGTCGGCACGGCGCCGCGCGTGACTGCGGGCCCGACGGCGACTCCGAGCCCGGTGACGATGGGGAACACGACGGTGCTGGCGGTGACGGCCGACGACGACGAGGGCGAAGCGCAGCTCACGTACGCGTGGCGCATGGTGAACGGCCCGGCGGGCGTGGCGTTCGCGCCGAATGCGTCGAACGCGGCGAAGCAGTCGACGGCCACGTTCACCGCCGCGGGCCAGTACGACCTGCAGGTCGAGATCAAAGACAGCCACGACATCTCGACGTCGGCGTTCGTGACGGTCGTCGTTCAGGCCGGCGGCGTCGCGCGCGTGACGGTCACGGGCCCAGGGTCGATCGAGAAGGGCAAGACGGGGCAGTTCACCGGTACCGCGTTCGATCTGTCGAACACGTCGGTGGGGCTGACCGGCTGCACCTGGTCGTCGACCGCGGGCGCCATCGACTCGAGCGGCGTGCTGACGCTCGAGCAGAGCGGCAAGGTCACGCTGACGTGCGGCACGGTCTCGGGCTCGGCCGACGTGACCGAGGCCCCTGCCCAGATGCCGATGACCTCGGGCGGCTGCCACTGCGGCAGCGCCGAGGGCGTGCTCGCGCTCGCGGCGCTCGGGCTGCTCGCGCGGCGCCGGCGGCGGGCGTCTTAGTCCCAAGCCCGTCAGGCCCAGCCGGGGCGTCGGCGTGGTGAGGGGCGCTCCCCACGATCTGCCCTCGCTTGCGACGTTCGGGTTCCGCAACCCCGCGCCGTTCATTCGAATTGCGTTCGCACACGCCTTGCTGAGACGGGCCCCGTGCGAGCGCTCCCCATCGCCGCGCTGTGGCTGCTCGCCTGCGACGCGCAGATCTCGACGCGCGTGCCGCCCCCGCCGGTCGAGGAGCCTGGCGTCACGCGCCTGCCCGGCGGCTCCAACGGCTGGCCGACCTTCGCGCCGACCGAGTCGTTCGAGCTCCGTCGCCTCACGACCGAGCAGTACGTCGCGACCGCGCGCACGCTGCTCGGGGTCGACACCGCGGGGCTGCCGCCCATCGAGCCCGTCTCTCCCGTTGCGGGGTTCGCCGCGATCGGCGCCGCCTCGGCGGTCGTCACGCCCGATGGCGTGGGCCGCTTCGAGGCCGCGGCCAACTGGCTCGCCCGCGCCTCGGTCGCGAACGCGACGTCGCGCTCGCGCCTGCTCTCGTGCGACCCGTCGACGCCGGCGTGCGTTCGCACGTTCGTCGAGACGTTCGGCGCCCGCGCCTTTCGCCGCCCGCTCGAGGCCGACGAGGTGGGGCGCTACACCGCCCTCGCCGCCGCCGTGCAGGCGAGCACCGGCGACGCCTGGGCCGGCGTCGAGTCGACCGTCAGCGCCTTCTTGCAGTCGCCGGGCTTTCTCTACCTGAGCGAGGTCGGCGAGCCCGACCCGAGCGCGCCCGGCCGCGTGCGCTACACGGCGCACGAGCTCGCGTCGCGCCTCTCGTACTTCCTCACCAACGACATGCCCGACGCCACGCTGCTCGGCGCCGCGCAGTCGGGCGCGCTGCACGACCCCGCACGGCTGAAGGCCGAGGCCGAGCGCCTGCTCGCGACGCCCGCCGCCCGCGCCGGCCTGCGCACCTTCTTCAGCGGGCTCTTCGCGCTCGACGGGCTCGACGCGTTCTCGCGGCCGGTGCAGGCCTTCCCCCAGTACACGGCGGGGCTGCCCGCAGCGCTGAAGGAAGAGACGCTGCGCACGCTCGACGACCTCGTGCTCGACCGCGACGCCGACTGGCGCGAGGCGTTCGATCAGCGCGTCACGTTCGTGAACGCCGAGCTCGCGCGGTTCTATGGGTTGCCCGCTCCGCCGACGGGCTTCGCCCGCGTGACGCTGCCCGCCGATGGCCCGCGCGCGGGCCTGCTCACCCAGGCCGGAGTGCTCGCCGTGCACGACCACAACGACGGCACGTCGCCGACGAAGCGCGGCCTGTTCGTGCTCACGCGGCTGTTGTGCCAGAGCCTCGCGCTCGCTCCGCCGTCGGGCCTCGACATACCGCCGCCGCCGTCGGGGCTGCTCACGCAGCGGCAGCGGCTCGAGCAGCACGCGACGAACCCGACGTGCGCCGGCTGCCACCGCGAGATGGACTCGGTCGGCCTGTCACTCGAGCACTTCGACGCGCTCGGCGCGTGGCGCGACGCAGACCACGGGCTCGCGCTCGACGATCGCGGCGAGCTCTCGGGCGAGGCGTACGTGGGCGGCGTCGGCCTCGGCGCCGCCGTGCGCAGGCACCGCGCGCTCGGGCCGTGCCTCACGCAGTCGCTCTACGGCAGCGGCGTAGGGCACCTCGTCACCGAGCACGACAAGGGCTCGTTCGAGGCGGCGATCGCGGCGCACGATTCGGGCGGAGGCCGGCTGAAAGGCCTGCTCGCCGCCATCATCACGAGCGACGGGTTCCGCTACCGTCCGGCTCCCTGAGCCCAGAAGGAGGACACGGTGCCCAAGACCACGCTCTCGCGACGCACGCTGCTCCGCGGCGCCGCGTGCGGAGTCGGTGCAGCCGTCGGCCTGCCGCTGCTCGAGGCGATGCTCGACGTGAACGGCGAGGCGCTGGCGCAGGGCGCTCCGATCGGCACGCGGTTCGGCGCCTGGTACTGGGGCAACGGCGTCGTCGCGAACAAGTGGTTTCCTACCGGCAACGGGCCCGACTGGGCGCTGACGCCGCTGACGCAGCCGCTCGCGAACGTGAAGGCGTACGTGTCGATTCTCACCGGCGCCGTCGTCTACGTGCCGTACCAGGTGTCGGGCCACATGGGCTCGCTGATGGCGATCACCTCGGGCACGCTCGGCACCCCGCAGGGCGGCCTCAACTACGCGTACGCGAACAAGACGTTCGATCAAGCCATCGCCGAGAAGATCGGCGCGACGTCGCGCTTCCGCTCGCTGCACCTCGGAGTCGCATCGACCGACACCTCGGACGCCGACTTCGGCGCAGTGGCGAAGTCGATCTCGCACAACGGGCCGAACAGCCCCAACCTGCCCGAGTACGACCCCATCGCGCTGTACGACCGCGTGTTCGGCGCCGGCTTCTCGGGGCCCGACGCCGGCGTCTCGAACGTGGCGCTGCAGAACCGCAAGAGCGTGCTCGACGTGGTCGCGGAGGACACGAAGGCGCTGCAGCGGCGGCTGGGCGCCAAAGACAAGGCGCGGCTCGACCAGCACCTGCAGGGCGTGACCGAGCTCGAGCGGCAGCTGACGGGCATGGCGCCTCCGATGACGGGCGCGTGCGCGAAGCCTTCGCGGCCGGGCTCGTCGTACCCGGCGATCGACGCGCAGCAGATTCAGTGGGACGCGCTCGACGACGTGCAGACGCAGCTGCTCGTGTACGCGCTCGCGTGCGATCAGACGCGCGTGTTCACGTACCGCTTCAGCCCGTGCAACGACTACACCGTGTACCCGGGCTTCCCGACGTTCATGATCGACCCGAACACGACGGACACGGGTACGAGCATGCACGCGATGACGCACCAGCAGGGCGCCGATCAGCCCGGCGTGCAGACGTGCGTCACGTTCGCGATGTCGAAATTCGCGAAGCTGCTCGAGCGGCTGAAGGCGACCCCCGAAGGCGCCGGCAACCTGCTCGACAACTGCGGCATCCTCGCGTTCAGCGAGTGCACCGAGGGGCGGTCGCACAACGCGACGCAGGCGCCCGGCATCCCCCTGCTGATCGCGGGGCGCGCGGGCGGGAAGCTGAAGTACCCCGGCGTGCACTGGAGGTCGCCGGCGCAGGGCGAGCTCGCCGCCGAGGCGCGCGGCCGCAACGTGAGCTCGGTGCCGCTGACGCTGATGCGCGCCCTCGACACCGGCATCACGAGCTGGGGCAACGGGGCCGGCAAGGCGACGCAGCCGATCGCCGAGCTGCTGGCGTAAGCACCGCAGCCGCAAGGCCTCTGCCCAGCCCCTCAGCCTTCCGTCTTCCGGCCGCTCAGCCGCGCTGGCGCCGTCGCCGCAGCACCGCCGCGAACGCCATCAGCAGCATCGGCTCGAGGCCCAGCGACGAGCACTTGCAGCCGCCGCCGCCCTCCATGCCGCCGCCGGTGCCCGAGCCGCCGCCGGTGCCTGCGCTGCCGCCCGCGGTGCCCGAGCCGCCGCCCGAGCCGCCGCCGGTGCCGCCGCCCGCGTCGGGCAGGCACATCTCGTCGATGACGCCGTCGCAGTCGTCGTCGAACCCGTTGCAGTACTCGGCGCTCGGCTTCACCTCGCCGAGGCAGCGCGTGTAGCCGCCGTCGACGCACGAGCGCTTGCCGCCGTGGCAGACGCCCGCGTCGCGCGTCGGCGACGGGCCCGTGTAGCAGAGCCGCTCTTCACCGAGGCGGCACGAGCACTGCTCGTCGAGCGTGCCGTTGCAGTTGTTGTCTTTGCCGTCGCAGATCTCTTCCGACGGGGCGCCGGCGTCGCAGCCGAGCAGCCGGTTGCCGCGGCAGTCGTACACCGAGCGCTTGCACTCGCCGATGCCGCAGCGGCTGCGGCCGATCTGATTGAGCGTCGCGGCCTCGTTGTCGAACTGGCCGTCGCAGTCGTCGTCGAAGCCGTTGCACTCTTCGGGCTTGGGGACGACGGCGCCGAACACGGGGCCCCAGCCACCGTCGGGGTTGCACATCTGCGTGCCGTTGCGGCACGGCATGATCAGCTGCGTCATCATGCCGCCGTCGGGCAGCTGGCGAGACGACGGGTAGATCGACCGCGCGCCCGTGCAGGGGAAGCCTTCGTCGACGATGCCGTTGCAGTTGTTGTCTTTGCCGTCTTCGACCTCGGCGGTGCCCGTGCCGGCGTCGCACGGCGGCTGGGGCACTCCGTTGACGCACGTGTCGAGCAGGCGGAAGCACTCGCCGACTCCGCAGGTCTGCTTGTTGAAGCCGTCGTCGATCGCGTTGTCGCAGTCGTTGTCGATGCCGTCGCACACCTCGGGCTCGGGGCCCTGAATGCTGATGCACGTGAGCCGCCCGCTGGTGCACACCTGCGTGCCCGAGCGGCACTGCCCCGCCTCTTCGATGACGTTGCAGCTCGACGCGCCGCCGGGGTTGTTCTCGTCGGTCTGGCCGTCGCAGTCGTTGTCGAGGCCGTCGCAGATCTCGGGGAAGGGCCCGATCATGTCTTTGCACGCCGACCAGAAGCCCTGCTTGCAGACCTGGTAGCCCTGGCGGCACTCGCCTTTGCCGAGCGTCGAGGTGTCGGCGACGTAGCAGTTCTGCGTCGCGCCCATCGGGCACATCTGCACGCCGGTCTCGCAGTCGGCCGGCAGCTGCGAGGTCGAGTCGTACGCGAGCGGGCACGACTGCGCGCCGCCGAGCGGGAGCTGGAAGCTGCCGGTCGTGGGGTACGTGACGCGCTGGCCGTCGGCGTCCTGGAAAAGGAAGTAGTAGGGGTGGCAGCCGTCGGGCAGCACGTCGGGGTCGGGGAAGCTCGCGACGTAGGTGCCGTTGTCGTCGAAGCCGTAGGTGCGATCGAGGTCGAAGCAGTGACCCGCGACGACGACGACGCTGCGCTGCGGCGGGCGCCCGCTCGGGTCGAAGTACGTCGCCATGAACGAGAGCTGCGACGTGTTGAGCGGCTGCGGAGGCGGGTAGACCGCGGCCGCGGCGGGAATTCGCGGCACCTGCACCTGCGCGTTACCGAACGCGACGGCCCAGTAGTCTTTGTCGCAGGTGGCGGCGGCGTTCTGGAACTCGCCCGACGCGAACTGCGTGCCGGCGTCGTCGGTCATGCGCGCGTAGATGCTCGGCGTGACGTTCATCGAGCACCACAGGTCGTACGCCGACAGGTCGAGGCCGATGACCTGGTGCGTGTACGAGGTGAAGCCGAACAGCGCGTAGCGGGCCGCGGCCGTCTGGTCGACGCCGGCGTCGCAGGTCTTCTGGCACACGTTGCCCGAGCAGGCGCCCGGAGCCACGCAGCCGATGCCCACGCCCGCGTCACCGAGCACGCAGCAGCTCTCGGGCTGAATGCAGCCGATCTCGCTCAGGTGCCGCGCGGTGAAGCGGGCGGCGATGTTCGCTTCGCGGCTGTAGACGAACGGCGTCTTCTTGATGCTGCCGCCGTCGAGGTCGAACGACGGGTCGCTGCACTCGTTTCCGTTCGGTGTCTTGAGCGAGTGCCGCGAGAGGTTCATGTACACCTGCATCTCGCGCTCGCGGTCTGACGGGTAGCCGCCGAGCGGCTCGCCGAGCTCGCGCCGGTTCACCTCGACCTTGGTGGGGTCGCCGGCTGCGGGCGGGCTCGAGTCGAGGCGGCTGTTCGTGGGGCCGGTGTTCGTAGTGCACGACACCACAAGGACGAGGAGCAGAGCGCGACGCATGGCGGCAAGGGCGTACCACGAAAGCGGCCGCTACCGGTTGAGCACTCCCACATCGTGCCCTTGAAGCGGAAATTCGACGAGTGAAAGACTCCGCATGCAGGCACGAGATCGACGGGGTGGAAGCGAGCCTGGCGGGAAGAAGTCGCAGATGCGGTGGATGTTCGTCGTCGTGGTCGTCGCGGTCGCAGCGCCCGAGTGCTCCACTCGAGCCCGGGTGCCTCAGGCCCCGACGCTGGTGCAGATGGACTTCACGCGCGCCGTCGGGTTCTTCACCGCGCCGTTTCCCAACGAAGATCTGCGCAAGGTCGACGGCCACATCGACCTGTCACGGTTCCCGGGCCGCGGCGGCGCCGCCATCGTCGACGCCGCCCTCGCGCAGCTCGAGGCCGACGCCCGCGGCTTCTCGACCACGGCGGGCATCTTCTTCACCGCCACCGCGCCGCTCGACCCGAGCTCGCTGCCGAAGACCGCGAAGGACAGCCTCGACGACGACGCCAGCGTCTACCTCGTCGACATCGAGCGCAAGCAGCGCGCGCCCATCAACGTCGAGGTGCGCGACGACGGAGGCCGCTTCGGCGCGTCGAACATGCTGACGCTCGTGCCGTACCAGGGCGTGCCGCTGCGCGAGTCGACGCTGTACGTCGCCGTGGTGACGCGGCGGGTGCGCGACGTCGCCGGCCGCAAGCTCGGCGTCGCGCCGGCGCTGAAGCTGCTCGAGAGCGGCGTGGCTCCAGTCGGGCTCGGCACGGCCGCGTTTCTCGAGATGAAGCGGGCGCTGCCGGTCGCCGAAGACGCCGCGGCGATCGCCGTGTTCCGCACCGACGCGCCGCGCCGCGGGCTCGAGGCGGTGCGCACGGCGATGGCGACCGAGCGGCCGGTGCCGAACTCAGCCTTGAAGCACACCGAGACGTACGACCGGTTCTGCGTGTTCGAGTCGACCATCGATCTGCCGCAGTACCAGGCCGGCACGCCGCCGTTCGCGGATGCCGGCGGGCGCTGGGTGTTCGACGCGAGCGGAGCGGCCGTGCGCACCCGCTACGACCGCGCGGGCATGGTGGTGACGGTGCCGCGGGCTCCGATGCCACCGGGCGGTTACCCGGTCGTCGTGCTCGCGCGCGCGGGCGGCGGCAGCGACCGCTCGCTGGTCGACCACGGCTACATGGGGAGGGATCGCAAGCTGACGCGCGGCTCGGGCCCGGCGCTCGAGTTCGCGCGGGCGGGCTTCGCCGCCATCACGATCGACGGGCCGCACAGCGGGCTGCGCAACCCCGGCGGCGAGGACGAGCAGTTCCTCATGTTCAACTGGGACAACCCGCAGGCGATTCGCGACAACGTACGGCAGAGCGCGGCCGAGCTCACGCTGGTGCCGGGCATTCTCGACCGGCTCGTGATCGACGGCAGCGGGTGCGGGCTCGAGCGCGAGGTGCGGTTCGACGGCACGAAGGTCGCGGTGTTCGGCCACTCGATGGGCGCGACCATCGCTCCGCTCGCGATGGCGTTTCAGCCGCGGCTGAAGGCGGCGATTCTGAGCGGCTCGGGTGGCAGCTTCATCGCGAACCTGCTCTACAAAGAGAAGCCGTTCCCCGTGCGGCCGCTCGCCGAGCTGATGCTCGGCTACTCGGTGAGGCTCTACTCGCTGTCGGAGGGCGACCCGGCGCTGTCGATGGTGCAGTGGGCGCTCGAGCCGGCCGACCCGCCGGTCTACGGCGGGCTGGCGACGGGGCACGTGCTGATGTTCCAGGGCATCGTCGACCACTTCATCTTGCCGCCGATGGCGAACGCGTCGTCGCTGGCGCTGGGGCTCGATCTGGCGGGCGACGAGCTCGACGTGAAGGACGAGCGGCTGAAGGCGTTCGCGCCGTTTCGCGACGTGGCGAAGTTCTCGGGGCGCGGTGTGAAGGCGTTTCCGGTGGCGGGGAACATCACGCGTGACGACGGCACGCCGGTGACGGCCGCGGTGGTGCAGAACCCGGGCGACGCGATTCAAGACGGGCACGAGATTGTGTTTCAGACCGCGGGGCCGAAGTACCAGTACCGCTGCTTTCTCTCGTCGTTCGCGGCGGGCCTGCCGCGCATCGTGGCGCCGGTCGACAGCACCGAGCTGTGCCCGCCCGAGCGGCCGGCGGCGACGATGCTCGGGTTGCCGGCGGCCGCGGTGCCGTAAAAATGGGGACAGGCTGCTTTTTTGCGCAACGCGCTCATCGTGTGTGGCGACGCCGACTTCGGGTTGCGCAAAAAAGTAGCCTGTCCCCATTTTCTCAGGGCGTCGTCAGCGCCCAGATCGCCGAGTGCGCTCCGGCGACGACCTTCGCCATGCGGGCGTAGTCGAGCGTGTCGGGCGTGTCGGTCGCGAGGTGGTAGTTCGCGTTCCGGTTCAGCGCGGTGTCGGTGATCATGACCGCGGGCCAGCCCTGCGCCCAGTAGCTGCGGTGATCCGACCAGTCGACGCCGGGGATGACCTTCGGGGCGTTGATCGAGGCGACGGGCAGGTCGCTCGCGCCGGCCATCGCGCGCTTCACGGCTCTCGCGAGGCCCAGCTGCCCGAGGTCGCCGACGACAGCCACGTAGCTCGCGGTCGTCGGGTAGACGAGGCCGAGCGCGCCGATGGGGAAGTGCTGCGAGCCGGGCGCGTCCGAGAAGTAGCCGATCATCTCGAGCGAGAGCATCGCCTTCACGCGCACACCCTGCTTCGCGAGCGCGGCGGCGTGCACGACGCTGCCCATGTTCGGCGTGCGGAAGAACGGAGGCTCCTCGAGCGACCAGAAGACGACCTCGACCTGCGCGGGCGGCGGCGACGCGGCGAAGAGGCGGGCGAGCTCGAGGGCGCCGGCGACTCCGCTCGTGTTGTCGTCGGCGCCGGGCAGCCCTTCGCAGGTGTCGTAGTGCGCGCCGACGACGACGCGCTCGGCCGAGGCCGGGCCGAAGAGCGCCGAGACGTTGCGGTACGTGCGGCCGTCGACCTGCCACGTCTGCTCGGTGGCCGAGGGCCCGAGCTCGGCCATGAGCCACGCGGCGGTGGCGTCGAGGCGGTCGGAAAATGGGGACAGGCTACTTTTCTGCGCAACGCGCTCAGCCTCTGCCGGGCTGCCGGCGTCTGGGTTGCGCAAAAAAGTAGCCTGTCCCCATTTTTCGACGAGGGTGCGGACGGTGGCCTCGAGGCGGGCAGGGTCGACGTGCACCTCGGGCCCGCTGCGCTCGGCGCCCGCGAGCGGCTGAACGGTGACGAGCGTCAGCGCCGCGATGACACCGGCGACGGCGGCCGCGACGCGCAGGGGGCTGAAGCCTCGCTTCTTCATGCACCGCGTCTTAGCGCCGTTACCCTTGCTTCATGCAGACCACGACGGGACGACGGGTCGACCCGCGCCGGCTGCGCTCGGCGTTGACCCGTGCTGCGGGCGCGCTGAACGTCGCGCTCGGCGCATGGCTGATGGCCTCGAGCTGGCTCATCGACGAGCGGCCGATGGCACGCAACAGTGCGCGGCTGGCAGGCTTCGCGATCGCCGTGCTGTCGGCCATCGGCTTCTTCCGCGACGAGATGCGGTTCGTGGTGACGGGCGTCGCCATCTTCCTCGGCTTCAGCGCAGGCGGCGTGTTCAACCTCGCGGGCGGCGCGCTGTGGAACCAGCTGCTCGTCGCCGGCGCCGTGTTCCTGCTCGCGCTGCTGCCGGTGTTTCGTCCCACGGACGAGCAGCCCTGAGCAGCGGCGATTAGTCGATCGCTGTGCAAGAGACCCCGAAGCGACGACGTCGGTTTCGCCCCTGGTTGATCGCCGCCGCCGCGCTCGTGCTGGTGGTGCTGGCGCTGGGCGGGCTCAAGTTCGCCCAGATTCGCACGCTGATGAAGCAGGCGAAGACGCAGGGGCCTCCGCCCGAGACGGTGACGTCGGCCGAGGTGCAGGAAGACGAGTGGCCGGTGATGAACTCGGCGATCGGCACGCTCGTCGCCGAGCGCGGCACCCAGCTGTCGGTCGAGGTGCCCGGCGCGGTGCGCGAGATCCTCTTCGTCGACGGCGCGGTGGTGAGCGCGGGCGACGTCTTGCTGCGCCTCGACACGAGCACCGAAGACGCGCAGCTGCACTCGGCGCTCGCCGACCTGCAGCTCGCGAGCACGGTGCTCAAGCGCACGGTGTATCTGCGCAACCACGGAGCCGCGACCGTCGCCGAGCTGCAGGCCGCGCAGGCGCGGGCGACGCAGTCGGGCGCGAGCGTCGAGGTGCTCCGGGCGCAGATCGCGAAGAAGACGGTGCGCGCTCCGTTCGCGGGCCGCGTCGGCATTCGGCAGATCGAGCTGGGGCAGTTCGTGGGCGCGGGCGCTCCGATCGCGTCGCTGCAGACGGTCGACCCGATGCGCGTCGAGGTGACGCTGCCGCAGCGCGTGCTGCAAGAGCTGCAGCTCGGCCAGCGCGTGACCGTCGCGGTCGGCCGCGAGCGGCGCAAGGGCCGCATCACCACCATCAACCCCGAGCTCGACGTCGCGACCCGCAACGTGCGCGTGCGAGCGACGGTGGCGAACGCCGACGGGAAGCTCTTGCCGGGCATGGCGGCGTCGGTCGACGTGTACTCGGGCGCCGAAGACAGCGTGCTCGTCGTGCCGGCGACGGCGATCCTCTACGCGCCGTATGGCGACTCGGTGTTCGTGCTGAAGGGCGACAAGGCACCGCTCACGGTCGAGCAGCGCTTCGTTCGCCTCGGCGAGCGGCGCGGCGACTTCGTCACGATCGCCGAGGGCCTCGAGGCGAACGAGAAGATCGTCAGCAGCGGCGCCTTCAAGCTCAAGAACGGGGCGAAGGTGAACGTCGACAACACGCTCGCTCCGCGCGCCGAGCTCGAGCCGCACCCCGAGAACCGCTGATGGCCGTCACCGACCTGTTCATTCGCCGCCCCGTCATCGCCGTGGTGGTGAGCCTCGTCATCGTCATCGCCGGAGTGCAGGCGCTGAGGTCGCTGAGCGTGCGGCAGTACCCGCGCAGCCAGAACGCGGCCGTGACGGTGACCACCGTCTACGTCGGAGCGAGCCCCGAGCTCGTGCGCGGCTTCATCACGAGCCCGCTCGAGCGCGTCATCGCGGCGGCCGAGGGCATCGACTACCTCGAGTCGCAGAGCTCGCAGAGCACGTCGCTGATTCGCGCGCACCTGCGCATCGGCTACGACGCGAACAAAGCGCTGGCGGAGATCGGCTCGAAGGTCGACCAGGCGCGCGGAGACCTGCCGCCCGAGTCGCAGGTGCCGATCATCAACATCGAGTCGACCGAGAGCCAGTTCGCGGCGGCGTACCTGAGCTTCAGCTCGAAGTTCCTGCAGCAGAACGAGATCACCGACTACCTCACGCGGGTGGTGCAGCCGCGGCTCTCGGCGATCGAGGGCGTGCAGCGGGCCGACATTCTGGGCGCCCGCACGCTCGCGATGCGCGTCTGGATCGACGACCAGAAGCTCGCCGCGTACGGGTTGAGCCCGGCCGACGTGCGGCAGGCGCTGGCGCAGAACAACGCGCTCGCGGCCGTCGGCAAGACGAAGGGCGCGCTCGTCGAGATCGATCTCACGGCGAACACGTCGCTCAGCTCGGTGCGCGAGTTTCAAGAGCTCGTCGTTCGCAGCAGCGGCCAGTCGGTGGTGCGGCTGAAGGACGTGGCCGAGGTGTCGCTGGGCGCCGAGGACTACGACACGAGCGTCGCGTTCAGCGGCGAGACGGCGGTGTTCATCGGCGTCTTCCCGCTGCCGAACGCGAACACGCTCGACGTGACGGCGCGCGTGCGGAAAGAGATGGAGGCGGTGAAGGCGCAGCTGCCGGCGCAGGTGTCGGGCACCATCGCGTACGACTCGACGCGGTACATCGAGAGCGCCATCGACGACGTCGAGAGCACGCTGCGCGACACGCTGCTCATCGTGGGGCTCGTCATCTTCCTGTTCCTCGGGTCGCTGCGCTCGGCCGCCGTGCCGCTGGTCGCGATTCCGGTGTCGCTCGTCGGCGCCGTGGCGTTGATGCAGGCGTTCGGCTTCACGCTGAACCTGCTGACGCTGCTGGCGATCGTGCTGTCGGTCGGCCTCGTGGTCGACGACGCCATCGTCGTGGTCGAGAACGTCGAGCGGCACATGCGCGAAGGGCTGAAGCCGCTCGACGCGGCGCTCAAAGGGGCGCGCGAGCTGGTGGGGCCGATCATCGCGATGACGCTCGTGCTCGCGGCGGTGTACACGCCGATCGCGCTGCAGGGCGGGCTGACGGGGTCGCTGTTTCGCGAGTTCGCGCTGACGCTGTCGGGCGCGGTGCTGATCTCGGGCATCGTCGCGCTGACGCTGAGCCCCGTGATGGCGGGCAGGCTCTTGAAGCCGGGCGGTGGCGAGCGCGGCTTCGCGGGGTTCGTCGCGCGGGCGTTCGAGCGGCTGAAGGGCGCGTACGGCCGGGCGCTGACGGCGTCGTTCGCGGTGCGCGGGCCGATCTACGCGGTGTGGGTCGTGGTGTCGCTCCTGGCGCTGGTGATGTTCATGCAGTCGCCGAAGGAGCTCGCTCCGGTGGAGGACCAGGGCATCGTGTTCGGAGTGCTGAACACGCCGGCCGACGCGACCATCGAGCGGCTGCTGCCGCAGGTCGCGGCGATCGACCAGACGGTGCGCGAGATTCCCGAGGGAGCGCACACGTTTCAGATCACGATGACGAACAGCGGGTTCTGGGGCCTCGCGCTCAAGCCGTGGGACGAGCGCGACCGGTCGTCGCGCGAGGTGCTGCCCGAGGTGCAGCAGCGGGTGTCGAAGGTGCCGGGCGTGCAGACGTTCGCGATTCTGCCGCCGGCGCTGCCCGGAGGCGGCCGCTTCCCCGTCGAGCTGGTCATCGCGTCGACGGCCGAGAGCGACGAGGTGCTCGACGTGGCGAAGGGCATCGCCGACCGGGCGGCGGCGAGCGGCATGTTCGCGTTTCCTCCGCAGCTGGACGTGAAGATCGACAAGCCGCGGGCGGAGATCGTGATCGACCGCGAGCTCGCGGGGCAGATGGGGCTGAACCTCGCGACGGTGGGCAACGACGTGGCGGCGGCGGTGGGCGGGAACTTCGTGAACCGCTTCTCGGTGGCGGGGCGCAGCTACAAGGTGATCCCGCAGCTCGAGCGGTCGCAGCGGCTGACTCCGCAGGATCTCGAGGCGCTGTACGTGCGCGGCCCCGAGGGGAAGCTGGTGGCGCTGTCGACGTTCGCGAAGGTGCAGGAGTCGGTCGAGGCCCGCTCGCTGAATCGCTTTCAGCAGCTGAACTCGGTGACGCTGAGCGGCGTGGCGATTCGGCCGCTCGACCAGGCGCTCGGCTGGCTCGAGGCCGACGCGCGGCCGAAGCTGCCGAGCGGCTACACGCTCGACTACACGGGTGAGTCGCGGCAGCTGCGCGTCGAGGGGAACAAGTTTCTGCCCGCGTTCCTCTTCGCGCTGGTGCTGATCTTCCTGGTGCTGGCGGCGCAGTTCAACAGCTTCCGCGACCCGTTCGTGATCTTGATGGGGTCGGTGCCGCTCGCGATGTTCGGGGCGCTGTTGACGACGTTCTTGAAGATGCCGAGCCCGAACGTGAAGTTCGTGACCGACGGGTGGACGACGACGCTGAACGTGTACTCGCAGGTCGGGCTCGTGACGCTCGTGGGCCTGGTGGCGAAGAACGGCATTCTCATCGTCGAGTTCGCGAACAAGCTGCAGGAGCAGGGGCTCACGAAGCTCGACGCGATTCACCAGGCGGCGCTGACCCGGCTGCGGCCGGTGCTGATGACGAGCGTCGCCACGGTGGCGGGCCACTTCCCGCTGACGCTGGTGTCGGGGCCGGGCGCCGCGGCGCGAAACAGCATCGGGCTCGTGCTGGTGGTGGGGCTCGCGGTGGGCACGCTGTTCACGCTCTTCTTCGTGCCGGCGATCTACCTGCTCGTGGCTCGAGACCATCACCGGGAGCGGTCGCGGGCGCCTGCCGCGCAGCCCGCGGTGGCGTCGTGAGGCGCGGTTCGCGCTAAGGAGTCGCCATGCGACTCGAGGGCAGGACGGTTCTCATCACGGGTGGAGGCAGCGGCCTCGGTCTCGCGCTGGCGGGCGCGCTCCTGGCGCGCGGCAACACGGTGATCGCGGTCGGTCGCAGCAAGGCGAAGCTCGAGCAGGCGGCGGCCGCGAACAAGGGCCTCGTGACGCGGGCGTGCGACGTCTCGAAGCGCGAGGAGCTCGTGGCGCTCGCCGAGTGGGCGGCGCGCGAGCACCCGAAGCTCGACGTGCTGGTGAACAACGCGGGCGTGCTGACGAACTGGGACATCGCGGCCGAGCCGACGGCGCTCGACAAGCCGCTGCAGGAGATCGCCATCAACCTCACGGCGCCGATTCTGCTGTCGGCGCTGCTGGTGCCGCAGCTGAGCCGGCAAGCCGAGGCCGAGATTCTGAACGTGAGCTCGGGCTCGCTGTATCTGCCGACGGGCGACGCGCCGATCTACGGCGCCACGAAGGCGGCGCTGCACTCGTTCACGCAGGCGCTGCGGTACCAGCTGCGCGAGACGAAGGTGAAGGTGATCGAGGTCATCCCTCCGACCGTGGTCACCGAGATGTCGAAGGGCCGGTTCAAGGACGCGCCGAAGATGGCGCAGCCGATCTCGATCGAGCAGTTCCTCAAAGAGGCGGTGCGCGGGCTCGAGCGCGGTGACCCGGAGGTTCACATCGGCGCGACCGGGCTGATGCGCTTCCTCACGCGGCTGGCTCCGGGCACGGCGGCGAAGCAGTCGCTCGCGGCGAAGTCGGCGCGCAGCGAGTGATGTGGCGGAACTCTATCGCGGTGGTGTTGTTTGAAGCGTCGTGCTCATCGAGTTGCTGCTTGCTGCAGGCGGGGTGACGGGGCCTGCCCCGCTCGAGGGCGGTGACGGCATCGCGGGGTGGGTGCACCACGCCGACGGGAGTCCTGCCGCCGAAGAGCGGCTGCTGATCCTCGGGCCGCAGGTTCGAACTCTTGTGACCACGAACGGTAGCGGAATGTTCCTCGTGCCGAAGGTGCCGGAGGGCGGCTATCAGGTCCTCGCGCGGGGCGGTCGTGCGTTCGCGCAGGTCACTGACGGTGGTGCCGCGGTCGTCGAGCTGTCGGTCTACGGCGAGTGGCTCCCAGCGAAAGCGATAGACGCTCCAGAGGCCAGCGCCGCGCGCGACGTACCCGAGGGCTTGCGCTTCGAGATCTGGCTTCCCAGGCGCACGTTCTTGAAGGGCGAGCCGATCGCCGTCGAAGGCCGGTTCGTGAACAGCAGTCCTCGAAGTGTGACGATGGTGCGTGAAGTCGACGGGTCTGAGTCGGGCCTGCGGAGTCCGAAGTACACCGTTCGTGTGCTCGACCACGATCGGCGAGTGATGGTGCCCAGGGCGTCGTTCGGACTGTGCGGAACCGTGAACCCGTTTCACCCGGAGGACTTCTTCGAGCTGAAGCCCGGCGGCATCGCGAACCCCTTCGAAGCAGCGACCCACTGGCGGACGGGCTCGCTCGGCATCGGTTCCGCACTTCCCACGGGTCGATACTCGGTGTCCGTCACGTACACGTACGACGGGGAGAAGGCCGCTGAGCGCATCGCGGGCCTCCAATCGAACGTGCTCGAGCTCGACGTCACCGACTCACCCGCCGCAGCAGGGATACCGACGACGATGATACCTCCGGACTGGAGGCTGCCGCTGACACGTGTCCATGGCCGTGTCGTGCGCAACAGCTCGAAGGCCATCGCCCACGTGTTCGTGAATCGCACGATGAGCGTCGTGAACGCATCTGGCGACTACGAGCTCTGGTTGCCGCCGGGGCGCTACGAGCTCCGCACAGGGTGGGGAAGGACCGAGCGCAAGATCGTCGACGTTCGCGGTGACTCCGTGAAGGTCGACTTTCGCTGAGCGCGTCACTTTACGTGCGCCAGCAGCCACGCGACGACGTCAGCGGTCACCTTCGCGCCTCGGGCTCGTGCAAGAGGTCGTGGTACAGCCCCTCGTAGCTCTCGAGCTTCTTGTCGCTCGTCTTCGCGGCCTCGATGAGCTCTCGGCTCCCTGAGGGCGGAGTCACCTCGTCGGCGGTGCCGTGCATCGCGAGCACGGGCACGTCGAGATCGGCGGCCTTCTCGCGAATGCGGTCGATGGCGCGAATCACCTCGGCGGCGGTGCGCGCGGGCGCGGTCGAGTCGTAGATCACCAGGTGCGGTGCTCATCGGGCCGAATGCTGGCCGTGTAGCGGGAACGTGCCCTTCACGTGATACGCGCCGCGCGCGCTCTCGAACAAGCACACCTCGCGCACGGTGAACGGCGGCGACTCGAAGCCCAGCAGCGGCGCCGCGGTGAGCCGCGTGCCCCGCGCGAGCGTCACGTGCGGCGTGTACCCGCCGTGCTCGTCGACCACCTCGAGCGCGGACATCAGCTCGGCCTGCAGCGCGCACAGCTGCTTCAGCTGACCGTCGAGGCCCAGCCACAGCACGCGCTCGCGGAAGGTGCCTCCGCCCTTCAGCCGCAGCTCGAACGGAGCGTGCCGCTTCGCGACGCCGGCCACCGTCTCGGCGTCCGGCACCACGGAGCCCATGAACACGAGCGTCACATGCGTCTTCTCGAGGCGCTCCCACTTCGCGCCGGGGTTGAGCGGCTGCGCGAGGTCGAGGCCGCGCTGCACCTCGGCGCGGGTCACCTCGTCGAATGCGATGCCGAGGAAGAAGCTCATCGCGGCGAGTATGCTCAGTGCCCTCATGACGCAGAAGTCCGACCTCGTGAACCTGGGCTTCGCGCTCGACCGCGCCGGCGGCGTCGCCCTCGACGTCGAGCCCGCCGGCGGCATGCTGCCTCCGTGGTCGGCCGTGCTGACCGAGCTCGGCATCACGCCGCTCTCAGAAGACGCCCGCTTCGCGGCGGCGCAGGCGAACAAGCAGACGAAGGGCGCTCCGCTGCCCGAGGTCGAGGCGGTGTTCCAGAAGCTGTGCGGGCCACAGCACGCCGCGCTCTGCGCCGAGGCCCTCGCGCGCTACCGCGAGCTCGCGACCGCGCGCCCGAAGAAGATGTTCAGCCACGCGATGGCGACGGCCAAGAAGCACCGCTACGACGAGTACGCGCCGGGCGCCTACGTGCTGCGCTGCCCGTCGTGCGGCGCGCCGCGGCTCAAGGCCGTGCTGCACTGCGACTTCTGCGGAGCGGACATCAAGTGATGGCCGCGCTCGTGACGACGGCGCTCGCCGCGACCGACGTCGACCCGGCCCTCTTGAAGGCGCTCGGCGATCACGACGACCGCATGGAGAAGCACCTCGACGGCCACAAGCTCATCGTCGAGTCGGTCGTGCGCGACCTCGACTCCGACGGGAAGCTCAAGTCGACCGCCACCTCGAAGCTCGAGCAGACGCGCCCGAACGGGAAGCTGAAGACGAAGGTCCTCGCCGCGACGAAGGACGGCGCCGACAACCTCGAAGACGAGCAGAAGCGCGCGGCCCAGCAGGACGAGAAGAACGAGCGCACGCAGTCGCCGTTCGCGCCGCGCAACCAGGTCAAGTACCGCTTCCGCAGCCTCGGGCCCGCGCCGGGTGACCTGGTCATGATCGGGTTCGAGCCCAAGGGGGCCAAGGCGCCCGACGTGCTCGAAGGCCTCGCCTACGTCGACCCGAAGGCGGGCGAGGTGGTGAAGCTGGTGATGGCTCCGTCGAAGCTGCCGATGTTCGCCGACTCGATGAAGCTGGAGCTCGAGTACGAGAACCAGACCGACGCCGGGCGAAACGTCTCGAAGTTCGTGCTCGCCGGAGCGGGCGGCGTGCTCTTCATCAAGCGGCAGGGAGACCTGACGATGAGGTTCTCGTTCGAATGAGCGGCTCGCGAGCGCGGTGGACGGCGTTTCTTGAGAAGGTCACGCAGCGGGCCGACGAGATTCTGGCCGAGGCCGACCCCGGCTTCGACGAGCTGATCGCGACCGAGGTGCTCGACCCGGTGCCGCTGTCGTCGGCGCTGACCGAGTTCCACTCGCGCATGCTCGGGCTCGAGAAGAAGATCGACGACAGCTGGGAGAAGATCGACGCCGACCTCGACGAGCCGAGGGCGCGCGACGAGCTCTACGAGCTGGGGCGCAAGGCGCGCAAGGCGATCGCGCGCAAGTCGAAGGTGCTGCAGGTGCAGAAGCAGGCGAAGGCCGCGCACGCCATCTGGGAGCTCGCGAAGGCCGAGATGGCGAAGGTGAAGTCGAGCTCGAGGTGCTCGCAGTGCGGTGCGCCGATCGTGCCCGAGGTGTTTCACCAGGCGAGCAACGTGACGTGCGCGCACTGCAAGGCCGTGAGCGTGCTGCGCCCCGGCATGGCGACGCTGCTCTTCTACCAGGGCATCTGTCTGCACGCGTTCGGCGAAGAGGCGGCGCTCGACGAGAGCGCGCGACTCGAAGACGCCATCGAGCGCTACCAGGCGAAGCGGAACAAGAAGAAGGCCGACGTCGACGCCTGGGTGCAGGCGCACCGCAAGTACTGGCAGGTCTACGCGCGCGGCTACGGCACGCACGTGCCGGGGTGGGACGACGCGCAGGCGAAGAAGCTGGCCGAGGCGAAGCTCGGGTGGCTCAAGCAGGAGCTCGAGACCGTCGAGACGGTCGACTAACGCGCCGGGCCGAACTCTCTCACGAGTCGATCCCACGTCTGGGTGCGGGGGTCGTCTTCACCCATCGCGGCCGAGATGTGCTTGCGGACGTACGCACAATTCATCTTGTCGCCGTAGACGGCGAGCAGCCGCTCGAGATCCGCGATGTCTTTGCTGCGAAAGAAGAGGAGCTTGAAGACGGACAACGCCTCTGCCGAGAGAAACCAGAAGTGCTCGGCTCCGAGCGGCAGGCGGACCCGGGTGCGCAGGGCCTCCCATGAAAAGTCGATGCTCGGCGTGAAGACGTCGATGCGAAGGTCACCGAGGTGACCGACGAACATTCCCTGCTCCGCCGACTCCCGCTCGGCCCGCGCGGCATCGACGGTCACGCCCGCCTGCCCGAGCGTCGAGATGAGCTCGCCGAGTCTCGGCGGCTCGACGAACGCGTTGATGTCGACGTCGTGGGTCGCGCGAGGGATGCCGTACTGGCCGTAAGCGAGTGCGCCGCCGATGGCGTACGGTAAGCCCGTCGCTTCGAAACATCGCCCGATGCGTGCGGCCGCTTCGAGCGCGTCGTCAGCGGGAGTCGCCACTCGCCTGCCTCTGCCGTCTCAGCCGGGCGAGCCCTTCGATCGAGCTCTTCGGCATCGGATCTCGGAACTCGAGGAGCCGCGCGCGGTCAGCCCGTGCATCGAGTTGACGGGCGCCGCTCTGCACGACACGTCGCAGCACCTCGACGCGTTGCTCGTGGCTCATGCCGACGTAAGGCGCCGCCTCTTCGAGAACGGCGGTGCGATTGTCTTTCGCCCACTTCGGCAGCATGCGGAAGAAGAGACTACTCCGTCACGCCCGACGCCGCCTGAGGAGGCCGAGCAGCGCCAACGCGAGCAGCGCCGGGTCGCCGCCCGTGCCGCAGCCGCAGCCCCCGGTCCCGCCGGGGCCGGTGCCCGCATCCATCGTCGTGCCGCTGCCGCCGGCCTTGCCGCTGCCGCCCGCCTTGCCGCCTCCGGCCGAGCCGCCGCTGCCGCCTGCGCCCGCGGTGCCGCCGCCGCTCGTGCCGCCTCCGGCCGTGCCGCCCGTGCCGCCGCCGGTGCCGCCGGCGTCGACCGGGTCGACGTAGGTGAACGCGCCCGCGAGCGCCGCCGTGCGGCCGTCGGGGAGGGTGACGACGAGGTCGACGGCACCGGCTGCGTGCGCCGGGGTCGTGCCCGTGAGCTGCGCCTGGCTGACGACGGTGAGGCCGGCGACGTCCGTTCCCCCGAGCGTGGCGGTGGCGCCCATGGTGAAGCCCGAGCCGTTGATGGTGATGACGGTGCCGCCCGCGCTCGGGCCGCTCGACGGGGTCAGGTTCGCCGCCACCGGCGACGCGGTGTACGAGAAGCCCTGCATCAGCGTGCCGCTCAGGCCGTCGGCGTTCGTGAAGACGACGTCGACGGTGCCGGTGCCGGCCGGCGTGGTGGCCACCGCGTGGGTGGTGCTGTTCAGCGCGAGCGAGGTCGCGGCGCGGCCGCCGAAGGTGACGTTCGCTCCGGCGCGGAAGCCGGTGCCGATGAGGGTGACGCGGGTGCCGCCCGCCGGGTCGCCGGTCGTGGGCGTGAGCGACGCGAGGGTCGGCGCACCGATGTACGTGAAGCGGTTGGTGAGCGTGCCCGACTGGCCGTCGGGGTTGGTGATGACGATGGTGGCTGGGCCGGCGGCGCCCGGCGGAGTGACGACGGTCAGCGTCGTCGCGCTCACGACCGTGACGTTCGTGGCGGCGACGCCGCCGACGGTGACGGTCGCTCCGGTCGCGAAGGCCGAGCCGGCGATGGTCAGCGTGGTTCCGCCTGCGACGGGCCCGACGGCCGGAGTCACGGCCGTGGGCAGCGGAGGCAGCCGGTAGGTGAACGCGTTCTGCAGCGAGCCGGTCTGACCGTCGGGGTTCGTGACGCTGACCGGAGCGCCGCTGAGCACGCCGGCCGGCGTGGTCGCGGTGAGGCTCGTAGCGCTCACGAACATGACGTTCGTGGCGGCGGCGGCGCCGACGCGCACGGTGGCTCCGCTGACGAAGTCGGTGCCGGTGAGGGTGATGACCGTGCCGCCGCTCGCCGGCCCGTTGTTCGGCGTGACCATGGCGACGGCGGGGGCCGGCATGTAGCTGTACGCCATCGGCAGCGAGCCCGCCTGGGTGTCGGCGTTGGTGACGGTCACGGTGACGCCCATGGCCATGCCGGGGGGCGTGCGCGCGGTGATGGTGGTGGCGTTGACGACGACGACGTTGGTGGCGGCGACTCCGCCGACGGTGACGCTGGCGCCGGCGAAGAAGCCGGTGCCGGTGATGGTGAGGGTCTGGCCGCCGGTGAACGGGCCGGCTTGCGGCGCGACGGCGGTGACGGTCGGCGCGGGGCCGTAGCGGTAGAGCACGGTCGCGTTGCTGCTCTGAATGTCGGGGGTGTTCACGACGACCGGCACCGAGCCCATGCCGGGCGGGGTGTCGGCGGTGATGCTGGTGGGGCTCACGACGTTGACGTTGGTCGCGGGGCTGCCGCCGACGTCGACGGTCGAGCCGAGCTGGAAGTTGAGGCCGGTGACGGTGATGGGGGTGCCGCCGGCCTCAGGGCCGCCGATGGGCGAGACGGCGCTGACGATGGGGGCGGGCTGCAGGTACTCGTAGCCGAGCGTGAGCACTGCGGGCGGCGAGCCGGGGTTGGTGACGCTGACGTCGACGAGGCCGGGCGCGTGGGCGACGGGGCGCGCGGTGATCGTCTGCTGATTCACGACGACGACGTTGGTCGCGAGCACGCCGTCGAAGCGCACGGTGGTGACTCCGGCGAAGTTGGTTCCGGTGAGCGTGACGGTGTTGCCGCCGGTGGGCGGGCCGCGCGTCGGGGCGACGGCGGTGAGGGTGGGCGGGTCCGTCCACGTCCATGCGTTGGCGAGCGGCGCGCTGACGAGGTTGCCGGGGTTGGTGACGACGACGTCGGCGGTGCCGAAGGGCCCGGCGTCGGTGACGCAGATGATGCGAATCGGCGTGACGACGACGACGCTGTTGCACGCGATGCCGCCGATGGTGACGGTGGCTCCGTTGAGGAAGTTGGCGCCGCCGATGTTGACGGTCGTGCCGCCCGCGGTAGGGCCGGCAGCCGGCGAGATGCCGGTGACGGTCGGCGCGACCGCGACGTACGTGAACGTCAGCGGAGCGGTCGTCGTGGTGTCAGGGTTGGTGACGACGAGCGGCACAGGGCCGGGCTGCCCCGGCGGCATGGTGACGCGGAGCACAGCGCGGCTCACATACTGAACGGCTGCAGGCGCTCCGCCGACGGTGACGGTCGCTCCGAACTCGAAGTTGCTGCCCGAGACCTCGACGATGGTGCCGCCGCCGGTGGGCCCAGAGGTGGGCGAGAGAGCGTCAGCGGCGAGCACGAGCGGGGGCGAGCCGGGCACACAGTTGCGGCTGATCGAGAGGAGATAGTCGCCCGTGGCGTTCGCGGCGGTGCTGGTGCCGGCCTGGAGGCGCACGTAGTACGTGCCGCTGGTCCGGATGCGGTACACGAGCGCCTCGCCCGGGGAGGTCGGGGTGGTGGCGGAGAGGCTGCCGGCTCCGCTGGTGGCAGAGTTGGTCGTGCTGGTGTCGTTGACCGTCACCAGGTAGCTGCCCTTGGCGTCGACGAGGCTGGTGCGGACGACGATCGGGGTGGCGTCGCGCAGTGGGTCTTCATCGACCGAGACGAAGACGATGTCGCCGGCGACGGCCTGGAAGGCGAAGTAGTCGACGTCGGTCGAGGGGCCCGGCGGTGCGAGCGAGCCGGTGAAGTAGTTGATCGTGTTCGAGCTCGCCGTGACGGGGGTGTCGTTCGGCTCGGTCTCGGGGAAGGCAGCGGAGCTGGGCGGCTGCACGACCGAGTAGAGGCGGTAGGGCTCAGCGGTCGTCGAGGTGTTGTAGTTCACGCGCAGAAACGCCGGGGCTCCAGTGAGCTGGCGGCCGGCGATGAGGGGCGCGGAGGTGCCGAACTCGACGTCGGCGTTCGAGTCGTCGTACTCGAGCGTGTCCGTGTTGGTGGTGAGCCGCAGGTCGAAGTTGTTGACGCTCGCTGCGCCACCCTCGGCGATCGCGAACACGCGCGCGCCGCCCGGCGGCGCTCCGAGCGAGAAGAAGTCGGCCTCGCCCGCGGGCACGATGCTCCCGGTGAGGGGGCAGGCGAGTGGGTTGGCCTCCGCCGGAGTGTCGTTCGATTCGGTCTCGCGGTTGCACGCCGTGACCTCGAGCTCGAAGGGACCTACTCCGGTGCCAGCTGACAGCTCGTCGACGTAGGCGAAGACGGTGCTCCCGCCGGCGAGCGGCAGGCACGAGATCTCTTCGATGGACGTGTTCGAGCTCGTCGTGGTGCGATTCGCAGCGGCCGAGCACGCGACGGCTTGAGGAGCCGGCCCGGGGAGGCAGGCATTCGAGGTGTAGAGGATGAAGTTGCTGAGCGTGCCGCGAGAGCGCAGCGAGTAGGAGCCCGTTGTGGGCGCGGTGAAGCTGAAGACGACGTCGCGGCCGGGAGCGACGTTCGAGGTGCTGTGACCGATGCCGGCGTAGCAGGCGGTGCCGGCGTCGAGCTGGTAGTCATTCGCCGCGCCGGTCACGAACCCTTCGACGGGCCGGTCGACCGTGAGTGAGCGGGCGGTGGCGCAGACTTCGCCGGTCGGCGGTGGGGCCTCGAGCAGGCTGATGCGCAGGCCGAAGGTGTCGGCGAATGCCGCCGGCAGGGTGGTCGTCGCGATGGCGCCGAGGATGTAGTACTCGGTGCCGGCGGTGAGGGCGACGGCCGTGCCCGTCGCGGTGACGCCGCAGGTTGAGAGGGTGCTGCACGCGACCTGGGTGAACGAACCGCAAGCGGCCCCGGTGTAGACCGCCATCGCGGTGCTGATGGTGCCGGCGGTCGCTGAGAAGAGATGGGTGCTCGTGACGACAGGTGGCTCGCTGCAGCGGTGAAAGACGTAGGTGCCGCTGACGGCCGGCGTGAACCGCCACCAGGCGGTGCGGGGCCGCGTGGTCTGGCACGACATGGTGGGCTCGAGCGCGCCGCTCGTCGCGTTGACCATGTTGACCGGCGGCGCGTCGTACGGGAACGGCCCCGCAGGCGGAATCACTTCGGCGCCGGCACAATCGTCGTTCTGCGGCTGGGCGGCAGCGAGCGTGCTGAAGAGAACCACGACTGTGGCGATGGACCGGGACATCGACATCGATTGACCTCTGGGGCGGGGACGACGAGGAGGCGCGCATCTGAGCCCGAGCACGCGTCGGGCTCAAGACGCAGGTTGGACGCGTGTCACACGCGGGGTGCGCGACTGTGCGACGAGTCGGAGCAGTCGGTGGCCGTTCGAGCCAACGGTGGGTCAGAACTACCCGGTCCGTGTTGGAACCTGCGTGCCGCGACGCGGAACATCTTCCAGTTCGAGGAGGGCCTTCGCCAATGGGACGTGCGATGGGTCACGCTCGAACCTCTGTCGACACGATCACGGACGGAGGCACTGGCCGCGCCCGATCGCGATCGAAGCGGGACTCAATTCTGGCCGCATCTGCTCTCTTGGCTGTGAAGATCGGCCACCTCAACGGACGCATCGATGGGGCGCTATTCCGGCGCTGCGTTGCGGGCGGTCTTCTCGGCTTCTATCGCTTGCCTCTCGAGCCCCGCCTGCAGCGCAGTCCAGCTGGCGTTGGAGCTGACGCGGGCTGCGCGCGCCTCGGCCATCGCTTTCTCCACTCGGGCCCGGGCCTCTATCGCCGCGAGCGTGCGCGCGGTGACGAGTGTCTTCCGGGCACGAAGCAGCACTTCGCCTTCGTACCCCAGCTCGCGTGACACGAGGCTCGAGCCAGGGCCGGCGTCGAGTTGAGCGACACGCCGCTGCTGTTCCTGGTGCTCGAACTCCAACCGCTGCAGCTCGCTGAGCTCACGGTCGATGTTCGCTGAAGCCACATCGGTGGCCGGCCTCGAAGCCTGCTTCGCGTCGCACGCGAGGAGCAGCAGGCAGAGCACAGCTCGAGCTCTCATCGGGTCAGTTCGTCACGCACCGCAGGGATGACGCTGCGGTGCGTGGTCGCGCTCCGCCTCAAGGCCCGGCGACGCAGTTCTTCGACACCGACAACAGGTAGTCGCCTGCCGCCGCACCCGTCACGCGGGCGTAGTAGGTGCCCGTCGTGCGGACCCGGTACACGAGCCCCTCGGCCGGCGCGGTGGGGGTAGTCGAGGTGAGGGTGCCGGCTCCACTCGTGGTCGACGAGGTGCTGCCGCTGTCTGCCGCGGTCAGCACCGTCGCGCCGGCGGCATCGAGCAGCGTCAGCGTCAGGTTGACCGGCGTGTTGTCGCGGAGCGGATCGCCGTCGACCGCGATCATGAGCGAGTCTCCAGCGTTCGCGGTGAACGAGAAGACGTCGATGTCGGTAGCGGCCGAAACCGAGCCCGAGAAGTAGTTCACCGAGGCGCTGTTGGCCGCAGCAGTGGTGTCGTTCGGCTCGGTCTCGGCGATCGCCGAGCTGCTGGGCGGCTGAACGACGTAGTGCACGCGGTAGGGTTCGGTCGAGGTCGTGGTGTTGAAGTAGTTCACCTCGAGGAAGGTCGGCGCGTTCGGGAGCACGGTGCCGGCGATGACGGGGGCGGTCGTGCCGATCGTCGAGTCGCCGTTGTCGTCGTCGAACTCGAGGGTGTCGGTTGCCGTAGTGACGCGCATCACGAAGTCGACGGAGCTGCCGCCGAGCGTTTCGGCCAGCGCGAACACGCGCGAGTTCGCGGTGGTCGTGCCGAGCGAGTAGAAGTCGAGGTCGGCGTTCGGCGTGGCGCTGCCCGTCACCGGGCAGGCAAGAGCGCTCGCCGTCGCCGGGGTACCGTTGGGTTCGACCTCAGGCCTGCAGGCGTTGACCTCGATGTCGAAGCTGGAGCCCGTGCCCGTCGCGACGGCATCGACGTAGGCGAAGACTGGGACGCCTGCATCGAGCGCGACGCACGGAATCTCTTCGAGCGCGTTGGCGCCGGTGTTCGAGTTCCGGTTCACGGCGTTGAAGCAGCTCGCGAGCGTCAGCGGCGGCGTGCCGGTCTCACAGCTCTGCGAGAGGTACATGGTGAGGTTCGAGCTGAGGCCACGGCCGCGGAAGGAGTAGAGGCCAGCGGTCGCTGGCGTGAACGAGTACGTGACGTCGATGCCGGGTGCTGCGTTGGTGGTGTTGCCGACTCCGACGAAACAAGCCGCCGGGATGGCGTAGTCGTTGGTTGCCGAGACCGTGGAGGCGCTCACGGGGATATTGAGCGTCAAGCCGACTGCACCGGCGCACTGGTCGTTGGGCGGCGCGAGAATCGGAGCGCCAAGCGTGACCGTGCCCGTCACAGCGCCCGACGTCGTAGCGAGGTCAGCATCGACGATGAGGAAGTACGTGCCCGCTGGCAGATTGGGGATGGACATCGTCTCGGTGCCGCCAGTGCCCGTGGCATCGCGGCAGCTCGTGGGAAACTCGGTGCCCGTCGCGCAGGGGCTGTTGCGCAGGTAGATGATTGGGTCGACGCCCGCTGCACCGACCGCCGCGACCGTGAGGCTCTGGGCCGCGGCCGTGGTGAAGGCGTAGACGACGTCTTTGCCACCAGCGGTGCCGCAGCTGCCCGTGTAGTCGTCGATCGCCGCGGTCTGGGCGGCGCTGAAGTTTGCGACACCGGCCGTGAACGTCAGCACCTCCGGTGCGGCGCACGAGTCGTTCATCGGAGGAGGCGGAGGAGTGACGGCCGTGACGGTGATGCTGAACGGGCCCACGGTGCTCACGCCACTGTCCACCCAGACGAAGTACGTGCCGGGCTGCTGATTCAAGATGGTCGTGACCTGCGGCGTCGACGTGAAGTCAGACACGCAGCTCACCTGGTTCGCCGAGGTCGTGTCTGCGCAGTTGTTTCGCACGTAGACGACGGGAGCGAACGTCGTGGGCATCGGGGGGCTCGTCGGCGTGACGGTGATCGTGACGTTCTGAACGCTGGTGAGCGTGTAGGAATAGACGACGTCGGGACCAGTAATCGCACTGCTGCTACAGGTGGGCGACGCGTCACCCGACACGTTGCCGGTCGTCGCCGCCGTGGTATCGCCGGTGGCGGTCGCGGTTCCCCCGACGAATGTGAGGACGGTCGGGCTGGCGCACGTGTCGTTCGCGGGGCCAACGATGGGCGGACCGAGCGTCACCGTGCCCGTGATGCTGCCGGAACTCGCGGCAGTGAATGCGTCGATGAACAAGTAATACGTGCCGGCCGCCAGGTTGTTGACGGTGAACGCCTCGTTGCCAGCTCCGCCGCTCGCGTCTCGGCACGTGCCTGGCAACTCGGTGCCCGTCGCGCACGGAGTGTTACGGAGGTAGATGACGGCATCGACGCCCGTCGCGCCAGTCGCGGAGACGATCACGCTCTGCGCTGCCGTCGTCGTGAATTGATAGACGAGCTCCTTGCCGCCACCCGTAGTGCGGCAGCTCCCGTTGTAGTCGTCGGTCGCCGAGCCCTGAGCGGCAGAGAAGTTCGCGACACCCGCGGTGAAGTTCAGCACCTCGGGAGCAGTGCAGGTGTCGTTCGGCGGCCCCGCCGGAATCACGGCGACCGTCGTGTTGAGCGTGAAGGTACCCGCGCCTCCGCTCGCGATGGGGTTGAAGGAGTCGACGATCACGAACACCTGCTGCGTGGTGGCGCCGGTGTTGTTGTAGATGGCGGTGTCCGTCGCGCCGCTGCCGCCCTGGTCGTTGCCGCCGAGGCACGTGGGAGTCGCGACGCAATTCGTGGCCGGCGCTGCGATGAAGTAGACGCCAAGGTCGACTCCGGCCTGAGGAGTCACTGCGACCGTGAGCCGGTTGTTCGCCGGAACGTCGATTACATAGACGCGATCAGCTCCCGGCGAGACGAAGGTCGTGCACGTCGATGAGGAAGCGTCGTTGTACTCGTTCGAGTAGCCGACCGTGGTGCCCGAGGTCATGCCAGTCATGAGGGGCTCGGCAGTACCGCACGTGTCGCCGGCCAACATGGAGGAGCCACCCGCCGCGCCGCCCGCCGTCGCGCCGCCGGCCGCGCCGCCCGCTGTGCCGCCACCCGCCGTCGAGCCGCCTGCCGTCGAGCCACCTGCCGTCGAGCCGCCTGCCGTCGAGCCACCCGCCGTCGAGCCACCCGCCGTCGAGCCACCCGCCGTCGAGCCGCCTGCCGTCGAGCCGCCTGCACCGGCCGTCGAGCCACCGGCCGTCGAGCCACCGGCCGTCGAGCCACCCGCCGTCGAGCCACTACCGCCGTCGAGCCACCCGCCGTCGAGCCGCCCGCCGTCGAGCCACCCGCCGTCGAGCCACCGGCCGTCGAGCCACCGGCCGTCGAGCCGCCTGCCGTCGAGCCGCCTGCCGTCGAGCCGCCCGCCGTGGCGCCGCCCGCCGTCGCGCCACCTGCCGTCGCGCCGCCTGCCGCGCCACCCGCGCGCCCGCCCGCAGCGCCACCCGCCGTCGCGCTACCGCCGCCTGTTCCGCTGCCGCCGGCAGTTGCGCTGCCTCCTGCCTTGCCTCCCGCAGTGCCTCCGTCAGGGTTCGTCGAAGGACCGCAGTTACAGGCGGCGAAGATGAGACCAGCGAGAAGCGGCAATACGGGGCGCAGGGAATTGCTCATGGGCGGGCGCATGAGAAGAGATCAGCGCGAATGTTTCAAGCGGAATCCCGAACACTGTTTCACCGGCTGCCGCGGGTACTTGTCCGGAAGCGCCGTACACATGACGAACGTCGAGTGAGCGCCCGTGATCAGCCGAACTGAAACACAGCGGTGACACAGCGACTCGGGAAACGGGTTCTTCTCGTCTTCCCCGCTCATCGCTCGGTCGGGTCGCGGCCCGTGAAGCTGCCGGCGTCGAGCCCTTCAGCGAGCCCGCGGTGCTCGGGGCTGCCCAGCGACGAGAGTCGATCTTCCGGGCCGTGCGCGAACCTCCGCGCCAGCGCCTGCAGGCGCGTCGTCGCTTCGTCGAGGCGCTGCTCGCTGACGCGGCCCTCGCGCACCGCCGTCGCCAGCGCGTCGATCGCTCGCCGCTGCACGTCGGCGTGATGGCACACGAGGAAGAGGTCGACCGTCGCGTTCACGCCTTCGACGACCGCGCGCTCGACCGAGTAGTGCTCGGCGATCGCCTTCATCTCGAGATCGTCGCTGACGAGCACGCCGCGGAAGCCGAGCTCGTTGCGCATCAGGTCGACCAGCACCTTCTTGCTCATCGTCGCCGGCACGCCGCGCTCGAGCGCCTCGAACACCACGTGCGCCGTCATCAGCGACGCCAGCCCCGCCCGCGCGAACGCCGCGAACGGAGGCAGCTCGACCGCGCGCAGCCGCTCGAGCGCGTGCGGCAGCGACGGGAGATCGAGGTGCGAGTCTTGCGAGGTGTCGCCGTGGCCCGGGAAGTGTTTGCCGCACGCGGCGACTCCGCCTTCTTCGAGGCCCCGGCCGAGCGCGACGCCGAGCCGCCCGACGCGCGCCGGGTCCGCGCCGAACGAGCGGTCGCCGATCACCGGGTTCGCCGGGTTCGTGTCGACGTCCAGCACCGGAGCGAAGTCCCAATCGAACCCCAGCGCCCTCAGCTCGAACGCCAGCAGCTTGCCCGCGCGCCGCGCGAGCGCTTCGTCGTCCCGCCGCCCGAGCTCTCGCATCGGAGGCAGCGCCGTGAACGGCGCTCCACGCAGGCGCGCCACCCGGCCACCTTCTTGATCGACTGCGAGCACGAAGGGCCGCGCCGCGCGCGTCTTCAGCGCCTTGATGAGGCTCGCGACCTGCGACGGGGTCGAGACGTTTCTCTTGAAGAGGATCGCTCCGTAGACGCCTTCGTCGACGAGCTGCAGGGCCGACGCCGGCGCTTCCGTGCCGTCGAAGCCCACCATGAACAGGCCGGCGCAGCGCCTCCACAGTGCGTCCTTGGCGCTCACTCGACGGCCCCCTCACCCTGTCCCTCTCCCCTACGAGGGGAGAGGGGACGCGTACTCGTTCGTTGGTGGTTCATCTTCAGAGCTCCAGATACGCCAGAAGCGCTCCGAGGTCTTCGTCGGACAGGCGCTCGACCGCGAACAGCGGCATGTTGCCTCCGACCGCGAAGAACTGACCGTGCCGCACCTTCTCGATGAACACCTTCGACGGCGCGATGCCCGGGAACACCGTCGCGTACTCGTCTTTCACGTCGGGCAGCACGCTCGCGAGCTCCGAGTTGCGGCCCTTGCCCGTATGGAGCTCGCCGTGACAGTCGCGGCACGCCGAGGCGTAGACGTCTGCCCCTCGCGCTTTGTCTCCGCGCGGAACGTCGCTCGGCAAATTCGGGATGAACGTGGCCGGCTTCGCTTCGGCTGTGCCTTTCAGTGACGCCAGGTACTCGTAGAGCGCTCGGCTTCTCGGCTCGCTCGGCTCGAGCGGCTTCGCTCCTCGCATGAAGTAGACGTAGCAGAACGACGTCGCGTCGATGAGCCGCTGCTGCTTGCCGCCCCAGTAGCTCGGGCGCTCGGTGGCTCCGGCCAGCGTGTGGCCCGACTTGAGGCTCGTGTCCGCTTCCGTCGTCGCGTGGCAGGTGGAGCATGACCACGCGTTGAACCGGCTGCCCGAGAACTGCGCGTCCGTGAAGAGCTGCTCTCCGTAGCGCTCTGCGCTCAGAGTGCAGGCGGAGAACGCCAGCGCGGACACTGCGATGAGCACCTTGCCCCTCACCCTGTCCCTCTCCCCTACGAGGGGAGAGGGGACTCGGTTTCGAGCGCTCATCGGATGATCCCTACCCAGTCGGGGTACAGCCCTACTGGCGTCGCGCTCTGCACGGCGCCTGACACGGCGTCGACGATCAGCAGCGACCCCGGCGTCGACAGTTGGTTGCCCTCGCAGACCACCGCCAGCCGCTGCGCCGACAGGGCGAGCACCTGGTGCACGTTCGTGCACTGCGCTCTCGGCAGCGGCAGCGTTCGGAGAATGTTGCCCGTCGACGGCTCGATCACCGAGATGCGGTCATCACCCTGGTGCGGAATGAAGAGCTCCGCTCCGCCCGGCGCCGCGTCGCCGATGAACGGCGTGCCACCCACCAGCGCCGTTCGCGCCGAGTCGATCGTCAGCGTCGCTCCGCGCAGCACTCGCACCTCGCCGTTCACCAGGCACGAGATGAAGACGTCTCCCGTCTCGCGGTGCAGCGTCAGCCCGTACGGCTGGTAGCGCGCCGTGAACGCGTCGCCCGCGTTGCCCGCCACCTTCACCCGCGTCACGGGAAAGCCGTCGGCCTTCATGTCGAGCACCGCGACCTCGTCCGAGTAGCAGGCCACGTAGAGCCGCGCTCCGTCGGCCGAGAACATGAGCCCGTGCGGAGCCGCGCACGCCGGCACCATCGCCACCCGCTCGAGCGTCTCGGCGTCGAGCAGCGCGATGCGCGCGTTCGGGCTCGCCACGACGCCTCGCGCCGCGTCCGAGATCAGCGCCAGATCGAAGTGCGAGACCGCCAGCAGCTTCCCGTCGGGGCTCAGCACCAGGTCGCCCGGGTTGCGATCGACGCGCGCCGTCGCCACCACCACGTTGTCGCTCGTGCGCAGCTTCAGCACCGTGCCGTCGACCGTGCCGGTGCCGTGGCTGCCGTGCGGCCCCGAGCCCGTGCCGGGCGCGTACTGCGAGAGCGCCGTGTACCAGTGCTTGCTGTCCACGCTCACCGCCGCGTGGTGCGGCGCTTCGATCTCCACCGGGTTCAGCCCCACCGGGATCCGCGCCAGCTCGGGCAGAGACGACTGCCCGACCTTCTCGAGCTCGAACAGGCTCGCCGTGTCGTCGCGGTTGTTCGTGATCAGCAGCCGACCCGTGCCCACTCCCGGGTACGTGCCTCGCTCGGGCCACGCCGCGTCGATCGCGAACGTCAGCGCCGGCGCCGCGCTCGAGGGATCCGAGCTCGGCCGGCACGCCCCTGCCGCCAGGACGAGAAAGAGGACTCGGGTTCTCACTTCGACACGGTGAACGTCACCGGCCCCGGCGTCTTGAACGGCCCCTCTGTGATGCGGTTCTCCGTGAGGTACGCCGACTGCCCCGTGAGGCTGCGGGCGCCCGTGCCTGATTTGAGCTTCGTCCAGACTTCCTGCGTCGGCGTGTAGTCGGTCTTCGTCGTGAGCACTTCGACGGGACACTGCTCTCCCGGCACCGTGAACCTCAGCCAGAAGATGACTCCCGTCACCGGCGGCAGGTGCGCGTACGCTTCCGAGATGAGCAGGCCTCGCCACCATGGCGCCTTGCGCCCCTCACCCTGACCCTCTCCCCTACGAGGGGAGAGGGGACGTTGGGATGCGATGCTCGAGCTCCAACGGAACGTCGGCAGACTCGCGCTCGGCAGCTCGGTCGCGTCCGTCAACGTGAACTTCGGCGCTTTGTCTGCGTCGGCCGTCGCCCTCGACTCGGCGTCGACCATCGTGAGGTGCGCCTCGTCGCTCGCTCGCCCTTCGTACTGCGGCTCGGGGCACTTCTGCCCACACGCGATCGGAAGCAGCGCCAGCGGGACGACGACCCATCTCATGCGGCGCGGACACTAAGCGCCACCAAACGGGAATGCACGCCAGGCGCTCGCCCGTTACGCTGCCTCCTGCCCGCGCCATGAGCGATTCTCAGCCCGATCGAACGCACGAGCCCGCACGGCTCGGCGAAGTCCCCGTCGTCCTCTTCATTCGCGGCCTGTTCCTGCTCTTCCTCGTCAGCGGCCTCATCGTCTCGGCGCACTGGTACATCGGGCTCCGGCTGATCCGCGACGCGCAGTGGCCCGCCGCCGTCCAGCCCGTCATGTGGATGGTGCTGTGGGGCGCGTTCGGCTCCATCTTTCTCGGCTTCCTCGGCGGGCGGCTGCTGCCGCGCCCCATCGCCCGCGTGCTGCAGTGGGTCGGCTTCATCTGGATGGGCATGTTCGGGTTGCTGCTCACCACCAGCGCCGCCAGCGACCTCGCGTTCTTCATCGCCGGCAAGATCTCGGCGAAGGGGCCCGAGTGGGGGAGGGCACAGGCGATGATGGTCGCCGCGCTCGTGCTGCCGGCGCTCGCGTGGGGCTTCTACGTCGCCCGCCGCACGCCCGTGGTCGAGCGCGTGAAGGTGCCGATCAAGGGCCTCGGCAAGGCCTTCGACGGCCTGCGCATCGTGCAGATCACCGACATTCACATCGGCGAGACGCTCGACCGGCACTTCTTGAAGCGCGTCGTCGATCAGGTGAACGCGCTGAAGCCCGACATCGTCGCGGTGACCGGCGACGCCATCGATGGCCCGCTCTCGAAGCTGCGCGACGAGGTGCAGGGCTTCGGTGAGCTGAAGGCCGCGCGCGGCGTCTTCTACGTCACCGGCAATCACGAGTACTACCATGGCGCTGCTTCGTGGGTCGCCGAGATGAAGCGCCTCGGCCTCACGCCGCTCCTCAACGCGCACCACGTCATCGAAGAGGGCGGCGACCAGCTCGTCATCGGAGGCGTGCCCGACCTCGAGGGCGGCCGCTTCTCGGACAGCCACCGCCCGCAGGTCGACGTCGCGTTCCACGGCGCGCCCGACGGAGCGCCGCGAGTTCTGCTCGCGCACCAGCCGCTCTTCGCGAAGCGCGCTGGCGGCCACGGCGTGCAGCTCATGCTCTCGGGCCACACGCACGGCGGGCAGATCTTCCCGTTCATGTTCTTCGTGCGGCTTCAGCAGCCCGTCATCGCCGGTCTGCGCGAGCTGTGGGGCGTTCCGGTCTACACGTCGCGCGGAACGGGCTACTGGGGCCCGCCCTTCCGCGTGGGGCCCTCCAGTGAGATTACGGAGATCACCCTTCAAGCTGCCTAGGCACGTGTCTTGCCCTGCATCGGGGCATGGCGACACGACGCAGCAAGAAGACAGGACCCGAGCACGTGCACGACGTGCTCGGTGATTTCGACACCCTCATGGTCGGCAGCTACGAAGAGACGGGCGAGCAGCCGCGCCTGCGCGCGCGCCCGATGCAGGTCGCGAAGCTCGACGACGACTGCACGCTGTATTTCCTCACGCGCATCGACACCGCGAAGATCGACGAGGTGCTGTCGCCGACGCGCGGCACGGTCGTCGGGCAGAAGCGGTCGCGCTACATCGCCGCGCTCGGTCGCTTCGAGGTGCTGAAAGACGCCGCGCAGATCAAGGAGCTGTGGAGCACGGCGTTCGACGTCTGGTTCGACGGCCCCGACGACCCCGCGGTCGTGCTGATGATCTTCCACCCCGAGCAGGTCGAGATCTGGGACAGCAAGGGCCTCAAGGGCGTGAAGTTCGTGTTCGACATGGCGCGCGCGCTCGTCACCGGCGAGCGGCCCGAGCGCGACGACGAGCCCGAGCAGCACGAGCGCGTCGAGCTGCACTGAAACTCGTAGACGCGGCGGGCCGGCGGGCGTGTAGTTCGCGCCATGCTCGACGCGAAAGCCGCCGTGACCGCCGTGCTGTTGCCGTTCGCAGCTCACGCCTTCTGCGGCTTCTACGTCGCCGGAGGAGGCGCCGAGCTCTTCAACAACGCGACGCAGGTCGTGCTGATGCGCGACGGCACGCGCACCGTGCTCTCGATGCAGAACAACTACGAGGGCCCGCCCGCCGACTTCGCGATGGTCGTGCCCGTGCCCGTCGTCTTGAAGAAGGAGCAGGTCAAGACGCTGCCTCGCGAGGTCTTCACGCGCATCGATCAGCTCTCGGCGCCGCGCCTCGTCGAGTACTGGGAGGTCGACCCGTGCTGGGTCGAGCCGAAGTACGACGAGGAAGAGCGCAGCGTGAAGTACGAGAAGCGCAAGCGGAAGTACTCGGAGGACGAGGGCGGCGCCGAGCCGCTCGTGAAGGTCGAGGCGCGCTTCGAGGTCGGCGAGTACGACGTCGTCATTCTCTCGGCGAAAGACGCGCTCGCGCTCGAGCGGTGGCTCAAAGAGAACAAGTACAAGATCCCCGAGGGCGCCGAGCCGCTGTTCAAGCCGTACATTCAGCAGGGCATGAAGTTCTTCGTCGCGAAGGTGAACGCGAAGAAGGTGACGTTCGACGAACATCGCCCCCCAAGGGGGACGGGGGAAGAGCCGGTCATGGCGAAGCTCTCGCCGCTTCGCTTCCACTACGACAGCGACAAGTTCGAGCTGCCGGTGCGGCTCGGCCTCATCAACGCGAAAGAGAAGCAGGATCTGATCGTGCAGATCCTGGCGAAGAACCAGCGGTACGAGCTCGCGAACCTGCCGAACGTGACGATTCCGACGAACATCGATCTGGCTCCGTCGGCGAAGAGCGAGTTCCCGTACTTCTACGTGAGCCTGTTCGACCGCACGCTCGAGAAGAACCCGAAGGCGGTCGTGACCGAGTACGCGTGGCAGGCGACGAGCTGTGACCCGTGCCCGACGTCTCCGCTCGCGGCCGGTGACTTCGCGACGCTGGGCGCCGACGTGCTGCCTCCGAAGCCGGGCAACGAAGACCCGTACAACCCGGCGAACCAGTTCGTGCTGACGCGCTTGCACGCGCGCTACGACAAGACGTCGCTCGGTGAGGACCTGGTCTTTCGCGCCGCGAAGCCGATCGTCGGCGGCCGCGAGTTCCTCACCGACGGCAAGAACCTCGAGCAGGGTTCGCGGCCCGACTCGTGGAACAACTTTCAGGGGCGGTATGCGATTCGCTACCCGTGGAAGGGCGCGGTGAAGTGCGCGAACCCGACGTACGGCCGCTGGGGCGGGCCGTGGCCGCAGGAGGCCGGCAACGCCTCGGGCCCCAAGGCGGCCGCCGACACTGCGTTCGTGACGCGCGACCCCGCGAAGGTCGACGCGCTCGCCGAGAGCCCCATCGCCGAGCTCGAGGTGAAGGGGAAGAAGGGGCGCGCCGGCGAGGCGCTGCGGGCGAAGAAATAAATGGGGACAGGCTACTTTTTTGCGCAAGGTGCCCGGACGGGCGCCTGCGGTTGCGCAAAAAAGTAGCCTGTCCCCTTTTTTGCGCCAGGCAGGGTACTGGTGCGCGCCCCGAGGGCGGAGCCCGCCCCCTCGACGCGGCCGACGAGACGCCGATGGCGGTGGTCTCGCTGCTGGGCTGCCCCTGAAACGACGAAAGGGTGAGGAGCTCGCGGCCCCTCACCCTTCGTGTTCGTCAGAGCCTTCGTCTTCAGCTGTTCGGCTTCACGGGCGCCGTCTTCTGACCGGCCGCCTTCCAGCCCGTCAGGCCCTCCGGCATGACGGAGACGTTGGTGTAGCCAGCCTGCGAGGCGCGCTGCGCGGCCGCCTCGGACGCCGAGCACATCGAGTTCGCGCAGTAGAAGACGAGCGAGGCGTCTTTCTGGGCGGGCAGCTCCTTGAGGTCGTAGCTGCTCGACGAGGTCAGCAGCACGGCGCCGGGCACGGTGCCGTTCTTCGCGCGGAACTCGTTGCTGTTGGCGTCGAAGACCTTCGCCTTCTTGTCCTTCGCGACCTCTGCGACGGTCAGCTTCTTGATGGGCGACTCGGCCTTCATCTCGCCGTCACAGGCGAAGGCGGCGGCGGGGACGAGGGCGGCCGCGACGGCCAGAGACATGAGAACGCGCTTCATGGGTGAGCTCCTGAGGGGTGGGGTTTGCGGCCTACGTGTCACTTGTTAGCCGCGAGTTTCACCGGGAGCAACTCGGCCTGCACCAGCGGGTGGGGCGATGTCGCTCGCCCGCCCCAGTCACTCCGCGACAGTCTCGGTGCGCCACACCACGCGCCCCGTCTCGACGTCGAGGCGCAGCTCGCGCACCTCGATGCGTGCGCGTGTCGCGTTCGACTGCGCCAGCACGGCCCGCTGCAGCGCCCCGTGCGACGTCAGGCGCCCAAGCGTGCGCCGCCACTTCCTGAACTCCGCGCCTTCGGCCGGCGGCTCGGCGACCCGAACCCACGCGCCGCCTCGCTCGACGCTCACGACCAGCTCGACGTCTGCCGCCCGCCGCGCCGGCGCCGCGTACATGCCGAAGCTCATCAGCTTCCACGGGTCGACGTCGAAGCGCTCCTGCAGCCACAGCGTCACGCATGGCCACACCGCCGCGAAGATGAGCAGCGCTCTGGCAGCGCGGCGCCTCATCCCACCAGCTCCGCTGGCACGTGAACGCCGAGCAGCCGCGCCACCACGAGCCCCAGCAACGCCGCCACCACCACGGCCCGCAGCCGCGGCTGCAACGCCGCCGGAGCGCAGCACAGCAGCACGTTGCTCATGAGCAGCGCGAACTGCCACTCGTGAGCCACGAGCTGCAGAGACCACAGCAGCGCGATCAGCAGCCACCACAGCCGCGGTCGAACCGCTGATGGAATCGCCGCGAGCGGCACGCTGAGCTCGACGACCCACACTGCGTTCGACAGCACCACCCAGGCGCCGCCGAGCCGAAACGGCCCCGAGCCCTCGACGCGCTGAAGCCCCGCGAGCTCGGCTTCGCCGATGAACGGCAGCGCCGTCAGCGTCACGTCGGCCCGCGACACCGCGAGCCATGCGAGCAGCTCGCCGTGAAACCAATAGCGGTGCACGACCTTCTGCGCGCCGCTCCATGCGAGCACCACGAGCGGCAGCGCGAGCGCGAGACGCCGCAGCTCGTCGTCGTCGTCACCTACCAGCGCGAACAGCACGCTCACCAGGACGCCGAGCCACAGGTGCGTCGCGGTTCGCGGAAACACCGCGGCGCACTGCACCGCGCCCAGGCCCGCCGTCAGCCCCATCGCGAGCCGTGGCCGCCTGACCGCCAGCGCGACGCACGCGAGGTGAAAGGGAACGAGCCACGGCGTCAACGCATCGGGGCGAACGAACAGCTGGGCGGTCTGGTGCAGCGCATGAACCGGCGCGAACGCGAGCCAGGTGCTCGGCCCCTGCAGGTCTCGCGCCGCGTTCGCCGTGGAGCCGATGGCGGTCATCGCCGTTGCGCGCACGCGAGCAGCCGGCTCAATCGAAGTCGTGGTCGCCGCCGCCGCCGGCCGGGCACACGCTCGTGCCTTCGGTCACGTACGGCACTTCGAACGTGCAGCTCAGGTTGTCGGAGCCCGCCGACACGTCGAGCGAGGTGCCGCGCCGCCCCAGCAGGCCCACGATGGTGAGCCGGAGCGTGCCGGTGTGTGGGCCGGCGTCGGGCATCAGCGCGTAGGTCTCGAACGTCGCCGGCGGCAGGGCGACGTCGACCGGGCTCAGCGAGCTCGGCCCGCCAGCGCGGAAGCTGAAGTCGAGCGTCACCGCGCGCTGCTGCCACGAGAGCTCGTAGCGCTTGATGTCTTCCATGCCGCAGACCGTCGACTTCTCGATGACGACGCGGCTGCTCGGGTCGATGCCCGCATCGGAGATCGTGCGCCCCGCCCACGTGCCGTTGCAGACACCGACGGGTGGGCCGCCGCCCGTGCAGTTGCACGCGGCGATCGCCGCGATCGAGAACGCCATCAGGAGCAGTCGAGTCATGTCGGGGTCAGGTGCCGAAGGGAGCCCCGGCGATCCACCCGAAGCTCGTGTGCCTTCATCGCCTCCGGCGAGTCCGAAGGCAACACCCTCGAGCTGCGCGTGCCGCGCTCGAACGAGCTTGCTGACCTCGAGCTGAGGGCTGGCCGGAGCGCGGGCTTCAGTTGCAGGCGACCCCGTCGCGGGTGTTGCCGCTGCGGGTCGTGCGTGAGGTCGTCGCCGCCGTTGGCCGCCGTGAACACGTCGATGCACTGGCGAACGTTGAAGAACTGAGCTGGCGCCCACGGGGCCGAGCAGCGCTCCCCCCGAGACCTGCCAGTCGGCCAGCGAGGCAGTGGTCAACGACGAGTTGAAACCGGCCGCGCCAGCGCGCCGTGCATGAGTGACCCGCCGTCAGCGGCGTCGGCTGCGACAGACCCCGTCCGGCTCAGGCGGCGCGCGCGACGGCCACCGGCATGCTGCACCCGACGTGGAGCTGGTCGCGCCCGGCCGCCTTCGCGCGGTAGAGGGCCGTGTCGGCCTCGTGCACGAGCTCGTCGCGCGTGGCGGCGCCGCGGCCGTCGATGGCGGCGATGCCGACCGACGCCGTCCACCTGAGGCCGCGCGGGTGCTGGCAGCTGCGCACCGCGTGCAGCAGGCGCTCGGCGACGACGACGGCGCCCTCGGCGTGCGTGACGGGCAGCAGCACGGCGAACTCCTCGCCGCCGTAGCGGGCCACGATGTCGTCGCGCCGCACGGCGCTGCTCAGCGCCGCTCCGGTCGCGGCGAGCACCTGGTCGCCGACGAGGTGGCCGTGGCGGTCGTTGACGTGCTTGAAGTGGTCGACGTCGACCATCAGCAGCGAGAGCGGCAGCCCGTGGCGCTGCGCGCGCGAGAGCTCCTCTTCGAGCCGAAGCTCGAAGCAGCGGCGGTTACCGACGCCGGTCAGCGGGTCGGTGAGCACGCTCGACTCGAGGGCCCGAATGCGCTGCGCGAGCGAGTCGACCTGCTGGCGGCGGCCGAGCGACCGGCGCAGGCGCAGCGCCAGCTCGTCGCCGCACGTGTTGCGCCTCACCGCGTCGTCGAAGCCGGCGTCGAGCGCGTGCGACGTGTGGTCGGTCACGGCGATGGCGGCGAGGTGGCGATGCGGGTCGATGAGCTGCATCGCGCGGAGCAGCGCGACGCTCTCGTCGATGGGCCCCTCGGCGACGAGCGCGTCGAACACCTCGGTCGCCCCCGTGAAGAGCGCGTCTTGCAGCGACGGCGCGTGCTTCACGGTGCCGCCCAGCTTCTGAAACCGCATGAGCCACGGGGCATGGCCTCCGCCCTGGCTCCACCACAGCACCGCCGGCATCGTTTGCGTCATCATCACCTTCGTCATCGGCACGGCCGTGAAGGGCCATGAAGGGGGCTGTCGGCGGCGACCCGCCTTCTGCTGCTGACCCTGGGTGTTGGAGACCCCCGGCGCATGTGCGCTCTCGAGCGGTGTCGGTGCGCGTCGTCGCAGAGCCGCGGCGGCTCAAGGCTTCAGCGCCGCGACGAGCAAGCCACGGTGATGGGTGTTCCACTCCTCCGTTCGCTGAACCTGCTCGGTCGCGACGGGGTCGTCGTGACTGGGCATGGGCTTCGACCAGCCCAGCGCGAGGTCGGGCCTGGAAGCGAGGCCCATGAGCATGTTGCTGAGCTGGGAGCGGGCGGCCGTCGACTCGAAGATGGCTCCGACCTCGACGTTCGCCTGCTCGCTCGCGAACACCAGGTCGTTGACGAGCATGTCGAGCGCGAGGTGGCTGGCGTCGTCAGGCGAGGCGGCGGCGGCGCCGGGCTGGTTCAACAGCATCGCGTCGGCGATCGCGCCTCTCCTGATCGCGTCGAGGTCCGCGGGGGTGTGCTCGAGACGCCTCCCGTCGAGCGCGGCGATCATCTGCGCGACCACGGCGTTGCGAACCGTCGGCAGCGTCATCATCAGCGGCCGCGCGAGGCCAGGCTTCGTGATTTGCAGGAAGAGCTCGACGCCCGACTGCAGCGCGGGGATTCCGCGCTCCCGCACCTCGAAGTTGCGATCGAACAACACGGCGTCCGCGCTCCGATGTGGCGCGGGCTTCAGCGTCGTGACGAGCGCGTCGCGGTGCCCAGCGAACCACTCGACCGATCGCTCGGCGCGCCTGCGTCGGGGAGGAAAGTTCTCATCCAACCGAGCAGTCGGGTCGACCCACTCCAACGCGAGCGATGGGGCGGCCGTCAGCTCGCCGAGCATGGTCGAGAGCCTCTTACGAACCTCGCTGGAACCGAAGACGGCGTGGACGTCGAGCTCGGTCTCCTCGCTGGTCTGGACCACGGCACGAACCAGCATGTCGAGCGCGTTGTGTCGTGCGTCTGGCGTGCCGCAGACGCTGATGTCGGTGGCGCGTTCGAGCGCCAGCCAGTCGTTGTAGGCCGTCTTTCGCGTCGTCTCGAGCTCTGCCGAAGAGCGCCGCAGCGGCCTCCCTTCGAGGTCGGCGTCCATCACGCCGAACACCGCGTTGCGAACGGACAAGAGCTCCATCGACGTGCGTCGCTGCAGGTCACCCGTGATGTTCACGAAGTGCTCGACGCCCTTCTCGAGGGCTGCGACCACGCGCTCGCGCACCTTCGGGTCGGGGTCGAGAATCGCCTCCTCGGCGCGCAGCTTCGCGTTGCCGAGCTCGAAGCCGCCGACGGCATACGCCTTCATCTCGCCGGCCGTCGGAGCGACCGTGGCCCGCTTCGAGCTTCGGGTGTCGAGCACGTCGGGAGCGGCGACGTCGGTCTTCTTGGGCTCGACCCTCGACGGCGGCGGCGGCCTGACCTGCTTGAACACGACGCTTCCCGAACCGGTGACTTTGCTCATGCGTCGAGCCGGCGCGAAGCGCGTGCCGGGCGCCTACGTCGAGGCCGGCCCTCACGCTGTCCCCCGCACGGCCAGCGAGGGCGCCCTGTTGTACGCCGCGCGTACGACTTCGGCCGCGAGCCGCGCGGGCAGGCCTGGTTCACTTTCTGCAGCCGCGCGCCCATGCTTCGACGCGTCGTGCTCGCAGTCGTGCTGTTCGGTTGCTCTTCCTCTCCTCCGGGCGGCGGTGGCGGCGGGGCGGGCGGTACGGCGGGCGGGGCTGAGCAAGGCGGCGGCCCCGGTGGCGGCGGGGCAGCGGGCGGCGTCGTCGTCGCGAGGCTCGAGACGTGGTGCGACGACTACGCGCACGCCGTCTGTGAGCGCGCGGCGCGCTGCAGCCTCGGCTGGGGCGACGACTGTGTGCGTTCGGTGCGCGAAACTTGCGATGTCGGAGCCGCCCCGGCGATCGCGGGCTCGCTCGCGTTCGACGACCGAGCGGCCACCGCGTGCCTGAGCGCCGCGCTGCAGACGCCGGGTTGCCACAGCTTCAGCTGCGCTGTGTTTCTGCCGAAGGCGCGGCTCGGTGAGCGGTGCGTGCTCGGCGGCTGTGTCGAAGGCTATTGCTCGGATTCGGAGCGTCAGGCGGGGTCGCTCGCATGCCCGATCTGCAAGCCGTATCGCGCCCTGGGCGAGAGTTGCCAGCCGACTCCGGGCGATCTCGCCTGGTGCGACCCCAAGACGAGCCACTGCGATGTCGGGTTTCGCTGCGCGCCCCGGCGCGACGCCGGCGAGCGCTGCCTCCGCGACGATCAGTGCGAGAGCCGCACGTGCACCGAGTACCGCCTGCTCGACGGCGGCGCGTCGCGCTGCGGCCCCGTGCCCGAAGGTGGAGCATGCAACGACGAACAGGGCCAGCAGTGTGGCCCGTTTGCGTACTGCAAGGGCCTGCGGGGAGCGGTCGGCCGCATCATCAACCAAGGAACGTGTACGCCCCGCCTGGCGCTCGGCGCCTCGTGCAGCAACGAGCAGTTCGACGACGGCTGCTCCGACGGCGGGTCGTGCCTCGGCAGCGTCTGCAGGCGCACCGACGAGGTTCCGCCGGGCGGGCTCTGCGACGACTGGCGGCAATGTCAGCAAGGGGGCTGCACGCGCCAGAGCGCCTACCTGCTCGACGCCGGCGCGAACCTGGCCGACGGCGTCTGTGTCTCGGGGCAGCCCGCGGGCGAACGCTGCTACGCCGCATCAGGATGTGCGGTCGGCCTGTACTGCGACGGGGCCTGGTGCCGGGTGCCGGCGCCCTCGGGCGGAGTGTGTGTGCCGGGTGAAGCGTGCCGCACCGGCGAATGCACCGAGCAGGGCGATGGCGGCTATGCCTGCGCGGAGCTGGTCGAGCCGGGGCAGCGCTGCGAGGGCGCGCCGTGCGCCGGCGACGATTGGGAGTGCCTGCCCGACGACGCTGGGGTGTTCACCTGCGCCAAACGGCCGACGGGCGCAGTGTGCGGCAACACGAACGCGTGTGAAGGCGCCCGGTGCGGCGCCGACGATGCGGGTGCCAAGCTGTGTGCCCCTTCGTGCTTCTGACGCTCTGACCCGGGCACGCTGCGGGTCACTTGTTGGCCGCGAGCTTCGCCGCGAGCAGCAGGGCCTGCACCATCGGCTCGGCGTCGGCCTTGCCCTTGCCGGCGATGTCGTAGGCGGTGCCGTGGTCGGGAGACGTGCGCGGCAGCGGCAGGCCGAGGGTCACGTTCACCGTGCGCTGAAAGTCGAGGGCCTTGGCGACGCAGAGCCCCTGGTCGTGAAACATGGCGAGCACGGCGTCGTAGGGGAACCGCGCCTTGCTCGAGAGCTTCGCGAACAGCCCGTCGGCGGCGAGCGGGCCCTCGACGTCGAGGCCCGACTGGCGGGCGCGCTCGACGGCGGGGCCGATGACCTCGAGCTCCTCGCGGCCCATCTTGCCGCCCTCGCCCGCGTGGGGGTTCAGGCCGCAGACGGCGATGCGTGGCCGTTTACGCCCGCCGAGCGAACGAGACAGCAGCTCGAGCTGGCTGACGAGCTTCCTCACCTTCAGCGCGCCGGGCACCTTCGCCAGCGGCAGGTGGTTCGTGGCGAGCGCGACCTGCAGGCGCGGGCCTGCGAGCAGCATCAGCACCTCGGTGCCGAACGACGCCGCGAGCAGCTCGGTGTGGCCGGTGAACGCGATGCCGGCGCGAATGACCGTCTCTTTCGAGACCGGGGCGGTGCAGAGCGCGTCGACCTCTCGTCGCTTCGCGGCCTCGACGCCGTCGAGGATGAAGCGGTGCTGCGCCTTGCCCGCCTTCACGTCGGGCTTGCCGGGCTTGAAGCCGCGGGCGCTGCCGAAGACGACTGGCTCGAGCGCGGCCTGGATTCGGGGGTCGGCGAGGGCGGCGTCGACGATCTCGGGGCCGATGCCGCAGGGACAACCGAGGGTGATGCCGACCTTCGGCTTGGCTCCAGGGCGGCCGTCGGCCAGATCGGCGACCGACGCCCGCATGGGCTCGGGGGTGGCGCCGCTGGCCGTGGGCTTCTTCACAGCTTGACGTCGACGACGGCCTGCGCGCGCAGCTCTTGAACGTACTGCTCGGTGTACTTCTCGAGCTGCTGCGAGAGCATGCGGTTGCGCAGCTGGTCGCGCATCTCTTCGAAGGTCTTCGCGGCGACCGAGCGGCGCTCCTCGACCTTGATGACGTGCCAGCCGAACTTCGTGCGAATGGGGTCTGAGATGCCGCCGACGGGCAGGTTGAACGCCGAGCGCTCGAACTCGGGCACCATGACGCCGCGGCGGAAGAAGCCGAGGTCGCCTCCGTCGGCAGCCGACGGGCCCTCGCTCTTCTTCTTCGCGAGCTCGATGAAGTCGGTGCCGGGGCGGCGGGCCTCTTCGGCGAGCGCGGCGGCCTTCTTGCGCGCGGCCTCGACCTGATCGGCCGTGGCCTTCGGAGCGACCTGCACGAGCAGGTGCCGCGCGTGCACCTCGGCGTCTTCGCTCTCCATCTTGGCGACCTTCGCGTACTCGACCTTCACGTCTTCTTCAGAGACCTTCACCTTGCTGCGGACCTTGAGGTTGATGAGCTTCAGGCGCGCCAGGTGCTTCTTCATGAACTGGCGGTACGTGGTCATCGTGTAGCCCTCTTGCAGGAGGAGCTTCTCGAACTGATCGCCGTCGATGCCGTTCTGCCGCTTCACGTCTTCGATGCCGAGGTCGACCTCGGCGTCCGAGACGTCGATGTTGAGCTCGCGGAGCTGGCCCTCCATCAGCTTCTCGCCGATGAGCGAGTCGAGCGCGCGCTTCATGACGGTGTCGCGCAGCTCGTTGCGCCGCTTCGGGTCTTGCTCGGCGCGGACACGCTGCAGCTCGCCCTGGGCGCGGCTCTCGACCTCGGAGAGCGCGATGACGTCTTTGTTCACCACCGCGGCGATGCGGTCGACGAGCTCGGCGGCGGCCGGGACGGCGACGAGGATGATGAGAGCGACGGCACGCTTCATGGGGGGACAAGTAGCACGATTCCCGGTCGTCGTCGGCCAGTACCGGGTCTTGCGCCCGCTGTGACGCTCGCGCGTCACCGCTGTCCAACGACGATTCGGGGTCGTCGTCGGCCAGTACCGGGGCTTGCGCCCGCTGTGACGCTCGCGCGTCACCGCTGTCCAACGACGATTCGGGTCAGGAGCCATTGCTGCTAAACATCGAAGCGCTTCATGCCGTCATCGCTCTCTGCGCCGCAGCAAGTCGGTTCGCTCCTGAAGATCGTCTGGCGGCTCGCCGCCGATCGCCGCAAGGCGCAGCTGGGCTACCTCGCGCTGCTCGTCATCGCCCAGTCGGTCGCGCTGTGCCAGCCGCTGGTCATCGGCGAGCTGTTGAACGCGGTGCAGCGGGGCGGCGACGTCTGGCCCGCGCTGTGGCCGTGGCTCATCGTGCTGTTCGGTCTCGAGCTCGGGTTCTGGGTCTTTCACTTCCCGGCGCGGGTCATCGAGCGCCGGCTCGCGTTTCACATTCGCGTGAAGTTCCGCGAAGAGCTGACGCGCGCGGTGTGCGCGCTGCCGATGAAGTGGCACCGCGCGCACCACTCGGGCGAGACCATCGATCAGGTCGGGCGCGGCGCGACGGCGCTGCACGAGTTCTCGGCGGGCAGCTTCCAGCTGCTCTACATGGTGCTGGGCCTCATCGGCCCCGTCGTGCTGCTGGTGACGCTCGCGCCGGTCGCCGCGGCCGTGGCGCTCACCGTCACGCTCGCGGCGGTCAGCGTCATCTTCCTCTTCGACCGCATCCTGCTGCGGCACTACCGGGAGCTGAACGGGCAAGAGAACTCGGTCGCGGCCGCCGTGCAGGACTACTTCACGAACATCACGACGGTCATCACGCTGCGGCTCGAAGAGAGCGTCGTGGCCGAGGTCGTGCGGCGGGCGAAGAGGCCGTGGGCGACCGCGAAGAGCAACTTCGTGGTGAACGAGGTGAAGTGGTTCCTCGTCAGCGTGCTCATCGCGGCGATGGCCGGGTCGGTGCTCGCCGGCTACGCGTACTTCACGGTGGCCGCCGGAGGCGTGCTGCTCGCGGGCACGTTCTTCAAGCTGTTCGAGTACCTGCGGCGCGTCGGCAGCGCGTTCTACCAGGTGGCGTGGCTGTGGGGCCTGACGGTGCGGCAGGCGGCCGACCTCAACGGCGTCGTGCCGATTCAGCGGGCGCACGACGAGCTGGCCCTTGCGCACCCCGAGGCGCGGCTGCCGGCGGGGTGGCAGCGGCTCGAGATCTCGAAGCTCGACTTCACGTACGAAGACGAGAAGCACCGCTCGCACCACCTGCGCGACGTTCAGCTCACGCTCGAGCGCGGCAAGAGCGTCGCGCTGGTCGGCGAGAGCGGCAGCGGCAAGAGCACGCTGCTCGGCGTGCTCCGGGGGCTGCACCAGGCGCAGGCCCGCGTGGTCGCCGACGGTGGCGAGGTCGCGCACGGGCTCGCGGCGCTCGCACACGCGGCGACGCTGTTCCCGCAGGAGCCCGAGATCTTCTCGGACTCGGTGCGCTTCAACGTGTCGTTCGGCTTTCAGGCCGACGACGTGAAGGTGCGCTCGGCGCTCGAGCGCGCGTGCTTCACCGCGGTGCTCGAGCGGCTGCCGAAGGGGCTCGACACGAACGTCGCCGAGAAGGGCGTGAACCTCTCGGGCGGCGAGCGGCAGCGGCTGGCGCTGGCGCGGGGGCTCTTCTTCGCGGGCGGCGGCGACACCGACGTGCTCCTGCTCGACGAGGCCACGAGCAGCGTCGACGCCATCAACGAGCAGCTCATCTACCAGGCGCTCAAGGACGTCGCGCGCGAGCGGTGCCTCGTCGCGACGATTCACAAGCTTCAGCTCTTGTCGTTCTTCGACGTCGTCTACTTCCTGCACGACGGGCGCGTCGTCGACTACGGCACGGTCGACGAGCTCAAGGCGCGCTGCCCGGCGTTCGTGAGGCTGTGGGAGGCCTCAGTGGGCCCGAGCCGGTCTCACGAACGCCACGGTGAGCCTCGCGCCACCGGCGCCGCTTGATTCGGCTGCCGGACGGGTCGAATCGTAGAAACACGTCGCGGGACACGCGTCATAATCACGGCCCGTGAGCGAAGCCGTCGCCATCTGCGCCCGCATCGGGACGCGAGTCGTCGCCGAGGGGCAGCTGCTCCCCGGGTCGCAGCTGTCGGTCGGCAGCGCGACCGACTGCGGGCTGCGCGTCGACGACGTCACGGTGTCGAGGCGCCACCTCGTCGCCCAGCTCGAGGGCAACGGCGTGCGCGTGCGCGACGCGGGCTCGACGAACGGCACACGGCTGAAGGGCGCGCGGGTGAGCGACGCGCTGGTGCCGGTGCCGGGCGTGCTGCTGGTCGGCGACGTCGAGCTGTCGTTCGAGCGCGCCGAGCAGAAGCACCGCATGGTGCTGGGCGAGCTCGAGTCGGTGTCGCCGTCGATGATCGAGGCGATGCGGGCGCTGTCGAAGGCGCCCGGGGCGGTGCTGATCATCGGCGAGCGCGGCACCGGCAAAGAGCTCGCGGCCCGCGCGATCGGGGCGGCGCCGTTTCACGTCATCGACCTCGCCGCGCCACCGAAAGAGCTGCCGAAGGACGGCACGCTGTTCTTCGAGCACCTCGAAGGCATCAAGCCGCACGTGAAGTGGGTGCTCTTGCACTCGCTCGAGAAGCAGACGGCGGCGCGCATCATCGCGGCCGCGCTCGAGCCGACCGACCTGTTCGACGCCGTCGCGGCGGTGCCGGTGCGGCTGCCGGCGCTGCGCGAGCGACCCGACGACATACCCCTGCTGGCGCGCCGCTTCCTGCGAGAGCACGGGCGCAAGACCGCCGGCTTCTGGCCGTCGTTTCAGCCGCTGCAGGCGCAGCGCTGGCCCGGCAACGTGCCCGAGCTGAAGGCCGCGATCGACGACGCCGTCGCCTTTCGCGTGAAAGACGAGCTCTCGCGCGAGCTCGCCGCGCACCTCGTCGCTCGCTTCGACGGCAACGTGCGGAAGGCGGCCCAGGAGGCCGGCATCGATCCGCACCGGTTTCCGCACGCTGCTTGACAAGCGGCATCGACGTACGTTCATATATCGATTCGCAGCATCCCGCTGCCGCGCGAGACTTTGGCCCACCTTGGGTGACGCGCGTTACAAATCTCACCCTAAGAGTCGGGAAGTCGGTGGGCAGAACGAGCTTCTGCCGTGTCACAAGAGCTTCAGACCCTCGCAGTTCACGCAGGACCCCGGAGGCACGCGCACGACGCGGTGACTCCGGCGGTGGCGCTCACGTCGACCTACGCGTTCGAGAGCACGAAGGAGCTGTGCGCGTACTTCGACGGCGAGCTCGAGCGCGAAGAGTACGGGCGCTACGGCAACCCGACGGTGCGCGGCGTCGAGCAGAGGCTCGCGGCGCTCGACGGGGCGCAAGACACGGCGCTCTTCGCGAGCGGCATGGCGGCGGTGACGACGTCGCTGCTCGCGGTGCTGAAGGCGGGCGACCACGCGGTGCTGACCTCCGACTGCTACCGCCGCACGCGGCAGTTCGTGGGCAGCTTCCTGCAGAGGTACGGCGTCGAGTCGACGCTCGTCGAGCCGGGCGACTTCGAGGCCCTCGAGGCGGCGATTCGCCCGGGCAAGACGCGCGTCATCGTGAGCGAGTCGCCGACGAACCCGTACCTGCGGGTCGCCGATGTGCGCCGGCTCGCCGAGGTGAAAGAGCGGCACAAGGGCGTGCTCTTGTTCATCGACTCGACGTTCGCGACGCCGGTGAACCAGCGGCCGCTCGAGCTGGGCGCCGATCTCGTGCTGCACTCGGCGACGAAGTACCTGGGCGGCCACAACGACCTGCTCGCGGGCTGCGTGAGCGGGCGCGCGGGGCTGGTGCAGGCGATTCGCGACCTGCGCGGCGTGCTCGGCGGCGTGCTCGACCCGCACTCGGCGTACCTGCTCGGCCGCGGCCTGAAGACGCTGGTGCTGCGCGTGAAGGCGCACAACGAGAACGCGCTCGCGGTGGCGAAGTGGCTCGAGGCGCAGCCGGGCGTGCAGCGGGTCTGGTACCCCGGGCTCGAGAGCCACCCGGACTACGCGACGGCGCGGGCGCAGATGAAGGGCTTCGGCGGCGTCGTGACGTTCGAGGTGAAGGGCGGGCTGGCCGCGGGCTCGCGGCTGGTCGACGCGTGCCGGCTCGCGCGCATCGCCCCGTCGCTGGGCGGGGTCGAGACGTTGATCGAGCAGCCCGCGCTGATGTCGTTCTACGAGCTCACGACGGAGCAGCGGCTCGCCATCGGCATCAAGGACGAGCTCGTGCGGCTGTCGGTGGGCATCGAAGACGTGGGCGACATCATCGCAGACCTCGAGCGCGGCCTGAGCGCCGCGCAGCTGAGGAGCGCGGCATGAGCTCGCTCGTCGACTTGAGGCTGGGCGTCGGGGTCATCGGCACCGGCAACGTGGGGCGAGAGCTGCTCGCGCTCTTGCCGCCGCAGCTGAACCTCGTGGCGGGCATCAACCGCCGGTCGGAGCTCGACCCGGCCGGGCTGCTCGACGCGCTGGCGCAGCTGCCGCGCGCGGTGCTGGTCGACTGCACGGCGGCGAGCGGGTTCGAGGCGCTGTACACGTCGGCGCTGAGCCGCGGCGTGCACGTGGTGACGGCGAACAAGAAGCCGTTCGTGGCGCCGCTGGCCGCGCGCGCGAAGCTGCTCGAGGCGTCACGTCGCGGGCAGCTCCGGTACGAGACGACGGTCGGAGCCGGGCTGCCGGTGATCGAGCCGCTGAAGGATCTCGTGCGCACGGGCGACGAGGTGCGGCTCATCGAGGGCTGCTTCTCGGGCACGCTGGGCTTCCTCGCGAGCGAGCTGTCGAAGGGCACGCCGCTGTCGAGGGCGGTGCGGAGCGCGAAGGAGCTCGGCTACACCGAGCCGGACCCGCGCGAAGATCTCGGCGGGCTCGACGTCGCGCGCAAGGCGCTGATCCTGGCGCGCGAGGTGGGCGTCGAGCTGGAGCTCGACGACGTCGAGGTCGAGCCGTTCGTGGCGTTCGATGCGGGCGGCGACGTCGAGCAGTTCCTCGCGTCGCTCGAGGCGCTCGACCTGCCGACGGCCGAGCGCGTGCGCACGCAGGCAGCCCAGGGCCGCGCTCTTCGCTACGTGGCGCGCGTCGACGTGCAGGCGAAGCGGCTGTCGGTCGGCCCGCGCTGGGTCGAGGCGTCGCACCCGGCGGCGCAGCTGTGGGGCACCGAGTCGCTCGTGACGTACACGACGCGGCGCTACGCCGACTACCCGATGCGCATTCAGGGCCCGGGCGCGGGCGCGCAGGTGACCGCCGCCGGAGTGCTCGCCGACGTGCTGAGCGTCGCGCGCGCTGCCTAAGGAATGCAGGCGACGCTGTACTCGACGGTGAGCGTGTCGCCCGGCGCCGGCACGTACAGCGGCTCGAAGTTGAGTGAGAACGTCGCGGGGTCGAGGGCCCAGACCGGGCCGCCGGCTGAGGTCGGGGGCACGACCACGCCGTTGACGCGCACGGTGATGGGCTGCGTCGTGTCGGGCTCGACGTTCAGCCAGAAGCGGGTGCGATAGCCGAACGCGACCTTGCCGATGTTCTGAAGCGCGGCCGGCCAGTTCGCGGTGCAGATCTCTTCGCTGACGCCGTTCAGCTCGGCGACTGCGGTCGCGAACCGGGTGCCACCGGTGAAGTCGTCGTAGAGGCAGGTGCCGGGAGGCATCGGGAGCATCGGCCTCATGCCGCTGAAGGTGACGTCGCCGGGGCGCTCCTTGGTGTTGCGGAGCCTCGCGACGAGGAGCTCGAGCGGCAGGGCGGACTGGTCTTCGGCGTCGGAGATGCCGATGACGCCGAGCACGGCGTCGCGGCGCAGGAAGCCGGCGTTGGCGGTCGCGTTGAGCGGGCTCGAGACGGCGAGCGCCGCGGGGAGCAGGACGGTCTCCTGGCTGCTGCCGGCCAGCCCGACGTTGACCCGCGACTGGAAGAGGGCCGCGACGTTCGGCGTCGTGGGTCTGAGGATCTTCTGGTTCGTCGGCCCGGCGATGAGCTGACCGGCGGTGGGGTCGAAGGCGTCGCTGGTCACGACGCCGAGCTGCCAGTCGACGGCCGCCACGGTGGCGTAGGCGGTCAGCGACGCGAAGTTGTTTCCGAGGGCCGTCTGCTTGTCCATCATCGAGCAGCTGTTGTCGACGACGAGGAGCACGTCGGCCTTCGGCTGGGCGGCGAGCGAGAACGTCTCGGTCGAGGGGGTGGCCGTGGCCGTGGCGCTCGCGTCGACGGGGATGACGTAGGTCACGCTCTGGCCGTTCTGCGTGCCGGTGAGGCGAACGGTCGAGTGAAACGCTCCGGCTGCGCTCGGGCGGAAGACGACGCCGACGGTCCGCGAGATGCTCTGTGTGATGAGCGTTCCTGCCGTGAGCGTGGTGGTGACCGTGAGGTCGGTGCTGCCGGCGCTGACGCTCGCGAAGGTCACCGGGGTCGCGCAGACGTTGTAGAGGGTGACGGTGCGCGTCGGGCTGCGGCAGCCGAGCTGAATGTTGCCGAAGTCGAGCGCATGCGCCGAGAAGATGAGGCACTCGGTGCCGAGCTGCGCGGTGATCGGCACGGTCACGAGCGGTGAGGGCGCCGAGACCTGAAACTGTAGGCCGGTCGACACCGAGGTGAGCACGGCGGTGGCGGCGGCGTCGGGCGCGAGGCGCACGCGCACTGGGAGCGTGGCGCCGGCGAGCACGACCGAAGACGGCACGGCCTCGACGCTGAACCCTGCGGGCGCTCCGGTCGCGAGGCGCACGTCCGAGATGACGCAGCTCGAGGTGCCGGTGTTGCGAATCGTGACCGTCTGCTCGCGCGCTGCGCCTGGCGGAACCAGCCCGAAGTCGAGCGATGCGGGCGACACGCTGTACATGCACGCCGGGAGCGAGAGCACCTCGGCCGTGACGCTCACCGAGACGGTGGGCTCGTCGGCGTCGTTCGAGGCGACGGTGACGGTGAACGACTTCATGCCGACGGACGCGGGGGTGAGGCGCACGTCGAGGTCCGCGAAGTTGGGTGGGCTCGCGAGAATTCCGGTGGCCATGCTGTACGAAGCGGGCAGCGCGACCGTGAGCTCCGCCGCTGTCGACTGCGCATTGTTGGGCGTGACGGTGAGGGTGCCGACGTGCAGGTTCCCGTTCGGGTCCGCGGGCACCGGCAGGGTTCCCACGTTGCTCACGCGCAGCGACCGGCTCTGCGAGGTGCCGGCGAAGTACGCGACCTGGCCGAACGCGACCGCCGCCGGCACGTCGATGTCGGGGCCTCCACCGAAGCCGCGCAGGATGACCTGACCCGTGGGCTGGGAGGCGAGGCTCGTGGTGAACGTCAGCGTTCCCTGCCGCGGGCCCAACACTGCAGGCCGCAGCTGCAGCGTCGCCGACGCCATGCCGTTCGCCGGCACGTTGACGGTGAGCGAGCTGACGACGCTGAACTCCGTGGACATGGGCTGAGCGAGCGTGACCGTCACGGCCGTGCTGTTGCCGTTCTGGAACGTGAGCGTCTGCTGCTTGCTGAGCCCCGGCGTGACGTAGCCGAAGTCGACTGGGATGGGAGCCCAGCTCAGCCCCTGCGGAGCGCCACCGCCTGCGGTCGCTCCACCCGCGGTCGCGCCGCCTGCGGTCGCGCCGCCTGCGGTCGCGCCGCCTGCGGTCGAGCCGCCTGCGGTCGAGCCGCCTGCGGTCGAGCCGCCTGCGGTCGAGCCGCCGCCACCGGCGCCCCCTTCACCGGGCGTGGGGCCACAAGCGACGAGGACCGCGACGGCTGCGAGTGCGGCGGAGAGTCGGTTCATCGAGGCTCCTCGAGTGGTGCTCGAGACGCATACTCCGCGCTCGGAAAAGGGGGGTACCACGGGAGCGCTCGCTCGTCGCGCCCGAGCGACGTTCACGGGGCGCAGCCGACGATCTCGCCGCGCGCTCCGGTGAGGCCGCTCGGGCCGCCGGAGCCGCCGCCGCCCATCGGTGGGACCGTGATGGAAGAGCCGGGGATGCTGACGCCGCCGTCGGCAGAGCAGAGGACTCCGAAGCTGGGGCCGCCGCAGCCGTCGGCGCCGGAGCCTCCGGGCCCGCCGTTGCCGCCGCGACCACCGTTGCCGCCGTTGCCGGTGAAGATGCCGCTCGGGCCGTTCCCGTTGCCGAGCGTGAAGCCGCCCATGCCGTCGCAGTTCAGAATCAAGGAGGGGCCACCGATCGCCAGCGGCCCGCCGCGCCCGCCGCGCCCGCCGGCGCCTCCCGGTGCGCCCACACCGCCCCGCGCGGTCGCGATGAGCACGTCGGTGCTCGCGTTCACGCGGCCCCCGATGATCAGCAGGCCGATCGACGCGCCTCCGCTGCCGCCAGGCGCCCCTCCGCTGCCGGCGCAGCCGGCGCCCGCCCCGCCCGCCCCCGAGCTGCCGCCCAGCCACATCGCGCCGCTCGAGCCGAGGATGATGGCTCCGACTCCGCCGCCGCCCCCGCCGCCCTTGCCGTGCTCGCCCGGTGTGCCGGCGGCACCGTTCACCGGCTGCCACGTGGTCGCGTTGACGAGACCCGCAGGGTTGCACGTCGCTCCGACCGTGCCGGCGTCGCCGTCGGCGCCCGGTAGCCCGTCGTCGCCGTCCGTCGTGAAGTTGGGCATCATGCACGGGCAGCTCGAGCAGGGCGAGGCACCGCTGCCGCTGCCCAACGCGGGCTGCGGCCCGCCGCCCGGGCCGCCAGGCTGAGCAAACGAGACGGAGCCGGCCCCGCCCGCGAACCCGGGATTGCACGGGCTCGCGCCAGGCGCGCCCCCGAAGGGGACGATCGCTCCGCCGTCGACCGTGAACGAGCCGGGGTTACCGTTGGAGCCGCGGCCTCCGTCGGCGCCGTCGGCGCCGGTCATGCCGGGGACGCCGTTGCCGCCCGTGTTCCCCTGGAGGTTGACGTGGCGCAGCGTGAGCCCGGTGCGCTCGACGACGAGCGCAATCGACGGGTTCGACGAGGCGCTCGCCATGCTCGCCGTCACGTTGACCGAGTCGAGGACTCGCGAGTTCGACGGGCTCGTGCCGACACGCATCGCGACGCCAGAGCTGGGACCGGCGATCAGCGCGCGCATGCCGCTGAGGCGCGGCCAGCCGCCGTCCGCCGTCGGCACGTAGCCTCCGAAGATGGAGACGTTCGCGCTCCATGTGAGGGTCGCGCCGAGCGAGTACGTGGCCGTCGCGACGTAGATGGAGTGGTTGCTCGAGCCCGCCGCGTTCAGTGCGGTCTGCAGGGTCGCAAACGGCCGGGTCATGCTGCCAGTGCCGGTGGCGTCGTTGCCCAGCGGGCTGGGGGCCACGAAGATTCCGCCCTGCGCCGTGCCGTCGATGCCGTCGCAGTTGCTGTCGATGAAGTTGTCATCGGGGATGTCGAAGCTGCCGGGCACGCAACCCCCGTCGGAGCTCCCGCCTGCCGCTCCGATTCCTCCCGCGGTGCTGCCGCCCGCCGTGCCGCCGGCTCCGCCTGACGTGCCGCCGCTCGCTCCCCCGGCGGTACCCGAGCCGCCACCGGCGGTGCTGCCTCCCGCAGTGGAGCCGCCGCCTGCGGAGCTGCCGCCCGCGGAGCTGCCGCCCGCGGAGCTGCCGCCCGCGGAGCTGCCGCCCGCGGAGCTGCCCCCGGCGGTGCCACCGGGGACACGGCAGAACTTGTCGGTGGCGCAGCGCTCGGGCGAGACGCAGTCGGCGTCGACGTCGCACTTGAAGAGCAGGCCGTCGTTCAGGCCGGCGCAGTTGCAGCCGGCGAGCACGCCGAAGAGCACCGCCCCCCCGAGGCGTCTCAAGGCTCTTCCGCCTTGGGCCGGGTGGGCCTGCTGCTGACGCTCTGCAGCGCCTCGGAGTTGACAGCGACGACGGCGCCGGCGCGCAGCGACTTCACGTAGTCCTTCTGGGCCTTCTCGCGGAGCTCACCGAGCAGGCGCTTCTCGATCAACCCGCGCACCTCGGCGAGCTCGCGCTTTCGCGCGGCCTTCTTCTCCATCACTTTGAAGAGGTGAAAGCCGTAGTCGGTCGAGACGACCTCGGAGACCTGGCCGACGGGCAGCTTGAACAGCACCTCGTCGAACTGGGGAGGCATCACGCCGCGAGGGAAGAAGCCGAGGTCGCCGCCGACGCGCGCCTCGGGGCCGAGCGAGTAGCGGCGGGCGAGATCGGGGAACTTCTTGCCCGCCCAGAGCTGCTGCTGGAGTTTCTTCGCCTCGTCGAGGCCCTTCACCACGATCTGTGAGGCGCGCACCTGCTCGGGCTCGGAGAACTCGGCAGTGTGCTCGTCGAAGAACCGGCGCAGCTGATCTTCGGTGACGGCGACGCGCGCGTAGACCTCTTTGTCGAACAGCTTCTCGATGATGAGCTGCTCGCGCGTCTTGCGCTCGAGCTCGGTGCGCGTGGTCTGGCCCTGGGCGAGCGCGGCGTCGAAGCTCTCGGCAGGGTATTCGCTGGCGAGCGCGAGCACGCGGCGATCGACCTCGTCGGGAGTCACCGTCACCTGCGCGGCCTTCGCGGCCTGCAGCAGCACCGTGCGCTCGATCAGCGTCTCGAGCAGGGCCTGCTTGAACGGCTCGGTCTGCTCGGGCGTGCGAGGTGGCACGCCCTCCATCGCCTGCAGCTCGCGCGACAGCTCGACCTCGAACTCGCCCTTCGACACGACCTCGCCGTTGATGGTGGCGACCGCGTTCGCGTCTTTCTTCGGCCGTGCCTTCTCGGGGCAGGCGGTGAGCACGAGCGCGGCGACGACGAGCAGCCTCATCGCATCACCGCCTTCGGGTCGGGCGGCGGCACGAAGCCGGGCTGCGGGCCCTTCGCCTCGAGCGTGGGCGCCTTGACGTCGACCTCGACAGCGCCGAGCGCCTCGTCGTCGACCTTGTAGGCGCCGTCTTTCTTCAGGCGGTCGAGCAGCGCGCGGTAGTGCTCCTGCTTCGCTTCGTTGAGCAGCGTCATCTGAATCTGCGGCTTCGCCTTGTCGACGGTGACGTTGAGCTCGATCTGCCGGCCCTGGAGGCGGACGACGTGAAAGCCGGCCTTCGTCTCGACGAGCTTCGGTAGCACGGTGCCGACCTGCTGCAGCTCTTTCTGGGCGGCGACGAGCTCGGGGCCGAACTGGCTGGCCAGCTCTTCGTCCGAGAGGAAGCGCATGTCGCCCTCGATGGGCTGGGTGCGGGGCTCTTCGCTGCGCTCGCGCGCGAGCTTCGCGAAGCCGGCGTAGTCGAGCGTCTGCAGCTTGAGCGCGTCGGCGAGCGTGGCCTCGGCCTGCGCCTTGTGCTCGGGCTTGAAGAACACGTGCGCGAGGCGGGTCATCGCGGGCTTCACGAAGTCGCTCTTGTGGGCGTCGTAGTACGCCTGGATCTTGTCGTCGGCGACGCTGAACGTCTTGGCGTCGAGCTCGGCGGCGAGCAGCCGCTGCACCATCACCTTCTTCGCGGCCTCGACGACCTCGGGGTCGTTCTGCAGCCCCTTCTTGAGGGCCTCCTGAACGAGCAGCTCGAAGCGGGCGAGGCCGTCGACGTAGTCGCGCTTCTGCTCGAGGGTCTGATAGCGGGCGCGCTGGTAGGGGCTCATCTCGGCGAAGCGGCCCTTCAGCTCGACGTCGGTGACCGAGTCGCCGCTCCAGGTCGCGACGGGCTTGCCGCCCTCGGGCTTCTTGTGGCGGAAGTCGACGGTGTAGCCGGCCGGCTTGCTGCAGGCGGCACAGAGAAAGAGGAGGGGGAGGAGCGACTTCACGGCTGGGCGATGAGATACCGCCCCCGGGCAGCGAGGTCGAGCCCGCAGGCGTGGCATGCTGCGCGGCCACCCGATGCGCGCCTCGCTCCTCGTCCTGCTCCTGGCCTGCAGCCCGCCTCCGCCGATGCCGCCGCCCGACTCGGGCACGCCCGGATGCGGGGCGACTTCGACGCTGACGCCGCCGAACCTGATGGCCGACCCGTCGTTCGAGTGCGACGGCGGCGCGGCGTGGTCGGCGCAGCAGGGCACGTTCGAGCTCGCGGCTGCGGGGCACACGGGCATGTACTCGGGTAAGGGCACCGCGAGCGCGACGGGAGCGCTGCAGTTCGGGTTGGGGCCGGTGGTGGCGAGCACGAGCGGCAAGGCGTACTGCATTCACCTCTGGGTGAAGGGCAGCGCGACCGACATGCGGTACGAGGTGCTGCCGGGCGCGGGCGGCATGGCGTACAGCTTCCCGCCGCCAGTGACGGCCGACTGGGCGCGGGCGCCGATGGTGACGAACCTGAAGGTGCCGGCGCCGGCGGGCACGACGCTGCACCTTCGGTTCCGGATCCTCAACGGGCAGCCGGGGCAGACGATCTTCGTCGACGACGTCGATCTCTGGGAGACCGACGGCGAGTGCACCGAGCGGTGAGTCAGGCGAGCCGCCGGTAGATGGCGTTCCACCGCGAGATGTCGCGCGCGGCGACGGTGCCGCCGAAGGGCACGCGGTAGCGCGGGTACGGGCCCGGGCGGTGGCGCGGGTCGTCGCGCGCGGGCAGCACGAGGTCTCGGGCCGCGCGCACGGCGTCGCTGACGGCGTGCAGGTAGAGGTTCACGTCGGCGTCGCTCCAGTCGACGTGGAGCGGCTCGTGGGCGATGCGTCGCGTGCCGCGTGTGACGGTGAGCGCGCGGCGCAGGTACTGCACCGTGTACTTCTCGCCGGCGTGCTCGGCGTGAAAGGTGTGTACGTCGACGATGCGGCCGGTGTCGTTCGACCACGCGAGAAGCGACGCGTCGGGGTCGTCGGGCACGCACACGAAGCCGCGCTCGCAGACGAGCTGGAGCAGGCGCCGCGCATCGTCGGCCCAGGTCTCGCGCGCCTCGTGCTCGACGGCGTGCTCGAGCACGAGCTGCTCGCCGCGGCGATCGCCGCGCTCCATGAGGACGTCGGCCCAGACGAGCTTGAGGCGCAGGTCTTCGGGGAGGTGGCGGCGGCTGAGCCAGCTGTACGGGGCGCGCGCGGCGACGTCACGGTCGGCGCGGAGCGCTTCGATCAAGGCACGGTTCGGATCCACTCGGCGCCCGACGGGCGGGCAGGAGCGATTCTGAACCAGGAGGCGGAGCGACTAGAAGAACTGCACGCCGACGCCGACCAGGCCGCTGACGCGCGGCAGGGCGCAGCAGTTGCCGGGCGTCACGGCGTAGCGCGCCTCGGCCGAGAGGAAGAGCCAGCGGAACACCGTGATGTCGAGTCCGGCGGCTCCGAGCACTCCGAGCGAGAAGCGGTTGGTGGGGGTGCCGTCGACCTGGTTGAGCGCCACGCTCGCTGAAGCGAACGGGTGAACGCGCGAGCTGGGGAAGAGCGAGACCTTGAGGCCGGGGATCTGCCAGCTGCGCGCGCCGGGTCGCAGCTCGAGGCCGCCGATGAGGGCGAAGTAACGCGAGAGGCGGAACTCGGCGCCGATGACGTTCGTGAACGAAGCCGGCCCGAACTCGCGGGCGTCGGTGTCGACGACGGCGGTGATGCCCGGCGAGTACTTCACGGCGAGCCGGCGGAACGAGGTGTCCTCTTGCGGCTGCTGCTGCACGACGACCGGCGCAGCCACCACCACCGGGGCGGGAGCCGGCGCAGGCACCGGAACTGGAACGGGGACCGGCACCGGCACCGCGACGACGGGAGCCGGAGCGGGCGCAGGCGCGGGAGCGATCACCACCGTTTCGACCGGGGCGACGACCATGGGCGGGGCTGAGAAGTCATCGCTGTCGGCGACGACGACGGGGGCGGGCGCTTGCGCGATGACGACCGGCGCGGGCACCGGCACGGGGATGACGTGTGGCACCGGGAGCGGAACGAACATCGGGGCGATGGCGACTCCGCCGTGCCACCAGTGGTGGCGCCAGTGATGGTGACCGGCGAACGCCGGCGCCGACGAGAGAACCACGACTGCGGCCGCGAGAAGTCCCGAGCGGAAGCTCATGGGCACTCTGTTGCCGGGGCCCCGAAGAGTGATCCACCGGCGTGAGTTCTGCGGGCCGAGCCGGAGTAACGCCATGGTTTCTCTACGGTTTCGCGTGTTGACGGCCGGTCGTCCCGCGCCCGGCGAGTCTTCCGGAGTCCGCGGAGGAGGGCCGCCTCGGCGGTACGGTCATCCCACTTCGAACGCGTCGGGTTCGGGTCAGCAGAGGAAGCGGCAACGAGCGGGACGGGCGTCCCACGTCGGGCGAGTCGGCTGGGCGCCAGGGGGAGAGGCGGCGTGGAACGAGCGTCCCGCGCGGGCGCCAGGGGCCGGCCGCGGTGGAACGGGCGTCCCGCGTCCGACAGTTCAGCGGGAGACGGGCTCTCTGGAGCGTTTCTCCCGAGTCGTCTCGACCAGTTGGGCTCGCTGGACGCTCACCGCGCGCACCATCCAGTGGAGGAAGGTGGGGGCGGTGGGGAGAATTTCTCACCCTCCGAGGGCGGCACGTGCGCGTCGGACGACTTGTCCGGTCCAGCGGAGGAAAGTGGGGGCGGTGGGAAGAATTTCTCACCCGCCGAGGGCGGCACGTGCGCGTCGGAGGACTTGTCCGGTCCAGCGGCGGAAGGTGGGGGCTGTGGGAAGAATTTCTCACCCGCCAGGGTCGGCAGGTGCGCGTCGGACAAGTCGAGCCCCCGGCCGAAGAGGAACTTCTCCGCCGGCTGAGAGTTCAGGTCGTCGGCTGCCCTCGCACCAGCTTCATGCCGGTATTGCCCTTGCTGTCGGCGGTCTGCTTCCACTCGGCGCCGCGCAGGCCGGCGTCCTTGAGCACCTTCATCACGCGGTCTTCCTTGCTGTCGACGACGGCCTTCTGCACGTCCACGATCTGCTCGAACACCCAGCGGGCGCCGGCGAGCAGGCGCTCGGTGGTGGGCTCCTTGCGGACGGCGGCGTTGCGCTGATCGACGGTGAACGCGAAGTCCTTCTCCACGAGACGGTCGAGGTCCTTCGCGCCGACCGGAGCGAGCGCTGAGCCCTGCGCCTTCATGAAGTCATTGAGCTTCGCGAGCTCGGCGTCGCGCCGCGCCGCCGGCTGCTCGAGCAGCGCCCTGAGGGCCGCCTGGTAGGTCTCGGGCTTCGTCGCGTCGATCGCGGCCGTGCCGGCCGAGTCCATCCACTTCATGATGAGCGAGGCGCGGTCGCCGTTGATGCTCGCCTGCAGCTCGGTGAGCCGATCGAGGTACGGCTTCTCGGAGCCGAGCTCGATCTGCGTCTCGTTCACCAGCGTCACGTGGAAGATCTTGTCGGCCGCGATCTGCTTCGCCGGCGTGCGATCGGCCTCGGCGATGCTCTCCCACGCGTCGTGCTTCACGAACTCCGACATGTCAGTCGTGTCGATGATGAAGTTGCCGGTGTTGCGCCGCGCCTGCGGCACGAAGAACGCCCGGGCCTCTTCGAAGTAGAGCCCCTTCGCGCTCGAGCCCGCCGCTTCGAGCTGCCGCTGGCTGACGCGCACGACCTCGTTCAGCAGCTGCGGGCGCAGCTTCTTCAGGTCGTCCATCGACATCGCCTTGAAGTCGCGGAAGTCTCTATTGCCCGACGTCTTCTGCTGGTTCGCCCAGTCGTTGAACGCCTTGAGGTCGGCCTCGCCCTCGGCGGCCGGCTTCGCGAGCGTCACGTCGAGCTTCGCGAGGAAGGCGTCGTACGTGCGCTTGTTCACGAGCGACGGGTCGGCCGTCTTCGCCCACGCCATGTACAGCTTCGGGTGGTTCTCGAACGTACGGTCCTGCGCGCCGGTGATGATGCGGCGCGCGCCGTCGAGCTGCTCGGCGAACTGGTGGTACAGCGTGTCCATCGCGTCGGCGACGACGCGCTTCTTCTCGATGCTGAGCGCGTCGTTGCGTACGGGGCTCCACGACGAGCCGGTGGTCGAAGGCATCAGCGCCTTCACGGCGTCGACGTTCACCGTCATCGCCGGGTCGAGCGCCTTGAGCTGGGCCTCGACGGCGGCGAGCAGAGCGGTGCCGTTCTCGAGCGCGGCGCCGGTCTTCACGAGCGCGTCGACGGTCGCCTTGTCGGCGCCGGTCGCGGTGGCCTGCGCCGCCGTCGCGAGCGTCAGCACCTCGCCGAGCTTCGCCGTCGTCTTCCGGTGAAAGTCCTGCAGGCCCTCGAGGCTGGTCTCGTTGAGGTGGTAGCGGCTGCGAACCGAGCGCATGTGGAACTTCGGCTCGAGCTGCAGCACGTCGGTGTGGCCGCCGATGTCGGGCAGCTTCCCGCCCGCGTTCACCGCGTCGTAGACGCCCTTCATCGGCCCGAACGGCTGAGGTGAGCCGTTCCAGTTCGCGACGCCGGTGCGGATGTCGTGATCGAGCGACTTGATCTCGTCAGCCGAGGCCCCGTCGTTGCGCACGTCGACCTTGCCGTTTCGCTTGATGCCGAACTCGTCGATGGTGGTGTTCGACTTCACCGCCATCAGAATGCGTCGGATCTCGGTGTCGGTGTCCCACCGGGCGCGGCCGCGCACCGAGAAGTCGGCGTCGGTGAGCGCGAAGTCCTTCGTGTCGTAATACGTGTCGTCCATCTTGTCGGTGCCGAGCGAGATCTCGCGCGGCTGGCCGGTAGCCGGGGCCTCGTAGCGGCCCGACTCGATGGTGAGCGACACGTATTTATTGTGCTCGCGCTGCTCGTGGGCGTCGTCGTCCCACGGCATCTCGTCGAGGCCGACGCCGCTGTAGCCGACGGTGTACGCCTCGCACAGCTCGGGCTTGCGCAGGCGCTGGTACGCGGTGCGGCCCCCGCTGTTCGTGCTGCGCAGCGCCTTCAGCAGCTCTTGCGCGTCGACGCCGGTGACGCCGCTGACCTGCTCGAGCTCGACGCCATCGCGGTTCCACTGAAACGAGGGCATGCTCGCGAAAGTCGTCGAGTCCATGAACAGCTGGCCGGCGAGCGGGTCGACGGCGTCGGCCTTGCGCGAGACGTCGATGCCGTCGACGTTCGCGACGGCGTCGGTCGCCATCTTGCCGAACACCGTCATGCTGCTCGCGTAGCGAGCGCTGCTGTCGAGACCGAGCATCTTGCCGAGCGGCGACGCCGGCTGGAAGTCGACGAAGCTGTTCTGCACCGTCGACGTCTGCTTCACGGTGTCGTCGAGCGCCTGCACCAGGTCCTGCACGTAGTTCTCGATCGTGGTGGTCGGCGGCAGCGCGAGCGCGGCCTTGAGCCCCGACTTGTCGGACGCGTAGCGCTTGAAGAAGCTGATCAGATCGGCGGCGTTCTTCACCTGCAAGCCAGGCGCGACCGTGATGGTGAGCTTGCGCTTCTCGAGCTCTTTCCCGACCTCGGTGAGCCACTCGGTACGGTTCGGCTTCTTGTAGAGGTCGGCCTTGAACTGCACCCCCCGCTCGACGTGCAATTTGCTGGGCATGACGGCGACTTCTACCCGAAGTCGCCGGGGGCGTCGCGATCTTGAAGAGTCCGAGTGACTCTTTAGAGAGACGGTGATCCCGCGGCCCCGCTCGACGCGCGCCACGGGCGCTCGAGCGCAGTGGCCTCGCCTCTGTGCCGCGGCCTTGCCGAGGGGCTCGTCGGTGGTGCCGCCGGACATGAGGTCGGCCTCGTCGACTCCGTAGGGGCCGGCGACGGTCTTGCGGATCCCGGCCTCCTCTTCGTAGCGGCGAGGCGCTTCTGCGCGTCGCGCGGGGTCCATCACCTCGAGCCTGCGCTCTTCGGCGAGGCGGTCGGTCGCCGGTCGGCACCGAGAAGTCCATGTCCCCGAGACTGGGGCGGGCAGTCTCCCTTCTGCTTCTTCACGCGCTCCACCGGCTTGCTTCGCGCGCAGGCCGGTTCTGAACGCTTGAAGCGCGTTGAAGAAGTCGCCGGCGGTCGGCCGGGCTCGCCCTCCGGGTCGGTGTTGCTCACCGGCCCTTCGGGTTCGCACAGCGCGCCTTCGTTCGGTCGGCGAGCTCGGCGCGGCGATAGACTGCCGTGCCGCATGGTGCGCTGGGTCGCTGCTGCGGTTGTGCTGCTCGCCGTCGCGGTCGCGGCGTACGTGGTGCTGGCGCGCGGCCCCGGCGGCGATGACCGCTGCGAGAAGGGCGACCTGGCCGCGTGCGTCGTCGAGGCCCGCGGGCTCGAGACGAGCGACCCCCGCCGCGCCGAGGAGCTGCTCGCGAGGGCCTGCGACGCCAAGCAGGCGCAGGGCTGCGCCGCGCTCGCCGACTTCTGGGCGCGCCCATCGTTCAAGGAGCCCCGGCCGCTGGCAGCCACGCGCGCCAAGGCCTGCGAGCTGGGGCTCGGCGCGGCGTGCGAGAGGCTCGGCTTCATGCTGATGGAGGGCGATTACGGGCACCGCGTGAACGTCGACCGCGTGGCGGCGACCGAGGCGTACTCGAAGGGCTGCGCGCTCGAACACGCCGCGGCGTGCCGGCGCTACGGCGACTCGCTGTTCTTCGGCCGGGGCGTCGCGAGCATCGACGCCGCGCGCGCCGCGATGATGTACGCGCGCGCGTGCGAGCTGGGCGACGGCGAGGGCTGCAACGCGCTCGGCGCGATGGTCGAGCGGGGGAGCGGCGAGCTCACGGCCGACGCCGAGCGGGCGGCGGGCCTCTACGGGCAGGCGTGCGACGGCGGCTTCAGCGAGGGCTGCAAGAACGCGGGGCGGCTCAAGGCGCCACGTTGAACGGCACGCTGTCGTCGGCGAAGCCGGGCGAGCCGACCTGCCGCACCTGCAGGCCGTAGCCGCTGCCCGCGCGGTCGACGCTGAGCATGTCGAACGTGACGCCGCCGTCGACCGTGTCTCTCGCGGCGCCGCCGCTGAGCACGGCGCCCGGGGTGCCCTCGACGAGCCGCACGCTGACCGTCAGCGCCGGCGCGCGCGCGACGTTGCCGTTGGCGTCGAAGACGGCGATGCGAATCGGCGGCAGCAGCGCGCCGGCGTCGACCGTCGACGGCTGGTTGACGAAGCGCACGCTCGACGGTGGGCCCGGGACGAACGTCATGGTGGGCTTCATCGCGAGCACCACGTCTTGCCCGCCGTGGGTCAGCGTGACGGTGAGCGTCTTGTCTTCCGCGACGCTCGAGCGCAGCAGCGCCGTCGCCTTGCCGTTCGGGTCGACGCCGCTCGGCGGGTTGAAGCGCACGGCGCCGCCGGTGCCCGAGAGCTCGGCCTTCACGGTCACGTCGAGCGAGGGGTTGCCGTCGGCGTCGATGCTCGCGATGGTGGCCTCGAGCTCGGTGGTGTCGTTGGCGACGGCGCTCGAGAGGCGCAGCGTCACGGTCGACTTCGTCGCGTCGGGGCCCTTGAGCACGGGAGTCGGCGAGGAGCACGCCGCGACCCACAGGCTCAGCGCCACCGCGCTCGTTCTCATGCGTCGCACACTACGTTAAGACCTCGGCGGGCCGTGCAAGATACCGTCGCCAAGCAGCGTCCGCTTCCCGAGGAGACGCTGATCCTCGAGGGACGCTTTCGTTTGACGAAGCTGCTCGGCGAAGGCGGTATGGGGCTCGTGTACTACGCCGAGCAGGTGTCGCTCGGGCGCGCGTGCGCGGTGAAGGTGCTGCGCGAAGACCTGTCGCTGCAGGCCGGCATGTCCGAGCGGTTTCGCCGCGAGGCGCTGCTGCTCTCGAGCGTCGACCACGCGTCGGTCGTGCGCGTCATCGACTTCGGCATGCACGGGGCGTCGGCGTGCCTCGTCATGGAGTACGCCGACGGCCAGACGCTCGAGCACGCGCTGCGCACCGAGAAGTTCCCTCCCGAGCGGTGCCTGCGGCTGTTGATTCAGCTGGCGCAGGGCCTGTCTGCCATTCACGAGAAGGGCATCGTTCATCGCGATCTCAAGCCCGAGAACGTGATGCTCACGCACGCGCCCGGCGGCGAGCTGGCGCGGCTGCTCGACTTCGGCATCGCGCGGCTGGCGCAGCCCGAGGCGGGCGCTCCGGGCACGGGCAACGTGACGCAGGTGGGGCTGGTGCTCGGCACGCCCGAGTACCTCTCGCCGGAGCAGGCGCTGGGGCAGCCGCTCGACGCGCGCAGCGACATCTACGCGTTCGGCATCGTGGCGTTTCGCATGCTGTCGGGCCAGCTGCCGTTCGACGGGCCGGACCTGCAGCAGTACGTGATGCAGCACGCGGCGAAGGCTCCGAAGCAGCTGCTCGAGGTGGCGCCGCACCTGTTCCCGCACTCGGCGCTGGCGAGCCTGGTGATGTCGTGCCTCGAGAAGAACCCGAAAGACCGGCCGCAGACGGCCGTCGAGCTCGCGAACGAGCTGGCGCGGTTCTCGGTGACGATGCCCGACGCTCCGGCGCCGCTGCTGCTCACGGCGACGACGACGAGCGGGTTCAAGGCGGGTCATGATCCCGCGTGGGCGGCGGCGGCGACTCCGAGCGGAGTGCTGAGCGCGCCGGCCCGCGAGGCGTCGGCGGTGCGGGCGAAGCCCCGGTCGCTGTGGAAGGTGTGGCTCGCGACGGGCCTGGTCGCCGCGGTCGGGCTCGCGGTGACGGCAGCGCTGCTCTGGTACGCGCCGGCGCGGCGGGCGCGGCGGCTGATCGCCGTCGGGCGTGGGTCGGAGGCGCTGCAGATCATCGACGACGCGACGCCTCCGCTGCCGGCGGTCGATCACCGGCTGAACATGCTGAAGGCCGCGGCGCTGCACCAGGTGAACCGCCACGACGAAGAGCTGCAGCTGATGAAAGACGTGCCGCCCGAGTCGCAGCTCGAGGTGCAGGCGATCGAGGGGCTCGCCGACGACTTCGGCCGACGCGAGGGCGGCAAAGACGCCGCGGCCGTACGCAAGGTGCTGCTCGACTGCTCGAAGGCGCGGGTGCTGCCCGTGCTGCAGCTGCTCGCGGTGGGGCCGGCCGAGGGCTCGACCGAGGCGCACGAGGCGACGGTGCGCGCGAGCACGGCGTGGGCCCAGTGGGGCGCGCTGCGCTTCGTCGACCTCGAGTTCGCGGGGCAGGGCCTGCCGCTGGTCGAGCTGTACGTCGAGAACCTCTTCGCGAGCGACTGCCGCGTGCGGGCGCTGGCGGCGCAGCGGCTCGGCGAGCTGCGCAACCCGACCGCGCTCGAGCCGCTCAAGCGCCTGAGAGAGTCGCAGAAGAAGGGCGACGCCGACTGCGGCCACGGCTCGGCGGCGATGGCGCTCAAGGCGCTCGAGAAAGACCTCGCGCCTTGACGCCGCCTCACAGCCAGGCGAACGCGACGCTCAGGTCGACCTGCACGTCGGAGTGGCCGGCCGTGAGGCCGCTGCCGTCGAGGCGGTAGAGCGGAGTGCCGCTGCCGGGCAAGCTGTACAGCGTGGCGCGCGCCTCGAACGCCGGCCCGAACGCGAACGTGGGGCCGGCCTCGATGAGGTAGTGGGCCTTGACCCGGGCGCCCAGCGCCCCGCCGACGCCGCGCGGCGTGTGAACGAAGCCGCCCTGGGGGCCGCCGGCGAGGGCGAGGCGCTGACCGTCGAAGCGCAGCTCCTTGAGCAGCGAGGCGCCGAACGACGCGAAGCCGACGATGCCCCGCTCGCCGTTCGGCAGCGGCAGGTCGCGGTACGACAGCGTGTACGCGGCGGTCAGCTCGAGCCAGCGCAGCTTCGGGCGCAGCGCGACGTTGAGGCCGGGCGTCGAGAAGCCCACCGGGGCGCCGAAGGTGCCGCCGTACCAGTGCGAGAACCCGATGCCGACCATCACGCCGAGCCGCGCGGGTGGAGGAGCCGCTGGCGGAGCCGGAGGCGGCTCGGCGGAGACCACGTCAGACTGCGCCAGCACGAGGGCGAGCAGGAGCATCGGCATGCCGACACTGTCCGCTGGGCGGCAGGCCCGCCGGCACCCCCCGAAGGTCATGATCTCGGGTCATGGGTCGGCCGTGCGGTCGATTTCATTGCGTTCGAATAAATCGCAACTCTCTGCGGCTCGATCAGCAGGTCTGCTTCGCCCTCTACCGGGCGTCGCGCGCCGTGATTCGAGCGTACGGCCCGCTGCTCGAGCCGCTGGGGTTGACGTACCTGCAGTACCTCGTGTTGCTGGTGCTGTGGGAAGAAGACGGAGTGCCGGTGAAGTCGCTGGGCGACTGGCTGTCGCTCGTCTCGGCGACGCTGACGCCACCAGCGGGTGGTGCGCATCGCGCTCACCGAGCAGGGGCGCGCGCTGAAAGCGCGGGCGCGGAAGGTGCCCAAGGAGGTCGGCTGCCTGCTGGGCCTGGTCGACGCGCCGTCGGCGGCGAAGCTGGGCAAGCTGCGCGAGCAGCTGCACGGCCTGAGCGCCCAGCTCGGCAGCTGAGCAAAAATGGGGACAGGCTACTTTATTGCGCAACGGCGCAAGGGCCGTGCCGCGTTGCGCAGAAAAGTAGCCTGTCCCCTTTTTCTACAGCGGCGTCGCGTGCTGCTGGAGGAAGGCGGCGACCTCGGGGAAGATCTGCTCCGGCGCGTTCAGGCCCACGGTGAGGTCGCCGTGCCCGTAACCTCGCGCGACGTACTCGCGCACCGCCCCGCCGAGCACGCGCTTCGCCGCCAGCACTCCTTCGACCGTGGCGAGCTTGTCCTCGGTGCCCGCGACCAGCAACACCGGCGCCCGCACCGCCCGCATGCCCTCGAAGTAGTCGAAGCCCTCGTTCGAGTCGAAGCGCCCGTGCGCCGCCCAGCGCGCGAACTGCCGCGCCACCCCTCCGAACACGTCGGCGCTCACGTTGTAGATGGCCTGCCGCACCACCCGCCGCTCGAGGTTCTTCGGGTTCACGAGCCAGCTGCCGATCGGCTCGGGCGGCAAGCCCGTCAGCGTCGCGACCCGCGTCGCCGCCCGCAACGGAATCACCGGCAGCGCGAACAGCGGCGAGGTCAGCGACGCGAAGAGCTTCAGGCCCCGCCCGTACGAGAACGCGACCGGGCTGCCGAGCGTCACGATCGCGGCGATCGGCGCCAGCGGGTGCTTCGCGAGGTGCGCGTACGCCGCGAGCCCGCCCTTGCTGTGCCCGACCCACAGCACCTTGGAGCCGATCGCCGTCAGCGCGGCGGCGACGTCGTGCTCGGCCTGGTCGTCGAACGAGGTGGCGCGGCCGTGAAAGCCGGCGTGGCCGCGGCCGCGCAGCTCGAGCACCCACGTCTCGAAGCCGCGGCGCGCGAGGAAGCGGGCGAGCGAGTAGCGCTCGTCGAAGTCGAGATCGAACCGGTTCGCGCCGAGGCCGTGGGCGAGCACGACCGGCTCGACGAAGCGCCGGCGGCCGCGCGGGTGATAGCGGCCGAGGGCGATGGTGGCTCCGTCGGCGGTGCGCGGCCGGTAGAGCTCGTCGGGCTGCCAGGGGAGCGTCAGCACTCGTCGAGCAGCACGGGGGAAAAGCCGGCGGCGTCGCACGACGCGAGCACGTAGCGCACGCCGTTCTTCTCGCCCGTGAAGCCGGCGGCGATGCCGACCTCACCGTGCAGGTGACCATAGACGCAGAGCTTCGGCGCCCAGGCCTCGATGATGCGCGAGAAGGCCGTGTCGAGCCCGTTCACGTACCGCGGCGGGAAGTGCACCGCGGCGATGCGAACGCCCTTCTTCTTCTTCGCGTCGTCGATGCTGGTCTGCAGCCGCCGCGACTCGCGCTCGATGTACGTGAGGTCGGCGCCCTCGTCGCCCATCTCGCCGCCCGGCATCGGCGGAGCCTCGGGCGTCGTCCACAGGCGCGTGCCCGCGATGACCCACGGCCCGAGCTCGACCGCGTTGTTGTGCAGGAAGCCGACGAACGACTTGTACGGTGCGAGCGCCTTCTCGAGCTTCGACCGCGAGTCGCCCCACCAGTAGTCGTGGTTGCCCTTGAGCAGCACCTTCTTGCCGGGGCGCTCGTCGAGCCAGCGCAGGTCGCCCTCGGCCTCGTTCGGGCGCGTGGCCCACGAGAGATCGCCCGCGAGGATGATGGCGTCGTCGGCGCCGACCTTCGCGTCCCACGCGGCGCGCAGCGGCTCGGGGTGACCCTTCCACCCGAAGCGCTCCATGTCCTTGCCGCGCGTCGAGGGCAGGTGCGTGTCACCGATGGCGAAGAGCTTCATGGCTGGCACCCCAGGCCCGGCTCGGGCGCGTCGACGTCTTGCATCGACTGCACGGCGTCGAGCTTCGCGACGTCGACGGAGTCGCCGGCCCACGACCAGCCCCAGACCATCGCCGCGACCTTCGACTGCAGCATGGGGTCGGGCGTGACGAGCGAGCGGCCGTGCAGCGCCTGGTACTCGCGCAGCGCCTGCACGACGTCGTCGCAGCCCGAGGGGCAGTTGTACGCGAGCACCATGTGGCCGTGCTCGAGGTTGTGGATGTACTCGCAGCGGTTCTGCGCCGTCTCGTGCACGCGGCAGCGCAGCCAGCTCGGGCAGTGCGGCCCGCCGACCGGAGGCTCGTGGCCGCTGCCGCACGCCGACGGGGTCATGCACGCGGCGACGTGGTTGTTCGCGAGGCCGGTGACGTGGTCGAGGCCGGCGTCGGGCCCGGGCATCGAGGGCGCCTTGCCGCTGCACGCCGCGGCGATCAGCACGAGGGCCACGCGTCTCATGGCTCGCGCTTGAGCTCCCGAATGGCCTCGGCGGCCTCGTCTTGCCCGCAGTTCATCAGGCCGTCGTCGGTCTTCTCTTTCGGGGTCTCCGACAGGGCGCGCAGGGCGTCGATCGCCTCGCGCACGTTCAGCTCGGCGAGCCGGCGAGAGGCGTTGCCGCGAATGGCGCAGTCGGTCGCCTTCAGCGACGAGATGTAGCGGGCGCCGAGCGCGCCCTGCAGCTCTTTCTTGCGCAAGAGGTCGAGCCAGCGCAGCGCGCCCCACTGCCGCTCGCTGCCCTTCTCTCTCGAGCGCTGGTCGAAGTGCGGCTCGAGGATCTCGGCGGGCACGATCTTGATCAGCGCCTTCAGCTCGACGTCGTCTTCGCCGCGCCCGAAGTCTTCGGCGAGGGCGTCGAGCAAGAGCGGGTGCGCCTGCAACAGGCACTGGTACGGGTTCGACCGCAGCACCTCGCGCTCTTCGCCCTCGCGCTTGAGCTGGTGCAGCGCGGCGGCCTTGAGGGCGTAGAGCTCGGGCGCCTCCCAGGTGGCGTCTTGCAGCTTCGCGTCGAGCAGCGAGAGCGCCGCCTCGCCGCGCCCCTGGTCGAGCAGCTTCGCGGCCCGCTCGGTGTTCGTCGGAGGCAGCATCGCCCACACCGCCGGCGCCGCGAGCAGCAGCGCCGCGACGATGAGCAGGCTCTTCTTCCACTCGGAGGGCACGCGCTGCGCGGCGGTGACGCCCTTCTGCGCGACCTCGAGCCACGCCTGCGTCGCGGCGGCGGCCTTGGCCTGGGCGTCGCGCCAGCGGGCGCCCGAGTCCTGGGCCGCGGCGGCCTCTTTCGCGACAGGCACCGGGGTGGCGACGGCGGGCGCGAGCACGCGGCGCGCGGGCGTCGTCACCGAAGAGTCGTACGGGCTCTGCGGCATGAGCTCGAGCAGCCGCTCGTAGAGGGCGTGCGCGTTCTGTGGCCGCAGCTCGGGGTTCTTCTCGAGGCACTGCATCACGAGGGCGACGAGCTTGGCGTGCTCGGCGAGCGGCGGGTGGGCCTCGTCGAGGCGCTTCGGCGCCATGCCGATGTGCTGCTTCAAGAAGTCGTTCGACGACGGGCCCGGGAAGGGGAACTGGCCCGAGAGGAGGCGGTACGCGAGCACTCCGAACGCGTAGACGTCGGTGCGCGCGTCGAGCGGCTTGCCGGTGGCCTGCTCGGGGGCGACGAACGCGGGCGTGCCGACGACCTGGCCGGGGTGGCTGATCATCGGGTTGTCGGGCAGGCCTTTGAGCGTCTCGAGCTCGCCCATCTCGATCAGGCGGGCGATGCCGAAGTCGAGCAGGCGCGCCTGCTCGCCGCGCGCGGTGAGCGTGAGCACGACGTTCTGCGGCTTGAGGTCGCGGTGAATGATGCCCTTCTCGTGAATCGCGCCGAGGCCCTCGGCGAGCTGGGTGAGAATGGGCACGGCGCGGGCGGGCTCCATCGGGCCGCCCTTGAGCACGTGCTCGAGGGTGTCGCCCTCGGCGAGCTCGAGCACGAGCACGGTGGCGTCGGCGCCGGGCTCGAAGTCGATGACGCGCACGACGGCAGGGTGGTCGACGGTCGACAGCAGCAGGGCCTCGCGGCGAAACCGCTCGGCCATGTCGGGCCGCTTGCCGAGGTCGCGCTTGAGCACCTTGAGCGCCACCTGTCGCCCGAGCGAGAGCTGGACCGCGAGGTACACCTCGCTCATGCCGCCGCCCCCGATGTGGCGCAGCACTCTGAAGCGCCCTCCCAGGACGAGCGTCTCCGGGCCCATGACGCACCGCGTATAACCTCGCGGCCCACCCAAGGCCAGTTGACCCGGGCGCGCGGGTGATGCGGCGGCACCCAGCTTCAGGGCGAGCGCGGCTGCGCGGTGCTCCACACCCGAGAGCCCGCGGGGTAAGAGCGACGCACGATGGGCGCCATCTGGAGCGCAGCGGAGGTGCCCGAAGGTCTCGTCATCGAGATCCTCGAGCAGCTCGCGCACCCCATCTTCGTGAAAGACCGGCAGTTCCGGTTCGTGGTGCTGAACCGCGCGTTCGGCAACATGGTGGGTCGAGACCGCGAGGTGATGCTGGGCAAGACCGACTTCGACTTCTTCCCGAAGCCGCAGGCCGAGTTCTTCCGTAAGGCCGACGAAGAGCTGTTCCGCACGGGGCAGACGGTGCACGTGCCCGAAGAGGCGCTCACCGACGCGCGCGGGCTGCAGCACGTGCTGGCGACGACGAAGTCACCGCTGCGAGACGGCGCGGGCGAGGTGACGCACGTCGTCGGCGTGATTCAAGACATCACGTGGCTCAAGCTCGCGCAGGACGCGCTGCAGGTCGCGAACGAGCAGCTCGAGCAGCGGGTCGCGCAGAGCAACCGCGAGCTCGAGGCGGCGCGCGACGAGCTCTTGCGCAAAGAGCGCCTCGCCGTGCTGGGCCGGCTCGCGGGCGGCCTCGCGCACCAGATTCGCAACCCGCTCGGCGCGGTGCTGAACGCCGCGGCGCTGCTCAAGCGCCACCTGTCGAACACGCAGCAGGGCCCCGTCACCGAGGCCCTGAAGATGCTCGAGGAAGAGGCGTGGGCCGCGAACCGCATCATCTCGGACCTCGTCGACTACGCGCGCGTGCGCAAGGGCCAGCCGGCCGAGGTGGCGCTCGCCTCGCTGGTCGAGCAGGTGCTGACGGCGGCGCCTGCGCCGCGCAGCGTGCAGGTCGAGCGGCAGGTGCCGGCGCTGAAGGTGCGGGTCGACGAGCTGCAGACGGTGAGCGCGCTCGGCAACCTGGTGCGCAACGCGTGCGAGGCGATGTCGGGCGGCGGCCGGCTCCTGCTCGAGGGCCGCGAAGACGGGCCGTTCGCGGTGCTGGCGATCGAAGACTCGGGGCCGGGCTTCTCGAAGGACATCGAGTCGCGGCTGTTCGAGCCGCTCGTGACGACGAAGCCGCTGGGCCTGGGGCTCGGCCTCACCACGGCGCGGCTCCTGCTCGAAGGTCAAGGCGGTCGGCTGAGCATCGTGCGAGCGCGCCCGAACGCGCGCGTCGAGGTGCGGCTGCCGAAAGCGTGAGCGTGGTAGACAGAGGGGCCATGCGCCTCCTCCTCGTCGCCTGTCTCGTCTCGGTAGCCGGCTGCATTCCGTTCGAAGACCCACCCGGCGGCACCGGCGGCGGCACGGGCGGGTTCGCCGGCGGCACGGGCACCGGCCAGGACGCGACGGTCAGCGGCACGGTGACGGTCTTCCAGACCGGCGCGGCAGGGCCGAGAGGCACGGTCGACGCACCGCTGAAGCGCGCGCTGCTCGCGAAGCTGAACGCGGGTCGCACGCCGGCGCCGGCGCAGGCGGCGACGTCGGCGGTGGGCCGGCTGAGCTCCGGCGCGCGGGCGACGCTGCACGTGCCCGAGAGCCTCGAGCCGCTGGGCGTGCGCGAGCCCGCGCGCATTCGCAAGGGCGAGATCATCGTGCGGTTTCGCGAGGTGCTGACCGCGGCGCAGGCGGCGCACAGCCTGAAGGTGCCGGGCCTCGTCTTCACGCACGGCGGCTTCGCGTCGCCGTATCTGCACCTCGCGCGGTACGTGAAGCGCGGCGGCGCCGAGCTGACCGAGGGCGAGACGCGCGAGCTGGTCGCGGCGCTCGGCGAGCGGCCGGGCATCGTGTTCACCGAGCCGAACGGCATTCGCCATGCGCTCGTGGTGCCGAACGACAGCCTCTACCCGGCGATGTGGCACCTGCCGCCGATCAACATGCCGGCCGCGTGGGACATCGAGAAGGGCACGACGGCGCGCGTCACGGTCGGCGTGGTCGACACCGGCATCTACCTGCACCCCGACCTCGTGGGCCGCGTGACGGGCGGCTACGACATGGTGACCGACCCGGGCGTCGCGAACGACGGCAGCGGCCGCGACGCCGACCCGACCGACCCCGGAGGCGACCAGCCGCAGGGCCGCTCGAGCTGGCACGGCACGCACACGGCGGGCACCATCGGCGCGACGGGCAACAACAGCACGGGCGTCGCGGGCGTGAACTGGGACGCGCGCATCGTGCCGGTGCGGGTGCTCGGCAAGGGCGGCGGCACCGACTTCGACATCGCGGCGGGCATGGGGTGGGCGGCGGGCGGATCCGTGCCGGGCGTGCCGGCGAACGCGAACCCGGCGTCGGTGGTGAGCATGTCGCTGGGCGGGCAGGGTGGCCCGCTGCGCACGTACCAGGACATCATCGACGAGGCGGCGAGCCGCAACGTCATCTTCGTGGTGGCGGCGGGCAACGACAACATCGACGCGAGCGCGTTCACGCCGTGCAACCAGACGGGCGTGCTGTGCATCGGCGCGACGCGCTTCAACGGCAAGCGGGCGAGCTACTCGAACTTCGGGCCGCGGGTCGACCTGATGGCGCCGGGCGGCGAGCTGGCGGAAGACGCGAACTCGGACTCGTACCCCGACGGCGTGCTGTCGACGTTCAAAGACGACAGCAACGGTCAGCCGACGTACAGCTTCCAGAACGGCACGTCGATGGCGTGCCCGCACATCTCGGGCGTGGTGTCGCTGATGAAGGCGCGCAACCCGAACGTGACGTTCACGCAGGTGAAAGACGCGCTCACGCAGACGGCGATCACGTCGTCGCGCTGCAACGAAGGCTGCGGGGCGGGGCTCGTGAACGTGCTGGCGGCGCTGCAGCGCGTCTCGGGGCAGAACCCGACGGGGCCGGCGCGGCTGAGCCTGTCGGCGACCGATCTCTCGTTCACCCCGGCGCAGACACAGCTGACGCTGCAGCTGAGCAACACGGGCGGCATGTCGCTGAACGTGCAGATCGGCTCGTCGGGTGACGCGTCGTCGCGGCTGGGGGCGTCACGGACGATGGTGACCGTCGCGCCGGGCGGCAGCGAGTCGGTGACCCTCACGGCAGACCTGAGCGGCCTCGCGATGGGGAGCACGACGTCGGGGCAGCTCGACCTGACCTCGAACGGCGGAGCGGCGACGGTCAACGTGAGGCTGCGCGTGGTGGCGGCGGCGACGCGCGCGGCGGCGATCGGCCTCGTGTTCCAGGATCAGCAGGGCATGTGGCAGGTCGCGAAGGAGGTCGAGGCGCCCGCGCCGGGCTTCGCGTTCTCGCTGAGCGTGACGCCGGGCACGTACTTCCTCATCGGCATTCAAGACGCGAACGGCAACAACATGTTCGAGGACAACGAGCCCATCGGCTTGTGGCCGTCGCTCGACTCGCCGAAGGCGCTGGCGCTGTCGGCCGGGCAGTCGATGACGGGGCTGACGTTCACGCTGGCTCCCCAGAAAGACGTGTCGGACATGCAGTCGTCGGTGATCGGCAACGCGTGCACCGCCGACGGCCCCTGCGCGCCGGGCATCTGCGGCACCGGCTTCCCGGGCGGCTACTGCACGCAAGACTGCCTGATGGCGTCGTGCCCGCTCGGCTCGCGCTGCGTGGGCAACGGCATGGTGGCGTACTGCCTCTCGAGCTGCGTCGGGCCGCGCATGGGGCAGAGCGAGTGCCGCGCCGGCTACGTGTGTGACGACGACGGCACCGGCTCGGGCGTGTGCATCCCCTCGTGCGTGTCGAACCCGGGCGGCTGCGCGCCGGCGATGTGCAACATGACGTCGGGTTACTGCGAGTGAGGGTGCTCGCGCTGCTGGTCTGCGTCGCGTGCGCGCACGCGCCCGAGAAGGCAGAAGACGTCGTGCCGGGGCAGCTGATCATCGGCACCGAGGGCGCGCGTGAAGCGCCGGCCGTGCTCGAGGCCGTCGCGCTCGAGGGCTACCGGTTCGAGTACGTGGCGGCGGCGAGCCCGACGTCGCACCTCGTGAAGGTGCTGGCCGCCGACGGCTCGGAGCTCGACGTCGAGGCGACGAAGGCGCTGGTCGCGAAGCTGACCGGGCGCGCAGGCGTGAAGTACGTCGAGCCGAACTCGATGCGGCAGCCGCGCTGAGCCTCGCCGCCCGGCGCGTTCTGCGCTCAGCAGGTGGCACGATCTGTCTCTCGCCGACACAGACAATACATACACCGAGGTTCGATGTAAGTCGGCAACGGGCACGGCCTCGACTACACGCTCGCGTACTCGGTGCCGTGAGCGGCAGCCGCGCTGCGTGCGCTGACAGCGAACGACTTCGACTCGGCCTGGCGGTGAGGAGTCACGCGCTCGCCCCTCACCCTGTCCCTCTCCCCTACGGGGGAGAGGGGACGCGTGATGCGGCCGTGCGCTAGTCGACGTGGCGGCGCTCGGCCTCGCGGACGACGGCGCGGTGAATCGAGTCGTCGACCGAGCGCAGCGCCTCGTCGCGAGCGCGCGGGTCTTCTTCGACGCGCGCCGGAGGGTGGCCGTGGTGCCCCAGCCGCTCGATGAGGGCCTCGTCGGCCCGGTCGCGCGCCTGGTTGCCGTCGACGTCGCCGTCGTGCCGCGGGTCGGTCGACATCGAAGGCCGCACGCCGATGGTCCAGTCGTCCGTGTGGAGGTCGATGTCCGGCACCCTCAGGCCGCCCTCGTCGCGGCGCTCGCGCCGGGGCGTCGAGGTCCGCTCGCCTTCGTCGACGGGGCGCGGCCGCAGTTCGAGGTGCGGCCCGCGGTGGCTGCGCGGCGGGTCATAGCCGTCACGCAGGTGAACGCCGTAGCGGCTGCGCGTCGGAGTCGAGCCCTCGAGCGGAGCGCTCGTGTCGCGCGTGGGGCGTGCGCCGGTCGAGGCGGTGGGGTCGCGAAGCGGGGGAACTCCAAGCGAGAGTCGTCGGGGCATGCCGGCTCCTCGAGCAAGCACGGTGCCTGCTCCCGCGCGCCCGCAACCGGCCGGACACCGCGGCTTCCCGCCGCGCGCACGTAAACTCGCAGTTCACGCGCAGCGCTCGTGTGAACCGCACGGTCACGACCGTGGCGCCCGCGGTGAGTTACCGGGACGCGCGGGGTCATCGAGCCGCTGGGCTCGATCACGTAGGGTGCCCCCATGCGCCTTCTCATCGCCCTCACCACCGCGGCCCTGCTCGCCTGCTCGGGGACCGGCACCGGAGGTGCCGGCGGCGGCTCGGGGGGCAGCTCCGGTGGCGCGACGGCCGGCGGAGCGAGTGCGGGCGGCGCGACGGCCGGCGGCGCGACTGCAGGCGGCTCCGCTGCGGGCGGCTCCACTGCGGGCGGCTCCACTGCGGGCGGCTCGACCGCAGGCGGCTCGACTGCGGGCGGCTCCACTGCGGGCGGCTCCACTGCAGGCGGCTCGACCGCAGGCGGCTCGACTGCGGGCGGCTCGACTGCGGGCGGCTCGACTGCAGGCGGCTCGAGCGGGCCGGTCATCTGGGTCGACGACGCGGCGCCGAACGACACCGGCTCGGGCTCGGCGGCGAGCCCGAAGAAGCTCATCGCGTCGGGCATCGCGCTGTTGCCCTCGAGCGGAGGCGGCACGGTCATCATCAAGGCGGGCACCTACGCGGGCGCCGGCAACGCCATCACGACGCTGAAGGCGGGCACGGCGTCGGCGTGGAACGTCATCAAGGCCGAGGTCGACGGCACGGTCACCATCACGAGCGCCCTCGCGGTGCCGGCCGGTGACTGGTACACGCAGCTCGAGGGCCTGAAGTGGAAGTCGTCGAGCAGCAAAGAGATTCGCGGCGGCTACCAGAAGTACCTGCGCTGCGCGTTCGAGGGCGGGCCGGCGACCGGCAACGCCGTGACGCTGCAGATCGGCACGAACGACACGACGCCGGGCGCGCGCTTCATTCTCATCGAAGACAGCTGGGTCTACGGCCCGGGCGGCCGCTACAAGGTGATCGTCTACAACTCCGACGGCGTCATCTTGCGGCGCGTGGTCGGCCGCCACGACGGCGGGTGGACGTACGACCAGCAGAACCCGCAGGGCGTGTTCAGCATCTACGAGTCGCGCAACGTGCGCGTGCAGAACGCGATCGCGCTCGACACCGCGACCAATCTGCAAGGCTACGAGGCCGACTTCTACGGGCCGGCGAACCAGACGACGAGCACGCCGTACGACAACGTTCGCTGGCAGGGCTGCATGTCGTTCGACGGCCCCAACAACGCGTTCGCCGTCGAGGGCGCGAAGGCCGTCACGGCCTGCGCCGTCGAAGACTTCGTCTCGTACAACACCGCGCAGGGCATCGCTCACAACGGCTCGAGCGCGAAGGCCGTCACGTACACGCGCATCACGAAGATCGGCGGCGCCTACGGCTTCGCGCGGTGGAACGGCTCCGGAGCGATGAGCCCGACGCACTCGATCATCAAGAACAGCGGCACCGCGTTTCAGACCGGCGCCACCAACGGCGGCTTCAACAACACCTTCGGCACGAGCACCGGTGGCGCGATCACCACCGACCCCCAGCTCAACGGGCTCTCGTACCCGGTGCGCATCGAGTCGGGCACGCCGCTGAAGACCGCCGGCATGGGCGGCGCGCAGGTCGGCGCCGAGGTGAACAAGCGCGTCGGCGTCTCGGGCACGCTGTTCGGCGAGCCCGGCTTCGAGGCCGTGACGGGCGATGACCTGTGGCCGTGGCCGAACCAGGCGCGGCTCAAGGCCGACATGGCGTCGGTGAGCACGCGCGGGTTCTGCGCCGCCGGTCAGAGCTTCACGCGGTACCTGTTCGAGCGCCTCGGCAGCTCGAGCCCGTATCCCTGACGCGCTTCAGGGCGTGACGGTCACCGGCGTCGTCGCCGTTCGACCCGACAGCGCCGCCCGCACCGTCGCCTGCCCTGCAGCAACGCCCGTCACCCAGCCCTGAGAGCCCTGCACGTTCGAGACGTCGGCCACCGCGGCGTTGCTCGTCGTCCACAGCACCTGGGCCGTGATGTCGGCGGTGCTGCCGTCGGTGTAGTTCCCGAACGCGGTGAGCGCGACGCCGAAGCCGGCCACGACCGTCGGGCTCTGCGGCGTCAGCACGATCGACGTCAGCGCCGCGGGCGTCACGGTGAAGCTGAGCACCCCGGTGACTCCGCTCACGGTCGCGCTGACGTCGGTCGTGCCCACGTCGACCGCGGTGACGAGGCCGCGCGAGGTGCTGCCGTTCGACACCGTCGCGACGCCGAGCGCGGTCGAGGCCCACGTCGCCTGCGCCGTCACGTCTTGCGTCGAGCCGTCAGAGAGCGTCGCCTGCGCGAACAGCTGGCGCAGCGTGCCCTTCGGAGCCGAGGCGCTCGACCCGAACACGTCGATGCTCACGATGGTGCCGGCCTGAACCGTCAGCGTCGTCGTCGAGGTCAGGCCGTCTTTCACCGCCGAGATGACGGTCGTGCCCGGCGACAGCGCGCTGGCGAGGCCGCTCGAGCCGGGCGAGTTCGAGATGGCCGCGACGCTGCCGTTCGATGAGCCCCACGCCACGCTGGGCGTGAGGTCGAGCACGCTGCCGTCCGAGAACACTCCGGTGGCCGAGAACTGCCGCGTCGTCGCCTGCGCGATGGTCGCGCTCAGCGGCGAGATGTTCAAGGTGTCGAGGCGCGCCGCGTTCGCGGTCACGGTCGCGGTCGCGGTGAAGGCGCCGATCGTCGCGGTCACCACCGCCGCCGGGCCCTGCGTCACCGCGCGAACCCAGCCCGACGCGCTCACGGTCAGGTTCGGAGCCGCCGTCGACCACGCCACCATGCTCGACAGGTCGGCCGAGCTCCCGTCGGTGTACGCGCCGGTCGCGGTCAGCTGAACCCCCGTGCCCGCAGGCAGCGCCGGCGCCGGAGGCGTCACCGTCACCGACACCAGCTGCGCCGGCGTCACCTGCACGGTCGCGCGCCCGGTCACGCCGTCGAGCGTCGCGCTCACCTGGCCCGGGCCCGGGTCGATGGCCGTCGCGAGGCCCGAGCTCGACACGCTCACGACGCCTGCGGTGCCGTCCCACGCGACCTGCGACGTCAGGTCTCTCGAGGTCGAGTCGGTGTAGACGCCGACCGCCTGGTACTGCCGGGTCGCGCCCCTCGGCAGCGAGGCGCTCGGCGGGCTGACCGCGATGGTGAGCAGCCTCGCCGCGGTGACCGTGAGGGTGATGCGCGGCGCGAAGTCGGCGAACTGGGCCGTCACCGTGGCCTCGCCGATCGTCTGGCCCTGGGCCTCGCCGCGCGTGCCGGGCAGCGTCGAGACCGAGACGATCGCGGCGTCCGACGTGCTCCAGCCGGCGAGCTCGGTGACGTCGGCCGTCGTCGAGTCCGAGTACACCGCGGTGGCGCGCAGCGTGACGCGCACGCCGGTCGCCAGCTGGGTCGTCGGGGCGCTGATCTCGACGCGGTCGAGCTCGGCGGGGCCGACGGCGAGCGCGGCCGAGGCGCTCTTGCCGCCGAAGCTCGCGCCGATGGTGGTGTTGCCGGTGCCGAAGGTGCGGGCGACTCCGCTCGTGGGGGCGGCGTTCGAGACGAGCGCGACGTTCACGTTCGTGCTCGACCAGGTCACCTGGGCGGTGAGGTCTTGCTGCGTGCCGTCGGCGTAGAAGCCGGTCGCGACGAACGCCTGGGTGCGGCCCTTCGCGACGTTCGCCGACGAGGGGCTCACCTCGATGCGCGTGAGGGCCGCGGGCACGACGGTGACCGAGGTGAACGGGTTCTTGCCCTGGAAGGCCGCGCGTATCGTGCAGGGCCCCAGCGCGTTCGCGGTCGCGAGGCCCGAGGCGTCGATGCTGACGATGGCCGGGTCCGACGACGCCCACGCGACCTGCGCGGTGAAGTCGACGCGCGATTGATCGGTGTACACGCCGGTCGCCGTGTACTGCTGCGTGCTCAGGCGCGGCAGGCTCGCGGCGGCCGGTGACAGCACGACCTCGACGAGCCGCGCGGGGTCGACGGTGACGTCGAGGTGCGCGGTCAGGTCGCCGACGTTCGAGGTCAGCGTCGCGTCGCCCGGGCCGACGGCCCAGAACAGGCCGCGCACGCCGGCGGGGTCGGGCAGCACGACCGCGGGCGCCGACGAGGCCCAGGTCGCCATGGCCCTCAGGTCGCGCATCGTGCCGTCGGTGTACGTGCCCTCGAGGCCGAGCTGCGCGACCTGGCCGGCGGCGAGGTCAGGGTCGTCGGGCGTGATGCGCAGGCTCACGAGCGCCGCGGCGATCACCGTGACGTCGACCGACGCCGTGAGCCCCCCGATGCGAGCGGTCAGCTGGGCGGTGCCGGGAGCGACGGCGGTCGCGGCGCCGCCGGTGACGCGGGCGATCTCGAGGTTCGAGCTCGCCCACTCGACGCCGGTGGTCACGTCGCGCGATCGGCCATCAGAGAACCAGCCGGTGACGGTCACGCGGGCGGTGACGCCCTTCGGGAGCACCGCAGGGTCGATCGCCGCCTCGATGCGCTGGATGAGCGGCTCACCGGTGGGGATCTCGACGGCTGCGGCGACCGCGCCCGCGCGGGCCTCGATGCGCGCGCTGCCCATGCCGCGCGCGGTCACGGCGCCCGGCCCGTCGATCGAGACCACGGCGGTCGCGGACGACGACCAGGTGAGCGCGGGCGTGACGTCGCGGGTGGCGCCGTCGCTGAAGTGGCCGGTGGCCGCCAGCGCGCGGCTCGTGCCGAGGGGCAGCATCGCCGCGGCGCCGGCCGAGAGCTCGACCGAGTCGAGCACGGCCTCGGTCACGGTGACGTCGACGCCCGACTCGTAGCCGCCGTAGCTCGCCGTGACGTGCGCCGTGCCCTCGGTGAGGCACGAGAAGATGCCGTGGCGGCCGTCGACGTTGGCGAAGGTGCCGACGTCGGGGTTGCTCGAGCTCCACGTGGTGTCGACGGTCACGCCCACGCGCGAGTCGCTCGAGTACACGGCCGATGCGTTGAGGCGGAGCCAGCGGCCCTTCGGGCAGCTCGTCGCTGGAGCGCCGATCTCGAGCGCGCCCTTCGAGGCGATCTCTCCCTCACAGGCGCACAGCAACACCGCGACTGCAGTCACACTCGATGCGCGTAGGGTCACAAGTCCTCCACGCGGACGACAAGAGCAACAGTGAAGCCGCGACCGCGGAAGTGAGGTCGGCGACTTGCGCCCGCGGGTCAGCAGTCACTGCCGCCCGGTGGGTTGCCGGCGACCCACTCGCCGAGGGTGGATCAGGGGCCGGCGGTCGCGGCGAGCTGCGCGCCGCCCGCGGCTTCGTACATGTCGCTCGGCACGATGCTCAAGATGCGCTCGCGCCGCGTGACCGCCTTCGTGAGCCGCTTGTTCAGCGCGCGCACCTCGCTCTTGCTGACGAGATCGTCGCGGGTCTCGAGCAGCCGCACGCGCTCGCGCATCGCGGCGATCTCGTCGTCGGCGACGACCGGCTGAATGCCGCGGCTGCCGCGGTTGTCCGTCCACACGGGCAGCGCGCGGGTGCGGCTCACCGTCGCGCCGGTCTCGGTCATGCTCACGGTGAGCTGCAGGAGCAGCCCGTCGCGGCGCGGATCCATGTCGTCGGAGCCCTGCGACGAGACGAGGTTGCCGAGCGAGTAGGCGACCAGCGCCTCGCGCCCGTCTTCGCGAACGAACGTCTCGACCGACTGCAGCACGTGCGGGTGATTGCCGATGACGGCGACCGCGCCGGCCTCGAGCAGCGCCCACGACAGCCGCCGGTCGGCGAGCAGGGGCTCGAGGAAGTACTCCTCGCCCCAGTGCGGGGTGACGAACAGCGCGTCGCACGTGGCGGCGACCTCGCGAACCTTCTTGATCAGCTGCCGCTCGGAGATGCCGCCGGTGCTGCGGTCGAGGTCGTAGTCGACGATGGGCACGTGGGGCTTCCACTTGTTCTCGTCGTTGTGCAGCCCGTTCATGAAGCGCGTGAACGCGAGGAAGCAGAGCCTGAGGCCGTTCTTGTCGAAGCAGAGGGGCTGCCACGCGTCGCGGGCGTTCGCGCCGGCGCCGGTGGCGAGCAGGCCGGCCTCCTTGAGGTGGCGGCGGGTCTGCGTGATGCCGGCGAGGTCCTGGTCCTTCGAGTGGTTGTTCGCGAACGTCGCGACGGTGACGCCGACCGCGGCGAGCGCCTGGGCCATGGCCGGCGGGGCGTTGAAGACGAGCTCGCCGTGCGCTGGCCGCCTGAGGGTGGTGAGCGGCGTCTCGAGGTTCACGACGGCGACGTCGGCGCGGCGAAACGCCTCGCTCAGCGGGCCGAACACGTGATCCCAGCCGTCGTGGTTCAGCGCGGCGCCGTCGTCGCCGAGCCGCACGTGGCTCTTCGCGGTCTCCTTCACCGAGGAGTGGGGAATCACGTCTCCGGTGAAGACGACGTCGACCGCGGCGCCGGGAGCCGCACCCAGCACCATCACGAGGACCAGCACGGCACAAAGCCTAGATCCGTTCCCGCCCCCGCGCCGAATCTGGGTATACAGGAGCCCTGTGCCGACGAAGCCGCTCGAGAGCCTGTACAAACGCGTAGGCCCCACGCTCTTCGCGCGGGCCCAGCGCGCTTTGAAGGATGATCAGAAGGCTCAAGAGGTCGTGCAACAGGTCGTGATCGAGCTGTCGAAGGTGGGCAACCTCACCGACGAAGAGGCGCTGAAGCTGGGCCGGGACCTGCTCAAGAAGCAGCTCGAGCGGCGCGGCACCGCGCTCGACTCGATGGGCCCCGAGCAAGACTGATGCGCGCGCGCGCGGCCTGGGTCGTGCTGCTGCTCGCGGCGTGCGGGCCGGCGACGACTCCCGCTCCCAAGACGGTGCGCACGACGTACCGGGCGATCGGCGGGCTCTCGATGGGCGCGATAGGCACCGCGGCGGTCGGGCTGCCGCACTCCGATCGCTTCGACGCGTTGGCCGCGCTCGGCTCGCCGCTCGACGCCGCGCTGCTCTTGCGAACCATCGATCGCTTTCACACCGGCGGCTTCTGCGCGCGGCCCGAGCTGATCGCGAAGCTCGCGACGCTCAACGACCCCAAGACCGCGGGCTGCGTCACGCACCCGGCGGCGCTGAAGTACGAGCACGTGCAGGACTTCAATCACTGGGTCTACACGGTGAACACGCCGTTCGACCGCACCGGCTACGTCGGCCTGTTCACCGACCTCACGCTCGCGTTCGGCAACCTGCTGACCGAGAACCCGGCGTCGACGTTCGCGCCGCCGGGCGTCGACGAGGCCGTCGCGCGCAAGCCCCCGGCGAACGCGTGCTCGAGCCCCGTGCGCGTGAAGGGCCTCAAGAACCGCGAGTACAACCCCGACGGCACCGTCGACGCGATCACGTTCTGCGACGGCGAGCCGACCACGTTCTTCTGCAACACGAACGAGGAGCTCGTCGACTTCTGCTCCGACCCCGCGAACATCGCGAGCCCGCTGCCCGTCTCGATGGAGGTCGCCTTCGCCGCGGCCTACTGCGCGGGCAAGGGCGGCGCGACGGTCGGCAACCGCGTCGATCACCCCGCGGTGATGCTGCGCGGAGGTGGCCGCTACGACGCCTGCCGCCAGCCGCGCGAGCCGGTGCTCGTCGCGCTCGCGTGGGACTTCAACGGCAACGGCCGCCGCGACTACGGCGAGCCGCTCGTGAACAACGGCGAGGAGCGCTACCGCGACACGGGGAGAGACGGCTGCGAAGACGCGCTCGAAGACGGCTCGGGCGGCTGCCGCACGACGATGGACCCCGCGGCCGTCGACCCGAACGGCGACGACTACGACGCCGACGCGAACCCGCGCGGCACCGAGGGCAACTGGCGACGCGACGAGGGCGAGCCGTACGACGACGACGGCCTCGACGGCGTGCCGGGCACCGGCGACTTCGGCGAGGGCAACGGCAGCTTCGACCTCACGAGCGGGCGGCGGCGGCTGTACGGGCTCGACGCGCGCGGCTCGCTGTCGAAGCTCTCGGTCGAAGAGCTCGCGCGCATCAACCTCCTGCTCGATGGCGGCATTCGCGACCTGTTCAACTTCGGGCTGATGTCGCACCAGGTGTACGGGCTCCTGAAGGCGCTGAGGCCCGACGACACGAAGACGTATCGCGACTGGGTCGAGATTCCCGGCATGGCCGACGCGCGCACGGGCTCGTACAAGCCGTGGGGCGGGCCGTGGCGGCGGGCGCCGAAGAACCTCGAGGTGCTCTACGGCAAAGAGCTGCCGACCGAGCAAGACCGGCTGTTGGGCGATGGAGACCACGTCGGCACGAACGGGCAGGCGGTCGAGCGCATCGCGACGCTCTACAACTGGGTGGCGGCGCAGTGGCCCTCGCTCGAGAAGCCGGTGGCGTTCAAGGCGGGCACGCAGGACAAGCCGTACGACCAGCGCGAGCGGGTCGAGTGGTTTCAGTCGGCGGCGCTGGGCGCGAAGCGCGGCTACGGCATCTTCATACCGCCGGGCTACGACTTCGAAGAGAACGCGTCGGCGCGCTACCCGGTGCTGTACCTGCTGCACGGCTACACCGGCACCCCGCGGCAGATTCTGCCGAGCGCCTTTCTCGCCGACACGTTCATGAAGGACAGCGACGTTCAGCTGCGGCCGATGATCATCGTGGTGCCGTCGGGCGCCTGCTGCTTCGTGCAGAAGGGCACGGGCGCGCGCGACTGCCGCGAAGAAGACGATGCCGGCCGGGCGTTCATCGGCCGCTCCGACTGGGAGCGCGAGTGCGTCGGCGGCAGCTTCTTCGTCGACCAGGTCGGCGCCAGCCAGTACGAGGCGTCGCTGCTCGAGCTGATGGACGAGGTCGACGCGAAGTACCGCACGCTGGCCCCGGCCGAAGTCACCGAGCGCTGACCCGCGCGGCTACCCGTGCGTGCGCTGCGCCCGAGCCAGCTGCGGCTCGCTCGCGGCCTCGCGCTCGGTCGCCGGCGGCGAGAGCTCCAGGGGAGCCAGGTCGGGCGCCCGCGAGGCGGTGATGGCGCAGAGCAGGGCGGTGATCATCGACGGCAGCCCGAGCACGAAGACCGGCACCGCGAGGTGCTCGTCGACGTTCGTCGCGAGAAAGACGACGAGCGGGCCGAAGAGCCCGGCCCAGCCGAGCCGCTTGAGCCACGGGGCCTGAGCGCCCCTCGACGCCTTGAACGACTGCAGCAGCGCCGCGATGGCGTGGGCGATGGCGCTGACGATGACCGCGAGCACGGCGTGCTTCTCACGGCCGGCGTCGAGCCCGAGCGCGAGGGCTCCCCACAGAAAGCACCACAGCGCGGTGAGGAACGAGGTGGCGACGGTGAGTGCTGCGGGCACCGAAGTGGTCGAGCGCAGCCGGTGGTAGTCGAGGTCCTCGGGGGTCACGTGCAGCGCGTGCGGGAACCCCAAGGCCAGGAGCCGATCGATGAGCCGCCACCGCACCGGCACCCCGCGGGAGTCGCGGACCTCGTGAAGGGCCGCGAGCTCCAGCGTCTGGGTGATGAACAGCGCCACGTCGTTCGACGGCGGCGTGCGTGCGAGCCGCTCGACGAGAGCGTCGGCCTGCTCGGCGCTCGGCGCCTCGGCCAGCTCACGGACAGCGGCTCGCAGCTCGTCCACGATCGAGAAGCCTAACGCCCAGGCTCCCCGAAGTGTTCCCTCACTGCCCCGATGTGGGCGAATAGAGGGTCGCGCCCGACGAGCCGCCGAACCACACGCGCGAGGCGACCGAGCCGGTGGCGATCGAGGTGAGGGTCTGGGTGGCGGTGGTGATGAGGGGGCTCCACGTCTCGCCGTCGTCGGTCGACTTGAGGGCGACGCCGCTGCCGCCGGTCGCGTACCAGGTCGTCGTCCCCGGCACGTTCGCGACGGCCTCGAGCGTCACGCCCGTGCCCGAGGTGCGAACGGTGAAGTCCTGGCCGTGGTTGGTGGACTTGTAGATGGCGCCGCCGCTGCCGACCGCGATGACGATGCCGCCGAGGTCGCTCTTGTGTGCGACGCCGAAGAAGTTGTTCGGCGCGATGTCGGGGCGGTTCGCCCACGACGTGGCGATGAGGGTGCGCAGCGCGCCCGTGTCACCGACGGCGATCGCGCGCACCGACGCGAACGGAGGCGCGTAGGTGGTGACGGCGTTGAAGTCGCGCGTGACGCCGGTGAGGTCGACCGTCCAGCTGGTGCCGTTCCACACCAGCACTGCGCCGGTGTTGCCGACGGCGATGCAGGCGGCGATCGAGCGGCACGAGACCCCGTTCAGCGTGGCGGTGATGTTGCCGCTGTCGGCGTCGAGCGCCCAGTTCGTACCACCGTTGGTGGTCTTCACGATGGTGCCGGCGGTGCCGACCGCGAAGCCGAACGTGCCGGCGAAGGTGCCGTTCGTGTCGACCATCGAGATCGAGTTGAGGCTCTGGTTCGTGACGGCCGCGCCCTGCTGGGCCCACAGCGCGCCCGAGGTGGTGGTGACCGCGAGCCAGCCGAGCAGGCCCGCCTGCCAGACGGTCGACGAGAGCGCGCCGGGCTGGCTCATGCCGGTGACGCCGATGACCGAGCCGCCGATGCGGGTCGACCAGGCGGGGGGCGCGGTCGTGAGCTGCAGCGTGCCCGAGTCGCCGGCGAGCGCGATCTCGGTGGCCGTGCGGGCGACGATGGCGCGCTGTGCGTTGCCGACGATCGCGAGCGACTGGTTCGTGCGCGTGCTGCCGGTGAGCACGGCGACGACCGCGAGGGGGCTCGAGCCGGCGAGCCACAGGTCGCTGCCGACGGCGTCGAGCGCGTTGATGCTGCTCAGGTCGGCGAAGCTGGGCGTGGTCACCTCGGCGAACGAGGCGCCTCCGTTCACCGAGCGCAAGAGCGGGCCCTGGCCCGACGGCGCGTCACCGCCGAGGTAGATGGTGCTGGTGTTCGGCAGCGCGACCGCGGCGCGGAAGGTGACCGCCGCGTAGCCGGTCGGAGCCGCGACCACGGACCAGGTGAGGCCGCTGTCGGTCGACCGCAAGATGGTGCCGTTCGCGCCGGCCGCGATGACCACCGCGCCACCGGCGCAGGCCCCCGAGGCGCTCGAGCAGCGCGCCACGGTGTTGAGCGCCTGCGTCGTGCCCGACGTCACCGGAGCGAACGCCGGCACCGGCGAGATGAAGCTGGTCGACGCGCGCAAGATGGTGCCGCTCGCGCCGACGGCCACGTAGAAGCTCGGAGGGAACATGCCGGTGCCCGCGCCGGCGTACGTGACGTCGTTCAGGCCCCGCTTCGGCACGTTCGGGTCGCTGTTCGTGACGACCGAGAACGAGACCCCGTCGTCGGTGCTGCGAGCGATGTGGCCGGCCTCGCCGACGAGCCAGACGTCGCCGCCGCTGTCGACGAACACGTCTTCGACGTCGCCGTCGGTCATCGGGTCACGGCGCAGCGTCGTCGAGAACGAGTCGTCGGACGAGTAGAGCGCGCCGTCGGTGCCCGAGACGAAGTAGCGGTTCACGGTGGCGCGGAACGCGAGGCCGCGCAGGTGGTTCGCGGTGGGCAGGTGCTGCTGGTGGGCGAACGGCCAGCGCGGGGTGCCCGAGACCTGGGCGCCGTTCGCGCCGCGGTTGCCGGCCTGGTCGACGGCGCGCACGACGACGAACCAGGTGACGGCGTTCGAGAGCGTGACGCTGGTCGAGAGGCCGGCGACGATCGCGCCGTAGGTGTACGGGCCGCCGCTCGTCTGCGAGACGCCGACCTCGTAGCCCTGCACGCCCGACGACGCGTCGCTCGCCGCCGTCCACGACAGGTTGAGCGCGCGGTGCGCGGCGGTGACCGTCACGGGGCCGGGCGCCGACGGTGCGGCGGTGTCGAGGAAGACGTCGGCGGTGGCTGCCGCGGTGCTCACGTTGCCCGCGTTGTCCGAGAGCCAGGCGTAGACGCGCCGGCCGCCCTGCGCGCCGAGCGAGTAGCTGACCGAGGCCGTGTAGTTGACGAAGCACGGGTCGGCGAAGCCGGGCACTGCGGGCGCCGCCGCCGCCACCGCGACGTCTTTCAGGCAGTGCCGGTAGACGCCGCTGCCGGTCTCGGTCGGCGTGAGCGCGACCGTCACGGGGTTCGCGGTCGCGTACTGGGCGCCCATGTTGACGCTGATGCTGAGCGCGGGCGGCGTCGCGTCGAGCGTGATGGTGTCGGAGACGACGGGGCTCAGGTTGCCGGCCGGGTCGAGCACGCGCACGTAGACCGTCTTGAGGCCGTCGCCCGAGGGCAGCGTGTACGCCTTGCCCGCAGAGTAGGCGGTGGGCGCGGCGAACGTGTTGCCGTCGTCAGAGAACTGCATCTGCGGCACGCCGTTGGCGTCGGCGGCGGTCGAGGTGACGGTGACGGCGGTGGTGGTGGTGTACTGCGCGAGCAGGTTGACGGCGACGCCGCTCAGCGTGGGCGGCGTCTGGTCGAGCGTGAGGGTGTCGGACACGATGGCGCTCAGGTTGCCGGCGGCGTCGATGACGCGCAGGTACGCCGTCTTCATGCCGTCGCCCGCTGACAGCGTGAGCGGGGCGGCGGCCGCGTAGGGCACGCAGCTCGTCGGCGGGCTCGTGAGCCCGGTGCACACCTGCGCGAGGCCGCTGGTCGCGTCGGAGGCCGAGTTGTCGAACGTGGTCATGAGCAGCCGGCCGAACGCCGCGCCCGCCTGAATGCCGAGGCCGGCGCCGACGACGTTCACCGAGGGCGCGGTCGAGTCGAGGGTGATGCCGTCGGTCGCGGGCGCAGCGCTGATGTTGAGCGCGGCGTCGCGGAACCAGACCGAGACGGTCTTCGCGCCGTCGGCGCCGAGGTTGATGCCGGTGCTGGCGAGCGGCACGAAGCACGGGTCGCTCGCGCCCGAGGGGGCGGTGCCGGTCAGGCTCGCGCAGAAGTGGGTGACGCCGCTCTGGGCGTCGGCCGCAGAGAGCACGAGCGTCGCCATCGCGCTCGTCGTGTACTGCGGGTTGCCGGCGTTGATGACGACGGTGCCGTTCGGGGCCCCGGTGTCGAAGCCGATGCCGTCAGAGAGCGTCGAGCCGACGTTGCCGGCCGCGTCGATGACGAGGCAGCTCACGGTGTGCATGCCGTCACCGCCGCTCAGCAGGAACGCGAACGGCGTCACGTACGGGGCCGGGGCGCCGAGGGCTCCGGCGTCGGTGCGGCAGCGGATGCTGGCGAGGCCCGAGGTGGCGTCGCTCGCGACGGTCGCGACGCTGACCAGGGCGGTGCCCGTCCACGCGGCGCCCATGTTGACGACGAGGCTCGTGAGCGAGGGCGTCTGGGTGTCGAGGCCGATGCTGGCGTTCGCGGGCATCGAGATCTGCCCGGCGCCGTCTTTCACGGTCACCTGAACCGACTTCGGCCCGTCGCCGCTGAGCAGCGTGATGGGCACGGTGCCGTTGCCGTACGGCTGGCAGGCGGCGGCGGCCGCGCCCGAGACGCAGATCTCGGTCAGGCCCGAGCCGGTCTCGGTGGCGGTGACGGTGAGCGAGGCGGTGAGCTGGTTCGTCCACGCGGCTCCGCCGTTGATGAGCTGCGAGGTCAGCACGGGCGGAGTCTTGTCGACGATGACGGAGTCGGAGGCGGTCGTGCTGTTGCCGGCGTTGTCGGTCACCTTGAGCGTGACGGTGCGCGTGCCCTCGCCGCTGAGCAGCATCCAGTTCTCGGGGGAGCCGAAGACGACGGAGAAGCTGACGGCGTCGTTCGAGGCCTCCTCGGCCTTGATGCCCGAGAGCGCGTCGCTCGCGGCCCAGCTGAGCACGACGTCGTTGTTCGTGACGGCCGCAGCGCCGTTCGCGATGACGAAGCTCGACAGCTGCGGGGGCGTCACGTCGACGATGACGTCGTCGAAGAAGACGACGGTGGTGTTGTTCGAGTCCTTCACGCGCACGTAGGCGGCGCGCAGGCCCTCGCCGGCCGTCAGCGTCCACATGCGCGAGGCGACCGGCGCGGCGCACTGGGTGAAGGTGACGCCGTCGTTCGAGAAGCACATCTCGGTGAGTGACGCCGGGGCGGTGGCGCTCGCGGTGATCGTGAGCGTGACGTTCGACGCGTTCACCGCGGGCGCGTTGCCGGCGATGATGATCGAGCCGTTGATGGGCCCGGCGGGGATGACGAAGGCCGTGCCGCCGCCCGCGAACGGCGCCCACGCGCTCGCGTTGCCGGCGGCGTCGAGGGCGCGCAGCTGCCACTTGTAGCTGCCCGGCTGCAGCGAGCTCAGGTTCAGCGTGAGGGTGCCCTCGGCGCCGAGCGTGCCGCTCTGGGTCGCCGCGTTCGTGAAGCCGGCGCCGATGAGCACCACCTCGGCCTCGAGGCGGACCTGGCCGTTCTCGGGGTCGTCGACGGCGGCGCGCAGGCGGGGCGGCGCCATCACCATCGCGCCGGCCGCGACCGGCATGTCGGCGGCGTCGACCTGCGTGAGCATCGTCGCGGTCGGAGCGAGGTTCACCGGCGGCGCGACCGTCAGCGTGAAGCTCTCGCTGTCGGAGGCCATCGACGGGTCGGTCGCGGTGACCGTGATCATCTCGGTCGCGACGACGCCCGCGCCCGGCGCGAACGTGAGCGTCGAGCCCATGAGGCTCGCGTACGCCGGCAGCCCCGTCGCCTGAAACGTGAGGGTGTCGCCGTCGGGGTCGGCGGCCATCAGCATGACGGTGCCCATCGTGCCGGCCGTGACCTGCTGGTTCGCGATCGGCATCAGCACCGGCGGCCGGTTCACGTTCCCGACGGTGATGGAGAGCGTGCCCGACGCGGTGAGCTGGCCGTCGCTCACCTCGACCTGCACGCTGTACATGCCGGCCTGGGTGAAGTCGGGCGCGATCGTGACGTTGGCTCCGGCCAGCATCACGAACGGCGGCGGCGAGACGAGAGAGAACGTGAGCGCGTCGCCGTTCGGGTCCGATGCCTGCAGCGTCACCATCGCCGTCGCGCCTTCGTTCACGGTGATCGGGCTCAGCATGCCGAGCACCGGCGCGAGGTTCATCGCTGCGCCGCCTGCGGTGTTGCCGCCCGCGGAGCTGCCGCCCGCGCTGCTGCCGCCTGCGGAGCTGCCGCCTGCGGTGCTGCCGCCTGCGGTGTTGCCGCCCGCCGTGCTGCCGCCTGCGGTGTTGCCGCCGGCGGTGTTGCCGCCTGCGGTGCCGTTGCCTCCCGCGGTGCCGCCGTCGGACTCGGTGCCGCCGGCGCTGGCGGTGGAGCCGCCTGCAGTGCCGCCGTCTTCGACCGAGGGCGGGGCTCCGCCGCAGGCTGTCAGAAGGCACACGAGCAGCGTCGCGGCCGAAATCCGCATGTGGGACATGAACGACTCCTGTTGGGGTTGGCTTGCTGGAAGCGAAATGCGCCCCGACGCCCAAACGGATCACGGGTAGATTTCCGCGCCATGGTGATGGCGCTGCTCTTCGTGCTGTTCGACGCGCCGAGAGACTGCCCCCCACAGCAGCGCTTCGAGGCGGAGCTCCGCCTGCGCACCTCGAAGGTCGAGCTCGTGAGTGAGGCGAAGTCCGACACGCGGCTCACGGTGAGCATCAAGAAGGTCAAGAACCGCTTCGTCGGCACCTCGTCGATGCACGGCGCGCGCGAGTTCAAGGGCGGCAACTGCGAGAGCGTGGTGACCGCGATGGCGCTGGCGACCGCGCTGCTGCTCGACCCCGAGGCGCGCACGAGCCCGGTCACCGCGGAAGAGATCGCGGCGGCTCCGGCTCCGAAGGCGCCCGCGCCCGAGCCTGCGCCGGTGGTGGTCGCGCCTGCTCCCGAGCCGGAGCCCGCGCCTGTGCCCGCGCCGGCCCCCGAGCCCGCGCCGGTCGTGGTCGTGCAGCCGCCTCCGCCCGAGCCTGCGCCTGCGCCGTCGCGATGGACGTTCACGCTGCTCGCGGGGGGCGGCGTGTCGAGCGCGGTGAGCGGCGGCGTGGAGCCGGGCGTCGAGCTGGGGCTCTCGCTGCGGCGGGGGCCGCTGTTCGGGCAGCTGGCTCCGCTCTTCCTGTTCGGGCGGACGGTGAGCTCGACGGCGGGCACGGCCGTCTATCGCAGCGGTGGCGCGCGCCTCGACCTCGGCGCGGCGTTCGACGTCGGCCCGCTCGAGCTGCGGCCGCACGCGCAGGTGACGACGCTGGTGGTGCCCATCTCGGCGCCGCAGGCCGAGGAGCCGCGCCCCGGCACGTCGGTGCTGGTGGCTCCGGGTGTGGCGGTGCAGGTGCTGCTCAAGCTGAGCGCGTGGCGGGTGTCGCTCGACGGGGGCGCCGGCTTCAACGTGCGCCGCGAGCGCTACGTCATCGCCGACATCGGCCAGGTGTTCGCGGCCCCGGCAGTGTTCGGGTATGCGAGCCTGGGAGTGGGACGTACGATTCCGTGATCCTCTCGGCTCCCTCGCGGCATGACCAGCACTGAGAACGACGTCGCGGTGGTGGTCAGCCAGGGCGCGCGAGTGACGCCCGGGGAGAAGGAGCGCCTGAAGGTGATGTTCGAGGCGCACTACGATCTGGTCTGGCGGGTGCTCCGCCGCAGCGGGCTCTCGCCTTCGGCCGCCGACGACGGCGCGCAGCAGGTCTTCATGGTCGCGACGAAGCGGCTGGGCGACATCGAGCCGGGGAAGGAGCGCGCGTTCTTGTGCGCGACCGCGATCAAGGTCGCGCCGCGGCTGCGCAGCGGGCGCGAAGAGCCGACGGCCGATCTGCCGGAAGAGACGACCGGGCGCACGCCGGAAGACGCGGTCGAGCTCGAGCGGCGACGGCGGCTGCTCGACGCGATCCTCTCTGAGATGGACGAGGACCTGCGCGCGGTGCTGGTGCTCACCGAGATCGAAGGGCTGTCGAAGCGCGAGGTGGCCGAGGCGCTCGACATTCCCGAGGGCACGGCGGCGTCGCGGCTGCGGCGCGCGCGCGAGGACTTTCAAGAGCGCCTGCAGCGGAAGGGAGGGGCTCGATGAGCGCTCCGGATCCTCTCGAGTCGTTGTTCCAGGCCGGGCGCGCCGAGGTGCCGAGCGCCGCCGCAAAGGCGAAGGCCGCTGCCGCGCTCGGCGTCGGAGCCGGCGCCGCGGGCACGACGGCCGTGGCCGCTGCAGGCACGGGCGTCGCGACGGTGCTGAAGGTGGGCGTCGCCATCGCGGTCGTCGGCGGCGGTGCGTTCGTGGGCGGGCTGCAGCTCGGCGAGCAGCGCACCGACGACAAGTACCGCGCGCAGATCGCGGAGCTGCAGAAGAAGCTCGACGAGAAGCCGCCGCCGGTCGTGGTGGTGCAGCCGCCGCCGGCGCCGCCCGAGCCCGTGGTGACGCCCGAGCCCACGCCCGAGCCGAAGCCGGTCGTGAAGCCGCCGCCGGTCGCTCCGAAGGAAGAGGACACGCTGAAGCTCGAGCTCGCGGCGCTCGATCGCGTGCGCACGCGCATGCGCGACGACGACTTCGACGGTGCGCTGAAGGAGCTCGCCGCGTACGAAAAGAGGTTCCCCACCGGCGCGATGGGCACCGAGGCGTCGCTGATGCGCATCGAGGCGCTGCTGAAGGCCGGCCGCCGCGACGAGGCCGAAGCGCTCGGCAAGCGCGTGCTCGACGGGCCCGGGCCCGAGCTCATGAAGCAGCGCGTGCGGAGGCTGCTGAATGCGAAGTAGCGCGCTCGCGCTGGTGCTGCTGACCGCCTGCGGGAGCGACCTCGTCATCGGCATCGAGCGGCAGGTCACCGTGCAGGCGGCGGTCGTCGACCCGTCGAGCGGCGAGCTGCTCGAGGCGGGCGCGCGGCAGGGCGACCTCTGGTACGCGCGGGCTCGCGCCGACGGCACGATCGTGCGCGAGGTGCGCCTCGACTTCGCGGGCGGCGACGACGCGGTGCACGCTGCGGTCGTGATGCCCGGCGGCGGCTGGGCCATCGCCGGCGTGGTGACGCGCGCCGACAGCCGGCCGGCCGCGTGGGTGCGCGTGCTCGACGGCAGCGACAACGAGGTGTGGACGAAGACGTACGAGAAGAACGGCGGCTGGGACGCTCGCGGCCTGGGTGTCGACCCGGCCGGCACGCTCGTCGTCGGCGGGCTCGAGGACGCGCACGGCTTCGTGCTCCGGCTCGACGAGAGCGGCGGCGTGCGCTGGCAGTACTCGACCTCGTCGGATCTGCAGATGATGATCCGCAACCTGCGCATCTACGCGGTCGCCGCGTTCGGCGAGTCGCGGCAGCGCGTCATCACGGTCGGCGAGCGCACGTTCGGAGATCAGGTGCTGCCCGAGCTCAGCCAGTTCACGCTGGCCGGCGACTTCTACGACTCGTTCCGCCTCGACGCCGCGCCCGGCAGCGCCCGCGGGCTGCTGCTCGACAGCGGCGAGGCCACGGTCTGCACACAGGCCGGCGACGACATCGTGCTGCGCCGGAGCATCTGGACGAGCGGGCCGAACATCCGCACCGCGGCGCTGCACGTCGACGGCGCGCGCCTCGAGCTCGGCGGCTGTGCCGTGGCGTCCGACGGCGACCTGCTGGTCGGCGCGACGGCGGTGTTCTCTGACGGGCGCCGCGTCGCGCGGGCCGCGAAGGTCGAGCGGACGGCGACGGCCGTGCGGTGGGAGAAAGACGTGTCTGCCTCCGAGACCGTCACCGTGGCCGGCGTCGCCGCCGACGGCGAGGGCAGCGGCTGGCTGTTCGGGCACACCGATCGCCCGCTGCGACGCTGGGCCGCGAAGATCCCCTGAGGCTGCCAGAGACGATGGGGCGACGACCGCCGAGCTCGGCGCGCCGATCGACGGCATCAGGGCGACGGCCGGCTCGTCTCGCGCTGGAGCCGAGCTCGCGCGACTGGGCCCCGCCGAATCACCTCGAGCGAAGATCCCCTGAGGCTGCCAGAGACGATGGGGCGACGACCGCCGAGCTCGGCGCGCCGATCGACGGCAGCCGGGCGACGGCCGGCTCGTCCCGCGACGAAGCCGAGCTCGCGCGACTGCGCCCCGCCGGGTCACCTCGAGCGACGGCCCGGCTCGGCGTGCTCATCGACGGCATCGCCTCGACGCTCGCTCGGCGAGTGACCCAGCTCGTCTGCGAGCCTCCACCGGCACGCACGACTGCGCTCGCCGAATCACCGCACGCCTCGAGCCCACTGCTCGGGTGTCGGGGCACGAAGGCAGATGTCCAGACGTCAGATGCTACGCAGATCTGTGTAGCATCTGACGTCTCGACATCGGGTCGGCGTCGCGTCGCCCCGAGCTCGCGCGACTGCGCCCCGCCGAGTCACCTCGAGCGACGGCCCGGCTCGGCGTGCTCATCGACGGCATCGCCTCGACGCCCGCCTCGGCGAGTGACCCAGCTCTTCTGCGAGCCTCCACCGGCACGCGCGACTGCGCTCGCCGAATCACCGCACGCCTCGAGCCCAGCTGCTCGGGTGTCGGGGCACGAAGGCAGATGTCCAGACGTCAGATGCTACGCAGATCTGTGTAGCATCTGACGTCTCGACATCGGGTCGGCGTCGCGTCGCCCCGAGCTCGCGCGACTGCGCCCCGCCGAGTCACCTCGAGCGACGGCCCGGCTCGGCGTGCTCATCGACGGCATCGCCTCGACGCTCGCTCGGCGAGTGACCCAGCTCGTCTGCGAGCCTCCAGCGGCACGCGCGACTGCGCTCGCCGAATCACCGCACGCCTCGAGCCCAGGTGCTCGGGTGTCGGGGCACGAAGGCAGATGTCCAGACATCGGGTCGGCGTCGCGTCGCCCCGAGCTCGAGCGTGTCGACCGCGATGATTCAGGACGACGTCGACACTCGCGATGGCTGGGGGCTGCCGGCCGGTGACCTCGCAGTGTTTCGGATGTGCCGAGCTCTTCGCAGGCGGAGCGCCGCGTGCGGCCTCGCGCATGCCGACGGGCTCGGCGCGAGACTCGAACGAGCCGCCGCTCTTCTGTCGGCCGTCGTGCCCCGGGTGGAGCGAGCGGTCGTCGCCGCATGCTCTCTGGCAGCGCCGTCAGTACTTGAACGGCACTTCGACCTGGTCGAGCACCAGCGCGTGCTTCGGGAAGACCCAGCCCGGGATCTCCTTCGCGAGGCACGCGGCCAGCGGAATGTCCTCTGCGCCGCTCACGTCGCTGACGCGGCCCTGCGTGTCGACCTTCCACCGCATCACGAGCCGGCCTTCGGCCTCGGCGTCTGCCGTGTGCTGCGCCTTCACGCACGAATCGACCGCCGGCTTGTGCGCGCGCACCACCTCGAACACCTCGCCGATCGTCAGCTCGTCGGGACCCGAGAACGTCTTCGCGAACGAGTCGTCCACCGTCTCGGGCTTCTCGGGCTGTGCGGGCTTCGCGGGCTCCGCCACCGGCTTCGGCGCCGCAGCCGTCTCGACCTTCTTCACCGGCACCGCCGCCTTCGGAGCAGCGGGGGCAGCTTGAACCGCCGGAGCCGCAGGCACGACCGGAGCGGGCGCGGGCGGCATCACGTTGATCACGATCGGCTGAACGCTCGTCGGCCCCTGCGGCCACAGCACGCGCGTCGCCACGATCGCGCCGGTCACGAACACGCCGGCCACCAGGCCGCTGACCGCCGAGCGCGCGAAGCCGCGTCGCTTGCGTGGGGTCTCGCCGGTGTCATCGTCGCGCGAGGGCGGCGCGGCAGGCAGCGAGTAGGTCGCCGCGCGCTCGTCATCGACCGGCGCCGACAGCGGCAGCACCGCCGGCCGCTGGGTCGCAGCGAGCTTCGTGCGGTTCGCCTGCTCCATCGCCGAGCCGGCGGGCGAGCCCCACTCACCCGAGCTGGCGTTCTTGAACGCATCGGCGGCGTCGCCGACGCGGTTCGAGTCGAGCTTCGGCGTCAGCGCTTCGGCGAGCTCCGACACCTGAAACAGCGACACCCACTTCGGCAGGCCTTCGTGCCAGCAGAGCGTGTCGGGCGTCAGCTCGCCGTCTTCCCACAGCAGGCGAATCTTCTTCACGCTCAGCGGCCCGATGCGCTTGCCGAGCACCTCGAACCACCACTCGTCGACGTCGTCGCTCACGGCCGGAGTCGACGTCGGCGTCTGCGCGCGCGACTGCTCGATCGCGCGAGCGTGGTAGCGCTCGGGCTTCGCCTCCTCGCCCGGCTCCATCGTGGCGTGCTTGGCCGAGCGAAGGACGTCATCGACGATCTTGTTGATGTCGGTGTCCGTCACCCCGTTCAGCGGCGCGTCTGTCTCTTCGGTCTCAGCCAAGCTTCCCTAACCTGCGCCGACCGATCGCCGATTTCAAGCCGACTTCCGCGCCCTGGTCGCACGTCCGCGAATTCGCGTGCCTGAACACCGTTTCGTGACGTGAATCAGCGCGCTTCGAAGTGCCGGCGCAGCGCATCGAGCCGCTTGCGCGTCTCCCAGCGGAACACCAGCGCCATGATCGGCTCGAAGAGCCACGCGAGCCACCGCGGCCGTGCCGTGAAGTTGTACGTGTACGTGACGCGCGATCGGCCGCCCTCGAGCTCCTCGTGGCGAATCGACGCGGCCCACGTCCCGAAGAAGGGCGGCTGGTTCAGCATCTTCACCGCCGCGACCTTGCCGGGCTCGAAGCTGACGTACTCGGTCTTGAGCGCGAGCCCACCCAGCGAGCGGCGGCCCACGCAGACCGAGACGACACCCTTGCCCGCGGCCGTTGCGCCGTCTTCGAGCCAGCACGCCGACAAGAGCGTGTCCCAGCTCAGGCGCTTCGCGTAGTCGTGCAGCAGCTCGAACACCGCGAGCGCGGGCGCGGCGATCTCTTCGCTGACGCGGCCGTGCCTCACGGCACACGTTCTACAGCCGGTCGAGCTCGCGCTGCACCGACTGTGACTCGGTGGTGCGGCCCAGGTAGTCGAGGCAGCGCTTCTTCGACGACAGCACGCTGCGGCGCAGGTTGAAGCTCTCGCCGCGCGGCACAGGCTCGTTCAGCCAGCCGTCCGAGAGCAGCAGCACCTCGTTGCACTTGCGCAGGTCGACGAGCGCCGAGATCTGGACGGCGCGCTGGTCGCGCGAAGCCGGGTTGAAGATGCCGTGAATCTTGCGGCGGATCTTCTCGAGCTGCGACGCCGCGCTCTCATCGTCGCTCGGCGGCGCCATCTCGGGCTGGGCCGGAGCCGCGCTGGGCGCCTGACGCGCCGGCTCGGGCGCCGGCACCGGCGGAGGCGCGGGCATCAGCTCGGCGTCTTTCAGGTTCTCGGGCGTCGACCACTCGTCGGGCGAGCTCACGGTGTCGGGCGTCTTCGCGACCGGCTCGGCGGCCGGCGCCGGCTTCGGCGGCTCGGTCGTCTCGGGCGGAGGCGGCGTCGCCTTCACGGGCTCGCTCGGGATGTCGGGCGTCTCATCGGGCGACCCCTTCTTCGCCGGAGCCTGCGCCACCGCGACCGGCTTCGGCGGGCGGGGCTTCGGCAGCTCCTCGGCGGTCGCCCACTGCTGCCGCTCGAGCTTGCCGCCCCGGTACTGCACGGCCTGGCCGGCCTTCAGCGGCACCGACTGGCCGCCGGCCTTCACCTCGACCTCGCCCTCTTCGACCGCGACGAGCGTGTTGCCGTCTTCGCGCGACACGATGAACTCGGTGCCGACGTCGAAGACCTCGAGGTCGCCGGCGCGCACGCGCAGCTCGCGCGTCGAGTCGTGCCGCGCGACCACCTTCAGCGTGCCCTTGTCGACGTCGAGCGCGACGGCCTTGTCTTCGAGCTTCGCGAGCTGAACCTGCGACGCGCTGGCGAGCGCGATCTGGCTGCCGTCGGGCAGCGCCATCAGCAGCTCGCCGCCCTTCGCGGTCGCGACCGTGCTGCCCTCGCTCAGCTGCTGCGCCTTCTTGAGCACGGCGTCGCCGCTCTTCGCGCCCTTCGTGCGCTTCACCGACGCGAGCACCTTCTTCACCGGCAGCGGGTGCGGCGCCTCGGGCATCGGCGGAGGCGTCGGGGTTGGCCGCTCCTGCACGGGGTTGCCGTCTCTCTTCGCGATGGGAGTCGGCACGTCGACGGTCGGAGCGGGCGTCAGCCGATACGCGAGAAACGCGAGCAGCGCGGCCGCGAGGGGAGCGAGCGTCCACGTCGGGTTCCAGTTGAACGGCCACCACGAGCCCCACCAGAGCGACGAGCGCGCCTGCTTCTCGGCTGCCTTGCGCAGCACGTCGCCGATGCGCCGCGCCGAAGCGTCGGACAGCGGCGGCGGTGGCGGAGGCTCGACCAACACGCCTTGCGCGACCTTGATGCTCTCGAGCTGCTCGCGGCAGTCGGCGCACAGCTGCAGGTGCGCGTAGTCGTCTCCCACCAGCTCGCTCTTGGCGGCTTCCCAAAGCGCGTCTGATGAGAGGTGCTCGCTGCTCATTTGCTGCCTCTCAACTTCGTCACGGCTTCGGTGAAGTCAACGCGCGCCCGGTTCAGGCGGCTGCGCACCGTGTTCACGGGGCAGTCGACGAGCTCCGAGATCTCTTCGGGCTTGAGGCCGAGCAGCTCGTGGTACACGAACACGTCGGCCTTCTCGGCCGACAGCTGCGCCAGCGCGCGCTGCGCGAGCGAGTGCGCCTGCTTGACCTGGGCGGCGCGCTCAGGGCTCTGCTCGACGGGCGCCGACGGCTCGGGCAATTCGTCCGTCGGGTCTTCGGGGCGCCGGCGCTTGCTGCGCAGGTGCATGAGGCCCACGTTCACGCAGACGCGGTGCAAGAACGTCGTGGTGCGGGCGTCGCCGCGGTAGCCCTTCAAGGCTTTGAGCAGCTGGAGATACGACTCCTGCAGCAGGTCTTCGAGCTCGGGCGTGTTGCCGACGACGCGGTAGAGCACCCGCCACGCCATCTCTCGCGTGCGCTCGTAGAGCTGGGTGAACGCGCGTGCCTCGCCGTCGCGGGCGGCCTCGGCCAGCGCCCGCAGCGGGTCGTGAGCCAGGGTTGCTGTGGTCGCCTCAGCCGTCATCCCAGAGCTGTTGATGAAGCTGTGTGGAATCGCAAGCGCCGTCATTTCCTCGAGTTGGTTGCCGACCCGAGGCAAGGCGATCCACCAGAGTTCCTTCAGCTCGCTCCTTTTTTCCAGCCCCCGAAGTCCTCGGGTTCAATGAAGAAATCCGGCAGCGGCTCGGCCCCGGGGGTCGAGTCGTATTTCTTGAAGTCGGTGACGCCCTCGGCCTTCAAGACGTCGTCGTCGATGAGAAAGTGGCCAGTGTGGGTGCGGAAATCTTTGGTCACGATGGCGTAGGCGGCGTCGGCCATGATCTCGGGGGTGCGGCTCTGTCGCATGGTCTCGTCTCCGCCGAGCAGGTTCTGCACGGCCGCCGTCGCGATGACGGTGCGAGGCCACAGAGAGTTCACCGCGATCTGCCCCTCGTACTCGCCCGCCATGCCGAGCGTGCACAGCGACATGCCGAACTTCGCCATCGTGTACGCGACGTGCGGCGCGAACCACTTCGTCTTCATGTTCAGCGGCGGCGCCAGGTTCAGGATGTGCGGGTTCTTCGCCTTCAACAGGTGCGGGATGCACGCCTGGCTCGTCACGTACGTTCCGCGCGCGTTGATGCCGTTCATCAGGTCGTACTTCTTCATGGGCGTCGACAGCGTGTCGGTCAAGCTGATGGCGCTCGCGTTGTTCACGCAGACGTCGATGCCGCCGAACGTGTCGGCCGTCTTCTTCACCGCGTCGTAGACCTGCTCCTCGAAGCGAATGTCGCAGAGAATCGGCAGCGCCTTGCCGCCGGCCGCCTCGATCTCTTTCGCCGCCGTGTAGATGGTGCCCGGCAGCTTCGGGTGCGGGTCGGCCGTCTTCGCCGCGATCGCGACCTTCGCTCCGTCTCTCGCCGCGCGCACCGCGATGGCGAGCCCGATGCCGCGGCTGCCGCCCGTGATGAAGAGGACCTTGTTCTCGAGGGGCTTCATGCTCAGTTGCCTTTCACGCTGGGGAGTTTCTTCGCGGCCCACTCTTCGAAGCCGCCGCCGTTGTCTGCGAGCTGCGTGTAACCGTTCTGCTCGAGCAATGCCGAGGCCCGCATCGAGCGCCCTCCGACCTGGCAGCCGATGATCAGCTTCGCGTCGGCCTTGAACTTCGCCTTGAACAGGTCGAGGAAGTTGGGCGCGTTGAACGGCACGTTCACGGCGCCGGTCGGGTGCCCCGAGACGAACTCGGGCTCCGAGCGGACGTCGACGTACGTCCAGCCTTCGTCTTGCAGCTTCTTCGCATCGGTCGCGGTCACACGTTTCATGTGCCCCGGACGTATACCTCGAAGTGAGTGAGCGAGCTGCCGAAGGCCGAAGTCATTCACGCCGTGCGCGGCGCGCGCCCGCTCCGCTGCGCCCTCTGCGCTCACGTCGTGACCAGCGAGCTCGACGCCATCGAGGTCGGCGGCAGCCACGTGCACACGCGGCTCAACCCGCTCGGCGTGCTCTTCCGCTTCGGCTGCTTCGCGGCCGCGCCCGGCGCGCGCGTCGACGGCGAGCCGTCGAGCGAGCACGTCTGGTTCGCCGGCTGCCGGTGGCAGTACGCGCACTGCGGCAAGTGCGGCGCGCACCTCGGGTGGGCGTTCAGCGGCGAGGCGAGCTTCTTCGGCCTCGTGCTCGATCGCCTGGCCTGACACGCGCTCGCTCGTGTGGAGCGCGATGCGGGCGCGCGCACCTTCTAAAGGTCGTGAGGGCGAGGTCACCTCGAGCGCGGCTGCACGATGCTCCACACCCGTGAGCCTGGGGCTTAGGGTGCGTCGGCGACGCGCAGCTCGGCGGCCTCGCGCAGCTTCGCGACGTGCCGCTCGAAGTCTTCGTCTGCGCGCTCGGCCGTGAGCCGCGCCGCGATCTGCTCTCTCACGTCGTCGAGCGGGCGGGTCTGCCCGTCGAGCCGCTCGATCACCCGCATCAGCACGAGCCCGCGCGGCGACGCGATGACCGCCGCGCTGGTGCGGCCCGGCTCGAGCCCGAACGCCGCATCGGCCACCGACGTGCCCCACGCGGCGAGCTCGTCGTACGTGAGCAGCCCGAGCTCGCCGCCCAGCGGCCGCGTCACCGGGTCGTCCGAGCGCGCCTTCGCGGCCCGCGCGAAGGCCTCTGGGCTTTCGCGCTCGTCGACGAGAATTCGGGCCAGCAGCGCGCGCGCTTCGTCGGCCACGCCGTCTTTCGCCGTGAGCAGCAGCACCTGCGCCCGAACGCGCGCCGGGCGGCTGAAGTCGTCGCGGTGCTCCTCGAAGTAGCGCTCCACGTCGGCCAAAGAGGCGGGCTGCGTGGCGCGGTGCCGCTCGAGGTAGCGCTCGTGGTAGCGCGCCGCCATCGCCTTCTTCAGCGCGAACTGCACGGCCGGGTCGTTCGCGAGGCCGTCTTGCTCCGCGGCGCGCGCCAGCACCTCGAGCTGAATGAGGTTGTCGATGAGCTGCCTGCGCCGCAGCGGGCTCTGCATCGCCTGCCGCACCGGAGGCGCCAGCTCGGCGAGCCGCGCGTCGAGCTCGGCGGTGGTGATGCGAATGCCCTTGCCTTCGACGAGGGCGGGCGGCTCGGCGTTCGAGCACGACCAGACGCCGAGCGCGAGCGCGGCGGCGAAGCGGGTGACTCTCATGGGTGGGCTCCGGGTGCGTAAGAGGTCTGCCAGCGGCGGCCGGGCTTCGCGCTCGGCGCCGGCCATGACTTGTCGGCGAGCGCCAGGCGCACGCACGCCGCTGCGGCTTCGTCGGTGACCTCTCGCGGCGCGAACGCCGCCGGGTCGTGATCGGGCGCGTCGGGGTCGGGCGGCGGCGGGCGCCGGAGCACCTCGATCGCCTCGACCTTCACCTCGGCCTCGCCCGTCACCAGCGTCAGCCGCGCGAACAGCTCGCCCCACGCGCAGCCCGACGAGCGGTCGAGCGAGGCGAGGCCGGCCGTCACCTCGCGCTGCAGCGGCGCGAGCGCGCGCACGAGCTGTGCCGGGTTCTTCGGGTACGTGGCCGCCGGGGTCGCCACCGAAGCGGCGGCAGGCGGCGGAGGCGGCTCGACGACGGGCACCGCCTCGACCGCCGGCGCCTTCACCGGCACCACAGCCGCCGCCGCGAGCAGCGGCTCGGGCTCGGGCTGCAGCGCGACGCGCGGCCGCAGCGCGTCGTAGAGCACCGCAGAGACCATCACCGCGAGGAGCGCGACGATGCCCGACGCGAGGGGCGCGCGGCTCCAGGCCTGCTGGCGCGCTGCTCTCGTCGGGCTCCGTCTCATCGCCGGCTCCTTCGTCGCCGCTAGTTCACCGGCAGGGCCATGCCTGCGCCCTGGCGGTACACCGGCGTCGCCGTGTCGTCGGGGAGGTCTTCGAACTGCGCCTTCACCTGCGCGTCGGTGCTGGGCATCTCCATCGGGAGCCGCGCCGCGCCGTACGTCACGCCGGTGGGCACGTTCTTGTTGAAGATGAAGTCGAGCACCGCGCGGTCGTACGCGCCGAACTCCATCAAGAGCGCGTCGACGCCGCCGCCCGCGGGGTAGGTCACGCCCGCCTGGCGGATGTTCGCCTCGTCGGAGACGCTCGGGTAGAGGCCCGGCTGGCCTGCGGGCTCATCGAGGCTCACGAGGCCCTGCACGAAGCCGCGGACGATGGCGGGCCGCGCGATGTAGACGACGAGCACGATCTTGAGCTTGGGGTTCGCCGGCGCGACGACGGTGCCGTTGGCCTGCGTGTAGCCGTCGCGCACGCGGAACGCGTCGAGCACCTTCTTCTTGCTCGCCGCGGCGGCCGCCAGCGAGCCGTCGGTGGCGAAGTTCAGCTCTTCGTTGCTGAGCACGCCGTCGAACGAGAGCGGAATGCCCGCGGTCTGAGAGCCGCCGCGCGCCGCGATGCGAATGACCGCGATGTCGGCCGTCGCGAGGTCGGTGACCGACACGATCGGCAGCACGCCCGTCGCCGCCGCCGCCGTGTAGTCGTACTGCCCGTAGATGTCGAAGACGCTGTCGGAGCTCGCGGTGGTCGGCCCGACGAGCCCGTCGGCCGCGCCGTCGTAGTAGACCTCGACCGTGCCGTTGCCGTTCGTGTCGCGGTTCGCGGCGCCGGTGATGGGCAGGTAGTAGCCCGTGAGGCCGAGGTGGTCGGTGTTGCGCAGCAGCACGATCGACCGCTTCATCGCCTCGAAGCCCTTGGTGCGGTTCGCCTCGCTTCTGACGGCAGCGGCCGACTTCGTGCTGTCGACGTACGGGTTCTCGAACAGGCCGAGCTTGAACGTCATCTCGAGAATGCGCGCGGCCGCCACGCGAACGTCAGCGATCTTCACGAGCTGCTGGTCGTACGCGTCTTTGTAGTAGCTCGACGACTCGTTGCCGAGCTGGTGCGAGCCGGCGAGCAGGTGCAGCGCGGCGCGCTCGGCGTAGGTCAGGCCCTCCATGTTGTAGCCGTTGCCGCCGATCGAGCCGCAGGAGCCGAAGGTGCACCAGTCGTTCGTGACGACGCCGCGGAAGCCCATGTCGCGCTTCGCGAGCAGCGTGATGAGCTCGTAGCTGAAGGCCGACGGCACCTGCAGCGGGTTCACGTCGTACAGCTCTTTCTGAATGGTGTAGTTCGGCATGATCGCCGCCGCCCCGACGTCGAACGCGGCCTGGAAGGGGATCAGGTGGTACTTGAAGTTGTGGCCGGGGAAGACGGTGTAGCGGCCGAGCTGGTTGTGCCCGTCCATTCCGTTCTCGTTCGGGCCGTGCCCCGGGAAGTGCTTCAGCGTCGCCGCGATGCCGTTGCGCAGATCGCCGGTCACGCTGCCCTGGAAGCCTGCGACCATCTGCTTCACGTGCTTCGACGCCCACAGCGCGTTCGAGCCGAAGATGGCCGCGTTGCGGTTCCAGCGGGGCTCGGTCGCGATGTCGGCCATCGGCCCGAGCTGCCAGCGGAAGCCGGCCGCCATGAACTCGCGCCGCACCATGTCGCCGTGCGCGAACGTCAGGTTCGGGTCGTTGATCGCCGCGAGGCCCTGAATCTGGGGCCACGGTGTCCACAGCGCGGGAGCGCCGACCGAGAGCGCTCCGCTCGTGCCCATGCTGACCGACGTCGCGTGAACCGGGTCGGCGGTCACCACGAGCGGAACTCCGAGCGCCTGCGCCTCGGCGAGCTCGTTCAGGTGGTTGATGTAGACGGCAGACTCGGTCGCCGTCACCGCGGGCCGAACGAGGCCCTGGCGCACGTTGCGGTTCATGATGTTGTTGATGGCCGAGGCGGGAATCGTGCCGTCGGTGGTGCCGTTGCCGAGCTCACCGCCCTCGGACATGAGGCCTACGAGCTGCTCGATGGTCATGCGCTCGGCCAGGTCCTTCGCGCGGCAGATCTCGGCGCGCCGCCAGTCTTCGTACGGCTCGAGCGTGCCGTTGGCGTTGAGGTCTCTGAACAGCAGGCCCTCGACCGTGATGGTGCCCTTGCCGGTGCCGGCGCCGCCCGTCAGCGTCGCTCCCGAGAGCGTGACCGTCGCCGCCGAGTTGGTGGCGAGGCCGATGTAGTTGCCCGCGACGCCGACCGGCTTCGCGCTGAGGTTCAGCACTGCGCCGGCGGTCTCGACGCCGACCGCCGCCTTGACGGTGGTGTGGGCAGCGATGGCCGCCGCGAGGTTGTTGGCCGCCTCGGCGTCGGTCGTGCCGATCGCGAACTGCACCGCCGTGGGGTTGGCGGCGACCGCGGTGAACGTCTGGCCCGCCACCGTGACGGTGTTGCCGGCGATCACGCTGTGCAGCGTGATCGAGCCCGCGGCGTTGGTGGTCGCCGTGCCGCGCGCCACGACGAGCGGCTGGGTCGTGTACTTCGTGAGGCTGGCCGCGGCCGTGCAGTCGACCTGTGGCTCGACCCACGGCTCTGTCGTCGTGGTGCCGGGGGGCCCCTGCGGCCCTTGCGGACCTTGCGGCCCGGTGTCACCGACCGCGCCCGTCGCGCCCACCGAGCCGGTCGCGCCCGTCTCGCCGGGCTCTCCCTTCTCGCCCTGCGGGCCCGTACAGCCGACGATTGCTGCGACCCCTGAAACGAAGACGAGCCTCGAAATACGTATGGCGCTCACGTGAGCCTCCTTGCGCGTCGTTGCGGCGCGCGCTGATGCGGGTCTTGGCCGCACGGCTCGACCGAGCAGAGCGGTGCTCCCGACGCGAGCCCGTGAGCAACGCGTGTGCCGCGCGGCCGCCGAAAGCGAACGCACGCGGTTGCGCGATCGAGCCGGCTTCTCGCGAGGTTCGGGTTCGCAACCCGTGCGGTGGCGGTGAACCCAGCAACGCAAAAGTCACGCTGTTACCCGCCCTCGCAGCGGCTGTGGCATAGCTGAGCGGCCCTTTGCTCTTCCTCGCGCTCAGCTGTCTGCAGGGCCGCCCGATGGGCGCCGCGCTCGACGCGCTGCTGCAGCTTCAGCCCGACGGCCTCCAGCTCACGCCCGGCAACCAGCCGACCCCGGGCATCGAAGCCCGCGCGAAAGCCCTGCGCGTTCGCACGCACCACGGCTTCGACTTCGCGCTGTGGAAGAAGAGCGTCTGGCGCGACGACGGCACCTGCGCCATCGACAGCGACTCGGTGCACCCGCCGGTCGGCGAGCACCCTGCGTACGCGCGCTTCCTCGAGCACGACGCGCTGCCGGTGCTCGAGACCATGTACCCCGGCAACGGCCTCGGCACGGGGCCCGAGCTCGACGACGCGATGGCCCGCGGCCTCGCGCTCGCCGTCGACGTCAGCCACGTCTTCATTCAGCGGCACGCGGGCGTCATCGGCGACGCCACCTGGCGCCGCCTGCAGGACTACGAGCGCATCGCCGAGGTGCACGTTTCGCGCAACGACGGCCGGTCGGATCAGCACCTGCCGCTCACGCCCGACACGTTCGGGCTCGAGTGGGCGCGCGAGCGCCTGCGCGCCGGCACTCCGCTCGTGCTCGAGTCGTACTTCCACCGCGTCTCACCGGACGCCCGCCGCGCCCAGGTGGCGCTCTTCGATGAGGCCCGTACATGACCGACCTGCTCGACGTGCAAGAGCTGCGCAGGGCGTCGCTCGAGCACTTCGCCGAAGCCGCGAAGCACTACTTCGCCGAGCACGCCGACTGCCAGTCGATGGTGCTCGCCGTCAGCCAGTACTGGGCCGACGAGGCGGGCGATGCGGTGCACGAGGCCCTGTTCGCGTTTCCCACGAGGCAGCCCTCGTGGCCGCACCGCTGCAACTACGAAGCGCCCGCCAGCGACGGCTCGAAGTGCTCGAGCTGCGACTACGACGGCATGCCGTCGACCGCGCTCGACTCGAACAGCACCGCCGTCTACGCGTGGAGCGCCTTCTGCGCCGAGTACGGCGGCGGCGAAGGCCACCCGTCACTGACCGACCCCATCGCCATCGCGCGCCGCGGCGCGAACGGCGACGTCGAGCTCGAGTGGGTCGCCCACCTCGTCCGCCCGTGGATGGACACGAACGACGTCGCCGCCAACCGCGAAGAGGAAGACGGCGACGAAGAGGAGCCGGAGCCGAAGCCCGAGCCCGAGCGCCCCGCGTGGACGGCCGAGGAGCGCCCGCTCATCGACGCGGTGCTCGCGAGCCCCCGCGACGACGCCCCACGCCGCGTCATCGTCGACTACTGGCTCGAGCGCGGCGACGCGCGCGGCGAGCTCGGCGCGGTGTCGTTCGACGGGCCGCCCCAGCCCAACGCAGAGCACGGCCGCGCCTGGCTCGGCCCGCTGCAGCCGTTCATCACGCTCAGCGGCGCGCGCTTCGGGCGCGGGCCCTTCGTGCGCTCGGCCGTCGTCTCGTGGCACGACGACGAGCAGGCGCCCGACGCGCTCGAAGACTGGGCCTTCCTCGAGGAGATCCGCTTCACCGGCGAGCGCCACCCCGTCAGCCGCCACATGCGCGGCCTCGTGCGCGCCTACGGGCTCACCGAGCAGACGGTGAAGGCGTTCACGAAGGTCGGCCTCGCAGCGTCGCTCGACACCGCCGGCATCGCCGAGCCGATCGGCGCGGCGACCTGGCGCGCGTGCCCCGCGCTCGCCTCGGTGCGCCACCTCGTGGCCGAGTGCGTGCTGCGCGAGCTGCCGGCGCCGGGCCTGCAGTCGATCGAGGTCTGGCTGCCCGAGGGGGGCGATGCCCGCGACGAGGCTCCGCAGGCGTGGGCCGACGACCGGGCCGTCGAGGTCGTGCGCGCGCTGCGGCCGAAGCTCGCACCCCAGGCGACGCTCGTCGTCGGCTACCAGCTCGGCAGCGGCGCCCACGGCGGTGTCGTCGCGGTCGTCACGGCCGACGCGGTGAAGCTCGAAGACCGCTGCTTCGCGAGCGACGAGGCCCGAGAGAACGCGGGGAGGAAGCTCGAGGCGCTGAACGGCGCGCCCGCTCCGAAGCCTCGGCCCACGCCCAGCTTCACCGCGTCGCCTGCGCGCGCCGGGGCTCGCGGCGGCGGGTTCTTCAAGAGCCTGCTCAAGCGCATCACGAGCTGACCGATGCTGACGCTGCACTTCGAGCGCGACCCCGACCGGCTCGAGCGGGAGTTCTCGCAGCGTGAGCCGGCGCTCGTGCTGCCGGTCGGCAGCACGGTGCTCACGGTGCGCACCGAGGGCCTTCAGCGCCGGGTCGACTGCAGCGGCTTCGTGCTGGTGCCCGCGCGCACGCCGTACGCGCTCGAGGTGCACAGCGCGGTCGCTCCGACGCTGAGGCTCGGCTTCTCGCTTCGGGCTCGCGACGCCGCCGAGAAGGAATATCGCCCGCACTTCACCGCCGACGTCTGGGCGCGCATCGTCGAGCGGCCTCGCGTCTTCGCGCGCACGCGCTGGGTCGACGAGCTCGCGAACCGCTACCTGTTCGAGCGCCAGGTCTGCTCGCGCCACGACAGCGCCGCCGCCCGCTTCCTCGAGACCGAGCTCACGAAAGAGCTCTTCTTTCTCGGTCGAGAGCAGCTCCACGCCGCGAGCCGCGCGGCGCACGTCGAGCAGCCGACCGATCTGTGCCGCACGGCACAGCAGTACCTCGAGCAGCACCTCTTCGAGCCGCTCACCGTCGCGCAGCTCGCGCGCACCTGCCACACCAGCGAGTCGACGCTGCTGCGCGTGTTCCGCCGCGAGCTCGGAGTGCCGCCGACGGCGTACCTGCGCAACCGCCGGCTCGACGAGGCGCTGCTCTTGCTCGAGTCGCGGCGCTACAGCGTGAGCGAGGTGTCGGCGCGCGTCGGCTACTCGAACCTGCCGGCGTTCACGACGGCGTTTCGGCGCCGCTTCGGGGCGCCCCCGTCGGAGGTGAAGCCGCAGCGCGACGCGGCCTCGGTGCTGCCGCCGCAGGGCCTCGCGGGAGCCCGCAAGAAGATGACGGTGGAGCGCCGGCGGCCTGCCGGCCCGTGAGGCGCGAGTCACCGCTGGCGCAGCTGCCGAATGGCGACGACCCACACGAACGCCGAGAGCGCGGCGAACAGCACGGTCATCACCAGGAAGGCGAAGAAGGGGCCGCGAGGCCTCACGCTGCGGTGAAACGGGTCACCGGTGGCCTTCGCGGCCGAGAGCTCGGCGGCGAGCGCCTCGAGGTCGGCCTTGTCGTACTTCTCGAGGACGGTGACGCCGTCGAAGCCGAGGCCGTAGCGGGTCGTCGAGTACGTCGCGCCCCTCGCGCCGACGCCCGTGCCGTACGTGCGGGTGACGAAGAACTGATGCGGGGCGTACGACCAGGCGGTGCGCGAGAGCACGTTCCACTTCTCGACCTGGCAGGTCCACGGGTCGCCGCTGCAGCTCAGGTCGACCCAGCCGTCTTCGAACCCCATGAAGCCGAGCGGGAACAGCGGCACGAGGGTGAAGAAGATTGCGATGCCGATGCCGCGGCTCTTCGCCTCGTCGTCCATGCGTCGGGCGTGACGGTAGCCCGCCGGCGCGCTCCTGCGGGCCCTGACGGGAACGCGTAAGAAGATGACGGCTGCACGTAAGCGGCCCCACGCGCGCGCGAGGCATACCGGCGAGCATGAGAGAACGAACACTCGGCCGGTCGGGGCTGCGCTGCTCGGCGCTGGGCCTGGGCTGCGGGCCGCTCGGCGAGCTGGGGCCCTCCGACGCCGAGCTCCTGATTCACACGGCGCTCGACCTCGGCGTCACGCTGTTCGACTGCGCGCGCAGCTACGGCGCCGCCGAGGCGCACGTCGGCCGCGCCCTGCGCTCGGTCTCGGCGCAGACCGTCATCGTGACGAAGGGCGGCTACGGCATCGAGGGCACCGAAGACTGGACGCCCGACGCCGTCGCGCGCGGCATCGACTGCGCGCTCGAGACGCTCGGTCGGGTCGACGTCTTCCTGCTGCACTCGTGCGACGTGCAGCGCCTGGCTCGGGGGGACCTCTGGGAGCCGCTGCTCGCCGCGAAGCAGCAGGGGAAGGTGAAGGCCGTCGGCTACGCGGGCGACGGCGCCGCGCTCGACTACGCGGTCGAGTGTGGCGTGTTCGACGTCATCGAGTGCTCGGTGAACCTGTTCGATCAGCGCGCGCTCTCGGGCACCCTCGCGCGGGCGCGCGCGAGAGGCCTCGGCGTGCTCGCGAAGCGCGCGCTCGGCAACGCGCCGTGGCGCGACGCCCAGCGCCCGACCCGGTTCGACGCCGGCCTCTATTGGGATCGCATGCAGGCGATGTTCGACAAGAGCAGCCGCGCGTGGACGGAGCTCGCCGTGCGCTTCGCGACCTACGCCGCCGGCGTCGACTGCGCGCTGATCGGCACGCGCTCGGCCGTGCACCTGTCGGCGGCGGTCGAGGCCGCCGAGCGCGGGCCGCTGGCCGAGGCCCAGGCCCACGATGTGCGCGAGCGCTTCACCCGCAACGATGCGGGCTGGGAAGGCGTGGTCTAAGTTCCCGGCCGATGGCGCCGGAAGACACCGACGAGAGCGAGCTCGGCGCAGGGCCGACCGCGGTCACCGCGGTGGTCGGCGAGCAGCGCAACAAGCAGCAGACCCAGCAGATCCCCGCGCATGACCCGGCCTGGGCCGAGGCCTCGCTGCCTCCGCCGCCCGTCGCGACCCTCGACGCCACCTTCCCCAGCATGCACGTGCCCGAGCCGAGCTCGCGCCAGCGCGCCGGCATGTTCTGGCGCAGCATGGCGCACGAGTTCAGGAAGCTCCCCTCGCGCACCCGCGCCGCCATCGTCGCCGTCTCGGCCGCGCTCTTCGGCCTCATCGTCGGCCTGCTCATCGCTCCGAGCGGCGGCGCCGCGCGCCCCCACGCCGACGAAGAGCTGCTCTCGCACGCCCGCCGAATGACCATCGCCGAGCGCGACGCCGTCGTGCGCTCGCTGAGCGTCGCCGACACCACCGCCGCGCTCATGATGCTGCGCGCGATGGGCACCAAGGAGCACGTCGCCGCCGACCCCGTCGCCCAGCTCTTGCGCGCGCGCCTCGCCCTCGTCGCGAGAGACGGCGTCGACGCGCTCGACAACTTCGAGTCGGCGCTCGCCGCGAGCCCCAAGCTCGCCGACGAGCCGTGGCTCGCCGCCGCAGTGGTGCAGACGTTCAGCTCGAACAAGCCGTCGCGCACGAACGGCCTGCTCGCGCGGCTGCCGAAGGCCGACGCCGTCGCCGCCCTCGAGCGCGCCTGCATGGACTGGCAGGTTCGCGTGCGGCGCGGCGCTCAAGACGCGCTCAAGGCCCTCGGCGGCGCGTGCCCCGACGTCGTCGGCTCGTTGATGCTCGACGCCTACCAGGCCGAGAAGTGCGACGCCGCGAAGGCGGTGGTGCAGAAGCTCGTGCCGCTCGCGCCGACCGACGAGCGCGTCGGAGCCGCCCTCGACGCCATCTCTCGCCGCCCGCCCGTCGCGGGCTGTGTCGCCGACCTCGTACCCAGACGATGAGCGCCGCGACGCCCGAGCCGCTCGAGCCGACGAGCGCGTCGAGAAGCGGCCTGCTCCAGGCCGGCTCGCTCGTGCTGCAAGACCGCTTCAAGGTGCTCGAGCTCCTCGGCAAGGGCGGCATGGGCGAGGTGTATCTGGCCGAGCAGGTGTCGCTCGGCCGCAAGGTGGCGGTGAAGACGCTGCGCGACGACCTCGCGACGCAGCCGGGCATGACCGACCGGTTCAAGCGCGAGGCCCTGCTGCTCTCGTCGGTCGACCACCCGTCGGTCGTGCGCGTCATCGACTTCGGCGAGGCCGGCGGCACCTACGTGCTCGTGATGGAGTACGTCGAGGGTGACAACCTCGCCGGCGTGCTGCGCGAAGGCCCGCTCGCGCCGGCCCGCGCGCTCAAGGTGCTGCGCGACATCGCCGAGGGGCTCGCCGAGATTCACGCGAAGGGCATCGTGCACCGCGACCTGAAGCTCGAGAACGTGCTGCTGGCGCGCGACCGGGCGAGGCTGCTCGACTTCGGCATCGCGCGCCTCGCCGAGGCCGAGGGCCCGGGCCAGGTGATGACCCAGGCCGGCATGGTGCTCGGCACGCCCGAGTACCTCTCGCCCGAGCAGGCGACCGGCGAGAAGATCGACGCGCGCACCGACGTCTACGCGTTCGGCATTCTCGCGTACCGCCTGCTCGCGGGGCACCACCCGTTTCCCGGGCCGACCGCGCGCGACTTTCTCTTGCAGCACGTCTCGATGGAGCCGCCCGCTCTGAGCGTGCCCGGCGGCGACGCCCTCGCGCGCGTGGTGATGACGTGCCTCGCGAAGAAGCCCTACGAGCGGCCCGAAGACGGCCGCGGCCTGCTCGCCGCGCTCGCGAGCCTCGACGGCGGCGCTCGGGCCCCGGTCGCACAGACGGTCGCCACGCCGCGGCGGCCGGCGCCCGCGCGCGCGATGCTCGTCGGGCGCAACGTCTCGCTGCTCTGCGTGACGTTGAAGGACTTCGCGTCGCGCTCGGGCGCCGAGCTGCTCGCGGCGCGCGAGCAGAAGGTGCTCGGCGTCATTCGAGCCGGCGGCGGCCGCGTCGTCAGCGTGCAGCACGACCTGGTGCTCGCCATGCTCGAGCTGCCGACGCAGGCGGTCGCGGTCGCGATGGCGATTCAAGACGCCCTGTGGAGGTGGAACCAGGGCTCGGCGGTGAAGCTCGAGGCCGCGGCGACGCTTCACCAGGGCGAGGTCGTGGTGTCGGGCGAGTCGCTGCTCGGCGAGCCGGCGCAGGTGCTGACCGAGCTCGCGAAGCAGACGCCGGCCGGCGAGGTGCGGCTGACGCGCGCGCTGTGGCTCGCGATGATGAAGAACGGCGTGAAGGCCGAAGCGCAGGGCGAGGTGACGGTGGCGGTGCGCTCGGAGCCGGTGGCGATGCTGCGGTGCCCGCCGACGGGGCCGGGCGCTCCGTTCGGTGGAAAGGACCTGTCGATCGCCAACGCGGCGTCGCTGCTCGGGCGGCTGCTCAAATGAGCTTCACGAGGCCGGCGTCACCATGAGCGCCGACGCGTGGAAGCCGAAGCTCGCCGCGGGCGTGCAGCTGCACTCGCTCTCGCTCTCGGCCGCCGAAGGCTTCGCGGTCTCGCGCATCGACGGCAACACGACCGAGCACGAGCTCGCGCTGCTCACGGGCCTCAGCGACGCCGCCGTCGGCGCGCTGCTCGCGCGGCTCGAGTCCGAAGGCGTCATCGAGGCGCGGCCGGGCGCGGCGGGGGTCGTCGAGCCCGAGGCGCCCGCCGACGCGCCTGCCGACGCGCCTGCCGAGGCCGAGCCGAGAGACGACGAGCCGCTGACGCCGAGCCTGCTCAAGCTGTACCGCGAGCGCTTTCACGGCCTGGCCGAGGGTGAGCGCGTGAAGGCGGCGGGGCTCGCGAACGGCGCCGACCTGTCGGCCCTGTGCTTCGACCCGCTGCCGGCGGTCATTCGCGCGGTGCTCGAGAACCCGCAGACGGGGGCCGAGCAGGCGCGGCTGATCGCGGCGCACCACGCGACGTCGACCGGCCTCGACCTGCTGCTCGCCCGCGGCGATCTCGCGCGCGACGCCGAGGTGCAGCGCCGCGTCTGGCGCAACCCGCAGCTCACCGAAGGCCAGGTGCGCAAGCTGACGACGTCGAAGCGGCTGCTCGAGCTGTGGAAGCTGAACGTCGGCCGCGAGGCGACCGCGCAGGTGCGCGCGTCGGTCATGAAGGTGCTGCGCCAGAAGTTCCCGCAGGTCTCGGCCGAGGAGCGCGTCGAGGTCATCTTCACCACCGAGGGCCGCTGCCTCACGGGGCTCGCCGGCATACCCATCGACGGTCGCACGACGTCGCTGCTCTGTGCGCGCACGTACAGCTCGGTGCTGCTCATTCAGAACATCGCGACCTGGGCCGCGGCGCCGCCCGTGCTCATCGCGCACCTGCTCAAGCAGCCGCTCGTGCTGCGGCAGCCGACGCTGAGGAAGAGGCTCGAGCTGCACCCGAACGCGCCGTCGGCCGGTCGCCGGTAACTCGCCGGGTCGGAAGTCACCCGGCGCCGGCGCCGTCTCGTCACGCGGTTGGCCCGACGGATCGCCCCCTGCAGGGCAAGTCTCGAGCTGGCTCCCGGCGATTTCAGCGCCACTGCTCGACAAGCGGGTCGCGCAGCTCTTCCAGCGGGCGGTCGTGGTGAACTTCTTCTTCGGCTCGCGCCTCGTCGCGACCGAGTGGGGCCAGAGCTTTCGGCCGGCGTTCGCGCTGCCCTTCGGGTGGCCCCTCGCGGGCAGCCGCGGCGGCGGGCTCACCGACGTCGCCTTCTCGGTGCTGAACGTCTCTGCGGGGCCGGCGCTGGGGTCGCTCCCGGGCGCCGGCGACGGCGCGACGTTCTTCATTCGACGGCCGGCGCTGGCGGAGGCTGCATGAGACGTGTCTTGTTCGTCGACGACGAGCCGAACCTGCTGCAGGCGCTGCGCTTCATGCTGCGCAGCTACCGGGCCGACTGGCAGATGGTGTTCGTCGACAGCGGCGCCGCGGCCCTGCGCGAGCTCGCGAAGGGGCCGTTCGACGTGGTGGTCTCGGACATGTGCATGCCCCAGATGGACGGCGCCGAGCTGCTCGCCGTCGTCGCCCGCAGGTGGCCCACCACCACGCGCCTGCTCTTGAGCGGGTATGCCGACGAGACCTCGCTCGAGCGCGCGCGGCAGGTGGCGCACGTGTGCCTCGACAAGCCGTGCGCCGCCGACGAGCTGTGCGCGGCGATCGAGGCCTGCCCCGTCGCTCAGGCCTGACGCCCTCAGTTCGGCTGATAGTCGAACAGCGCGCTCGCCCCGTCGAGCGCCGCCGTGTGCGAGAACACGAGCTTCTTGGGCGCCGCTCCGTCGGCCTTCAGCCGCGCGGCGAGCGCCTGCAGCGACCGCTGGTTCTCGGCCGCGTCGTCGGTGAACACCCACGGCGCGGGCCGCAGCTTGCCGTCTTTGCCCGCCGACGCGCTGTCGCCGAGGTACAGCACGTCACCGACGAGAAACGCGGCGCTGCCCGCGGTGTGCCCCGGCACCGCGTAGACCTTCACGGCGGTGTCGCCGAGCTGCACGGTCTCGCCGTCGGCGAGCGGCCGCGTCACCTTCGTGCGCTTCTCGGGCGGCGTGTCGAAGCGCGACGGCAGCGGGCCCTTCGAGCGGCCGGTGCCCTCGGCGACGGCGACGTCGCCCGGCAGCGCGAGCACCTGGGCGTCTTTGAACAGGTGGGCGGCCGCGATGTGGTCGGGGTGGCCGTGCGTGAGGAAGATGGCCTTCACGGCGGCCGGCTCGAGGCCGCGGCGCTTGAGCTCGGCGAGCACGGCGGCTCCAGCCGGGTCGTTGCCGCAGTCGACGAGCGCGACGGCGCCCTCACCCGCGGGGATGAAGCCGATCGATACGTAGCCGTCCTTCACCTGCCGCTGGCCGCCCGGCAGCTCGGCGTCGGCGTCGAGCGACGACAGCGGAGCGAACGTGGTCGCCATCACCACCACCGGCGGCAGCACCAGCAGGGCCAGCAACACCCCCACGACGAGGAGCACGCGCTTCATGCGCCCGCCCGTACCACGATTCGTCACGTGACAGGCCTCGGCGAGCCCCGCGCCAAGTGTGCAGACCTCTGAGCGAAGACCGCGCACGGGCGTTGCACAACGCTCGAGCCGTGAAACCCACACTCCCTCTGACGGCTGTGCTCGCTGCGACGCTGACGTTCACCGGTTGCCGGCACGACGACCAGGAGGACCCGATTCCCGTCGACAACACGCCGGTGCAGCACAGCGACATCTCGCCGAAGGTGCCGAAGGGCTGCGGCACGTTCTTCTCGTACCACTACGGCGACGCGTACAAGACGCTGCGCGAGGCCGAGGAGTACAAGGCCGGCGCCCGCGACTACTACGTGCGCGAGCTCTCTGACCGTCGCAACGAGTACCTGCTCGCCGGCATCTCGTCGAGCTCGCGCGCCGAGTGGCTCTCGTCGCACAGGGTCGCCGAGAAAGACCAGCACTGCCTCGTGCCGCTGTTCGACGAGATCGGCGCCGCCGCCAAGCGCACGCTGCCCAAGTACCGCCCCCGCGGCTACGTGCACCACGACTCGAGCGAAGAGAAGCTCATCAAGGAGGCGGTGAAGGCCGAGGTGCCCGACGCCGACTTCCTCTCGGTCGGCGTGAAGACGCCCAGCTGGCTCATCGAGAAGCACTCGAACGGCGTGCCGAGCGTTCGCTACAAGTACGGCATGGCGTGGGTGAAGAGCGCGACGTTCGACGACGGCTACTGCCGCATCTTCTACGTGAACATCGTGCAGGACTATGCGGGCGGCAGCTCGTACGGCGACAGCGCGGCCAACTACATCAGCAAGGAACCCGCGGGCTGCAAGTAGCGCGTTTCGTGGCACGCTGGGCGGCGACGAATGCCGCCCACCCTTCGCCGCAGGCTTGGTGTCGCGCTGCTCGGCCTCGGCGGCCTGTGGGTGCTGCTGCTGTTCGCGGCCGCGCTCACCGGCGGGTGGGACTTCGGCGCGTTCACGGTGAAGACGACGCGGCCGCTGCGGTTCGCGCTGATGCTGCTCTTCGCCGGCTGGTTCCTGCTGCCCCGCGAAGAGCGCGACCGCGCCGTCGCCCGGCTCGGCGCCCGCCGCCTGCTGCTCTCGGCGCTCGCGTTCGCCGTCGCGTGGGGCCTGCTCTTTCACGTCACGCGCTGGCTGTCGTTCGAGACCCGCGCGTTCGACCTCTCGCTGTTCGAGTCGACGCTGCACTACACGCTGCGCGGCAACTTCATGTACGCGTGGGGCCTCGGCCGCTCGCTCTTCAGCGAGCACTTCGAGCCGGTCGTGCTGTTTCACCTGCCGCTGTGGCTGCCCTTCCAGCACCCGCTGGTGCTCTTGTTCTCGCAGCAGCTCGCCGTCACGCTCGCGGTGGTGCCGCTCTACAAGAGCGCCCGCGCGCTCGGCCTCGAGCCGCGGTTCGCCGCGCTCATCTCGGCGGGGTACCTGCTCAACGCGGTCGTCTGGCAGTCGAACCGAATGGACTTTCACCCCGAGCTCTTCGGCCCGCTCGCGCTGTTCTGGGCGCTGCACGCGTCGCTGACGCGGCGCTGGGTCTCGTTCTACGCGGCGCTGCTGTTCGCGCTGTGCCTGAAGGAAGAGATGGCGCTCGTGATGGCGGGCTTCGCGCTGCTCGTGCTGAAGGGGCCCGGCGAGCGGCGCTGGCCGCACGCGCTCGCGACGGCCGCGGTGGCGATCGCGTGGGGCGTCGTCGCGTTCAAGTGGGTGATGCCGGCCGCGCACCCCACGGGCGCCGAGGTGCACCCGCTCGCGTGGCGGTGGTCGCACCTGGGCTCGAGCTACCCCGAGATGCTGATCGGCCTGCTCAGCCGGCCGCTGTGGGTGCTGGGGCTCCTGTTCCACGAGGGGCCGCTGACGCTGCTCGCCTCGGTCGGCTTCGTGCCGGTGCTCGACCCGGTGTCGTTCGTGGTCGCGCTGCCGCCGCTGTTCGCGCACCTGACGAGCTCGTACGGGTACGCGGCGCGGCTCGCGGCGTACTACGGCATCTTCCCGGCAGCGCTGCTCGTCATCGGCCTCGTGTTCGCGCTCGAGCGCGCGAAGCGGCGGTGGGGCGAGCGGGGAGCGCTGGTCGCCGGCGTGCTGCCGCTGCTCTTCTTCCCCACCTGGGGGTTCTTGAGCCGGCCGACGGCGGCAGACCTGCACGCGATGGCGTTCATGCGCACGATTCCGTCGGGTGACGTGGTGTGCGCGCAGTCGCCGCTGGCGCCGCACCGCGTGCCGCTGGAAGAAACGCTGCAGATGGTGCCGCACTGCGAGCGCCCGACGTGGGTGCTGTTCGCGAAGGAGCACGACCTCTGGCCGCTCACCGGGCGCGCCGAGTACGACGCCTACGTGCAACAGTTCGTCGCGCAGGGCTACACGACGCAGTTCTCCGAAGGCGGCTTCCTGTTCTTGAAGGCGCCGTGATCGCGAGGGGAGGCAAGCGATGGTGCTGATGGTCGTCGTGACGATGGTGGAGGCGGCGGGCAGCGAGTCGATCGCGCTGGGGCTCATCGACGACCTGAAGGCGGGGCGCTCGGTCGAGGCGCACGCGCGGCTGGGCAAGGTGGCCTCGGCGGCGATCAACCCCGACGCGCTGCTGGCCGCGTGGCGGCAGGGCGCGAGCCCGCTCGGAGCGTGGAAGAGCACCGAGCTGCTCCAGCAGTTCGAGCAGCGGGGCATGCAGGTGTTCGTGCACGCGGTGCGCTTCGAGAAGGGCGGGCTGGAGGTCACGACGGCGGTCGACCCGAAGCAGCAGAAGGCCGAGGGCTTCTTCCTGAAGCCGCTGCCGTCGGACGCGAAGCCGGTGCAGGCGACGCCGGCGGCGTACGTGCGGCCCGACGCGTTCACCAGCGCCGACGTCACGGTCGGCAAGGCGCCGTGGGCGCTGCCGGGCACGTTGACGCTGCCGAAGGGCAAGGGGCCGTTCGCCGCCCTGGTGCTCGTGCACGGCTCGGGCCCGAACGATCGCGACGAGACGATCGGCGCGACCCGGCCGTTCAAAGACCTGGCCGAGGGCCTCGCGACCATGGGCATCGCGGTGCTGCGCTACGACAAGCGCACGCTGGTGCACGGCAAAGAGATGGTGGGGAAGCCGGTGGGCGTCGAGGAAGAGGTGATGCTCGACGCGCTGGCCGCGGTCGAGCTGCTCGCGGCCCGGCCCGAGGTCGACCCGAAGCGCGTCTGGCTGCTCGGGCACAGCCTGGGCGCGCAGCTCGCTCCAGAGCTCGGCGCGCGCGCGAAGCAGGTGAAGGGCGTCGTGCTGCTCGCGCCGCCCGCGCGCATGCCGTGGGAGTCGATACCCCAGCAGCTGCGCCACGTCGGAGCCGACGCGAAGATGCTCGCCGAGGTCGACGCCGCGTGCGCCGCGCTCAAGTCGGGCTCGGCGAAGGGCGCGCTGCTCGGCGCGCCGGCCTCGTACTGGCTCGAGGTCGCGAAGCACGACGGCGTCGCGGCCGCGAAGAAGCTCGGCAAGCCCCTGCTCGTGATGTTCGGCGAGCGCGACTACCAGGTGACCTTCGAAGACGCGGCGGCGTGGAAGAAGGGGCTCGAGGGCGTGGCGCTGTCGCAGGTCTGGGTGGTGCCGAAGGCGAACCACCTCTTCGTCGAAGGCGAGGGCGTGTCGATGCCGGCCGAGTACGCGCAGCCGGGCCACGTGGCGGTCGACGTCGTCACGCGCATCGCCGCCGTGATGACCGCCGAGCAGCGCAAGACGCCGTGACGCGGCCGCTTCGGTGCGCTCAGGGAATCGCGTCGCCGAGCACCGACGCGCCGACCCAGCTGCCGTTCGCGTGCACCTGCGTGTCGTGCATGAGCGCGCCGTTCGACGCGGCGTAGACCAGCTCGACGCGCCCGTCGGCGTGCCGCGCCGCGGCCAGCTGCCGCGCCGAGGCGCCGCGCTGCAGTTCGCCGTACCACGTGCCGTCGGTGCGCTCGAAGTTCTGGTACAGCACGCCGCTGGTGCCCGCGTAGAACAGCTCGAGCCGGCCGTCGGCGTCTTGCCCCACGGCGAGGCGCCGCGCCTGACCGGTCATCGGGGCGCCGGCGCCGAAGCCGCCGTTCGGCGCGGTCTGAACGGCGCGCGAGATGACGTTCGCGGTCGTCGCGTAGAAGACCGAGAGGCGCCCGTCGGCGTGCCGGCCGACCGCGACCTGGCTCGCGGTCACGCCGAGCGAGACCTGCGCGGCCCAGGCTCCGCCGGCGGTGCTCTGTGAGCGCGCGTACAGCACGTCGTTCGTGCCCACGGTGAACAGCGCGAGCCGCCCGTCGGCGTGGCGCGCCGTCACGAGCCGCTTCGCCGCGCCGCCGAGCGCCACCGGGGCCACCCAGCCCGAGTTCGCGGCCGTCTGCCACGCGTGGAACAGCGCGTCGTCGGCGCCCGTGAAGAACAGCTCGAGCCGCCCATCGGCGTTCGTCGCGACGGCGAGCTGCTTCGCGGCGGCGTTGAAGGCGATCTCGCCGCTCCAGTCGCCGGCGGGGCGGCGCACGCGGTGGTACGCGCGGCCGTCGAGCCCGACGTAGAAGACCTCGGGGCGCCCGTCGGCGTTCGAGCCGACGGCGAGCGAACGCGCGCTGCCGCCCAGCGCGGCGGGCGCCGACCAGCCGCCGTTCGGCGCGGTCTGCCAGCGGTGCTGCAGCGCTCCGGCCGCGTTCACCCAGAACAGCTCGAGGCGGCCATCGGGGTTCGTGGCGAAGGCCAGCTTCTGCTCGCCGTCGTCGGCCGCGCCCTCGCTCGCGAATGCGGTCAGCTGCGCGAGCGTGCCGTTGAAGACGTCGAGGTCGACGTTGCCGGTGATGCCGGGCACCGAGCCCGTGCTGCTGTACTGGTGAAAGCGCCAGCCGGCGTTGGCCCACGCGTTCGGCACGCCCGGGCAGTTCGTGCCGTACCAGGCGATGACGAGCGCGAGGTTCGCGAACTCGGAGCTCTTCACGTTGTCGTCCCAGAAGTACGCGCCCGTGTAGAGGATGGGGGTCTTGCCGGTGCCGGCCTTCACCACGCTCACCCACTGGCGAATCTTCGCGACGAGGGTCGCTGCGCTCTGGCCGTCGGTCACCTCGACGTCGAGCATCGCGGGCAGGTCGCCCGGCCCGAGGCGGCCGAGCTTCGCCACCACCATGTTCGCCTGGGCGACCGCGTCTTGCCCCGGGCTGAAGAACTGGTACGCGCCGCGAATGAGGCCGACGTTCTTCATCGCGGCCCAGTTCGCGTCGAAGTACTCGTCGACGACGTTCGTGCCGTGGCTGATGCGCGCGATCGCGAACGCGCGCCCCGAGCCCTTCACCTGCGCCCAGTTGATCGAGCCCTGCCACTTCGACACGTCGATGCCCTGCACGGTGGCTCCGGCGGGGCAGATGCGGGCCGACACCGCCGCCTCGTTCGTGCCCATGGGGTCGGCCTCCTGCAGGCCCATGCCCGCCGTGTAGTCGCCCTCGCCGCCGCAGCCTGCGAGCACTGCCAACAGACCCACCGCCACCTTCGATGACCCGCGCATGGCGGCCCGCGTTCGCAACTTGCGATCCACCGCGCTCGGGCGTCACGCGAGCGCGACAGGGGCTGTCAGACGCACACCGCTCGCTTGCGGAACGCGAGTGCACAGGTGTCGCTCGCGCGACTCGATCGAAGTGCTCCTTACAAACGCTGGTGCCGGCGTGTCGCAGCGTTTCGGCCTGGCTCAGGTCAGCCGCTCGCGCTGCGACCTCGCCTCACACGGTGCGCGCGACGGCGGCCACGCGCGCGCGCAGCCAGGCGTGGCCGGGGTCTTTGCGCATGCGCTCGTGCCACCCCTGGCTGATGGAGAACGACGCCAGCGCGAACGGCAGCTCGAGGCGCTGCAGCCCCTGCCGGGCGGCGACGCGCTCGATGACGCGCGTCGGCAGCGTGGCGCCGAGCGCGGTGTCGTGCAGGAGCTCGGGCACGGCGAGGAAGCTCGGCACGGTCGCCACCACCTCGCGCCGCCGGCCGACCCGGGCGAGCGCCCGGTCGAGCGGGTTGCTGTCGTTCTGCCCTCCGGGCGCGATGGCGACGTGCCGCAGCGACAGGAAGTGGTCGAGCGTGAACGTCTTGTGGCGCAGCACCGGGTGGCCGCGGCGCACGACGAAGCCGAAGTCCTCCTCGAAGAGCTTCGTCCACACGACCGAGCGGCTCGACGGGTGGCGCGGAGTCCACGCCAGGTCGGCGTCGCCCTGCTCGAGCGCGACGTCGGTCGGCGTTCGAACGATGCGCAGCGTGAGCTTCGGGGCGTCGGCCTGAAGCGCGCGCAGCACCTGCGGCAGCATCACCGCCTCGCAGTAGTCCGACGTCGCGACGACGAACGTGCGCTGGGCGGTGGCGGGCTCGAAGACCGGGCCGCCCGTGACGAGCGCGTGCGCGCGCTCGACGACGTCGAAGAGGCCGACCGACAGGGCCTCGGCCCGCGGCGTGACCTGCAGGCCGTGCGCCGTGCGCACGAAGAGGGGGTCGCCGAAGGTCTCGCGCAGGCGCCCGAGCGTGCGGCTCATCGCGCTCTGTGTGATGCCGAGCCGCGTGGCCGCCGCGGTGACGTTGCGCGTCTGCAAGAGCTCGGCGAAGGCGACCAGCAGGTTGAGGTCGACGTGGCGCAGGCCGACGCCAGATATTCTTTCCATGCATGTAGAATGTACCAAAGATGCATTGGACGCATGACCGGCCGCGGCGCATGTTCCCCGGCATCTCGCAGCACCACGAGGAGCCACCATGTTCGCCATCGCCGGAGTCACGGGTCACACTGGAGCCATCACCGCAGACGCCCTGCTCGCCAAGGGCCAGAAGGTGCGGGTCATCGTTCGCAGCGCCGAGAAGGGCGCGCCGTGGAAGGCGAAGGGCGCCGAGGTCGCCGTGGCCGACCTGGGCGACGTCAAGGCGCTGACCGCGGCGTTCACCGGCGTGAAGGGCGTGTACCTGCTGTCGCCGCCCGACTTCGTGGACAAGGACTTCGTCGCGAACCGCAAGAAGCTGCTCGACGGAGTCGCCGAGGCCGTGAAGGCGTCGAAGGTGCCGGCGGTCGTGTTCCTCTCGTCGGTGGGCGCGCAGGTGCCGTCGGGCACCGGGCCCATCATGACCGTGCGCCACGCCGAGCGCGTGCTCGAGGGCGCGGCGCCGTCGGTGACGTTCATTCGCGCGGCCTACTTCGTCGAGAACTGGGGCCGGCTGCTCGGGCTCGCGAAGGCGCAGGGCATTCTTCCGCACTACGGCCCGGTCGACGTGAAGTTCAGCCAGGTGACGACGCGCGACATCGGCGCCGCCGCAGCGGCAGCGCTGCTCGCGCCCGTGCCCGGCACGCGCTTCATCGAGCTCGCGGGCCGCGAAGACTGGTCGGTGCAAGACGTCGCCGCGGCGGTCGCGTCGATTCTCGGCAAGCCCGTGCAGGCGGTGTCGGCGCCCGTCGAGAAGGCCCACGCGGGTCTGCTCGAGGCGGGCGTGCCCGACCCGATGGCCGGCCTCTACGCCGAGATGTACGCCGGCTTCGCGACCGGCAAGATCGGCTGGGAGCGGCCCGGCTCGGTCACCCGCGGGGCCTCGACGCTCGTCGAGACCTTGAAGCCCCTGCTGGGCTGAGGCTCCGCGGGGCGGCGCTACGGCCGGTTCAGCACCGTCGCGACCGGCATGCTGCCGTCGGAGCTCCTGCACGCGCGCGTTGTACGTCGCTCGCCGCGCCGCGCACGAGCGTGGCGTCGCCGCGAACGCCACGCCGCCTGGCCCATTCGGGTCAGCTGGCGGGGCGAGAACGCGGTCGACGCCCTCGCGATCCGCGCTCGCCGCGTCGCGAGTTCCGGCCCCAGGTGTCGCATCGTATGCCCGAGCGCCCGCTCTCGCGCCGACGGCAGAGCCCCCGGCCCGCGGGACACGAAGGCGTCGCACGCCGGCGCCGGAGCGCGCTGCTCGAGCATCATGCACGGGGCGGTGCGACCTCGCTGGCCGACGCCGTCGTCGGAGGCGGGGCCGCGATGCGCGGTTCGACCAAAGCTGCGACGCGTGGAGGCTCAGGTCACTGGCAGACCTGGAGCGCGCTGCACACCTGCGCGCCCGGGCACTCGTTGTCGGGGTCGGTACCGGCGGCGATCGCGCCGCACGTCCCGTTCGCGCCCGAGCCCTTCTTTGCCGCGCTGCACGCGTTGCAGACGCCCGTGCAGGCCGTGTTGCAGCAGAAGCCGTCGACGCAGTTGCCGGTCGCGCACTCGCCGCCGAGGTTGCACGCCGCGCCCACCGCGAACAGCGCGCACGAGCTCGCGCCGCTGCACGACGTCGCTCCGGGGCACTCGCCGTCGGGGTCGGTGCTCGCGACGATGACGCCGCACGTGCCGTCGGCGCCCGAGCCCTTCTTCACCGCCGTGCAGGCGTTGCAGAGCGTGGAGCAGGCGCTGTTGCAGCAGACGCCGTCGGCGCAGAACGTGCTCGAGCACTCGCCGCTCGCGCTGCACGGCGCGCCGTTCGCCAGCAGCGCGCACGCGCCGGCCCCGTTGCACGACGTGGCGCCGGGGCACTCGTTGTCGGGGTCGGTGCCGCCGGCGATGGTCCCGCACACGCCGTCGGAGCCGCTGCCCTTCTTCGCCGCCGTGCACGCCTGGCACGAGCCCGCGCACGCGGTCGCGCAGCAGACGCCGTCGGCGCAGAAGCCGCTCACGCAGTCGGTGCCCAGCAAGCAGGCCGCCCCGGCCGGCGCCCGGCACAGGCTCGCGCCGTTGCACACGAGGCTGCCCGCGCACTCGGCGTCAGGGTCGAGGCCGGCGCCGATGACGCCGCACGTGCCGTCGGCGCCCGAGCCCTTCTTCGCGGCGCTGCAGGCGCTGCAGAGCGTGGTGCACGCGCCGTTGCAGCAGAAGCCGTCGACGCAGAAGCCGCTGGCGCACTCGCCGGCGGCCGCGCACGCGGCGCCGGTCGCGAGCGTGGTGCAGGCGCCGCTGCCGTCGCACGTGAGCGCGCCGAAGCACTCGGCGTCGGGGTCGGTGTTCGCGCCGATGTTCCCGCACACGCCGTCGGCGCCGCTGCCCTTCTTCGCCGCCGTGCACGCCTGGCACGAGCCCGCGCACGCGGTCGCGCAGCAGACGCCGTCGGCGCAGAAGCCCGAGACGCAGTCGGTGCCCAGCACGCACGCTGCGCCGAGCACCGCCCGGCACGCGCCGGCGCCGTTGCAGACGTCGGGCCCGGCGCACTCGGCGTCGGGGTCGGTGTTCGCGCCGATGTTCCCGCACACACCGTCGGCCCCGCTGCCCTTCTTCGCCGCCGTGCACGCCTGGCACGAGCCCGAGCACGCGGCGTCGCAGCACACGCCGTCGGCGCAGAAGCCCGAGGCGCACTCGCTTGCCGTCGAGCACGGCTGGCCGTTCATGACCGAGGGGCAGCTGCCGCCGGTGCACGCGCGGCCGGCGGGGCAGGGCAGGCCGCAGCCGCCGCAGTTCGCGGGGTCGACCTGCGTGTCGACGCAGGCGTTGCCGCACCGGGTGGTGCCGCCGCTGCACGTGAGCGCGCACGCGCCGCCGCTGCAGACGGTGCCGGCGTCGCAGGCCGCTCCGCACGCGCCGCAGTGCGCGGGGTCGTAGCGGGTGTCGATGCACGCGCTGCCGCAGCGGGTGGTGCCACCGCCGCACGAGAGGCCGCAGGCGCCGGCGCCGCAGACCTCGCCGGCGTCGCACGCTGAGGTGCACGAGCCGCAGTGTGCGGGGTCGAAGCGGGTGTCGACGCATGCGCTGCCGCAGCGGGTGGTGCCGCCGCCGCACGAGAGGCCGCAGGCGCCGGCGCTGCAGACGGTGCCGGCGTCGCAGGAGGCTGCGCAGGCGCCGCAGTTCGACGGGTCGAGCCGCGTGTCCACGCAGGCGCTGCCGCAGCGGGTGGTGCCGCCGGCGCACGTGAGGCCGCAGGCGCCGGCGCTGCAGACGGTGCCGGCGTCGCAGGAGGCTCCGCACGCGCCGCAGTTCGACGGGTCGAGGCGCGTGTCGACGCAGGCGGCGCCGCAGCGGGTGGTGCCTGGCCCGCACTCGGAGCGGCAGGCTCCCTGGCTGCACGTGCCGCCGTCGCACGCGACGCCGCACGCGCCGCAGTTCGCGGGGTCGACGCGCATGTCGACGCAGCTCGAGCCGCACTTCGCGGTGCCGCCGCCGCACGAGAGCGCGCACGCGCCCTGGCTGCAGACCTCGCCGGCGCTGCACGCCATGCCGCAGGCGCCGCAGTGCTCGCGGTCGCGCGCCGTGTCGGTGCACACGCCGTCGCAGGCGCGCTGGCCGGCGGGGCAGCCCGCGTCGGGTGCGCCGGGCGTCGGCGGACAGCCCGAGAGCGCCGCGAGGAATACGGCCACAGCGAGGACGCGTCCGCCCGTCACGTGTCGCATGCCGCGGGAGTTTCGCTCAGCCCGCGGCGCGGGCGGTAGCCTTCTGCTGCGTCAGCGGCGGCCCTTGCGCATCAGCCACGGCGGCAGCGGCGCATCGGCGGCGCCGCCCTTCTTCAGCTTCTTCTTCACCTTCGCGGGGGCGGGCGCGGCCTCGGGCGGAGCGGGCTCGTCGTCGGCGCTCGCGACCTGGGTCTCGGCGGGCGGCAGCGCGGCGGCGGGAGGCGCGGCCGGCTCGGGCTGCACCATCGCGACGGGCACCAGCACCGGAATCGGCGGGGCCATCGACGCGACCGCGGCGGGGGCGGGCGACACGGCGAGCGCGTGCACGAGGAACACGCACGCGATGATGCCGGCGGTGGCCGACAGACCGATCTTGAGCGCGCGCATCGGAATCGAGAGCACCTCGCGCGGCTCGGTCGGCACGTGCGGGCCCTGCGGCCCGTCGTCGAGCAGCTCGCCCGAGACGATGGCGGGCTCCTGCTCGAGCGCGAGCTCCTGCTGGGCGATGAAGGCGGCGGCTTCGGCGGCGGCTTCGGCGGCGGCCTTCGCGGCGGCGCGCTCGGCGCGGAGCTCGGCGAGGCGCTTGCCGGCGGTGGCGAGCAGCTCCTGCTCTTTGTCGCGGCGCTTCTTGAACAGCCCGAACACGAACTCGGCGCGCTGGCCGGGCTTCCACAGGTAGCCGCTGGCGGCGGTCTTCAGCGCGGCGGCGAAGTCGGTCGCGGTCTTGAACCGCTTCGAGCGAATGGGCCCGAGCGCGCGCAGGAGCAGCTCGTCCATCGGCTTCTCGAGCGCGTGGTTGAACGCCGACGGCGGGGTGATGGCGGGCCCGCCGGGCCGCGCGCCGGTGAGGCACTCGTAGAGCAGGCCGGCGAGCGCGAACACGTCGGTCTGCGGGTCGGGCGGCAGCCGCTGCAGGCAGTCGGCGAGCCCGGGGTTCAGCACCTTCGAGGTTCCCCCGAAGCCGATGAGGATGTTGTCTTCGCTGACGTCGCCGTGAGCGCGGCGGCGGCCGTGCAGCTCGCCGAGCGCGAGCGCGACCTCGTGAAACGTCGCGAACACGAGCCCGAGCGGCAGGCTCTTGCCGGCCTTCTTGCACGCCGCGCGCAGCTCGGTGAGCGTCGCGCCACCGAACAGCTCGGTCACCCAGAACGTGCCCTCTTCGGCCGCCTCGACGGCGAACACCTGGGCCAGGTTGGGGTGGCTCACCTGCGCGGTCGCTTCGGCGTGGAGCTGCAGGTCGTGAAGACCTGCGGGCTCGACCGGCAACCGCTTGAGCACCACGAAGCGCTCACCCCGCAGCGCCAGGTAGAGCGTCGACGAGAACCGGCAGACGATCTCGTTCGCCCCGACCACCCACCCCGCGCACGGGTCCACTCCGCTCGCATCCTCCAAAGCCATCGCGCCGTACTGAGCAACGTTGAGGCCAACGGGCTGCTCTCAGAGATTGCCCGAGCTTGGCTGCACGAAATGGAGCACGGCCGCCCCATCTGGCTGGCTCAGGCGCGTTCCATGGGGCGTTGTCGCACACGGCGCAGCGCGAGCGCGGCGAGCCACGCGATCAAGGCCGGCGCCGAGCTGCAGCCCTGCCCGGGAGCCGGTGTCTCACCGTTACCGCCGCTGCCGCCCGCGCCGCCCGCGCTCCCCGCGTCGGGCTCGGGCACGAGGTCGGTCGCGTAACACTGGCCCTCGTAGCAGGTCTGACCTGAGGGACACACGGGGCCGTTGTCGTCGACGCCGTCGCAGTCGTCGTCGAACGCGTTGCACTCTTCGGCGCGCGGCTCGCCGATGGTGCAGAGCGCGGGGTCGCAGGTCGGGCCGAAGCGCGCGCACCAGCCGATGCCGCAGCGCACGCGCACGCCCTCGTCGCGCTGCAGATCGCAGTCGTCGTCTTTGCCGTTGCAGACCTCGACACCGCCCGGGAACACCTTCGCGTCGGTGTCGTCGCAGTCGGTGTTGTTCGCGGCGCGCTTCGTGGTCGAGCAGCCGGTCTGCGTGGGGCCGGCGGGGTTGCCGAAGCCGTCGCCGTCGAGGTCGGGCCACGTGGTGGTCGAGGCGAGGCCCTCGTCGACCTGCGTGTTGCAGTTGTCGTCGCGGCCGTTGCAGGCCTCGGTGGCGCCCGGGTACAGGCGCTCGTCGTTGTCGTCGCAGTCGTCGTTCGAGGTGCTGAGGCCCGCCTGCGGCGCGCAGCGCAGGCGCGGGCCGCCGAAGTTGTTGCCGTGACCGTCGCGATCGAGGTCCTGGTAGTACGTCGTCGCGGCGCAGCCCCACGCGAGCGAGAGGCGCACGAACGACGGGCGGTCGCCGCTCGAGCGGCCGTCGCCGTTGCCGCCGATGACGCCGGCCTCGAGCTCGGTGCCGCCCGGAGTCGTCGGCGCCGTCCACTGGATGTTGAAGGTGACCGAGCCGTTGGTCGCGGCCTTCGGCGTCGAGTGCGAGAGGCCGGTGCCGAGCAGGCGCGTGCCGCTGCCCGCGATGAAGGTGCCGACGCCCTGCGAGACGAGGTGAAAGCCGCCGGTCGAGATGCCTCCGCCGATGGTGAGCGTGAGCGTGATGGTGGAGCCGGGCTGAATCGACTGCTGCGGGCCCGTGAGCGAGACGGTCGGCTCGGGCAGGCCGCCGCCGTGGCAGCCGTAGCAGCTCGTCGTGGCGATGCCGCCGGCTTTGGCCAGCACGATGAGCGTCAAGAGCAGCACGGGCGCGAGACTACCGCATGCAGGCGCGCGCCTGTCGGGCGGCCCGGAAGCGGCCCGCCGAGCAGAAGAAAGACTCGGAGCAGAACCTCCTCAGGGGGAAGGCGCTTTTCCACCTTTGTCCGTTCCGGAATCGCCGGTGCCTTCTTCGCTGCCACGCCTCCGCACGACCCCGTGGGTCCGACAGCCCTGGTTGACCGTGAGCGCGCTACGCCTTGCGGCCGAGCAGCAGCCAGGTGCGCATCGAGCCCTTGCCTTTGACGTCGACGTCGCCGCGGCTCTCGAAGATGTGAGTCGCCTCGAGCGCGCGCTGCACCTCGTCGGTGACGTGAACGCGGCCGGGCACGCCGGTGGCTTCCATGCGGCTGGCGACGTTCACGGTGTCGCCCCAGAGGTCGTAGCTGAACTTGTTGAGGCCGATGACTCCGGCGACGACGGGGCCGGTGTGCAGGCCGACGCGCATGCGCAGCGTCGTGCCGCGGGCGGCGTTGAGGGCGTCTACCGCGCGGAGCATGGCGAGCGCGAGGTCGGCGGCAGCGGCGACGTGGTCGGCGCGCGCGACGGGCAGGCCGGCGGCGGCGAGGTAGCCGTCACCGAGGGTCTTGATCTTCTCGACGCCGAGCTGGGCGGCGAGCCGATCGAGCTCGCAGAAGAGCTCGTTGAGCAGCTCGACGACGTGGGCGGCCTCGAGCTTCGAGCTCAAGGGCGTGAAGTCGACGAGGTCGCTGAAGACCACGGTGGCGGCCTCGTAGCGATCGGCGATCAACTTCTCGCCGCGCTTGAGGCGCTCGGCGATGGAGGCAGGGAGGATGTTGAGCAGCAGCTCCTCGGAGCGGCGGCGCTCGCGGTCGAGCGCGCCCTGCAGCTCGATGGACTCGAACGCGAAGTGGACGATGTTGAGGAGCTGGTCGTTGCTCCACGGCTTCTCGAGGAAGCGGAAGACGGCGTTGTCGTTGATCGCCTTCATCGCGCTCTCGAGGTCGGCGTAGCCGGTGAGCACGATGCGACAGATTCGCGGAGAGCGCGCCTGAACGCGGCTCAAGAACTCGAGGCCCGACATGCCGGGCATGTCTTTGTCGCTGATGACGAGCTGAATCGGCTCGCGCTCGAGCACCGCGAGGCCCTCGTCGCCGTCCTTCGCCGCGAACACGGTGTAGCCCGCGTGCTGCAGCAGCCGCTGGAGCCCGCTGCGCACGAGCGGCTCGTCGTCGACGATGAGAACCCGGCGCGCTTCACTCACTTCGGGTCGCGCCTCCGGCGTCGCCAGGCGAGCGCGAGCAGCGGCCAGGCCGCGTCGACGGCGGAGCAGTGGCAGCCGCCCGGCGCCATCTTCGGCAGCACGTCGTTGCCGCCGGCGGTGGCGGTGGTCGAGCCTCCCGCGGTGGCGGTGGACCCGCCCGCGGTCGCGTCGCCGCCGCCGGCGTTGGCGTCGCCGCCTGCGGTGCCGCCTGCGGTGCTGCCTCCCGCGGAGTTGCCGCCGGCGGTGTTGCCTCCGGCCGAGCCGCCCGCGGAGCCTGAGCCGCCGCCGGTGCCGCCGGCGCAGTCGACGTCGGGGGTGGCGCAGCCGGGCCTGCAGACTCCGTCGGCGCCGCAGGCGTCGATGGCGAGAGAGGAGCAGTCGGGGTCGACGGGCGAGCACGAGAGCGCGCAGATGCCGTCGGCGGAGCAGTGCTGCTCGGCGCAGTCGGGGTCGATGAGGGTGCCGAGCGGGGCGGGGGTGGTGGTGGCGCAGCCGGGGGCGCAGATGCCGTCGGCGCGGCAGGGCTCGGTGGGCTCGAAGGCGTCGATGTTCTGCTGAATCCACTGCATGCGGGCGAGGTCGGTGCGGGCGGCGACTCCGTCGAAGGCGCAGCCGTCATCGCCGTAGGAGGTGACTCCGGCGTGGCGTTCGACGCCGTTGCGGACGACGAAGGCGGGGCCGCCGGAGTCGCCGCTGCAGGTGTTGCGACCGGCGACGCGGTAATAGAACTGAGTGGCGTCGATGGAGTCGGAGGCGCTGCTCGGAGCGTTCGGCGGCAGCGGGATGTTCGAGACCGGCCCGACGTATTGAATGGGGAAGGTGACGACGCGGCGGGTGCCCGAGCCGTTGCCCTGGACGTCGGTGTCTCCGTAGCCGACCCACGAGAAGTTGGGGCCGATGTGCGGAGCGCCGAGGGTCTCGCGGAGCAGCGGCGCCGGCTGCACCGGAGCGTCGGCCGAGAGCTGGACGAGGGCGAGGTCGTTGGTGAGCGAGAACTCGTCGTAGGCGGGGTGGCGCACGCTGGTGGTGACGGGCACCGTGGTGCGCGAGAGCGGGTGGCCGGTGTCGAAGACGACGCGGTCGAGGCGGAGGGCGCCCTGGCCCCAGCAGTGGCCGGCGGTGATGACGGTGCGGCGCGAGATGAGGGTGCCCGAGCAGACGCCGTCGTTGGGGTCGAGCACCATGCCGACGTACCAGTGCCCGGGGTCGACGATGCCGTTGATGATGGCGCTGCTGGTCTTCGCGTGCAGTCGCGGTGGCGGCTGGAGCTCGGCATCGCCGCACGCGAGGAGGAAGAGGACCGGGAGGGTGAGGCGGTGCGGCACGGACCTGCTCGCTTAGCCGAGATCGGGCGGCAAGCTGAAGCGCCCCATCGTGGTCGGGGGCGATGGGTGCGCCCCACCATTCGAAGGGTGGTCCCGGCGCGCGCGTCGCAGCGAGCCGGCGCTGCCGTGCGGCAAGGGCGCTCCACCGCGCGAGCCGTGGCAGGCTTGGCGCTGGCACCGGGGTTGCTAACCCGGGCTGAGCATGAAGACGGGAACCTTGGTGTTGCTGCTGCTGCTGCCGCTGCCGGTGCAGGCCGTCGCGCAACCGATTCACGAAGCGGACGAGCTGGAGGCGCTGACCACCGAAGCGCTCGGGGTGCGGCGCGCGCTCCTTCTCGAGTCGCGTCCGTCGGTGTGGCCGCGCGTGTCGCTGACGGTCGTGGGGGCCATCGAGCTGGTCGCAGGAGCGGGCCTGTTGGTGCTCTCCACCTCGGGGCGACAGAGCGACGTCGGGGGAATGGAGTTCATCACCATCGGGATCCCCGTCTTCATCGCCGTCGAAGGGGCCTTCCGCGTCCTCTTCGGCATGCTGTCGACGATGCGCGGCACGCGCGATCAGTACGACGTCGACCAGGGAGTCGCTGTCATCGACGCCGAGCTTGCCCGCAGGTCACAGCCAAAGCCCGAAGCGCAGTGAGGCCGGGGTCCGCATAGGCCGGGTACAAGATGCGTGTGTTGCCGGCCTGAACCCTCGCGTCGACCACGAGAGACAAGCGCCGCGACAGCCGCAGGCGGCCTCCCAACCAGGCCAGCGCGTCGATGCCTTCGCCCGAGCCGACCGAGAACCCGACCGAGGCCTCGAAGGCCAGCCGGCTCGTTTCGACGGGCGTGCAGTAGAAGACGCGGCACTCGAGCTCTGTTCGGTTGGGCCTTCAGCGGCACGGGAGCCAGCGGCGCCGGGCCTGCGATGGGCGGCATGGCGGCTCCGTCGGCAGGGGGCCTCGCGATGACGGTCGGCTTCATCGCCTGCGGCGTCGGAGGCCTCGCGCTCTCGGAGGTCGGGCACGGCGCGCCGTGGTGGACTCAGTGCGCGAGCCAGCCGGCGTCCATCTTCTGGGCGGTGCCGGTGATGCTCCACGCCCCCTCCTGGCAGAGGAACGACGCGAGCTGGGCGACCTCTTCAGGCTCGATGAGGCGCTTGATGGCGTTCTGCGCGAGCAGCACCCTCTCGAGCACCTCCGATTCGGGGAGCCCGTGTGCCTTCGCCTGGTCGGCGAGCTGCTTCTCGACCAGGGGAGTGCGCACGTAGCTGGGGCAGATGGCGTTGCAGGTGATGTTCTGGCTGCGGGCGCCGGCCTCGAGGGCGACGGTCTTGGTGAGGCCCATGACGCCGTGCTTGGCCGAGACGTAGGCGCTCTTGAACGGTGAGGCGACCAGGCCGTGCACCGACGAGACGTTGATGATGCGGCCCCAGCTGCGCTCGTACATCCCGGGCAGCATCGCCTGGATGAGCTGAAAGGGCGCGGTCAGCATCACCTGCAGCAGCAGGTCCCACTTCGCCTGCTCGAGCTTCTCGATCGCGCTCACGTGCTGCAAGCCTGCGTTGTTCACCAGCACGTCGACCGGGCCGGCCTCGAGGGCGAGCGCGGCGACGGCCGCCTTGTCGGAGAGGTCGGCGGCGATGCAGCGCACGGTGGGCAGCGACTCGTAGGCCTCGGCCAGGCGCTGCGACGACACGTCGCTGGCGATGACGTCCATGCCGCGCTCGTGGAACTCGCGAACGATGGCCAGGCCAATGCCAGACGCCGCGCCGGTCACCAGCGCACTCTTCTTCTTCGCGGGGGTCTTCACGTGAGCAGCTCCTGAACCGCCTTCGCGGTCTGTGGGTGGTTCATGACGCCGTAGTGATTGGCGGGCACCTCGACGGCGCGGGCGCGCTTGGCGACGGTGAGGAAGGTGTCGCGGTCGTGCTCGGTGATGATGTCGGCGCCGGGAGAGAACGGCTGGGCGGCGCGCACCAGGAGCGTCTGCGAGACGGCGTGCGGCCAGAGCGCGCGCACGTCGGCGGTGGCCGCGTATCGGAGATCTTCGACCACCGCGTCACGTGAGGCGCGCTGGCGGACGCCGCCTTCAGTCTCGACCAGGTCTTCCCGATAGTGCGCTTCCCAGAACTCGTCCCAGGGCACCACGCCCACGCCCTTCACCAGCGCGAGGAAGGCCTCGGCCGAGGGGTAGACGGCGCCGAGCCGCCGCGCCGCGCCGAGGATGGGAGGCATGGCGCGCAGGTCGGGCACGCCCACGGCGTCGATGAGCACCAGGCTGCGCACGCGGTGCGGCGCCTGCTTCATCAGAGAGAGGCCCACGAAGGCGCCCATGCTGTGGCCGATGAAGTCGAAGCGCTCGGCGCCCAGCGCGTCAGCCACCGCGAGCACGTCGCGTGCGTGCGCGGCCCAGCCGTGCGAGCCCCTCTTCCCCGCCGCGCTCCGGCCCCGGCCCCGCAGGTCGATCGCCGCGAGAGTGCGATCGAGGCCCGCCACCGTCGGACCCAGCAGCCCGAACGAGAAGCAGTTCGCAGACAGACCGGGCACGCCGATGGCCAGGGGTCTGCCGGGCCCGCCGTGCATGCGCGCACGCAGCGTGCCCGAGGGCAAGTCGAGGTACCGATCCACTCCGGGGGCGACGCGGGCTGCGCTCACGAGGGGCGCGGATAGCAGGACTTCATGTTGCAGCGCAACATTCGTGCGGTCTGCTAGAGGGAAATCGCGTGGTGCAATGCACCAAACGCCAGGAGGCGGCGGCTGTGCCGATTGCCCGGGACCGACTTCCGAACCGTGGTTCGGCTTCAAGGCATGGGGTGTGGGGTACCTCGCTAGTCGTCAGCGCTCGGAGGGCAGCGACGGCAGCGGAATGACCTCGGCGGCGAGCTTCTGGGTATTGAAGAGGTAGCGGACGTCGCGGTTGACGCGATTCACGTCGTAGCCCATGTCGATGAGGTTGACGCCGATGTCGTTGCCCCAGACGTCGCCGTTCTCGAGGTCGAGCTGGCCTCCGTAGACGACGGCGCCGAAGCCGTCGCAGTGAGCGAGGAGGAAGCGGTCGAGGTCGACGGCTCCGCCATGGACGGCGAGGGCGCCGACGGGGCGCACGCCGGAGCAGTTGGGGCCTGTGCACGGGGCGTCGTCGACGACGCGGACGGCGACGTCGGTGAGCGCGATGCGGGAGCCGGCGCCGTCGCTGAAGAGGCCCTCGAGGTGGCTGCGCTCGACGGCGACGCGCTCGCCGAGGAGCTGGCCGCCCTCCATGACGAGGACTCCGGCGCCGAGGCGGCGCGACTCGGTCGGGAGGTTGGTGTCGCGAATCGCGAGGTCGTGCACGGTGACGGTGGAGACCGCGACCATGAGCCCGGCGGAGGTGTTGTCTTCGAGCGCGACGCGATCGAGCTGGGCGGTGCTGCCCTGCGAGACGACGATGCCCTCGCCGCCGGCGATCTCGCCGCCGACCGGAGTCGGGCGCGTGCGGCGGATGGTGACGTCGCTGGCGATGAGTGAGGCGTTGTCGTGGCCGAGCTCGATGCCCATGCCCGCGGTCTCTTCGATGGTCGCGCGCGAGACGGTCGCGTGCCCTCCGCTGGTGGTGGCGAGGCCCCAGCCGAAGCCGCCAGCGGGCGCGAGGGTGCCGGTGATGGTGAGGTCAGTGGCGTTCAGCGTGGAGCCGGCGCCGTTCGACTCGACGCCGACGGTCGCGCTGCGGCGGACGGCGACGCGGGTGGCGGTGACGGAGCCCAGCACCGCGCCGAGCCCGATGCCGCCCTGGATGACGGTGCTATTCTTCGTGCCGTCGATGACGGAGTCGGTGAGCGTGACGGTGCCCGCGTACGAGGCGATGCCGTAGGCGGTGTTGCCGCTGCACCAGAGGCGCGTCGCGTTGACGGTGCCGGTGCTGATGAGGCCGGCGCCGAGGCGCGAGGTGCTGGCCGCGACCGGGAGCGTGTCTCGGATGACGGCGTCGGTGAGCTCGAGCGTGGAGCCTGGCGTGACCTCGAGGCCGCGGCCGACGTTGCGCTCGATGATTGCGCTGTGGAGCTGGACGGCGCCGCCGTGGCCGACGCTGACGCCGGAGGCCTGGCCTGCGGGGTCGGCGGTGGTGTCTGTGATTGCGACGTCGGAGAGCTCGGCGCGGCTGTTGGCGCCGTCGACGAAGAGGCCGTAGCCGCGGCTGCCGGAGATGACGACCTGCTGGGCGGCGAGGAGCTGGCCTCCGCCGATGGCGGTGACTCCGTTGCCGAGCGTGTTGGTGGGGGAGAGGCGGGTGTCTTTGATGACGACGCGGGTGCCGCGGCTGATGCCGCCCGAGAGGGCCGCCCAGCCGATGCCGACGGCGGAGTCGACGAGGACGTCGGTGACGGCGAGCTCGGCGCCGGCGCCCGAGGCGACGAGGCCTCCGCGGCCGCCGGTGACGCGCAGGTTCTTGACGGTGGCGCCGGGGCCGGCGCCGGAGAGCGCGGGAGCGGTGGAGCCGGCGACCGTGGTCTGGGCGACGCAGGCGCCCCAGAGGGTGATGCCGGCGGGGACGCTGAATGGGGCGGGGTGCGTGCCTTTGGAGAGCGCCACGATGGAGCCGTTGGTTGCGGCTTGGAGGGCGAGGTCGATGGTGGAGAAGGGCGAGGTGCGGGTGCCGTTGCCGCCGGGTGAGGTGCCGGGCTTCACGAAGAGGGCGCCGGCGGGGAGATCGGTGGCCCAGTCGTCGGCGGTGCAGGCGGTGCCGATGCGGGTGCATGCGGCTGTTCCGGGGAAGCGGGCTTCGTCGGGGCCGCAGGGGGTGGCGGGGCCCGAGGGCCATGGCTCGCAGGTGTCTTCGTGCTGCATCCAGCCGCCGGGGCAGGGCGTGAGCTTGGGCAGTGCCGTTGCCGCTGGTGGAGCGGGTGGGGTGATCGAGCGGGGAGCTTCGATGGGGCCGGCGTTGAGGCTGGTGAAGTCGGTGGCCATCGGCGTGCACGCGGCGATGATCAGCGACAGCGCGGCGAGGCGGCGGACGAGCACGGCGCCTTCTCGCATGGGGTCGAGCGCAGGCGCAAAGCGCACGATGGTCTCGCGCTATTCTTGGCCGATGACGCTCGGCGAGCTTCGCAAGAAGGCGAGGGGAAGGAAGGAACGACTCTGGTGGTCGCGACGTTTTCTCGAAGCCGCCGGCGACTGCTTCGGACAGTTGAGTGCGAAGGATCGGGCATTTCGCGACGGACTGCTTCATCCTGCTCGCCAACGCCGACGTTGAGTGGGCTCTCGACGCGACAACGGAGCAAGGACCGGGGTCGCACAAATTGTCGACCGTCCTGGCCGGAAAGAAGGCCCTCGCAACGGTGAAGCGTCTCAAACACCGCGACGTCGCGTTGGAGGCACTCCTGCGCGCCAGCGTGATCGACCTCTGCGTGCATTGGGAAAAGAACGAAAAGGTCCGCAAGTCCTTTCTCGTGGCGGAGTGGAAGGAGCTCCAGCGAGTGCCAGCGGAAAGGCGCACGAGTGCGTGGCAAGTCGCCGCGCTCACACCCACGTCGGAGCTTGACTACCCGACCTACCGCACTCTGGCCATGGAGAGGCTGCAGGCCCAGACCAAGGACTTCTGGCGCTCGAGCTTCCTGCCCGAGGTCATCGTCGTCGCTTTCCGCCAGAAGGACTGGCCGTTCTTCGAGAAGTGCATCGCCGACTACCGCGCCTTGCCTGAGTCGCTACAGCGCGACCACTCTGCGGTGGCGATCAGCAACTATGATGGCCTGCGCGCTCTCGACGAAGAGCGGTATTTGGACGCTGAAGCCGCAATGCGGCGCGTGCTCGAGCTGGCGCCTGCAACGCAGTTCCTCTCCAACGATGACGTCTCGGTGCTGCCGAAGCGACTGCACAAGGAAGGCCGCAATCCGGACCTGGTGGCCGCGTTCGACGAACTCGTCAAGGCGCGCGACTGGCGCATCCTCGAGAGCTGAACCGGCGGCGCGCGCACCGTGGTGAGCGTGCTGTTCGGCTACACGCAGAAGCACAACAGCGACGCGGTGAAGAAGCTCGTCAAAGACTTCAAAGGCCACCTCGTCCTCGACGCGCACGCCGTCTACGACTTCCTCTTCGAGAAGGGCGACGTCATCGAGTGCGGCTGCTGCGCGCATGGGCGCAGGTACTTCGTCGACATCAGCGAGAACTTCCCCGAGCAGTCCCGCACTGTGCTCGAGACACTGCGGGGCGTCTACGCGCGCGACGCGGAGGCACGCGAGAGAAGCCTCGACGCTCGAGCGCGGCTCAAGCTGCACCAAGAGCACAGCGGCCCGCTGATGAAAGGACTCAGGAAGTGGATGCAGGCGGAGCTCGACGAGCATCGAGCGGAGCCGAACTCACCCCTGGGCGAGGCCTACCGCTACATGCTCAAGCACTGGGAGGGCCTGACGCTCTTCTTGCGCGTTGCCGGCGCGCCCCTCGACAACAACATCTGCGAGCGTGCGCTCAAGAAGGCCATCCTTCATCGGAAGACTCACTCTTCAACCGCACGGTGCACGGCGCCCACGTCGGCGACCTGTACATGACTCTCATTCACACGGCCGAGCTTAACGGCGTCGAGCCCTTTCGCTACCTGGTCGCCCTCATGCGGAACGCCGACGCCGTCGCGAAGGAGCCGACCGCCTGGCTGCCCCGGAACTACCCGCGCGACAACGTCACCGTGCCGAACATCGGCACGGCGTCGAACGCCGAGGACTTGAGCACCGCCGGCTGAACGCCGGTCTCCCCGAGC
>JBGALX010000037.1:0-110362 GCA_044223505.1 Myxococcaceae bacterium
GCTACGCCGATCAGCCGCACCTGACGCGCGACGTGCACGAGCTTGCGGGCTGCACTCCGGCCGCGATGGTCGGCTACCCGGTCACTGCGCAATAAAGGGGACAGGCTACTTTTTTGCGCAACGCTCCCGGCACGGGCCGCGTTGCGCAGAAAAGTAGCCTGTCCCCATTTTTGCGCAGTGTCCGAAACGTTCAAGCGGGCCGGCTCACGCGTGCGGTAGGCATGCCGGCATGGAAATCGTCCACATGTCGGGCTTCGCGTTGATCACGACCGAAGGGCGCAAGACGCGCGAGCTGTTCATCAAGGGGCTGGGGCTCGACCTGAAGCCGCCGAGCCCCGAAGACGAGTACGTGTTCAGCGACGCAATCGAGGGCAGCAAGCACTTCGGCATCTGGCCGCTCTCGGAAGCGGCCCAGGCGTGCTTCGGGAAGCCCGAGTGGCCGAAGGGCCGGCCGGTGCCGCAGGTGAGCGTCGAGCTCGAGGTGAAGAGCGAGGCGGCGGTGGCGGACGCCGAGCAGGAGCTGCGCGGCAAGGGCTACGAGCTACTCCACGCGACGCGCAAAGAGCCGTGGGGCCAGACGATCTGCCGGCTGCTGACGGCCGAGGGCGTGATCGTGGGCGTGTCGTACGCGCCGTGGCAGCACTGAGCCGGTGCTCGATTTCGTCGCCGACGAGTGCTCGAGCTCGACTTGGCGATTCGGGCCGGCGCCACGCCTGCGTGGTGCCGACACCAGCGGCTGATCACGGCGCCTTGAAGTCGTCCGGGACCGCCGCGTAGCTCGTGCCATAGCCAACGGTGAGCGCGATGGTGTCCCGGTTGTGCACCGGCGCTGGCAGACTCGTTTCACGGTTCCACGAGGGCTCGCCCGTGCCGACCGGCCCGTCCCACTTTCCGTTGCCGTTCTGGTCGATGAAGTACTGCAGCCTCAACGGCACCGACGTCGGCAGGGTGAACTGGAACTGAACGAGGCCGCTGCTGGGCACCTGCGCCGATTGTCGGGTGCCCAGCAGCTCACGATCAGCGGTGTCAGCCCAGCGCACGACGAAGACACCGCCCGCGACTGGCGTGAAGTCCTCGAACGTAGCGTTCACGGGAATGCGACTTCCGCAGCCGAGCAACGCGAACGCGGGAACAACGAGCAATCGCTTCATCGGTGACCTCCAGCCCCGATGTTGCCTCGCTGTCGAACGCGCCGCCAGCGAGATTGCGCCTCAGCGCCTCCACCTTCGACCGCGTTGCGCTGCTGCGCACCCTGGGCGCACCACGCGACACCGGCTCAGACCGGGTGGCCGCGAACGAGCTGCGCGTGTGTCGTACGCGCCGTGGCAGCACTGAGCCGGTGATCGATTTCGTCGGCCGATCCTCTACCCACGTAAGATCGATGCCGATGAGAGGAGTCGAAGCCGAGCGCATTCGCGCCGCGGTCCGGAGCCGCCTGTTCCAGACTCCGCAGCCGCCGGTGCAGGTCGACCGCTACCTCATCGAGGCGCGGGTCGGCGAGGGCGGCATGGGCACGGTGTACCGCGCGCGCGACCCGCAGCTGCTGCGCGACGTGGCCGTGAAGCTGCTGCGCTCGGCCGACGGCTCGAGCGACAAGCTGCTCGAAGAGGCGCGGGCGATGGCGAAGCTCGAGCACTCGAACGTGCTCGCGATTCACGACATGGGCACGCACCAGGGCCAGGTGTTCCTGGTGATGAAGTACGTCGACGGCCACAACCTCGCGCAGTGGCTCGCGGCCGCGCCGAGATCGCCGGCCGAGCTCGCGCGGGTCTTCGCGGCAGCGGCGCGGGGGCTGGCGGCGGCGCACCGGTCGGGAATCGTGCACCGCGACTTCAAGCCCGAGAACGTGCTGATCGATCGCAGCGGTCATGCGGTGGTCGCCGACTTCGGCCTCGCGCGCGAGCTGCCGTCGACGAAGACGGTGCCGCCGGCGGTGACGCAGCACACGAACGTCGCGGGGACTCCGCCGTACATGGCGCCCGAGCTGCTCGACGGCGGGCGCGCGACCGTCTTCAGCGATCAGTTCGCGTTCTGCGTGGCGCTGCACGAGGCCCTGCACGGAGTGCGCCCGTTCGAGGGCCGCGGCATCGACGGGCTGCGGGAGTCGCAGCGCCGACCACCGGCGAGAGGGCCGCGAGCGGTGCCGGCGTGGCTCGATCGCATCGCGGCGCGGGGCCTGAAGGCCGAGCCGTCGCAGCGGCACGCGTCGATGGATGAGGTGATTCGGCTGCTCGAGCGAGGGCCGTCTCGAGCGCCGGTGCTGGCGGCGACCGCGGGAGTGCTCGTGCTCGCGGGCGTTGGGTGGATGCTGAAGCCTGCGCCGGCAGTCGAGCCGCCGAAGCCGATCGCTGCACCGGCGCCGTCACCGATCCCTACGCCGGCGCCAGCCCCAGCCCCGATCCCAGCGCCAGCCCCAGCCCCTGCGCCGACCCCAGTCCCTGCCGCTGCCGTTGCCCGGACGTTCTACGAGGTGCAAGACGAGGCGAGCGTCGCGCTGCGCAAAACCCCGGTGGCCGACTGCTGGAACCACCCCTTCACGGCCAGGGTCGCGTTCGAGCCCTCAGGCACTGCGCGCAAGGTGTGGGTCGAGCCCGAGCCCCCCGACGACTGCATCGAGAAGAAGCTGCAGGCGCTGCACATCAGCCCGTTCACGCTCGACGCCGAGCGGCGAGACACGGTCTCGGCGCAGTTCAACGACCCCGAGTACGGCGCGTTCATCGCCCCGAGCCTCGCGCACGCGAAGACGAAGCAGAGCTTCACCGACGTCTACGACGAGGGCTTTGCGATGATGCGGGCGATCGACCCGAAGCCGTGCTTCCCGGGCAGCTTCTCGGTCGACGTCTCGTTCGTGCAGAGCGGCGAGCCGCTCGACGTGCGCATTCGCGCGAGCCGGGCGACCGAGCCGCAGCGCGAGTGCCTGCGCGAGCTCTTCCGAGCGGTGCGGGTGAAGCCGTTCAAGCGGGACAGCAGCACGTCGTCGGGCTTCAACCTCACCTTCAATTGAGGCTCGCGTCGACGATCGTGAGTCGGTCGGTTGGCCGCGACCGCGCGACGGGCTGGGCCGCGACGACTCCCAGAGGCATGCGCCTGCTCGCCTTGACCTCGTTCGTGCTCGTCGTTTCGTGTGGGACGCCTCAAGGCCCCGGTGGAAGCAGCGGCGGTGGCGCGAACGGTGAAGCCGGTGGCGCAGCGGGTGGTAACGGCACGGCAGGCGGCTCGACGGCAGGCGGCTCGACGGCAGGCGGCTCGACGGCAGGCGGCTCGACGGCAGGCGGCTCCACGGCAGGCGGCTCCACGGCAGGCGGCTCCACGGCAGGCGGCTCCACGGCAGGCGGCTCGACGGCAGGCGGCTCCACGGCAGGCGGCTCCACGGCAGGCGGCTCCACGGCAGGCGGCTCCACGGCAGGCGGCTCCACGGCAGGCGGCTCCACGGCAGGCGGCTCGACGGCAGGCGGCTCGACGGCCGGCGGTAGCCCCGGCGTCGCGAGCGTCGTCGTCACGGTCGCGAACCGGCACCAGACGTTCCGCGCCTGGGAGGCGACGGTGGCGGGGCACGCTCCGTTTCCCACATCGCAGGCGTTCGACGCGCTGATCGACGACGCGGTGAACAACCTCGGGCTCACGGGCCTGCGCATCGACGCGAGCCCGGACGCGATCGAGACGGTCGACGGCACGACCTGGGCGAACGACGACGGCTCTGCATCGACGGTGAACGCCGCGGGCTTCGTCTTCGATGCCGGCTTCTTCGATCAGTCGCTGCTCGAGTACGCGGTGCGCGCACAGCAGAAGGTGCGAGCGAACGCCGAACCGTTCAGCCTGCGCATCGCGATTCCCGGCGGAGGCAACGGAGCGACCGGCTTCTGGGCCGCCTCACCGGCCGAGTACGGCGAATACGTCAAGGTCGTCGTCGCACACGCGCAGGCGCTCGGCCTCACCGTGAGCGCGGTCGACGTGCGCAACGAGCCCAACAACGGCACGACCATCACCGGCACGCAGATGGGCACGCGCACGGTCGCGGCCGGCGCTGCGCTGCTCGACGCCGGGTACCCGCTGGTGACCTTCAACGGGCCGAGCACCCTCAACGCCTCGGCCGCGGTCTCATTCTGGAATCAGATGATCGCCGTGCCTTCGGCCGGCAGCCTTCTCGCCGAGCTGTCGTTCCACAAGTACTCGGGGCCGACGACGGCGATGACGCTGACGCAGATTCGCACCGCGGCGCAGGCCGCCGGCGTCGAGACCGCGATGACCGAGTGGTGCAAGTCGCAGGAGGGCGAGCTCATCGACGACCTCACGCTCGCCGACGTCAGCTCGTGGGAGAAGTTCACCCTCGACGGCCCTCTCAACCAGACCGACGTCTGGCCCGCGCCCATCCCCGGCGCGTGCGGCCAGAGCGATCAGCTCTACTTCTCGAGCCCGATGACCGGCGCCTTCCGCATGCGCGCGCTCACGCAGCTCCTGCGGCCGTTCTTCAGGAACATCCGGCCCAACGACGTGCGCGTCGACGCCAGCTCGACGGACCCGAACCTGCGCCCTGTCGCCTTTCAGAGGCCGAACGGCCAGGTCTCGCTCGTCGTGCAGTCGCTCGCCGCCAGCACGCTCTCGTTCAGAGGCCTGCCCGCCGGCACGTACCAGGTCGACGTGGTGCTGCGCGGCGCGACCGGCCCGCTCGTGATGCCCGCAACCTCGATCGTCGTCGCGGGCCCGGCCGCCGTGAGCTCCATCGCCGTCGCGGGTGCGGGCGTCGTCGCCATTCACCCGTGACCGGGCGCCTATTGGCAGGTGGGGTAGACCGCCGCGACCGAGCCCAGATCTGCATCCGTGAGCGCGGTGACGCTCGTGGTGGCGGAGCGCTCGTTGAGCACCGTGTCGACCCCCGGCGTGCGGTGGAAGCCGAGCGCCTCGCCTGCGGTCGCGAGCCAGGCGCCGCGAGTGAGCGCGATCGACGTGTTGACGGCGACATCGGCGTTGAGAATCTCTCCGGTCTTCTGGAAGTTGATGGTCACGTTCACCGCGCTCGGCGGCTGCGAAGCATTGCCGGTCACGTGAATGCGCCGCGTCGCGCCCTGTCGCGACGACCCGTCTTCACGCAACGCGTTGAAGCAGAGCGAAGTGCCGGGGGCGGCCGCCCAGGCCTGCAGCGCCGAGTCGAGGTCTTCGGCCGAGGCCTTCAGCGCCGCCGAGTCGTAGGTGACGTCGAGGCACTCGCCGGTGGGCCACGAGACGTAGGCTCCGGTCGGCGATCGGGCCCGCTCGACCTGCGCAGCGCCACCCACGCTCTGGCACAACCGGGCAACCGGGGCGGGAATGCCCTCGGGGCGACCACAAGACATCGACGCTGCCACCGCGACCCACACGAGAGCTCGCATGGCCCGAACCTAGTCGAGGTCGAGCTCTCACGCCTCATCAGGCCTCCGCGCTCACGCCAGCGGAGGCACACCGAACGCCTTCGCGAGGCGCCCGACGGTCTCAGGCAGCCCGCGCACGGTCAGCCGGCGACCGGTCTCGTCGAACGTCTCGCGCAGCACGCGCGTGTGCTCGTACACCTCGGCGACGCGGCCCTGCTGATCGTAGGGAATCGACAGCTCGGCCTCGGTCATCGACGCCTCGAAGAAGTCGATCGCGAGCTGCCGCAGCCCGGCGACGTCGCGCGGGTCGTGCGCCGACAGCAACACCGCGTCGGGGTGCCGCGCCTTCAGCTCCGCGCGCTGAGCCGCGTCGAGGCGGTCGACCTTGTTCAGCAGCAGGCGGCTCGGCACCGCGTCGGCGCCGATCTCGGCGAGCACCTGGCGCGTCACCGCGAGCTGCGCCTCGTGGCTCGGGTCCGACGCGTCGACCACGTAGAACAGCAGCGCCGCCTCGTGCGCCTCGTCGAGCGTCGACCGAAACGACGCGACGAGGTCGTGCGGCAGCTGCTGAATGAAGCCGACCGTGTCCGAGACGAGCACGCGCGGCCGCGTCTCGGGCTGCAGCGCTCGCACCGTGGTGTCGAGGGTCGCGAAGAGCTGGTCGGCGACGAGCACCTCGCTGCCGGTCAGCGCCCGCATCAGCGACGACTTGCCGGCGTTCGTGTAGCCGACGAGCGCCACGCGCAGCTGCTCGCTGCGGGCGCGGCGCCGCTGCTCCTGGTTGTCGGCGATGGCGGCGAGCGCCGCGCGCAGCTCGGCCAGCCGATCGCGGATCTTGCGCCGATCGAGCTCGAGCGCCGAGTCGCCGGCGCCCCGCCCCGACTGCCGCTCGCTCGGGCCGGCCGACTCGCGCAGCCGCGGAGCGAGGTAGTTGAGCCGCGCGATCTCGACCTGCAGGCGCGCCTCGCGGCTCTTCGCGTGGCGGTGAAAGATGTCGACGATGACGCCGGTGCGGTCGAGCACGGGCAGCCCGGTCGCCTTCTCGAGGTTGTGCAGCTGGCTCGGAGTGAGCTCGTGGTCGACCACCACCACCGACGGCCGGCGCTCGGGGTCGAGCGGCGGCTGCGACGCGTCGGGCTCCTCGACCTCGTCGTCGGCGGCCTCGTCGGCCTCGTCGGCCTCCCACCTGGCCTTGGCCTTCGAGGTGCGGTGCGCCGCGCCCGACGCGACGACGCCGGGGCCGCCGGTGAGGCGCGCGAGCTCTCTGAGCTTGCCCGAGCCGAGCACGGTGCCCGAGCCGGTGCCCTGCCGCTTCTGGCTCACCGTCGTGAGCACCTCGTAGCCGAGCGTGTGCACGAGCCGCCCGAGCTCGGCGACGTGCGCCGCGTGGTCGGCGTCGGACACGTGGGGCAGCTGCGCGCTGACCAGCACCGCGAGGGGCCGCGCTGTGGGCGTCGTCGTCACCGAGGCGTCGTACCACGCGCCGCGACTGGCCAGGCGGGGCTCAACGTGTGAAACCTCCAGCCCCGATGACCCGCCACCTCCCGCTCGTTCTGCTCCTCGCGGCCTGCTCCGACGGAGGCGTCGACGCGAAGTTCCAGGTGCGCGAGAGCGTCGAGCAGCTCCACGTGACGCACGCGACGCCGGGCGCGCAGCTCGAGGTCGTCGACGCCCGCGGCGCCGTCGTCACCAGCGGCACGGTCGACGAGCGCGGCGCCTTGATGTTCCGCCGCATCGCGCCCGGCCAGGGCTACCGCGTGCGCGTCGTCGGCAGCACGCCGCCCGAGCGCACTCAGCCGCTCAAGGTCATGTCGGTCGCCGAGAGCGCGCCCGACCCGAACAGCTACGCCGAGCAGGTGCTGCAGCCGGGCTTCAACTACCTGCGCATGCGCGACGGCACGACGCTGTCGGCGTACGTCACGCTGCCCGGCCCCATCACGGGCACCTACCCCACCGTCGTGAACTACTCGGGGTACTCGCCCTCGAAGCCCGGCAAGCCCATCGCGGGCTTCGACTTCCTCTGCGCCGACTTCCCGATCGTCTGCACGCCGCCCGACGACGGCACCGCGCTGCTCGCGGGCATGTTCGGCTTCGCGACCGTGAGCGTGAACATTCGCGGCACGGGGTGCAGCGGCGGCGCCTACGACTACTTCGAGACCCTGCAGGAGCTCGACGGCTACGACGTCATCGAGATCGCCGCCGCGCAGAAGTGGGTGCGCCACCACCAGGTCGGCATGGTCGGCCTCTCGTACCCCGGCATCACGCAGCTGTTCGTGGCGGCGCAGCAGCCGCCGAGCCTCGCGGCGATCGCTCCGATGTCGGTGATCGGCAACACGGCCTCGACGCTGCTGCCCGGTGGCATCTTGAACGACGGCTTCGCGCTCTCGTGGGTGACCAACGTGCTCAACAAGGCCGTGCCCTACGGCCAGGGCTGGGAGCAGGGCCGCGCCGACGCCGGCGACGAGATCTGCCGCGAGAACCAGCTGCTGCACGGGCAGCTCGTCGACAACGTCGCGCAGGCGCGCGCCTCGAAGTTCTACGACCCCGCGCAGCACGACCGGTACAACCCGACGCTCTTCGCCGACAAGATCCGCGTGCCCGTGTTCCTCACCGGAGCCTGGCAGGACGAGCAGACCGGCCCCTACTTCTTCACGCTCATCGACCGCTTCACGCAGTCGCCGTCGGTGAAGGTCACGACGTTCAACGGCGTGCACATCGACGGCGTCGCGCCCGAGGTGCTCGTCGACTGGCAGGCCTTCCTCGAGCTGTACGTCGCCGGCCGCGTGCCGCCCGACCCGACGCGCTTCCGGAACTTCTCGACGTTCATCTTCGACAACGTGTTCGGCTCGATGACCGCGCTGCCGGCCGCGCGCTTCTCGAGCTACGCCACGCTCGACGAGGCCCGCTCCGCGTGGAACGCCGAGCCCCGCATCCGCAACCTGTACGAGATGGGCGCCGGCATGGCGAGCGACCTCGGCGCGCCCGTGAGCGCGTTCGTGCACAAGTTCACCCAGTACCCGCCCACCGAGACGCGGCCGCAGCGCCTGTACCTGCAGCCCGGCGGAGCGTTGGGCGCGGCCGCTCCCACGGTGAAGCCGAGCGCGTCGGCGTGGCGCCTCGACCCCGACCAGGGCGCGCGCGGCGTGCTCGCTCCGCGCGGCGACGTCTGGGCCAAGCTGCCCGCCTACGACTGGAAGCAGCCGCCGGCCGGCGACGCCGTCGTCTTCGTCGGTGAGCCGCTCGCGACCGACCTCGAGCTCTACGGCACCGCGAGCGCCGACCTCTGGCTCATCAGCGACGTCGACGACGCCGACGTGCAGGTGACCCTCTCGGAGGTCCGCCCCGACGGGAAAGAGATGTACCTCCAGTCGGGGTGGCTGCGGGCGTCGTACCGCGCGCCCGGGCCGCACGCGACCGAGCTCTGGCCCGACCAGACTTTCGAAGAGAAGGACTGGAAGCCGCTCGTGCCCGGCGAGTGGACGCAGGTTCGTGTCGCGACCGCCGGCTTCTCGCACGTGCTGCGCGCGGGCTCGCGGCTGAAGCTCCAGGTCGACACGCCCGGCGGCACGCGCGCCGAGTGGCGCTTCGCGCTGAAGACGTTTCCCTCTGCAGTGCGCCACGGCCTCGGCCACGACGCCGATCACCCGTCGAGCCTCGTGCTCCCGCGCATCGAGGGCGGCTCGGCGGGCGCGCCGCTGTCGCCGTGCCCTTCGCTGCGGGGCCAGCCGTGCCGCGCCTACGTGCCCTACGTGAACGCGCCGCGCCCGTGAGCGCACCCTCTCGGCTCTTCGGGCCCTGGTAGAACGGTGTTCGCTGATGAGCGCCCCGTTCCCCCTGCGCCCCGCGGGCACCCTGGCGACCTTCGTCGACGCTCCGGTCGGCCGGTACCTCGCGGGCGAAGGCGTGGGCTACTGGTGCGCCGACGAGCGCTGGTTCGGCATCGTGCTCTGGGGCCGCCCCGACCGGGCCGCCATCGAGCGGCTCACGCGCGCGCTGGTGCTCGAGCTCGACGACGCGGTGCCGCCGCACCGCTCGCTGGTCGACGCCTCGCTCCTCGAGGCCGCTGACCCGGCGGCCTTCGCCGTGCTGCAGCAGTACGTGGTGCGCCACCACGCGGCGCTGCGGCGCCAGGTGACCCGCCTCGCCCTGGTGCGCCCTTCGAGCCTCGCGGGCGCGGTGGTGGCGGGCTTCTACCAGGTGCTCGACGCGCCCTACCCCACCCGCGCCTTCGACGCGCTCGGGCCCGCGCTCCAGTGGCTCGAGGCCCCGGCCCGGTGGGAGCCGCACCTGGCCGCGCTGCGGGCCGAGCTGTCGGGCGTCGCGCCGCTGCTCGGCCAGCTGCGCGGCGTGCTCGTGCAGGGAGGCAACCGCACCGAGCTCGCGGCGGCGGCGCGCGCGCTCGGCCTGTCGGCGCGCACCCTGCAGCGCAGGCTCGGCGACCTGGGCACCTCGTTCGGGGCCGAGCAGCACCGGGCCCGGCTGCTGGCGGCGCAGCGGCTGCTGATCGACTCCGACGTGGCGCTCACCGAGGTCGCCGCCGAGGCGGGCTTCGCCTCGCAGCAGCACTTCAGCGCCGCCTTTCGCAAGGCCTTCGGCAAGACGCCGTCGGCCTTTCGCAGCGCGCGCCGCCACGCTCAGCGGCAGTAGAGCGGGTCGATCTGCCACCAGCCGCGGCGCGCGCCGGGGCTCCACACCACGAGCGGGCCGCCGTAGTTGCACACGTGGTAGCCGTACCAGCGGCCGGTGCAGCCGGTGTTGCTCACGGCGATCTCGTCGGTGACGCCCGGCTCGTGCTGCCCGGCGCAGAAGCCCTGACCGCGCAGCGCCGACGTCACGGCCGCGAACCAGCGCTGGCAGACCTCTTCGGCCGTGCCGGCGCCCAGCTGGGTGATCGGGCAGCTGCTGCCCACCGAGCAGCCGGTGAGCTGGCGCATCGCCGTGTTCACGGCCTGGTCGACCAGCGGGTCGGTGTCGGCCGACGAGGTCGCCGCGGCGATGAAGCCCTCCTCCGGCACCGGAGCGGGAAACGCGCACGAGCCCGCCGCCGGGCAGCTCGCGGTGAGCGCCTGCAGCGACGCCTCGAGCGCCGCTTCGTCTTGCCCGTGACGCCAGTACCAGAAGCCGGTGCCGAGGCTGCGCGCCGCGCAGTAGCGCTGCTGAAACTCGGCGGCGGTGAGCGCGGGCGTGGGGTTGTACTCGTTCACCATGCAGGGCTTGCCGCCGCACTGCGCGGCGCTGAGCGGCTGGTTCTGGTGGCGCTCGAGGTAGTCGACCCCGGGCAGCTGCTCGGCCGCGGGCACTCCTGAGTTGGTGCCGATCGGGTGCCGGCGGTAGCCCCGGGCGGCCTCTTCGTCGCGCACCAGCGCCACGAGCGAGCGCGTCCACTCGACGGAGTACCCGGGCACCAGCCCCACCTCGTTGCCGTCCTCGTAGATGACGTTCTCGAAGCGGCCGGTCTCGCGCACCACCTTGCGCAGCCAGGCCTCGTGCCGCGAGCCCGGCGCGACGGCGGCGCTGCCGGCGGTGGCGCAGGCGTCTTCCGCGGTGGCGTTGCCGCGCGGGTCCCACGGGCTGTAGCCGTCGATGTCTCTCGCGCGGCAGTGCTTGATGGCCCAGCCGTCGAGCAGGTCGACCTCGACGTAGAGGCCCCGGCGCCGCGCGTGCTCGAGCAGCGCGCGCACCCGCGCCCAGAAGACCTCGTTGAAGTGGTCGAGGTCGGCCTTGCCGGCGACCTCGAGGTAGCCGCCGCCGGTGGCCGCCCAGTCGGTCTCGCCGTCGCCCACGGTGCGGAAGGGCCCGAGCCGCGCGTGCAGGAAGTTGCCGCCTCTCGCCGCCACCCGATCGGCCCACGCCTCGTCGAAGAGCGGCCAGCCGTAGCCTCCGCCGCAGCACGAGATGGCACCGCGCACCTCGACCGCGCCGCCGTCGGCCGCCAGCCATCGACCGCCCGCCGCCCGCAGCGGCGCGAAGGGCCAGGCCGTGTCGGCTCCCGCGTCGGCTCCCGCGTCGGCGCCTGCGTCGGCCCCCGCGTCGGAGCCTGCGTCCGCGCCGGCGTCGGTGATCGTCGCGGTCGTGCCGCCGTCCACCTCGCCGGGTGGCGGCTGCGTATGTCCGGTGATGGAGCCCGTGGTGCAGGAGAACAGCGCGATCAGCGTCAGGCAGGCAGTGCGTCTCATGCGGGCGGACCCTGCCAGCCGTGACGAAGCCCGGCTTTTCCGCGGGCGCCAAACGTTTCACTGAGCGCGCCAAGACGCAGACGTCAGGGGCCGACGTCACGCTTCGCGGACGAGCTGCTCGCGCAGGCCACGCGCCCACGTCTCGAGCCCGGTCTTCGTCGACTGAAGCAGTGAGGGGTCCTCCGCGAGCTTCGCGAGCTGCTCTTCGAGCGCCTCGCGCGCGCGCCGCAGCCGGCTGCGCACGGTGCCCTCGGGGAGCTCGAGCGCGGCGGCGATGTCGGGCCCGTCGAGGTCCTCCCAGTAGAAGAGCTCGAGCGCGATCTGCAGATCGATCGGAATCGCGCGCAGCGCCGCGAGCATCAGCTTCTCTTCGCCTTTGCGCGCGAGCAGCCCGCTCGGCGACGTGCCCAGGCTCGCGATCGAGACCTCCTGCACGTCGAGCTCCTCGCCGCGCCGCGCGTGCTTCTTCAGGTGCGCGTACAGCGTGTGCCGCGCCACCGTGAACAGCCACGTCTTGAACGACGCCTCGCCGCGAAACTCCTTGCCCGCGATGCACGCCATGAACGTGTCGTGCACGAGGTCTTCGACGCCCTCGCCCGCCTTGTTCCGGAAGAACCGGTAGAGCGTGTCGAACCAGCGCTCGAACAGCGCGTCGCCCGCCGAGGCGTCTCCGCCGCGCCACGCCTCGAGCAGCTGCACGTCCGACTGATCGATTTTCACGGCGCCGACTCTACCGGGAGGAACCCGCAGCCCCCAGGAGTCCTACATGCACCGCATCAAGTCCCTGCTGCTCACCCTCGCCCTCGCCGCCTGTGGCGGAGGCATGCCCGACGGCGGCCTCGTCGACACCACCCCGATGCGAGACGCCGGCCCGCCCATGGTCGACGCCGGCATGCCGAAGCCGATGACGTGCGGCCCCTCGAACCTCTGCAGCCGCACCATCAACGAGTGCGCCACGCCGAACCTCACGCAGGCCTCGTGTGAGGGCTGGTACGCGCGCGCGAGCAACTGCCGCGACATGGCCGCGTACACCGCGTGCAACTGCGAGTGCGTCAAGGAAGCGACCTGCAGCGACTACTTCGCCTGCGGCAACCTCTGCTTCAACGACCACTGCAAGTGAGGACGACGCCCATGACCCGCTTCGTCCTCCTGCTGCTCTGCGCGGCCGCGCTCGGTGCGTGCCGCAACACCGGCGACACCGGCCCCAAAGGCGACGGGCCCTGGGCTCCCACGACGCACGCGTTCGACCCGGCGTGCACCGACTGCAAGGAGATCGGCTCCGGCGAGTCGGCGCACGCCGGTGAGGTGCGCTGGCTCGTCGACGCCACCACCGACGACCCGCCCGCACAGTGGGGTCGCTGCATGTTCTCGTTCATGCGCTGCGCCGATCGCGGCGGCGAGTACCGCGACTGCGTCTCCAGCGCCCTCTGCCCCGAAGCCTGCAAAGCCGAGTTCGCGCGCGTGCTCGGCAGCTCGACCGACCTCGAAGACGAGGTCCAGGCGGTCGAGCAGACCTTCCTCACCGACGGAGCGCTGTGCGCGGCGCCCGACGAGAACCCCACGGTGTCCCCATGAAGAAGCTCATCGCCGCGCTGCTGCTCGTCACCTACCCCGCGTACGCGTGGGACACGTACACGAGCGACAAGAACTGGCACTCGATCTACGAGAACAAGTACGGCGGCACCGGCAGCTTCGTGCGCGGCGACCCCAAGGGTAACGAGCACGCCGAGATCACCGACGAGACCCTGAACGTCATCTCGCCCGAGCTGCACCAGCTGTTCGGCACGCACTCCGGCGACCAGGCCCCGCGCGTCGTCGATCTCAACGCGAGCCTCATGCGGCCCGACCTCTTCCACCGCGCGCCGGTGCCCGCCGCTCAGCCCGGCAAGCTCGAGGAGCGCCAGCTGCCCGCGCTCTCGATGTGGGCCGGCCTGCCCGACTTCAACTACACGGTCTACGACTGGATCAACAAGTCGATGCGCTGCCCGTCGCTGCCGCTCGACGCCGATCAATACGAGCGCTGCCACGAGTACCGCGCGTGGCTCGGCGCCGGCCTCAACTCGACGCACATGGGTGAGCTCGGCACCCAGGTCTATGCCCGCCACCACGCCATCGCGATGAAGCAGGCCGAGCGCGCCGCCGAGCTCCGAGCGCTGCTCCGCCGCGGCGGCAAGAGCGGGCAGCTGCCCGCGGGCGACCGCTGGTACGCCGACTACGTGCGCGAGGCCGAGCTCATGGCGCTCTCGTACGAGACCGTCGGCCAGCACTTCATGCAAGACCGCTGGTCGATCGGGCACATGTTCTCGCGCTGGGGCGGCGGCAGCTACGCCGACCTGAGCGGAGACTCGAAGAGCGGCCGCCCCAGCCTCGGCCGCGTGACGAGCTACGGCACCATCACCGGCATCGTGCACGGCAGCCTCGCCGTCTTCGGCACGCCCGACCCGCTGAGCGCGCCGTACCTCGACTACAGCCTCGCCGGCGACGATCGCGCGACGCCGATGACCTGGCGCTACAGCGTGACGAACTCGTGGTTCCCCATGCCCGACCGCAGCGTGCAGCGCGGCCTGGGCGACTACTACTTCGCCGACGTCGTCGACGATCGCTTCGACGGCACCGTGCTGCACCCCGAGAAGCAGAACATCACGCCCATCAGCCCGGCCGTCGCGCTCAAGGTGAACACGCAGCACAAGCTCATCTCGCACTGCGGCGGCGCCGGCCTGCGCCAGGTCATCTCGGCGTTCGACCCGCAGGGCGACCGCTACGGCGAATTCTCGCTGCCGCTGCCGGCCCCCGACCCGAACCGCACCATGCCCGGCGCCACCGCCAACGGCGCGAACCCCGCCGCAGAGAGCGGCTGCACCGACGCGTGGGCGACGAACGACGCGTACTACACGTCGGCGCGCACCATCGCCGGCCCGACGTGGGAGCTCGGCGACGGCCTCATCAACACGCTCGTCCGCGCCGGAGTCACCGCCGCCTCGGGCACCCCGCAGATCCCCGACTCGGTGCGCGACGAGTTCGGCATGCCCAAGAAGGACTACACGCCCGAGGTGCTGCGCGTCGCCAAGCCCGTCGTCGTCGTGATGTTCCGCTCGCACGTCAACAAGCGCCGCGACGAGCGGGCCGCGAAGCAGGCCGGCGAGACGATCGTGCGGTACGGCGTCGCCAGCGCCCGCGACGGCTTCGAGTTCAAGGCGAACGACATCACCTACCGCCCGAACTCTGCGTACGCCGTGCCCGAGTACTACGAGCCCGAAGATCTCGACGGCCTGCCGTGGTTCAAGGAAGACGGCGAGAACGTGCCGAAGCCCGCCGGCGGCCGCGACCTCGCCGCCATCGACGGCTTCTTCAACAAGGCCCGCACCGAGCCGTGGTGCAAGGCGATGTACGGCTCCGAGAAGACCGACCCGAAGAAGGAGCACCTCACGCTGAAGCTCCTGCGCGAGCAGGGCATGGAGCTCGAGGTGAAGTCGCGCCAGGGCGACGCGAAGGCGAAGGAGCTCTCTGACCGCTACCGCGCCGCGTGCGGCTACCTCGCGAACCGCGTCTACAAGGCGGTCGACCCCAAGTACCCGATGACCGGCTCGCGCTTCGAGCGCATCGGAGATCACCTGCCGCTCGGCGGCGCTCCGAAGTACGGCCCGACCTACGAGCCCATCTGCGCCTACTTCGACGGCGCGAACGGCACCGCCATTCGCACGATGGACGCGAGCGACGACAACAAGCCGTACTTCATCAAGCCCGGCTACGTGAAGCAGCCCGGCCAGGCCGGTGACGACGGCTACGCACCCGAGACGCTCGAGAACTGGTGCGAGATGATCCCCGTGGTCGAGGTCGGCAAGGTGACGAACGGCGACCCCGACGCCGCCGGTCAGATCGATCACCTCGACGGCGATCGCTGGCTCAAGCTCTCGGGCGAGAACCTCGGCATCAAGACCGGCACCGGCAAGGTCGGCCAGGTCATCGCCACCGACGCGATGGGCATGAAGCGCTCGCTCGACATCTGGGACGGCAACCTCCAGAAAGAGACGGGCGGCTGGTCGTACGACAACAAGACGGTGTGGGCGCGCATCCCCGGCTCGAAGAAGGGCTTCCCCACCGACGCGACGTCGTCGATGACGCCCGAGCAGGTGAAGCAGCTCCCGCCGAAGAAGTACGAGTTCGAGCTCGTGCGCCCCGACGACGCCCAGGCCCGCGCCATCTACCGCGCGAACGGCGCCAAGACCGTCGGCCGCAACGTCGTCGAGGTCAACACGTCGTGGGTCGAGCAGCGCAACCTCACTCCGGCCGCCGGCAGCAAGTACAAGGCCCTCTGGGTGACGTACCCCGCGTGGAGCCGCCCCGACACCGAGGTGCTCCTCGCCGGCGTCTACCTGGTCACCGGCGCCACGTACACGAAGGTCGACCTCGCCGCGTACGGAGTCACCGTCACGTACAAAGACGGCGAAGAGGTGATGTTCGACGTCGACGGCAACCCGTACTGGGTGAGCGCCCCGAACAAGCGCGGCTACCTGTTCAGCCACCCCATCGGCCTGCCCGGCACCGTGTTCAACGGCTCCGGCACGTTCTTCTTCGCCTTCCACTGAGGCCTGCTGCCCGGCGCGAGCGCCGAGTGCGTCGAGAAGAACGAGCCGGCGAGGTGGAGCGACAGGTTCGAAGGCGTGAAGCACACGCGCAGCTCGTACGGCGGCGCCGGCAACGACACCGCCACCGTCGATCGCGAAGACGATCGCCTGCTGCGCCACGTCGAAAAGCTCCGGCGGCACACGGCCGTGATCACGAAAGTCTGAGGGAGCCGGGGCCTCGGGCCTGAGCCGGTTCGCGCGGTTGGCCCGTGGTCCGCGCCTTGCGAACGGGCCGCGGTCATGAACCGATCTGCGGTCGTCCTCCTCCTCGCCAGCGCTTGCGGTGCCATCGATCTCCCCTGTGGCACCCCACCCGAGGAAGACGTCGATGTCACGGTCTCGACCGTCACGCTCGGCGATCAATGCTCGACCACCACGAGCGGGGTGCAGGCGTTCGACTGCGCACCTCAGTTCGTCGGCGGCGGTTGCGCCAGCATCTGCCGGGCTTCCAGCGTGCAGCTCGACCTCGCCTCGTTCGCCCATCACGACGTCGCGTTCACCGTCGTCGAGGTGCGCCTGATCGACCCCAACACCGGCCGCGTCGTCGCCCGGCTCGCCGCCTCCGGCCCGACGACGTGGAGCGGCAGCCAGTACTCCGCGTGGAACGAGGTGCTCTCGTCGCGCAACAACGTGAAGGCGAAGTACACGCTCACCGCGCCCGACTGGATCACCATCGAAGGCAACGGTGCGCAGCGGCTCTCGGGCTCGCAGAAGTTCAAGACCGAGGTCGACGTTCGCATCGACGGTCGGCTCCGCACGGTCTTGGGCCCCGAGGCCTTCCGCGAGCCGCCCGTCGCCACCTGAGCCGTGCGCTGCCTCGTCACCGCGGCGCTGCTGCTCACCGTCGCCTGCAAGCGTGAGCCGACCGAGCGCGATCGGTACCTGACCGATCGCGCCTTTCGCCGGCAGGTGCTCGAGGCCTCGCTCGCGAACCCGAAGAACACCTACTCGCAGCAGCGCCTCGGCGCCTACGCCCTCGAGCGCGGCGGGTGGGAGGCCCTGCCCATCTGGAACCCCGCCGCCGTGCGCGTCGGCCGCGGCGAGCCGGTGCCGAGCCAGCCCCTGTGGGACGGCCGCACGCCCTCGACCCAGGCCGAGTGGGAGGCGCTCGGCCGCCGCGTCTTCTTCCTCTACCCGATGCGCGCCGAGCCGCTCGCCGAGTACGCGCTCGAGCACGAAGAGCTCGCCGCCGCGTCCGGTGTCGTGCGCGACGCCGACGGCCTCTGGCCCGGGCTCACCGCGTTCGCCGACGTCGACGGTCGAGAGCGCATCGGCATCACCTGTGCCCTCTGTCACAGCGCCGTGGTGAACGGCGTCACGGTGCCCGGCTTCGCGCGCCGCTCGTTCGACTACGGGAAGCTGCGGCTCGCGTACCACGACGACACGAAGGCGCCCGTCGACCCCGACCTCGTGCGCCGCATGAAGTACTGGGGGCCCGGCCGCGCCGACGTCACCGAGGATCTCGACGAAGACCCCGTCGCGATTCCCGATCTGTGGGGCCTCAAAGACCAGGCCGAGCTCACCCAGGCCGGCACCATTCGCCACGTCAGCCCCACCGCGCTCGCGATTCGGCAAGAGACGCAGCTGCTCCACTCGAACCACGAGCAGGTGCGGCCCCCGCGCGAGCTCGCGTGGGCGCTCGCGATGTACCTCTACTCGCTGAGGCCGCCCGCCGCCGAGCCGCACGGCGACGTCAGCCGCGGCGCGAAGCTGTTCGAGCGCACGTGCTCCGACTGCCACTCGAACCCGTCGTACGGCGGCCCCGCGATCGACGCCGAGCGCGTCGGCACCGACCTCGCGCTCGCGAACGGCACCGCGCGCGGCACCGGCACCTACCGGCCCCCGTCGCTGCTCGCGGTCTCGAAGGCGGCGCCCTACCTGCACCACGGCGTCGTGCCGACCCTCGAGGCGATGTTCGACGCGTCGAGGCTGCAGTCGGTGCCGGGCCACGACTACGGCACCGACTGGCCGGAAGACGACAAGGCCGAGCTGCTCAAGTTCCTGAACACCCTGTGAGCGAGCCTCAGTCGTCTTGCGAGCCGCCGAGCGTCTTCACGAGCAGCTTCGAAGCGATGGTGATGAAGTCCTGCTCGGTGATGACGCCGACGAGCTTGCCGTCCTGCAGCACCGGCAGGCAGCCGTAGCGGTAGCGCTGCATCAGCTCGATCGCCTCGGTCGTCGGCGTTTCGGGCGTCACCGTCTGAACGTCGGTGCGCATCAGCGCCGAGACCGGCGTCGTCTTCAGGTTGCCGCCGTTGATCATGAACCGCATCACCGACCGGTAGCTCACGAGGCCGATGAGCTGGTGGTCCTTGTCCTCGACCGGCACGTGGCGAATGCGCTCCCAGTCCATGAGGATCGCGACCATCTGCACGGGGTCCTCGGCCTGCACCGTGAACAGGTCGGTCGTCATGTACTGCTCGACGTGCAGGTAGTTGTGCCGCGAGGCGTCGGCCTCGTCGAGCCGCGCGCGCTCCCACTCGTGAACCGGCCGACCGGTGCGCTGCCGCTGCGCCGTCGCCGCTACGATCGCGTTCGCGCGCTCGCCCGGAGTCGCCTTGTCCTTCAGCGAGTTCCACGACGAGAGCAGCCACCGCGCGCCCGTGCGCGAAGATCTCAGCCGCGCGTCGATGACGCCGAGGTACCGCTTGATGTCCCCGTCGTCGACCTTCTGGCGCTTGAGGCCCGCCTCGGCCACCGACAAGAGCTCGTCGAGCACCAGCGGCCCGGCCGCGACGTCTTTGCCGTCGAGCCAGATGAAGTGCGCTCCGAGCCCCTCGCGCGCCGCCGCGTAGAAGTTCGCGCCGGCCTGGTCGAACTCGATGTGCTTGGGCGCGTCGAGCCCGCGCGCGCCGAGCTCGGCCATGAGCCCGAACCAGAACGCGGCGTTCGCCATCTCGTCGAGCACGCTCGGCCCGGCCGGCATCACGCGGTTCTCGATGCGCAGGTGCGCCTTGCCGTTCGCCACGCCGTAGCACGGCCGGTTCCACCGGTAGATCGTGCCGTTGTGCAGCCGCAGCGCCTTGAGGTTCGGCACCTCGCCGCGCTCGAACATCGCCTTCGGGTCTTCGTCGAACGCCGTGCCCACCAGCGTGCGGAAGCGCGCGATGTCTTCGCGGTAGATCTCGGTGACCGAGCCCTTGAGCCAGCGCGTGCCGAAGCTGACGCGCGCCTCGCGCTCGCGCATGTGCGTGCGCTGCGTGCGATCGTCGACGGCCTGCCGGAACAGCGCGATGCGCGTCTCGGCCCACAGCCGCTTCCCGAACGCGATCGGCGAGTTCGCCGAGATCGCCATCATCGGCGCCGCGAGCAGCTGCGCCAGATTGTAGAGCCGCGCGAACTCCTTCGGCTCGACCTGCAGGTGCACCTGGAAGCTCGAGTTGCACGCCTCGAGCATCACCGAGTCGTGCGTGATGATCAGCTCGTCGAGCCCCTTGATCGAGAAGTCGAACTTGCCGCCGCGAATCTCGGCGATCACCTTGCTGAGGGTCTGGTAGCGCTCCGACGGCACCATGCTGTCGAGCCCGAGATCCTGCTTGCGCAGCGTCGGCAGAATGCCCATCAGCACGGCGTCGAGGTCGATCTCGGCAGCCGTCTTGCGGACCTTCTCCATCAGGCCGTCGAGCTGCTTCTCCATGCGCGAGATGCCGTCGCCCGAGAAGTCTTGCGGGTCGCAGTTCGCCTCGAGCTGAAAGAGGCCGAGCTCGGTCGTGAAGTGCGAGTCCTGCAGCTTCTCGAGCAGCTTCAGCGACGCCGGCGCCGCGTTCCACGCCTTGTCGATGAGGAACATCTCCTGCTCGGCGCCGATGCGCCGCACGCCCGTCTCGAAGCGGTTCTCGGCGATCATCCGCTCGAGCACGTCGAGGTCGGTGAGAATGCCCGCCATGAACTCCCGGCGAGCGGTGCCGTCGTCGAACTTCGCGACCGTCTTGTGATCCCGCGTCGTGCTGCTCATGTCTTGCCCCCGGTCCAATCGGTCAACACCTGCGGCAGCATCTTCCGCCACGTGGCCCAGTCGTGCGGCCAGTCTTTGCCCCACGACTCGACGCGGTTCGGCACGCCCATGCGGCCGAGCACGTTCGCCATGCGCCACGACTCGCTGATGTCCTCCGCCCGGCCCTCGCCCGACGGCATGAGCACGAAGCGCGTGCGCAGCACGTCGAGGTGCCGGCCCGCGAGCGTCGGCACGAACTCGAGCGGCGTCGACACGAAGTAGTAGTCGTCGAAGTCGTGCGGCTGCGCCCCCTCGTAGAACCGCTTCAGGTCGTACGTGCCGCTGATGCCGATCGCCTTCGAGAAGACGTCGGGGAAGCGGCACAGCACCGCGACCGAGTGAAACGCGCCGAACGACATGCCCGCCGACCAGATCTCGATGCCCGGGTCTTTGCAGTCGTTGCGAATCGCGGGCACCACCTCGTGCTTCACGTACTGGTGAAACTCGTTCTGCAGCCACATGCGGTGCTTCGGGCTGCCCTCGCGGTCGACCAGCGCTCGCCCCGCGACGCTGTCGCACGAGTAGACCTTGATCTTCCCCGCCTCGAGCAGCGGAGCCAGCACCTGCATCATCTGCCACCGCTCGGCCTCTTCGGCGTCACCCCCGGCCGTGGGGAACAGCAGCACCGGCTGCCCGACGGTGCCCCAGCGGCACAGCGTCACCTGCCGCTTCACGCGGTCCGAGTACCAGCGCTCGGTCGCCTTCATTGACGCGCCTCGGAGCGCCACTTCTGAATGCGCTTCCAGAAGAGCTCCGTGAACGCGTCGATCTCGTGGGCGGGGAACAGCGCGGCCGTCTTCTTCCGCACCGCGTCGCGAGCGACCGGCGTCGAGAAGAACTCGTGGGCCACCTCGTCGAGGTGCTTCAGGTGCTTGCTGCAGAACTCCTCGAAGCGGTCGGTCTCGAAGCGCTCGGCGGCGATCTTCGCGTAGCGTCGCAGCCGCTCGCGGTACGGCACGTCGCGCTCGGCCGCGATCTCGTAGAACGGCGCCCAGTCGAGGTTCTTTCGGAACTTCTTCTTCGTCACCGCGCAGTAGATCGACCACTTGATGTTCGACTTCACCAGCCACGGGAAGTGGTAGTGCAGCGACGTCACCTGCGAGTCGGGGCACGGGTTCGCGAAGTCGATCGGGTACCACGTGCCGCTCTTCCGCAGGGCCTCGCACGAGTTGAAGTCCCACCCGAAGAACGCGTTGATGGTCAGCGTCGTGTCGCGCAAGAGCTGCGCCTCGTCTTCGCTCACGAAGCTCTTCTGCGGGTCCATCGTGTACCGGTCGTGCAGCGGCGCCGCCGGGTCGTAGCGCACGATCGTCGTCTGCGGCCCGATGCCGATGCAGCGAATGAAGCAGTCGAACGGGTCGACCGCCTTCTGCAGGTGCATCACGAGCTTGCCGCTCTCTTCGTACGCCGAGCGCAGCTTCTGCTCGTTGTCGATGCGCGACACGCCCTTCCACCCGCCGCCGTCGTACGGCTTCATGAACATCGGGTAGCCGAGCTGCTTGCCGATGGCGCCGAGGTCGAACAGCCTCGCGTACTGCTTGAGCGTCGGCTTCAGGTCGGGCAGGTCTTCGTACGCCTTGGGCGGCAGCATCCACGTCTCGGGGATGGGCATGCCCAGCTGCATCATCGCGCAGTAGCTGGTGTGCTTTTCGTTCGACTGCACCGACCACGGGTTGTTCAGCACGTACAGCCCGTCCATCAAGATCGCCTTTTTTATCCACTCGCGGCTGGTGTGGTACCAGTGCGTGAGGCGATCGAGCACGACGTCGTACTTGCACGGCTGGCGCAGGTCGAACGGCTCGATGGTGACGCGGTCGACCTCGATGCGCACCGTATCGACCTGACCGCGGTCTCCCGCGTGCGGAATCTTCAGGTCGAGGCGCTTGACGATTTCCTCGTAACAGATGGGCCAGCAAATGTCGGCCCCGAGCGAGAGCCCGATTCTTCGTGTGACGTCGGCCATGGCGGTTGCCCCCGGTGGAAGGCGCCGGCCCTCGTACAACAGCTGCCCCGGCGAGGGAATGGCCCTGGCGACGTGTGGCGCTACGGTGTCACGTCGACCGTCCGGGCGACCTCGTACCGCCCCCTGATGCCGTTCATGTTGAAGGCCTCCGCCGCCACGATCACCGGCAGCGGCCCCGGCGTCGCCGGCGCCATCGCCGAGTACGTCAGCTCGGTCGTGCTGTCGATCATGCCCCCGATCTCCACGCTGTAGAACAGCACGCCGCTCACCGCCGCCCATGCCAGCGTGAACGGCGCACCCGCCCGCACCGAAGCCGGAGCCGTCAGCGTGAGCTCGGCCGGCACGTCGAACCGGGCCTCGAGTGCCCCGCCTTTGCCGTCGTCGACGCGCAGCTGGTTCGCGCCCAGGCGAACGACGCTCCGCACGGCCTCCTCGATTCCGTACCCGGTGCCTGCTCCCGGCCACGGCACCCGCGTGCCGTTCAACGTGATCGTCGCGTCGGTGACGAAGGCGCCGTCTCGCGTCACGAAGAAGACCGCCTCCGCGCGCCCGTTGTCGAATGCGGTCACGAAGCCGTTCACCAGCAGCTCCTGGCCGGTTCCGAGGCCGCACGGGTTCGGAACCGGCGGCTGCGCGTACGCATCGGAGCAGATCGCCATCGAGAGGAACGGGTCGTCGCGCAGCTCGAGATCGACCACCGCCGTCGTGGTCGAGATCTCGGTCGTCATCGTCGAGACCGTCGTCGTCGTGACGTTGAACCCGGGCTTCAGGCCGTCCCGCACCACCTCCGAGGCCAGCGGTGGCTCGAGGTAGGTGACCGCCACCACCCGCTCGTAGATGCGGCCTGACCCGACCCCAGGCACGAACGCGCTCACCGCCAGCACGCGATCGACGATCGGCTCGCCGGCCCCCGCCACCTCGAGGCGGCCGTTGCGGTTGGCGTCGTGGTACGCGACGAGCTGGCCGATGGTGCTCCGCCCGAACTGCCAACCGGGAGGCGCGGCGAGCACCTTGTCGTCGGGCGGCGCGTAGAGCTTCAGCTCGAACGGCTGTGGGAAGCCCGTCGGCGACTCCACCTCTTCGATCGAGGTGCCGAGCGGAGCGTTGCTGCCCGCGAGCACCGGGTACCAGATCACCGCGAGGCGCACGGGCCCGTCGACCTGAAAGCCCTGCGCGGTCGAGACCTGCCCGCGCAGCGTCAAGAGCGGCTCACCGCGGTAGTCGGGCCCCGACGCAAAGCCGCACCCGCACGCCAGCAGCACCGCGCACGCTCGCTTCATGGCACCACCTCGATCGTCTTGTGGACCAGGTACTCGCCCCGGAAGTAGCCGTCGCCGCCGAGCGCCGAGATCCACAGCTCGAGCGGCCCCGTGAACGGCGGCGCCGTGCCGCTGAAGCCGAAGCCATTCACGGCGCCAATCGTCATCCCCGTCGAGGCCCGCACCGAGTACGTGCCGGCGCCTTCGGCGGGCGTCCACGTCATCGTGAACGGGCGGCCGGCCTTCACCGTCGCTGGCGCGTCGACGATGAACGCCTTCGGCACCTCGGCGACCGCCTCCTTCGCGACCTGGGCGGGCGCCTCGACGCGAACGAGGTTCGTGCCGAGGCGAATCACCCTGCGCGACGTCTCGAAGAGCTCGTACGGCCCCTGCGGCATGCCCTGCGCCAGCGCGACGCCGTTGAGCGTCACCGTCGCCCCGTCGATCTGCCTCCCGTCGGCGAACACGCCCACGCGCGCGTAGGCCGCTCCGTCGTCGGCGGCGGTCACGAGGCCCAGCAGCCCGAGGCTCGACGTCACGATGCCGCAGGGCAGCGTCATGCTCGGCACGTTGTAGGCCTCGACGCAGATGGTGCCGCTCAAGAGCGGGTCGTCGCTCAGCTCGAGCTCGAGCTCCGGCTCGACGAGCTCGGTCGTATTCGTGATCGGCGAGACCTCGACGAGGTTGAAGCCGGCGCGCAGCCCGAGCGCGGGCGCCGCGCCCGGCTCGGCGTACGCGATCATGCGCCACGGCCCGGTGAACGACGCCGGCTGCAGCGGAGACAGCGCCGTCACCGCGAGCACGCGATCGGTCACCGTCTGGCCGAGCCCCGCGATGGTCAGCCGCTCGTCGCCGTCGAGGTCGTCGTACGCCACCAGCTGCCCGTTGCCGACGCGGCCGCTGATGCCCGGCAGCTCCGAGAGCACCGCCTCGTCGGGCGGCGAGTAGAACGGCATCGTGAAGCGCAACGGAAACTGGCCCTCGAACGCGACGTCCTCGGTCACCGTGCCCTTCGGGGTTCGGCTGTCGACCTGCGCGTACCAGATGACCGCGAGCCGCACCGGCCGCTCGAGCTTCACCCCCGGCGCGAGGGTCATCGTACCGCCGAGCGTGAACAGTGCCGCGCCGCGGTAGTCGGGCCCGCTCGCGAAGCCGCAGCCCGCGAAGCCGAGCACGAGCGCGAGGAGCAGCGCCCGCCTCAAAACCGCACTCCCGCGCCGAGCCGCCCGCCGAACAGCAGCGACGACGCCGGCACCGGCACCGCCTGCGGGCCTTCGGGCCGCACGCTCAGCCAGCCGAGCAGCGCCTCGCCCTCGCCGATGAGGAACCAGCGGTCGCCGAGCGGCACCTCGAGCCCGAGCAGCACGCCGACGCTGAAGCCCACCGCGTCGCGCGACCTCGGAGGCGCCACCCCCAGCGCCTGGAACTCGGCCGCTCGCGCGTAGCCGTAGTCCTGGTGAAACAGCCGCGCCTCGACGATGCCGCCCGCGTACGGGATCACCGGCCAGCTCAAGATGCGGTACCCGCCCGAGAGCCGCCCCAGCACCTGCGACTCGTGCGTGATGAGCGGCATCGACGAGAACCGGTAGTACGAGTAGCCGAGGTTGCCCTGCAGCCAGTACGGCCCGAACGTGCGCCTCGCGCCGACCCACGCACGCCAGCGCGCGCCGAAGCCGTCGATCTGCTCCGACTCGCCGCCGCCCGCCGCCGTCGCCGCCCACGGCCGCAGCTCGATGAAGCCCCCCTTCACCGCGACCTCGGCGAAGTGCCGCACCTGAAGCTCGCTCTCGTCGACCAGCCGCTCGCCGCCGAACGGCAGCTCGAACGTCACCAGGCCGACCTTCTCGCCCATGCGCTTGCGCAGCACGTACCGCCCCGGAGGCACCGCCAGCCGCAGCGGCCGCCCCGCCGTCTTCTCGACCTCGGCCACCACGAACGGCCGGGGCTGGCTCGCGAGCACCCACTTGCCCTCGAGCGCCGCGGGGAACACCACCGCGCTGCGCGCGACCCTCGGCTGCGACAGCTGCACCTCGCCCGCGCCCGCGATGTCGAGATCGAACGACGGGTGCTGGCCCTCGCGCGCCGCGTTCAGCATCGTGCGGCGAAACGTGTAGCCGTACGCCTCGGTGAGCGAGACGGCTCCGTCACCGTCGACGTCGGCGTCGCCGCGCAGGCCGGTGAGCAGGTGGTGCGTGAAGAGCGAGCCCTCGAGCGACGACCACTCCTGGCTCGCCTCGGCGGGCCCGCTCGACGTGATGATGACCTCGCCGCGCACGGGCTCGGGCACGATGCTCACCTCGAAGTCGGGCGCCTTCTTGAGCCCCTTGCGCCGCATCACCGCGCCGCTGTCGCACGAGTCGACGACGAGCAGCTTGAGCCGCGCGTTCGTGGCCGCGACGCGCTCGCGCACCTCTTCGAGCGGCAGGTGCGTGCCCTGCAGGTGCAGCTCGCCGCCGCTCGCGTGGCCCGACACGTAGACGATCATCACGACGTCGTTGCCCTGCGCCGTGAGCTCGTTCACGTGGCCGGCGGCCTCCGACAGCTTCTCGCGCACCACCGTCGCGTTCTGGCCGGCGACGAGCTGCGCGCGGTGCGAGGCGACTCCGCCGATGTCGACGAACAGCTGCAGGAACCGCTGGGCGTCTTCGACCGCCCACGAGAGCGGCGCGTCGGTCGGGTCGCCCACGTCGTTGCCGATCGAGACGAGCACGCGCACCGGAGCGGCCGCGAGCATGAGACCGACGACCGCGCCCGAGATCACGGCGACCCTTTTTGCACACGCACCATCTCGATACGACAGCCGGGGCAGTCGAGGCCGATGGAGCCGCGCTTCGACTGCCCGCGCAGCTGGTCCGCGATCCACTGAATGTCGAACGGCTCGGTGCGAAAGACCGCGATCATCCACTCCGGGCCCGGCGCGTCGTCGAGCGTCACCGTGCCCTCGAGCAGCGGCGCGCCGTCGCGCTTCACCGGCGCCGACCTCGTCCCCCCCTCGGGGAAGAACACGCTCACCTGCTCGCTGCCGTCGAGGTTCAGCACCGCCAGGTAGCCGTCGGCCGGCGGCGTGAACGAGAAGCGCAGCCGGTCGCCCGCGCGCACCACCGCGTCGTTGGCCGCCACGATCGCCTCGCGGCTCTCGCCGTGCTTCACGAGCACCCGGAAGCCGTCGGCCCCCTTCATCGTGAGCTCCGGCGTCGCCTGCTGCTTGAAGACGACGACCGCCACGAGCGCTGCCGCGACGAGGCCGAACGCAGGCACCAGCCAGCGGAGCAGGCTCGGCTTCTCGGCCGGCCTCCGGCGAGCCACCTGACCGAGGAACAGGTCCGCCGGGCGCGCCTTCAGGAAGTCGGCCGACTCCTTCTGCAGCTCACCGACGTACCGCGCGCACTCGGCGCAGCCGTCGACGTGGGCCTTGAGCCGGGCCTCGCCTCCAGCCGAGTACGACTCGAGCTCGAACGCGGGGGGGCAGTCTTTGCTTCGGGCGGGCGGGTTGACGGCTGCGATCATGACATTGCTCCTTGGGCTGCGGTCCACAGACGGGTGAAGGTCTCTTCGAAGAGGCCGAGGCGTCTTCCGATGGTCTTGCGCGAGAAGCCGGTGCGCTCGGCGACCTCTTCCTGCGTGAAGCCTCCGAGATAGTGCGCGATGCCGATCTCTCGGGTCTCGTCGTCGAGCTGCGCGAGCACGGCGCCCAGCACCGCGCGGCGATCGGCGTCGGTCGGGCTGCCCTGAGCCTTCTCGAGCTTCGCGTCACTCGCCGGCCGCTCACGGCCCTTGCTCTTCATGAGATCGAAGCAGCAGTTCGCGGCGATTCGGTAGAGCCACGCGAGGTCGTTCGTCTCGTTCGCGCCGCGGCCGTAGCGCTGGATGCGCGCGAAGACCTCTTGCAGGGCGTCGTCAGCGTCGGTGCGGCTCTTCAAGAGCGCCGCGCACCGGCGGTGCACGAGGTAGCCGTACCGCTCGTACAGCTTCTGGAGCTGGGCGTTGTCCATGTCGTTCGCGCGTAAAGACTGCCCTGCCCCGAAAAAATGGGAACTTCATCGCAACTGCGCGAAAACACGACCGTGAAGCGGAGAAGCCTCAGGGGGCTCGTGGCATTTCTCGTCGCCGCCTCTGTCGTCGGGGGCTGGGTGCTCCTCCGCATCGGGAGCTCGCGCACGACGCTCGAGGTGCGCGTCACCTCGCGAACGTGGACGCTGACGGTCGCCGGCTTCGAGCCGTGGGTGACCCGGGACTCGAGCCCCTGCGACGAGCTGCCCCCCCGCGCGACCGTCCTCTCGCGCCGCGATCGAGAGACGACGCGCGTGAACCGGAGCGGCAGCCGCGTCGAGCACCGGGAGTGGTGTGACTACGAGCACGTGAGCCGGAACCGCGCGGCCAGCGCACAGCGCTCCGGACGCTTCGGCGAAGAGCCGACGTGGCCTGCCGAGCCTTCGTGCGCGAGCTGCACCGAGTACGTGAAGGAGTCCGAGTACCGGGCCGAGCTCACCACCGCCGATGGCGAGCGGCTCTCGTGCCGGTGGTACGACGAGCTGCCGGAGTGGCAGGCGCTGCAGGAGGGGCGCTCCTACCGCGTGGAGGTCGGGCTCTCCGACCACCATCCGTACTGCGGCACGCTGAAGCCCGTCGAGTGAGCGCTCAGATCGCCAAGAGCGGCAGCGAGATCTCCAAGACGAGGTTCGCCACTCCGTAGAAGTCGACCGGCCCGACGGGCGCGAGCAGCTGAATGCTCCGGTGGTTCAGCGGCGCGATGCCGTGCACGCCGGTCACCCACCAGTCGACGCCACCCTCGAACCCGATCGAGAGAATCGTGTGCACGCGATCGCGGCCCGAGCCGAACGACACGAGCTGGTTGTACGTGACGCGCGCGACGGCCTCGGCGACCAGCGAGCCGCGCAGCGTGCCCCAGCTGAGCTGCAGGTCCGCGCCGAGCGTGAGCCGGCTCGCGAGCAGCGACTGGTGCCAGTAGAGCCGCGTGTTCGTCACGAGGTCCGCCACGCTCGACGCGCCCGGAGCCACGTACAGCTCGGGCACCACGTTCAGCGACCACACGAGCCGCCGCTCGAGGAAGTCGCCCGAGAAGCCGTTCGCGAGCAGGTTCAGCGCGACGCCGAGCTCGGCGGGCCTCAGGCCGAACACGCCCGAGCGGCCGTCGTAGATGAAGTCGAGCAGATCGACCTTCATGCCCCAGCGCGCTCCGGGCAGGCAGGCGTCGTCGACCGGGTTCACGAACCCGAGCGGCACGTACGACTGGCCCGAGCCGTCTTCCTTCAGCTTGCGGCAGCCGCTCAGCAGCCCGGTGGTGCGCAGCGCCTCGACGCGCATGAGGTACTTGCCCGTGACGAACTCGACGGCCGACCGGTAGTCGATCACCTGCAGGCCGCCGCCGCGCGCGACGAAGTCGGCGATGGTGACGCCGCCGATGAACGAGAGGCCGGCCCACGTGCCGACCTCGAGCTTGAGAATCTTGGTGCCGTTCTGCCGCGAGCGGCGCGTGAGCGAGCAGTCGGGGTCGTGCGCCCCGCACGGCGAGGGCGCGAGCTGCTCGCGCAGGGCGTCGACGCTGAGCTCCTCGCGATCGGCGAGCGGCCCGAGCGTCGCGCGAATCTCTTCGCTCGCGCGCGCGGTGAGCCACGGCAGGTGCCGGTTCGTGAGCGCGTGGCCGTCGGGGCGCGGCACCCGCGGCATCAGCGCCGGGTCGGCCTCGAAGGCGAGCTCGTACAGCTCGGTGAGCGGCGTCTCGTCGCCCGCGCCGATCGTGGTCGGCACCGCGGCCTCGAGCGGGCCGGTGCGCCGGTGGCGGCAGTCTTCGATGCGGCTCGACGGCGCCGTCCACCCGAAGAGGCTCGTCTCGGTCGAGATGCGGCGCCGCTGCACGAGGCGCACGTCGGGCAGCGCGCGGCTGCGATCCCACCAGGCGCCCTCGACGGCGTCGAACGCGCGCCGGGTGCCGTCGGGCGAGAGCGCCTCGAGGTCGAGCAGCCGGGCCGCGAGCAGGCGATCGATCGCCGCGTCGTAGCCGTCGGCGGCGCGCGCGGCCTCGGCGCCCAGCGTGATGCCGACGAGGTTCGAGTACAGGTCCTCGGGCGAGAACGCGCTCAGCTGCTCGGAGAAGATGGGTACGCTGCGCACGTCGTACCAGGTCGCGAGCTCGTGCCAGAGGCTCAGGTCGTACGTGATGCGCTGCGCGAGCCGCAGCGCGAGGGCGTCGCGATCTTCAGGAGCCGCCATCGCCCGCAGCTTCAGCGTTCGCGCTCCGCCCTCGGCCGGCAGCGAGAGCGAGACGCCGCTTCCGAGCACCGGCCTGAGCTCGAGGTACAGCCAGCGCACCCAGTCGGCGTAGTCGCGCACGTGGCTCACGTCGATGAAGCCGCCGCGGCACGAGTAGACGATGCCGTTGCGCTCGGGGTTCTCGAGCGGCTGCAGGTACGCGTGCCGGCCGAGGTCGTAGTAGGCGGCCACGTTCGGCACGAGCGTCGGCAGCACGTCGCCCCCGACCGCGGTCTTCAGGTCGTAGCCGAACGCGCAGCACGCCCTCAGCCGCGGAGCCGGCAGCCCCTCGCCGACGACGGCCTCGGCCGCCGTGGCCGCGCCGGCGCCGACACACAGGGTGCAGAGCCACCACGGCGTCAGGCGCATTGCCGGCGGACCTTAGGCCCGCTGGCGCGACGCGTCACCCCCGCCGTCGCTCGCGGTCACTGCGCCGCACGCCTGCTCGCCGCTACGTGGCGACGCATGCAGACCGTCGACGCCCGAACGCTGTGCCGCGCGCCCGAGCGCTTCGCCGGCCAGCGCCTGCGCGTGCGCGGCAAGGTCTACTTCGCGGGCGAGAACATTCGCGGCGAGCCGATGCTGGTGTTCCCTCCTTCGGGCGACGGCGGCGTGCTGATCTCGGCGTGCTTCCGCCGCGACGAGAAGACCGCGCTGCAGCGCTTCGACAGCGGAGCGACCCTCGTCATCGAGGGCCTCTGCGCGCCGCGGCTCAGCGGCCCGATCGTGCAGCTGCGCGACTGCACGGTGGGCGAAGAGGCGGCGGTCGTCGCCGACGCCGAGCGCGAGGTCGAGCGCCTGATGCACGCCGTGCTGCGCTACTCGTAGACCATCAAGAACGGCCCGGGGAACAGCCACGACAGCCCCTCGCGCAGGCGGTCGCGCCAGTTCTCCCAGTTGTGGCCGTCGCGGGCCTCGGTGAAGCGCACGTCCATGCCGGTGCCGCGCAGCATCGGCACGATCGAGCGGTTCTCGTAGATCAGCGACTCGTACATGCCGCAGCTGATGAACACGCGCTCGCTGACGGCGATCGGCCGCGCGCGGAACTGGTTCATGAACTTCACCACCGGGTCGAACAGCGGCCCGCGCTGGTTGCGCGCTCCGATGTCGGTGAACGCGAACGAGCCCGACTGCAGCAAGAGCCGCCCGTAGAAGCCCGGGTTCCTCCACGCCGTCGAGAGCGCCGCGACGGCTCCGAACGAGGCGCCCATCAGGCACCGCGCCTGCGGCCGCGGGTCGAGCGGCAGGTGCTTCTCGAGCGTCGGCACGAGCTCGTCGGTCAGCCACAGCGCGTGGCGCAGGTCGTTCGCGTACTCGACGAGCCGGTTCGGCGAGCTCGTGAGGCACACGATCACCTCGGGGATCTCGAGCCGGTGCATCAGGTTGTCGAGAATCGGCCCCAGCGACGCGTACGACATGTAGTCGTGGCCGTCGTGCACCAAGAGCAGCGGGTACCGCCGCGTGCGCCGGAACCGCGCGGGTATGTAGAGGCCCACGCTGCGGCGCCCGAACGCGCGGCCGTCGACGATCAGCTCGTCGACCTTCCCGGGCTTGCTCTCGGGGTCGTGGTGGATCCACGACGGCACCTCGTAGCCCTCGCCGTGCGCGACCGAGTTCGCTCCGAACGGGTCTCGCGCCTGCGCCGAGTTCAGCGGATCCTGAATCCACTCGCCGTGGCCGTTGCGGACGATCTCGAGCTTGTACTCGACCCGCGAGCCCGGCGGCAGCTCCATGGTCAGGTAGAACAGGTCGGTGCCCTCGACGCGCGTGAGCTCCTGCGACGACGGCAGCCCGAACACCCAGTGCTTCAAGTGCACCGCGTCGGCCGGCCCGCGCCACACGAACGTGATCGCCGGCCCCTCGACGAGCGGGAACTTGTTCGCCGCCATGAACGCGTTCACCGCCTCGGCGGTCTTCGGCCCCGCCTTCAGCACCTCGATCGCGCGCTGGCTCACAGGCGCACCTCACCGCGCGTCGTGAGCTCCATCGCCGCCACCTTCACCGCCCGGCCGTCTTCCACCGTCACGCGGTGGCCTTCGTCCATCGCGATGCAGCGCGCCGGCGCTACCCGCTGAACGAAGCGAATGATGCCGGCCCGATCTTCCATCTTCAGTCGCCGCCGCGGGTCCGGCAGCACCACCAGGTCCTTCGCGAGCCCCAGGCCCGCATCGAGCACCTCGGCGATGCCCGTGCCGTGCGGAGCGAAGTCGTGGAACAGGTAGATCCGCTCGGTCAGCGCCATCGCGCCCGCCGACGCGGCCACCCACGGCCGGTTGCCGGTGAGCGACGCCACGTCGAAGAGCTTCAGCCGGTAGAGCAGCGAGGCGACGTGCCCACCCGCGACCACGATCGCGGCGCACGGCTCGATGAGCTTGCCGAGCTCGCGGCGGTGGCGCGCGACCTCTTTGCGCTCCGTCGGCTTCCACTTCTTCTCGAACTCCGAGTGAATGCCACGCGTGCGCTCGAGGTGATCGAGGTCGAGGTAGCGCAGGCCCTCGACCGAGACGATGCGCTCTTCGGCGAGCAGCACCTCGTCGAGGTGCCGCACCGAGATCGCCTTCGCGGCGAGAAACGCGTGGTCGAGGCGAATGCGGTAGACCTCGTGCATTCGCTTGAGCCGGCTCTGGCGCTCGACGTGGGCCCCGGCGAGCTCCTTGTCGGCCGCGAACACCTCTTCCGAGCGGGCGTGAAGCCGCAGGTTGACCACCGGCACGCCGAGGCTCGCGACGAACGCCTGGTCCTCGCTCTCGCGCTCCTGGTAGCCGGCGGTGATCAGCGCGACCGGGCCGCCGAGCTTCGCCTCTTTCAAGGCAGCGCCGAGGTCGGGCTGCTGGGCCTGGGGCCCCAAGAGAAACAGCGGCGGCGTCACTACTGCGCCCACACCTTCACGGTCTGGCCGACCACGTCGAGCATGCCGCGCACCGTGTCGTAGTCCTCGTGCTTCATGCGCAGCCAGGCGTTCGCCATGTACCCCGCCGACACCGGCTGCGTCGGAGTCCCCACCGGCGGCGTGTGCGCGTCGATGATGTTCCCGCCGAAGCGCCGGCCGATCTCTTCGAGCCCCGAGTAGCCGCTGATGCGCCCGTCCTGGCTCGGCCGCAGCGCGATGATGCCCGTCGCCATGCGCCGCGACGGCTTCTGGCTCGGCCGGCCGTGACAGATCGCCATCGCCCACTCGCGGTACAGGTCCATGTCGTTGCCGACGTTGTACAGGTCCCACGCGCGCACGCCCGGAGGCCGGCAGCCGATCTCCGAGAACTTCAGGCCCTTCGGCCCGAAGAACCACTCCATGTGCGTCGCCGAGGTCTCGATGCCGAGCAGCTCGACGACCTTGCGGCCCATCGCCTTGATCTCGTCGTAGCCCGGCGCCGAGTCGATGCGGTTCGTCGTCACGAACTGCGGCGAGATCCACCGCGTGCGCATCGCCTCGAGCACGTTCGGGTAGTAGTGCGTCGCGAACTCGTGCACGACGCGCCCCTGAATCGAGAGCGTGTCGTAGAAGCCCTCGTGCCCCTCGATGAACTCCTCGACCGCGCACGAGCGGCCCGGCTGCCCGAGCCCCAGCGACGCCATCGCCGGCCCGAGCTCTTCGCGCGACGTCACGCGCACCGCGCCCGAGGCGCCCGCACCGTCGCGCGGCTTCAAGATGAGCGGGTAGCCGACGCGCTCGGCGAACTCTTCGACCTCGCGCGGCGTCGACGCCCCCGTCGACTGCGCGCACGCCACCCCGCCCTCGCGCAGCACCTCTTTCATCGCCGGCTTGTCGCGGCACAGCCACGCCGTCTTCACCGTCGTCCCGGGAATGCCCGCGGCCTCGCGCACCTTGGCCGTCGACATGATGTGGGCCTCGACCACGGCCTCGATGCGGTCGACGTGCCGCTTCGACTGCACGAACTTGAGCGCCTCGAGCACCTGCCCGGCGTCGGTGACGTTCTTCACCTCTTCGTAGTGCGTGAGCCAGTGCTTCAGCTCGCCGTCGAGCGAGTCCTTACTGCCTTCGCCGATCGCGGTGACGGTCGCGCCGACCTCGGCCAGCGCGCGCACGAACTGCTTCTGATTCGCGGGGAAACGGGGCTCGATGAAGACGACGTGCATCGCGCCCGTGCTTTTAGAACGGATCGCGGCCATTCGCCCGCTTTGCCGGCCTAGACTGTCACGCCCGATGCCGCCGTCCGAATCGGAGTACTCGGTACACCTCAAGCGCCTCGGGGTCGACCCGCAGACGCTGAAGCTCGACTCGAACGGCGCCCTCGTCGCCCCGTCGCAGCGCGCCGACCCCGAGTCGCTGCCCCGCGTGACCGTCAGCACCTCGGCCGAAGAGCGCTCGGAGCTCACCGTGCTCAGGACCCTCGGCACCGGCGGCATGGGCGAGGTGATGCTCGCCACCCAGCGCGCGCTCGGCCGCGAGGTCGCGCTGAAGCGCCTGAGCCCGCACACGCCGCGCGAGGCGGCCTCCGAGCTGCTGCGCGAGGCGCTGATCACCGGGCGCCTCGAGCACCCGAACATCGTGCCGGTGCACATGCTCGCCGTCTCGCAAGAGGGCGAGCCCTTCTTCGTGATGAAGCGCATCGAGGGCACTCCGTGGCGGAAGCTGCTGCGAGACCCTGCCGCGCTGCAGCGCCTGAGCCGCGAGCGCGCCGAGCCGCTCGTGCTGCACCTCGACATCTTCCTCGCGGTCTGCGACGCGGTGAGCTTCGCCCACAGCCGCGGCGTGCTGCACCGCGACCTCAAGCCCGACAACGTGATGGTCGGCGCGTTCGGCGAGGTCTACGTGCTCGACTGGGGCATCGCGGTGGGGCTCACGCACGAGGCGGGGCTGCCGCTCGCGTCCGAGATCACCGCCATCACCGGTACGCCGGCCTACATGGCGCCCGAGATGGCGGCCGCCGACGGCAACCAGCTCGGCGTGCAGACCGACGTCTTTCTGCTCGGAGCGACGCTCTTCGAGCTCTTGGCAGGGCGGCCTCCGCACGTGGGCGACAGCCCGCTCGACACGCTCGAGCTCGCCTGGCGGTGGAAGGGGCCGCCCGTCGAGCTGCCGGTGCCCGACGGGCTGCGCGAGGTGCTGACCCGGTCGATGGCGCGGTCGCCGTCGAGCCGCTACGCCACGGTCGACGAGCTGCGCGGCGCGGTGGTGCAGTACTTGAGGCACCGCGACGCGGTGACACTCGCGGCCGAGGCGCAGGCGCGGGCGCGGGCGCTCGACGGGCTGACGTTCGTGCAGACGCCCGACGACGCGGCGGTGCACGCGACGTTCTCGGAGGCCCGGTTCGGTTTCACGCAGGCGCTGCGCATCTGGCCCGAGTACGAGGTGGCGCTGCGGGGCCGCGACGACGCGACGGCGTCGATGCTCCGCTACGAGCTGCGGTGTGAGCGGCCGGCGGCGGCGCGGGCGCTGCTGGCGCAGCTGTCGAAGCCGAATGCGGGGCTCGAGGCCGAGGTCGCCGCGCTGGAAGCGAAGCTGGCGGAGCGCCAGACGCGGCTCGCCGCGCTCGAGCAGGCGATCGACCTGGATCACGCGCTCGCGCAGCGCGGGCTGACGGCGCTGCTGCAGGGCATCGCGATCTCGCTGTTCATCGTGGCGATGGGCGAGCTTCAGCGGCGCGGGCTGTTCACGTTCGGGCACCGCGAGGCCGTCGCGGGGCTCGGGGTGTTCGTGCTGGTGCAGGTGCTGTTCGTCGATCGCGCGCTGCGCCCGAAGCTGAACCATGTGGGCCGGCGCGCGATGAACGCGAACCTCGTCGGCAACGCCGGGCTGATCTCGTTCTGGGCGGCGGCGTGGGCGGTCGGCGCGCCCTTTCACGCGACCGTGGTGCTGTTCATGGTGTTCCTGGCGGTCGGCTGGGGCGTGGTGGCGACGCTGTTCGATGCGCGCACGACGGGCTTGCCGATCGCGTACGCCATCGGCGCGTTGCTCGTGTTGTTGTGGCCGGGGGCGATGTTCGAGCTCTTCGGCGCTGCGACGATCGCCGCGTTCTTGTCCCTCGCTGTGGCCTGGCGAAGATCCCAGAAGCGCTGATTCTCGACCGCTGAGATCTGGAGCGCGGCCGCGCCATCTACCCCCGCGACCGGCAGCCCCCCCATTCACCCAGTGGGCGGGTGACCGGGTGACTCGGGGTCGCATGGGCGTCGCCATGACGGCGCTCAGCGGGCCAGCGCTCATTCGCCCCCCAGTCACTGGGTGAGCGGGTGACCGGGTGACTCGGGGTCGAATGGGCGTCGCCATGATGCCGCTCAGCGGGCCAGCGCTCATTCGCCCCCCAGTCACTGGGTGAGCGGATGACCGGGTGACTCGGGGTCGAATGGGCGTCGCCATGACGCCGCTCAGCGGGCCAGCGCTCATTCGCCCCCAGTCACTGGGTGAGCGGATGACCGGGTGACTCGGGGTCGAATGGGCGTCGCCATGACGCCGCTCAGCAGGCCAGCGCTCATTCGCCCCCCAGTCACTGGGTGAGCGGGTGACCGGGTGACTCGGGGTCGAATGGGCGTCGCCATGATGCCGCTCAGCGGGCCAGCGCTCACTCGCCCCCCAGTCACTGGGTGAGCGGGTGACCGGGTGACTCGGGGTCGAATGGGCGTCGCCATGATGCCGCTCAGCGGGCCAGCGCTCATTCGCCCCCCCAGTCACTGGGTGAGCGGGTGACGGGCTGACCGGGGGGTTCACGGGTCGCCGCCCCGCGAAGCAAACTGTCGCCACGGTTTGTGACGGGCGTCCGCGCTCCAATTCTCAAACGCGGAGAGTGCGCTCGTAGAGCAGCTCGTAGACCTTCGCCTGCTTCTCCCATGAGTAGTCGCGGGCCATGCCGGCGAGCTGCAGTCGCCGCCACGCGGCCGGGTTCTTGTACGCCTTGAACACCGTCTCGATCGCCCAGCGCAAGCCGTTCGCGTCGTGGTGCTCGAACGCGACGCCCACCGACGAGTCGACGGTGTCCGCGAGGCCGCCCGTCTTGTGCACGATCGGCACCGTGCCGTAGCGCAGCGAGTACATCTGGTTCAGCCCGCACGGCTCGTACCGCGACGGCATCACGAACGCGTCGGCACCCGCCTCGATCAGGTGCGCCAGCTCGTTCGAGAAGCCGCGGTAGAAGCACACCTGCCGCGGGAACGCTGCCTGCAGCCGCGCGAAGCCCTCCTCGAGCCGTCCCTCGCCGCTGCCGAGCACCGTCAGCTGAAAGCCCCAGCGCGCGAGCAGCTCGGGCGCCACTTCGAGCAGCAGGTCGAGCCCCTTCTGCGCGACCAGGCGCGACACCACGCCGAGCACCGGCACGCCCTCACGGTACGGCAGCCCCAGCTTCGTCAGCAGCGCCTCTTTGTTCCGTTCTTTCCCGCTCAGATCCGACGCGCTGAAGCGGTGCGGAATGTGCCGATCGTTCTCGGGGCTCCACTCGGCATAGTCGACCCCGTTCAGCACACCGACCACGCGAGAGCTGCGCTCCCGCAGCAGGTGATCGAGCCCCGCGCCCTGCTCGGGCGTCTGGATCTCCCGCGAGTAGGTCGGGCTCACCGTCGTGATGCCATCGGCGTACAGCACCCCATGCAGCAGGTAGTTGATGCGGCCCTCGCGAAGCTGATCCTGATGGAACAGCGGCGCGAAGCCACCGAGCCGCGTGTCGGTGATCGTGAACGCAGGAAACGAGCCCTGGTACATCAGGTTGTGAATCGTCAGCAGCGATCGCGCGCGGCCGAGCACCGCGTCTCGCGCATAGATCGTCTTCAGCGCCAGCGGCACGAGCCCGGTCTGCCAGTCGTTGCAGTGCACCACGTCGGGCGCCCAGCGCTGCTGCCGGCACGCCTCGAGCGCCGCGTAGCTCAGCGCCAGAAACCGCAGGTGCTCGTCGGGGTCCTGCGAGTAGATGCCGTCGCGCCCGTACAGCGTCGGGCAGTGCACGAGATGCACCGTCAGCCCGGTGCCGGGCTGCGTCGCCGTCGCGTACGCGATGCGGTAGCGGTGCGGCCCCAGATGCAGCTCGAGCTCTTCGAGCCCGGCCGCGGGCGACAGCGGGTACTTCTTTCGATCGATGCGCGAGTACGCCGGCAGAAACACGCGCACGTCGTGCCCGAGCTTCTGCATCTGCGCCGGGAGCGCCCCCAACACGTCGGCCAGCCCTCCCGTCTTCGCGAAGGGAGCCATCTCGGACGTCAGGTAGAGCAGGCGCATCGGCGCGGGGCTCTTACCCCGTTCTCGCGCGAAGCCACGCATCGATCGCATTCGCCACGGGCGCCGCGAACCGATCGGCCGCCGCTGGGAGCACGCGCATCTGCTCGAATGGCGTATACCGCTCGACCAGCAGATCTCGCCGCACCTCGAGACAGAGAAATCGGTCGGGGTATCGCGCCGCCCAGCGCGACCCCTGCGCCGACGGGTGCAGCGTGTACGTCGCCGAGTCGGAGGCCTCGACGCCGGCCGCCCGGTACCCCGCGAGCACCGCGTCGACCACCTCGCCCGGAGCGAGCCGCCGCCCCTCGGGGTCCTTCGTGATCAGGTCCACCTCGGGCCGCACCGGCCACTTCGCCCACTCGGCGGGCTCGTGCGCCTTGCGCAGCGCGTGCACGATGTTCTCGTCGATCTTCTCGATGCCCATCGTGCGCGGCCCGTACGTGTGCGGCGACAGCGCGAACCCGCCGGCGTCACAGACGACCGCGTACGCCTCGTCGATCAGCCGCACGTACGCGCGGTGCAGCCCGAGCAGCAGCTCGACGTCGCGCGGGTCCTTCACGTACGGAGCGACCCCTGCCGTCAGCCCAGACTTCGCGAGATCATCGCCCGCGGTCTCGAGCCGGTTCGTGTCGATGAACGTGCGCGGCACCAGACAGCGGATCAGCAGCGCGCTCCGCGAGCCCCGCCCCGCGACCACCCGCTCGGCGACCCGGCGGCCCCAGTCCCACGCGCCCACGTCGGTGTTCACGTGGAAGAAGACGTGCAGATCTTCCGGCAGCGCGCCGACCATTCGGGCGCGCAGCGCGTCGTAGTGCGAGCGCTGGTCCGCACCGTGCGGCACCTCGACCAGCAGGCAGGGCGGGCCCGCGCCTCCGATCTGCTCGACGTCTGCCACGGCGGGAATCGATTGAATCGCCACGAGCCGCCACTGTACCCGGCCTCACTCGGCCTGGGTGATCCCCGGGGTGCGCGACCTCATGCCCGCTCGGCCGGTGGCGCCAGCGCACGCGCCTCATCGAAGCGCTGCGCCTGCTCGACGAAGGTCAGCGCGTCACCGCCGCCGCGCTCGACGTCGGCTCCGAGAGCCCGAGCGCGTTCCGCCGCGAGCTCGGCACCACGCCGAAGCGCTACTTCGCCGCCGGCTGAAGCCGGCCCGTTCACACGCGAGGCCCTCGCGTGGCCGTGGCGGCTACTGCGCGAGCCGAGCTCCACTCGAAGAGCGCTGCGGCACGCCCGCTGCACAGGCGCCGCGCACCAACCCCAAAGGAGCCTCATGCTTCGACGACACCTTCTGCTGCTTCTTCCCGCGCTGCTCGCGCTCACCGGCTGTCCCACCCGCTCGCTGGTCGGCGAGGCGTTCTACTGCGCATGCTCGATTCCCCCGTTCGGGCGCGGCGGCTGCGGCTCGGGCTTCAGCCTCGGCACGTTCGACTCGTGGGCGTGCGTGCCTCCGACCAGCTCGGCCGAGGCAGAGTGCAACGCGGCCTGCCAGCACGAAGCGACGATCGCGAGCGGCGTCGCGCTCCAATGCGTCGAGGGCTTCCCCGACATGAACGTGCCGATCCTCCACGCGGAGCCCGCCTTCGCCGGGCGCTGCGCGGTGCCGGCGACCGGCCCGCTGCTCGCGGCCTCGGGCTACGACAGCTCGGCGTGGGGCTACGTGCCTGCGCGCTCGCGCGCGGCGGTCGACAACGGCAAGACGAGCGCCGTGCTTCCGCTCGCGAGCGGCACGATCTCGCTGTTCATGCCGAACGGCTTCCGCAACCCGGGCCCCATGACGTTCGACATGCTGAGCCTCGTGAGCCCGACGGGCGCCGCGGGGACGTTCTCGTTCGACGGCCACATCTTCTCGGACTTCCGCCTGCTGAACTCGGGGCCGTTCGACGCGCTCGCAGGGCCGGCCTACCTGGTGCCGCCGCGCCCCGGTCAGATCAACTCGTACGAGATCAACGCCGGCAAGCTGCTCAGCTACACGGTCGTCGTCGACGGTCACGAGATGAGCGATCTCGCGTCGAACCCGATGGCGCTCCAGGGGTGGATCTACGCCGAGCCCTCACCCAGCCTCTTCGGGGGCCTCGACTACTACTTCGTCTACGAGGGCGCCTTCACCGTCGGTGACCCGACCCGGCCGGCGACGCTCCGCACGCACCTCGAGTTCAAGTACGGCGGCACGCGCGACCTGCCCGAGCCTCCGACGGTCGGCTACGACCGCGGCTTCCCCTCGGCCGACGAGACCGAGGTCATCGTCGAGCCGACGCCGAAGCCCAGCACGCAGCCCGCCATCACCTACAAGCCGTACTGGGTCAAAGGCAGCAAGCCCGGCCCGAACTCGCCGATTCTGTCGACGTCGATGACGCCGAAGTTCAACCGCAAGCTGGTCGGCAACTGGGTCACGCTCATTCTGCAGGCCCAGGAGGCCCGCGTGATCCGCACGATTCCCATCTGCCTCGACCCGAAGGGCTGCTGATCAGAGGGGAGCGAGCTGGGGCGCGACAGGTTAAGGGCTCTCGTCACCCGTTCATGGCTGCACGGAACGGGCGTTCAGGCTATACACCCGTCGCTCCCCAGCTATGACCCTCCAACGCATGTCGGAACCCGACGCGATCTCCGTGCGCGGAGCTCGCGAGCACAACCTCAAGGGCATCTCCATCGAGATCCCGAAGAAGAAGCTGGTGGTGTTCACCGGCCCTTCGGGCAGCGGCAAGTCGTCGCTCGCCTTCGACACCCTCTACGCCGAGGGCCAGCGACGCTACGTCGAGTCGCTCTCGGCGTACGCGCGCCAGTTCCTCGGCCAGATGGAGAAGCCGAAGTACGACACGCTGCGCGGCCTCTCGCCGACGATCTCGATCGAGCAGAAGGCGGCCAGCAACAACCCGCGCTCGACGGTCGGCACCGTCACCGAGGTGCACGACTACCTGCGCGTGCTCTACGCGAGCATCGGCGTGCAGCACTGCCACAACTGCGGCCGCAAGGTCGGCAAGCAGAGCGCGCAGCAGATCGTCGACGAGATCGAGAAGATGACGCCGGGGTCGAAGCTGCAGCTGCTCGCTCCGATCATCGTGAACCAGAAGGGCGAGCACAAAGACGTGCTGCCCGAGGCCCAGAAGCGCGGCTTCACCCGCGCGCGCGTCGACGGCAAGGTGCGCGGCATCGAAGAGAAGGTCGTGCTCGACAAGAAGAGCAAGCACGACATCGAGCTCGTCATCGACCGCCTCGTGCTGAAGGGCGACATCACGGCCCGCCTGACCGACTCGGTCGAGACCGCGCTCAAAGAGGGCAAGGGCGTGCTCATCGTCACCGACGAGCACGGCGCGAAGTCGGCCGATCGCGTGATGAGCGAGCTCAACGCGTGCGCCCACTGCGGCATCTCGTTTCCCGAGCTGGCACCGGCGAGCTTCTCGTTCAACAACCCGCTCGGCATGTGCCAGGAGTGCAACGGCCTCGGCACCCGCCCCGAGATGGACGCCGACCTCATCGTGCCCGACAAGACGCGCACGATTCGCGACGGCGCCGTCGAGGTCTGGGCGACCGGCATGACCCGCGGCGAAGGGTGGACGGCCGACCTCGTCGACCAGCTCGCGGCCGCGTTCAAGTTCGACCTCGACACCCCGTGGGAGAAGCTGCCCAAGAGCGCGAAGGACCTGATCCTCTACGGCTCCGAGGGCAAAGAGTTCACGATGAAGTGGGGCGAGGGCCACCGCTGGCGCATGGAGTGGGAAGGCCTCGTCAACAAGTTGATGCGGAGCTTCAAGAGCACCGCCTCGGAGTCGATGCGGCAGTACTACATGAAGTTCTTCAGCGACAAACCGTGCCCCACGTGCGGCGGCGCCCGCCTGCGGCCCGAGTCGCGCTCGGTGAAGGTCGGCGGCAAGACGCTCGTCGAGCTGTCGCAGCTGACGATTCAGGAGTCGCACGACTTCCTCGCCGCCCTGCCGCTCACGCCGACCGACGCGAAGATCGCGGCCGAGCTGCTCAAAGAGATCCGCTCCCGCCTCGGCTTCCTGCAGAACGTCGGGCTCAACTACCTGACGCTCGACCGCACGGCCTCGACGTTGAGCGGCGGCGAGTCGCAGCGCATTCGCCTCGCCTCGCAGATGGGCAGCGAGCTCACCGGCGTCATCTACATTCTCGACGAGCCGAGCATCGGCCTCCACCAGCGCGACAACGGGCGGCTGCTCGGCACCCTGAAGCGGCTGCGCGATCTCGGCAACAGCGTCATCGTCGTCGAGCACGACGAAGAGACGATGGAAGAGGCCGACTGGCTCGTCGACTTCGGCCCCGGAGCCGGCGAGCTCGGCGGCGCCGTCGTCGCCGAGGGCACTCCGCAGCAGGTGATGGCCAACGAGAAGAGCCTCACCGGGCGTTACCTGAGCGGCCGCGACGAGATCGAGGTCCCGCAGGAGCGCCGCAAGCCCGGCAAGACGAAGATCGTCATCGAGGGCGCCAAGGCGAACAACCTGAAGAACGTGACCGCCGAGATCCCCCTGGGGCTCTTCGTGGCCGTCACCGGGGTCAGCGGCGCCGGCAAGTCGACGCTGGTGAACGAGATCCTCTACCCCGCTCTGACGCGGCACCTGAACGCGTCGCGCGACGTGCCCGGCGCGCACAAGGCGATTCGCGGCATGGAGCACCTCGACAAGGTGATCGACATCGACCAGCGGCCGATCGGGCGCACGCCGCGCTCGAACCCGTCGACGTACACGAAGGTGTTCGACCCGATTCGCGAGTGCCTCGCGCAGACGCAAGAGGCGCGCACGTACGGCTACACCCCGGGCCGCTTCAGCTTCAACGTGAAGGGCGGCCGGTGCGAGGCGTGCGAGGGCGACGGCCTCAAGCAGGTCGAGATGCACTTCCTCGCCGACGTCTACGTGCCGTGCGAGGTCTGCGGCGGCAAACGGTTCAACGACGCGACGCTGCGCGTCCGCTACAAGGGCAAGAACGTCGCCGAGATCCTCGACCTGTCGGTGCGCGAGGCGATGCAGGTCTTCGAGGTGCACCGCGACATCATGCGCATCTTGAAGACGCTCGACGACGTCGGGCTCTCGTACATTCGCCTGGGTCAGAGCTCGCCCACGCTGTCGGGCGGCGAGGCCCAGCGCATCAAGCTGTCGCGCGAGCTCGCGAAGGTCGGCACGGGGCGCACGCTGTACATCCTCGACGAGCCGACGACGGGCCTGCACTTCGACGACATCAAGAAGCTGCTCAAGGTGCTCACGCGCCTCGTCGAGGCGGGCAACACCGTGCTCGTCATCGAGCACAACCTCGACGTCATCAAGAGCGCCGACTGGGTGATCGACCTCGGCCCCGAGGGCGGAGCGGCAGGAGGTCAGATCCTCGCGGCGGGGACGCCCGAAGACGTGGCCGAGGTGAAAGAGAGCCACACGGGCAAGTACCTGAAGCACGTGCTCGAGAAGTCGCGGCGCGCGCGCGTCGGCCGCAGGGTCGCCGGCTGACGAGCGCCCTCCGGTCGAGCGCCGATACTCGCAGCTCCGCAGTCGCCTAAGTTGGGGCCATGACCCCCTCTCAGCTCATCGACCGTGAGATCGCCCGTCACCGCGACTGGCGCGGCGAGACGATGGGCGAGGTGCGGCGCATCATCCGCGAGACCGTGCCCGACGTCGTCGAGGAGTGGAAGTGGATGGGCACGCCCACCTGGAGCCGCGAGGGCATCCTCTGCATCTGCAACGCCTTCAAAGAGATGGTGAAGGTGACGTTCTACAGCGGCGCGAGCCTCGGCATGGACGAGCTCTTCAACGCCGAGCTCGGGGGCAACCAGTGGCGCGCCATCAAGTTCTTCGCGGGCGACCCGGTGAATGAGCACGGCCTGCGGCAGCTCGTGATCGCGGCCGTCGCGTTCAACGAGGCGAAGGGCAAGAGCAAGGGCAAGAGCAAGGGCAAGAGCAAGCCGAAGCCCGCGGCGAAGGCGAAGGCGAAGGCGAAGCCGAAGCGCACCGCTGCCCGCCGCCGACGCACCTGACGCCTTGGACTTTCCGGCTCCTCGAGCGTTGAACCCTCATGAACCGGGCCCTGCTCATCGCGTGCTTCGCCATCTCGACCATCGCGCTGGCGCTCTCCCTGGTGCCGCGCGCCGACCCGCTGCCGCCTCCACCGATTGCCACGACGGGCGTCATGCCCGAAGAGCTCGAGCTCTTGCAGCGCCGGCTCGACGACGTCGAAGACACCCAGCGCGAGCTGTTCGACCGCGTGTCCCGCCTCCAGCGCGCGGGCGCCGTCGGCGCAGCCGACCTCTCGCTCGACGCCGGAGTCCCCGCCGCGCTCCAGGCCGAGGTCGCCCGCCTGCGCGACGAGGTGCACGGCATGATCGCCGGTGAGGCCCTGAGCAGCCCCGGCGGCAAGGCCTACCTCAAGGACACGCTCCACGAGATCCAGGCCGAGGAGGCCCGCGCCCGCATGGAGCAGCGCCTCGCCCGCACCGCCCAGCGCAACGAAGAGCAGAAGCAGCAGTGGAAGAAGTTCGTCACCGACGCCCACCTCGACTACGCGCAGGAGCAGACCCTCACCAAGGCCCTCGACGCCGAGCAGCAGAGGCGCGACGCCCTCATGGCCGAGGCGCGCGCCGGCACGAAAGACTTTCGCGACGCCTTCCGCGAGCAGCGCGACCTGCAGCGCGACACCGACAAGACCGTCAAGGCCCAGCTCGATGAGGCGCAGCAGAAGCAGTACGACCAGCTCCGCCGCGAGCAGCGCGGCGGCATCGACGGCATCCCCCGCGGCGGGGGCGGCCGCCGCGAGCGCCAGTAGCCTGCGACGGCTCCAGGCAGAAAGAAGCGCCGATGGCGCGCGGCAGGGTATAGGCGAGACCCCTCATGGCCGAGCCGACCGCCCCGGAGCCGCAGCCCCAGCCTCAGGAACAACAGCTGCCCGCGCAGATCCCGTACATCATCGGCAACGAGGCCTGCGAGCGCTTCAGCTTCTACGGGATGAGGAACATCCTCGTCACGTTCCTGCGCGACTGGCTGCTCAAGGGCGAGATCGCCGACAAGGTCACGCGCGAGGCCGTCGCCAAGGCGCACTTCCACGACTTCGTCGTCGGCGTCTACTTCTTCCCCCTCCTCGGAGGGTGGATCGCCGACCGCTTCTGGGGAAAGTACCGCACCATCTTCTGGCTCTCGCTCGTCTACTGCGTGGGCAACGCGTTTCTCGCCGCGTTCGTCGCCGACAAGTGGGGCTTCTACATGGGCCTCTTGCTCATCGCGGTCGGCTCGGGCGGCATCAAGCCGTGCGTCAGCGCGATGGTCGGCGATCAGTTCAGCGCCAAGAACAAGCACCTCGCGAGCCGCGTCTTCCAGGCCTTCTACTGGAGCATCAACCTCGGCTCGTTCTTCGCGAGCGCGTTCATCCCCAAGATCCTCCACGACCCCGAGCTCGGCCCCCGCGTCGCCTTCGGCATCCCCGGCGTCTTGATGTTCATCGCGACGTTCATCTACTGGCTCGGCCGCAAGAAGTACGTGCACGTGCCGCCCACGGGCCGAAAGGCCGACGGCTTCACCGACGTGCTGCTGACCCGACTGAAGACCGGCTCCTGGGCCGCCACCGAGGCGAAGCACCCCGCCGCGGCCGTCGAGGGCACCCGCGCAGTGCTGAAGGTGCTCGTCGTGTTCGCGCCCATTCCGCTCTTCTGGGCGCTCTTCGATCAGAAGGCGTCGACGTGGGTGCTGCAGGCCACCGCGATGGACGGCCACATCGCCACGCTGCTCGTCGACCTCTACCGCCTCGAGCTGGGCGCCTGGTGCGTCGCCTTCGTCGCGGTCTTCCTCTTCTCCGAGCGGCTCAGCCGCTGGTTCGGCGTCGAGCTCACGTTCCTCGCCTTTCTCGGGCTCGCCTGGCGCATCGTGTCGATGCTCGTCGCCCCCAAGTACACCGGCTGGCAGAAGGTGCCGATCGTCTTCATCCCCGAGCAGATGCAGCTCATCAACCCGGCGCTCGTCATGATCCTCATCCCCTTCATGGGGCTCGTCGTCTACCCGCTGATGAAGCGCGCGGGCCTCGAGATGACGCCGCTGCGCCGCATGACCCTCGGCATGTTCGTCGCCGCCGCCTCGTGGGTCGCCGCGGGGCTCGTGCAGCAGCCCATCGACGGCGGCGCAAAGCTCAACATCCTGTGGCAGCTCGGGCCGTACGTGCTGCTCACGCTGAGCGAGGTGATGGTGTCTCCGAGCGGGCTCGAGTTCGCCTACTCGCAGGCCCCCGTCGAGATGAAGGGCACCTTGATGAGCTTCTGGCTGCTCACTACCGCCATCGGCAACCTCGCCGTCGCGCGGCTGTCGACGCTGCTCACGTTCAAGGGCGCCACCCTGTTCTTCTTCTGGGCCGGGTTCGCCGCGCTCGCGGCGGTGGTGCTCGCGGTCATCGCGAGGCAGTACGTCGTCGTCGACCGATACCGGCCCGTAGCAAAGTGAGCAGCACCAGCGGCGTCAGCCCCGCGGCGGCCGAGCACCCGCCCGCGACCGGGTCTGCGTCGCGTGGCTCGCCCGGCCCGGCCGCCGCCTGAGGCCCGACCGGCGAAGACGGCGCCGCGACCGGCCGAGCGCCCACCGCCTCTTCCCGCGCACCGTCGACGACGTAGATGCCGCCGCCCCCCTCGCGCACCAGCCACGGCCGCGCGGCGAGCGCAGGCCCGACCGGCAGCGCGCTCGAGGCGACCTTGACCACCTTCGACAGATCGAGGTGCCACCGCGCCGCCGCCTCGGGGTCCGGCACGTGCCGCCGCCACGCTCCGTCGACCAGCCACACCTCGCGCTGCCCCTCGAGCTGGATCAGCTGCGGCGCCTCGGGCCAGGGCGCGGCGAGCTGCCGGCCGTCGAGGTTCGCGACGGGCTGCACGTCCATGAACATCGAGAACTGCCACGCCGTGAGCGACGGCGGCCCGGTGACGTGGCGCAGCACGCCCGCCGGCGCCGAGCGCAGGCAGGTGAACGTCTTCGGGCTGCCCTCGAGCTCGGTGTTCGTGCCGCCCTCCGAGTCCATCGCCCACGCCCGCACCGGGTGCGGCTGCCCGTCGAGCTGTGACAGCGGCGCCGTCATCGCGAACGCGTGCTCGCAGCTGCCCAGCGGCGTGCAGAGATCGTCGCGCTTCACCGACGCCTTCGCGAACTGCCCCGACGCTCCCGGGTCGAACGGGCCCCCGTTGAACGACACGTAGACGTCGATCGGCGCGGCGGGCCCGTTCGGGTCCTGCCCCCAGCCGAAGACGCCGTCGCAGCCCACCGCGTCGAGCGTGCCCTTCGGCGGCAGGTTGTTGCAGTTGTACGAGGGCCCGCTGCCGCTCGCGAACACGCCCAGGTGGTTGTTCACCTGCCGGCCGCTCGTGATGATCTGCCCGAGGCCCGCGACGTACAGCTGCGAGCTGCCGCCGCCGTCCATGTTCGTCGCCGTGTCGATCGCCGGCGCCCCGGCCTCGGCCTGCATCGCGCGCAGCTCGGCCACGATGCCGGTGCCGGTCAGGCTGTTGTTGCTCGCGTAGAGGAACAGCGTTCGCTTGTCGCGCGACATGCCGATCGCCGTGCGCCGGTGCGCGGTCGTGATCACCGCGTCGCCGTCGAACAGCGGCTCGAGCGACTGCCCGCCGCGAATGAGCACGTTGTGCCCGCCCACGATGTCGGTCGACCACGGCAGCCCCGGCGGAGCCAGCGCCGCGTTCTCGACCAGCCCCGCATTGAACAGCCCGAAGCTCCAGTAGCTGCGCGACTCGAAGTACTGCTTGTCGGCCGGCCAGTCTTCGCCCCCGCCGCGCGCGCGCCCGTTCACCAGCGTCCACCCCGGGAAGTCGAAGAAGTCGGCGTTGATCGCCGCCGCCACGCCCACCGCCTGCCCCCACTGCTGCGGCGTCGCCTGCCGCTCGGCGTACTTCGTCGCCCGCACGTTCACGCCCGGCGCGCAGAGGTTCGCGATCACCATCGCCGAGCCGTTGCGCGTGACGAGCGTCAGGCCGGGGTGCGGGTTCGACACGGCCGCGAGCAGGAGCAGGCTCCACATGCCCGCGCAGTGTGTTGCAGGCCCCGTGCGTCATGCGACCCGGCGGCCCAAGCACGTCACCTTCGGGTTTCGGACCGCTCGCGCCAGCGACGGACCGCGGACTCGCTACTCGGGCTGCAGGCCCAATTGCTCGAGCCACGCGCGCGCCCGCGCCTCGAGCCGGCCGTGGCGGAACTGGTGCCACGCGTGCTGCTCCTGCGGCAGCCAGCCGAGCACCGCGCGGAACCGCCGCTCGGGCCGCGGAGCCTCGAGCGCCAGCATCAGCGACTCCTTCAGCCGCTCGTCGGGGTGCTGGGTCGCGAAGGCCTCCATGTCGGCCAGCGCGATGCGCTCGTCGCTGGTCGGCACCCGGCGGAACCGCTGCGGGTTGCCCTCGATCTCTTCGACCTTCAGGCCGCCGTACTCGTGCGGCTCGTACTCTGCGTTCACCAGCACCGTGTCGCCGGTCTCGGTGTCGAGATACCAGTCGAAGCCGCGCGCCTCGTTCTCGAGCGCGATGCACAGCTCGGTGAGATCCACCGGCAATGGCTTGAGGCTGGCCCCCGATCCGCTCACGCAGCTCCTTGTGACGCCGCCGCAGCGGCATCACGTTCAGGCGCAAGTGGCACTTGCGCCTTCCCCTCTCCCATTTGCTTCTTCAACCACGGCAACAGCGCGAACATCACACAGCCCGAGACGAACACCGCCAGCGCGTTCGCTCCGAAGAAGACCCGCTTGTCGGGCATCGTCGCGTACATCTCGCCCGCCACGCCCGAGAGCTTGTTCCCCACCGAGATCGACAAGAAGAACCCGCCCATCATGAACGCGCTGATCTGCCGCGGCGCCATGCGGTTCACGAGCGACAGCCCCATCGGCGACAGGCACAGCTCGCCCACCGTGATGACCCCGTACGTGCCGAACAGCCACCACGGGCTCGCCTTGTCGGCGCCGTTGCCGTTCAGCGCCGCCGCCGCGACCATCACGATCGCCGACAGCGCCGTCACGAACAGGCCGATGCCGATCTTCGCCGACGTCGACGGCTCTCTGCCCCGGCGGCGCAGCAGCGCGAAGAACGCCACGAAGAACGGCGTGATGATGATGATCCACCCCGAGTTGATCGACTCGAACAGCTCGGCGTTCACGAGCCGCGGGTGATCGGCCGCCCGCTCGGGCCCCGCCTTCGCGTAGATCTCGTCGAACATCTGCTGCGTCACCGGCGTCGGCACGCCCGACTTCACGTCGAGCTCCTTCGCCTCGAGCAGCCGCTTGTACTCGTCGTCGCTCACCACCCGGAACAGCTCGGGCGAGGGCCGAACCGTCTCGGGCCCCGCGTTCGCGTAGTAGCCCGGCGGCGCGAGCTCGCCGAAGCTCGGCGCCACGTCGATCAGCGGCTTCACGTACGACGCCGGCACCCGGTGCGTGCTCGCCGACGCCCAGTTGCTCAGCGCCGTCGCGTTCTGGTGGAAGATCGCCCAGAACGTCACCACCACCGCGTAGATGACCAGCAGCGCCCGCGTGCGGCTCTTCTCGATCGGGTCCTTCAGGCCGCGCTCGACCCAGATGAAGAAGTAGATGACCGGAACACAGCCGAACAGAAAGGCGCAGTTCACCGCGCCCATGTGGATGATGCCGTTCTTCGCGAGCGCGTACCCGATCGCCGCGAACACCACGCCGGGCCCCAGGCACCTCAGCGCCAGCGGCTGCAGGCTCTCGCGCTGCTCCGCCGGCCGCGACCTCGGGTCGGGGTCGGCGTGCGCGAACGACTTCTGCGTCAGCACGAAGATGACCAGGCCGATCATCATGCCGATGCCCGCGCTCGCGAACGCCGCGTGCCAGCCCCAGATGTTGCGCACCACCGCAGCGACGAAGTTGCAGATGAACCCGCCGATGTTGATGCCCATGTAGAAGATGTTGTACCCGCCGTCGCGCAGCGGGCTGCCCTTCTCGTACAGATTGCCGACCAGCGTCGAGATGTTCGGCTTGAAGCACCCGTTGCCGATGATGAGGCACCCGAGCGCCGCGTACAGCGCCCCCTCGGACGGTATCGCCATCAGCAGGTGCCCGAGCGCCATGATCGCGCCGCCGATGATGACGGTGCGGCGGCACCCCAGCAGCCGGTCTGCGATGAGCCCGCCGATGAACGGCGTCAGGTAGACGAGCGCGATGTACGTGCCGACGACCCCCGCGGCCTTGCCCTCGTCCCAGCCCATGCCGCCCTTCTGGGAGTCCACGAGGTACAGATTCAGGATCCCGATCATCAGGTAGTAGCTGAAGCGCTCCCACATCTCGGTGAGGAAGAGCCACTTCAGGGCCTTGGGGTGGGACCCTGTGTTTGCCAGCTGGACCGTCTGCTGCGCCGTCACGCCGCCGGCTGTACTAGCTGGCGCCGCGGCCAGTCAACACGACCGGCACGGTCTTCAAGATGAGCGTGAGGTCTTCGCTCAGCGACCACCGGTCGATGTACTGCATGTCGAGGTTCATCCACTCCTCGAACGAGATCTGGTTGCGGCCCGACACCTGCCAGATGCACGTCAGGCCCGGGCGCACCGACAGGCGCCGGCGCTGCCACGACTCGTACTTCGCGACCTCCGACGGCAGCGGCGGGCGCGGGCCCACGATGCTCATGTCGCCGTTCAGCACGTTGATGAGCTGCGGCAGCTCGTCGATCGAGTACTTGCGGATGAAGCGGCCGATCGCCGTGATGCGCGGGTCGTTCTTCATCTTGAACACGGGGCCGCTCATCTCGTTCTTCGTCGCCAGCGCCTCGCGGATCTTCTCGGCGTCGACCACCATCGAGCGGAACTTCAGCATCGAGAACGGCCGGCCGTGCAGGCCGCTCCGCGTCTGCTTGAAGAACACCGGCCCCCGGCTCGTGAGCTTGATGATCGCCGCGACCAGGAAGAGCATCGGCGACAGCACCACCAGCGCCGCGCCCGACGCCACGATGTCGAACAGCCGCTTCACCGCGCGCTGGTGCCGCTTGTGGTCGATGTTCAGGTAGTGCAGGTACCCGTCCGAGACGGCGCGCCCGCCCAGCGGCCTCGCCCGATCGAACCGGAAGCCCGACAGCGGTAGCGCGAACGGCACGCCGAAGCGCTCGCAGAGCCGAATCGCGGCCTGCATCTCGGCGCCCTGCTTCATCGGCTGGCCCGCAATGATCACCTCATCGACCGGCGTCGACCGGAAGATCTTCTCGAGATCGTGCACGTTGCCGAGCAGCGGCTCGACGGTGCCCTTCTCGTCCGAGAAGCGCAGGTGGCCGAGCACCGTGCGCTTGCCGCTGCCGCGCAGGTCGTCGGCGGTCTTCCGCGCGAGCGAGCCCGTGCCGAGAATGATGACCTCGTCGAGCGGAGCCTCTTGCCGCGAGATGGTCCTGAACACCGCGAGCCGCAGCACCACGAGCAGCGGCCAGCACGCGAGCGGCACCACCGAGACATCGGTCATCGCCGGCGCACCCGGCATCACGCGCACGAGCACGATCATGCCGGTGAGCACCGCCATCATCATGATCGACACCATGCCGGCGTCGAACGCGGCCGTGCGGCCGTACGCCCAGGCGTCGTAGTGCCGCAGCGTGATGCCGAGAATCAGCCACAACGCCACGGCTGACAGCACGACGATCTCGAAGGGGCCGAAGCCCGCCGCCAGCATCGCGGCGAGAATGATGAGGAGGTCCGTGATCAGATTGAGCTTCGCTGTGAAGCCCGGTGCAAGCTGGTCCAAAGTCGACGTCATGCGGCTCGTTGAATCCAAGCCGCGTGCCTGCGCTGCAGCGTTACCCCAGGGTGAGCATCCCGCGCGTTCCCAGCAGGTGCGCCTCGGCTCTCGCCATGCGCTTACGCTCGGCAGGCTGGTGGTGGTCGTGCCCCAACAGGTGAAGCAGCCCGTGGGCCAGATACAGATTCAGCTCGGTTCGCGCCGCGACACCGCGTTCTTTCGCCACACGCCTCGCGGTCTGCAGCGAGATGACGACATCTCCCAGCAGCAGCCCCGCCTTTCCCGAGGCGCCTTCACCGATCGGAAACGACAGCACGTCGGTCGCCTCGTCTTTTCCGCGCCACTCGCGGTTCAGCTTGCGGATCTGGCGATCGGTCACCAGCGAGAGCGACAGCTCGGCGCCCTCGAGCTTCAGCGCGCGCATGAACTTCGCCGCCACGCGCCTCAACCGCGGCAGCTCGCCCTCGCCGCCGCGCACAAAGCTCGCGCCCAGCACCCGGTTCACCGGCCGCCGCCCGCCGCGCTTCAGCTGCTGGCCTTCTTCGCCGGCGGAGCCAGCGTCAGCGCAGGCTTGATCGGCGAGCCGATCGCCGCCGCCGGGTACGACGGCCGCGCGTGGTAGATGCCCTCGAGCGTGCGCACGAACGAGGTCGTGATCACGTTCAGGTCCTTCAGCGTCAGGTCGCACTCGTCGAGCTGGCCTTCGCTGAAGATCATCGTGATGAGCTTCTGGACCAGCACGTGCAGGTTCACCGTCGTCGGCTCGGCCATCGAGCGGCTCGCCGCCTCGACCGCGTCGGCGATCATCACCAGCGCCGTCTCGCGCGACTGCGGCTTGGGCCCCGCGTACCGGTACACGGTCTCGTCGATCGGCATGGGGCTCTCTTTGCCCTCCTGCTCCTTCTTCGCCTTGTGGAAGAAGAACCCGACGAGACGCGTGCCGTGGTGCTCGGGTATCGCGGCCGCCACCCGTCGCGGCAGCTTGTACTGCCGCGCCATCTCGATGCCCTCGGTGACGTGCCGCTTGATGATGACCGCGCTCATCGCCGGAGCGAGCTGGTCATGCCGGTTCTCGCCCTTCTGGTTCTCACCGAAGTAGACCGGGTTCCGGCCCTTTCCGATGTCGTGGTAGTAGGCGCAGCTCCGCGCGAGCAGCGGGTTCGCGCCGATCGCCTCGGCCGCCGCCTCGACCAGCGAGCCCATGATGATGCTGTGGTGGTACGTGCCCGGCGCCTGAACGATCAGCTCCTTCAGCGCCGGGTGGTTCAGGTTCGCGAGCTCGAGCAGCTTGATGTCCGACGCGTAACCGAACGCCACCTCGGTCAGCGGCGTCAGCGCCATCACCAGCATCGGCACCACGAACGCCCCCGCACCCAGCGCGAACAGCGCGCCGATCAGCGTGTCCGTCATCACCCGCCCCTCGGCGAGGCCGAGGAACACGACGAGCCCGGCGCCCGCGGTGCCCGTCCACGCGCCGGCACGGAAGATGCCGCCGCGGTCTTTCGCCCTCGCGATGCGATCGGAGGCCACCAGCGATGTCACCAGCGTGAACAACGCAAACGACAGCGAGTTACCGATCAAGACTCCGCACAAGCACGAGAAGACGATCGCGAAGAACAGCGCGAGCTCTTCGGCGAGCACGAAGCGAACGAGCATCGCGCCCGCCGCGACCGGGAAGCAGTAGTACAGCGCCTCGATGGGCATCTGCTCGTAGCGGTCGTGCACCGCGTCGGCGATCGTGACCCACAGGTGCAGCAGGCCGAGCAGGCCGATCAGCGACATGCCGACGAACAGCGCGTCTTTGCGCGTCGGCCTGAAGCGCCGCACCGCTCGCAGAAACAGCCAGACCGCGACGCACACCACCGCGACGACGCCCGCACCGCCGATCTGCAGCTGCAAGAGGTCGAGCCCGTCGGTCTGCTCGCGCATCTTCTGAACCACGAGCAGGTGCGTGGCGGTGACCAGCTCGCCGTCGCCGATCACCTTCTGGCCCTTCTTGATCACGATGTCGACCGGCTTGGCCGACTCGTACGCGGTCCTCCGGCGCAGCTCGGTCTCGGCGAGGTTGATGGTGAGGTTCGCGCGCAGCTGCCGCTTCACGAGCCGCAGCACCGCCCGCCGCAGCGAGGCCGGCGCGTCAGGCAGCAGGTTGCCCGGCACTCCGGCGTAGCGGTCGAGCGCGTCGGCCGCCTCGTGCAGGTCGACCACCGGCGGGCTGCTGCGCTGCTCGGAGCCCGCCGACCGCGTGTCGAGCGCGTCTTCGCTCATGCCGCCGAGAATGCGCACCGTGATGCCGCTCGAGTCGACGCGCGACAGCTCGTCACGCGAGGTCACGAGCTTCGAGCGGTACGCGACCTCGAGCAGCGCGTGCGCCGCCTTCAGCGCCTCGGGCGAGAACCGGTTCGTCACCAGCGCCTCGAAGTCTTCGGTGTCGGTCGGGTAGGCCAGCGACTCGAAGCGCTTGCGGGCGTCGCGCAGCCGAGCGGTCAGCTCGAGCCCCTCTTCCTTCGTCTCGGGGCCGCGCTTCTTCGCGTTGGCCGCCTCGTCCCCGCTCTTGCCCTCGCTCTTGAGGTAGTGGTCGAGCTGGAACTCTTCGACGACCTCTTGCATGCCGCCGAACGCGTCGTCGAGCGCCCGGCCGACCGTCGACTCGACCGACGGGTCGTAGTCGAACACCGGCTTCACCCGCGCGCGGGCCTCGTCTTTCGCGGTCTGCGTGCGCGCCTCGTCGCGAACCTCGTAGTCTCGACCGGCCTTGAAGCCGGCGAGCGACGCCGCGCGAAACGGCTTGCCGACGTGGTGCACCGTCAGCTCGGGGATCTTCTGGCTGGTGAGCCCCGGTGACGCGAGAAACGCCGAGCCCACCGAGACCCCGATGAGCAGGGTCCCGTACACCAGCCGGTTCGCCCAGAGCGACGAGCCGGCCAGCCGGGTCGCGAACGCGTCGAGCGACGCCGCCGGAGGCAGCCTCTGCTCGCCCGTGAAGCCCCCCGGCTCGCGGTCTCTGGGGTCGGACTCCCTGGGGTCAGACTCGGCCATGGATTCGCGCGCAAGCTAGGGGCAAGCCCGGTGCGATTCAAGCTACCGGGCGCCTACACGCCTGTGGCAGCCGGGCGCACGTCAAGGGCCGGAAGACGGCGGCGGCAGCGCCGAGATCTTGCCCATCACCATCGGCGGCTTCGCGAGCCCGAAGCGCAGCTTCACCTGGTACACCCACGCGCGCACGTCGTCGGTGAAGCTGCCGTCGCCGCCCTTCGCGATGCTGCAGCTGTCGTCGGCCGTCACGAACGGCGCCGCGATCAGCGCCGCGATCGCCGCGAACGAGACCGCGTACGTCTTGCGCTTGCGCGCGACGCCGACCGAGCAGTCGCGCGTCAGCACCGTGCCGTCGGGCCGCGTGTAGAAGCGGGCGCAGACCTGCCCTCGCGCTCCTTCACGAGCGCGAGCACCTCGGCCTGGCTCATCGCCGACAGGTTGTAGACGTTCATCTTGCAGTCGCCGCAGAAGCGTACGCGCTCGTCGCCGGTCATCTTCGACCAGTCGCGCTTGCACGGTGATGCGATCGAGAACTTCATGGCGCCACGTCTCCCATCACCTCGATCGGGGCCGGCACGATGCCGAGCTTCACCTTCAGCTGGTAGACCATCGCCCGCACGTCGTCGGTGAAGCTGCCGTCTCCGCCCTTCGCGATCCGGCAGCTCTCGGAGCCCGTGAGAAAGGGCGCCGTCAACAGCGCCGCCACCGCGGCCAGCGACGCCGCGTACGTGCGGCGAACCCGCGAGACGCCCACCGGGCAGTCGCGCGTCAGCACCGTGCCGTCGGGGCGCATGAAGAAGCGCACGCACAGCCGGCCCTCACGCTCTCGCACCAGCGCCTCGGCCTCGGCCTGGCTCATCGCCGAGAGGTTGTAGACGTTGAGCTTACAGTCTGCGCACGCGCGCACGCGGTCGTCGCCGCTCATCTTCGACCAGTCGCGCTTGCAGGGTGACGCCACCTTGATCTGCATGGTGGCTCTTCAACGGGCGGGCGGGCCCGAGGATCTAGCTGGATCTAGCTGGCGGCGGTGTTCGACGCCGTCGAGGCGAACAGGTACAGCACGTGCCCCCGCTGCAGCACGTTGAAGTGCTGCTTCATCGGGCGCTTCTCGTTCGCCACGAACGCGCGCAGGCCCGGGTACAGCGCCATCAGCGTCTGCACGACGTCCCCCACGCTCGACGAGGGCGGCACGCCCAGCTCGATCTTCGATCGGCCCTCACAGGCCGGCTGCAGCGGACGCGGAATGACGACGGTGATGTTCAACAGCGATCCAGTCTAGCCGTGGGGCGTGTCTTGAAGCACCGTGCTTCGAATCCGCGAGCTTGCAGGGGTCGCCCGGCGCCTTCGCCCCGAGGCCTTCGTCACCCAGCTGGGCCCCTTCGTGCTGATGCAGCGGCCCCGACCCGAGTCGAAGGAGCAGGGCCAGGCCTCGTGGTTTCACCGCACCGCCGCGCTCCCGCCCGCCTCGGTGAAGGGCCCGCCGCCGCCCGTCGACTTCGAGGACCTCCTCGTCGCCACCCTGCCGCCGGCCGAGCACGACGGCACCCTGCGCCTCACCATCGGCCGCAGCCCCGACTGCGACCTCGTGCTGCACGACCCGGCCATCTCGGGGCGGCACGCGGCCATCGCGTGGGACGGCGAGCGCGCCATGTTGCAGGAGCTCGGCTCCTCGAACGGCACCTACCTGAACGGCCTCAAGCTCGGCAGCCACGCGACCCTGCGCGGAGGCGACGCGATCGCGTTCGGGCGCGCCCAGTTCCTGTTTTTGCTGACGCAGGAGCTCCACGGGCGGCTGCTCCGCTTCCGTCCGGAGTAACGAGCGTGCTGTACTGTTGGCGCTTTGATGCTCCCCCGCGCCATTCGCCGCTTCATGCTGCTCGTCGCCTCGGTGTTCATCGTGCTCGCCACGCTCTTGCGCGCCTGCGCCGGCGACGACGCCAAGGGTGACTGGGGCGAGGCGTGCGTCGAAGCCCGGGACTGCCGCACCGGCCTCACGTGCGGGCTGCAGTACGCCGCGCCGTACTGCACGAGCTCATGCAGCAGCGCGAGCCAGTGCCCCGAGGGCTGGTCGTGCTCGGGCGTGTGCCGCAGGCCCTGATCACCTCGGCCGGCGCAGCGCGCGACCCGGCCGTTCGGCGGTCAGCTTCCCCGCATCGAGCACCAGCTTCCCGTTGACGAGCACGGTGTCGATGCCGGTCGAGTACTGCAGCGGCTGCTCGTAGGTCGCGGTGTCGATCACGGTGTCGGGGTCGAACACGACGACGTCGGCGGCCATGCCCGGCTTGAGCAGCCCGCGATCGGTGAGCCGCATGCGGCGCGCGGGCAGCGACGTCATGTGGCGCACCGCCTCTTCGATGGGGAAGACGTGCTGCTGGCGCGCCCAGTAGCCGAGCAGCCGGGCGGCTCCGCCGAAGGCGCGCGGGTGAATCTTCTCGCCCGCGAACGGCCCGTCGAGCGCCTGCCCCGGAGCGTCGGTGCAGAACGACGCCCACGGCTGCTGCAGCGCGAGCTTCACGTCGTCGTCGCTCATCCAGAAGCGGACCACGGTGGTCTGAGCGCGATCTTGCTCGACGAGATCGAGCAGCGCCTCGGCCGGGGGCCGGTTCATCGCCTTCGCGGCCTCGCTCAGGCGCTGGCCAACGTAGGCCTTGAGCGCGGGGTTCACGAAGTTCACCAGCAGAATGCCCTCGGGCGTCTCGCGGGCGAGCGCGCCGGTCTCGTTCAGCTCTTTCACGATGCGCGCGCGCAGAGCGGGGTCTTTGAAGCGGGCGATCATCGCGTCGACGCCGCCGGCCTGCGCCCACTCGGGCACGCTCGCCGAGAGCGAGTTCTGCGCGGCCGTGTACGGGTAGACGTCTGCGCTGACGTCGACCCCCTTCGCGCGGGCGTCGTCGATGAGGGCGACGAGCTCCTTCATGCGGCCCCAGTTCTTCTTCTCGGCGACCTTGAGGTGCCAGATCTCGACGGGCAGCCCGGCCTCGCGGCCGATCTGCACGGCCTCGGCGACGGCCTGGGGGAAGCGCTCGTCTTCGCCGCGCAGGTGGGTCGCGTAGAGGCCGCCGTGGCGCGCGGCGACCTTGGCGAGCGCGACGAGCTCGGGCGTCTTCGCGTACGAGCCGTGCGGGTAGATGAGCGCGGTCGAGACGCCGAACGCGCCCTGCTGCATCGCCGTGTCGACGAGCTTCTCCATTCGGGCGAGCTGCTCGGCGGTGGGCTGCACGTCGCCGAGGCCGAGCACCACGCCGCGCACGTTGGCGGCGCCGACGAAGAGGCCGAGGTTGATGGTGCTCTTGTTCTTCTCGAAGCGGCGGAAGTAGCCGTCGAGGTCCGACCAGTCGATGGTGAGCTTCTTGGCGGCGAGCCAGTCGCGCTGCTCGTCGATGAGCTTCGCGTCGATGGGCGCGACGCCGAGGCCCTCGCCGCTCAGCTCGGTGGTGATGCCCTGGCGAATCTTCGACTCGACGCGGTTGTCGACGAGCACGTACAGCTCCGACTGGCCGAGCAGGTCGATGAAGCCGGGAGCGACCATCTTGCCGCCGGCGTCGACGCGCCGCTTCGCGCTCTTCAGGCTCAGGTCGCCGAGCGCGGCGATGCGGTCGCCCTTGATGCCGACGTCGGCGCGAAACCACGGAGCGCCGGTGCCGTCGACCACGCGGCCGTTCGAGATGACGACGTCGAAGTCGGCGGCGGTCAGAACCGTGAGCAGCAGCGCGAGGCACATGGCTGCTGCGCTACCACAACTCGGCGCTAGCCCTCGGCCGGCTTCGCGGCGACGGCCTTCGGGCGGGCGACGGCGATCTGGCACACCACGAAGACGCCGGAGTCCTTCGCCTCGACGCGGTTGTCGATGATCTTGTACTCGAAGTCGTCGCGGCCGACCTTCTCGCGGGTGCCGGCGAGCAGCGTGTCCATGCACGAGCGCTTGAGCTCGCCGACCGAGACGTCGGCGCTGCCGCTCTTCGCGAGGCGGAACTCGGAGCCGTTCGAGTTGCTCTCGACCTCGTCGATCTTCGGGTCCTTGGTGAAGGCACGCTCGACCGAACGGTAGAGATCTTTCCCCGCGTCGACGGCATCAGAGACCATGTGGTCCGGCATCTCGACGCGGACACAGCCGGTCAGCGTGGCGAAGAGGACGGCGGCGGCGAGCAGCAGGCGGTTCGTTCGAGCGTTCATGTCCGTTCGGTTGCCGGCCTCGAAGACCTTGATCCATGTGCAGATCTCTGCGCACTCGGGGGCCTCGTGGCCGGCCGTTTTCACAGGCTTCCGCAGGACTCCCTGCTCGCGCTTTTGGCCTGTGGGGCCCTCGGGCTGGCCGGTGCGGCCGTCGCGTTCTCCGGCGTCGCGCCGCGCGTTCAGGTGGTGCTGCCCGACCCCGGGGCCCTGCTGCGCGCGCAGCTCGGGTTCATCGCGGCCTGCGCGACTCCGCCGCTGCTCGGGTGGTGCGTCGCGCTCGTGTGGAGGTTGCGGCACGGGGCCGCCCCGAGCGTGTCGTTCACCGCCGTCTGCCTCGGCGTGCCGCTCGCCGCGCTGCTGTTGGGTTTCGCGGCGCACGGCTGGCTCCTCCATCAGGCGTACGCAGAGAGCGGGGACCTGCAGCCGATGATCGCCGTCGGCGATCTGTCGCCGGCCTCGACCGGGGTGAAGCTCGAGCTGCTGGCGGTGGCGCTGCTCGCAGTCGTCAGCGCGCTGCGTCAGAAGTGACCGCGCGCGCCAGGTTTTGCGACCGGAACCGCCAGTCGGATCTTTTGTTGCACACGCCGGAGCGGTCACGGGTCGCGGCCCCATGACCCAAGACCTCACGGTAGGCGGCATCATCCGAAACGGCCTGATGACGGGGCTGAAGAACGCGACGGCGCTTCTCGGAGCGGTCGCGCTGTGGGCGGTGACGCTGTGGATCCCGTACCTGAACGTGGGCACGACGATCGGGCTGCTCGGCCTGGTGTCGGCGATGAGCCGCGGGGAGGCGATCAAGCCGACGGAGATCTTCAACGCGAAGTACCGCGAGCGCATGGGTGAGTTCTTCCTGGTGATCGCGTTCGTGTCGATCGGCGTGCTGGTCGGCTTCGTGTTCGTGGGCGTGCCGGGCGTCGTCATCGCGCTGACGTGGAGCCTCGCCCCGCTGCTGGTGATCGATCAGGGCCTGAACCCGTCGGAGGCGCTGACGCGGAGCAACGAGCTGACCTCGGGCAAGAAGGTGACGCTGTTCTTCGGCATGTTCCTCACGAACTTCTCGGCGACGGGCGTCGTGATGCTGGTGACGTACCTGGGCGGCCTGCTGCACGGCTTCTTCGGCATGATCTTCGCGCTCGCGGGCTACGTGCTGATCATCGCGGTCGGCATGGGCGCGAACGCGTACGTCTACGGCACGCTGACGGGCAACTGGCCGAAGCAGGAAGAGCGCTTCGTGAACGAGGCGCCGATCGTCGGCGGAGCGATCGCGGCCGGCGTCGTGTCGATCGCGCTCATGATGGGGATCAACGCGATTCATCGCCAGTACGTGATGAACAAGTTCGAAGAGGAGTGGAAGAACCGGCGCTCGGAGTACGACCCCGATCGGTACGCGCCGCCCCCGCCGAGCCGGGTCGCGCCGAGCCTGCGAGACGAGCCCGAGCCGCCGGTGCAGAAGAACGTGGCGGCGACGAAGACGCGCAAGAAGAAGTGAGACCTTCGGCCGCTGCGACGTGCGCGCGCCGGCACGTTGAAGCTTCTGTCAGCCTGTACCCGGTCAGAACCGGTTGGAGGCTGACAGAATGAAGGTCCGTTCGGCTGCGACGTGCGCGCGCCGGCACGTTGAAGCTTCTGTCAGCCTGTACCCGGTCAGAACCGGTTGGAGGCTGACAGAATGAAGGTCCGTTCGGCTGCGCCGAGCCGCGCTCGGCTCTGCGCGCGACGAGCCGCCTGTCTCGCCGCTGGCCGTCGCTCAGGGAAGGAGCGTGCGGTCGTCGCGCCGGAGTCTCTGGCGGCGCTCACTCGGCTCACGACGCCATCACGCGGCGGTACTTGAGCAGGCCGTCTCGCCGCTGGCCGTCGCTCAGGGAAGGAGCGTGCGGTCGTCGCCCCGGAGTCTCTGACAGCGCTGCATCACGTCACGACGCCATCACGCGCCGGTACTTGAGCAGGCCGCCCTCGACGTCGGCGATCGCGAGCAGCCTGCCATCGGGGCCGAGCACGCACAGGGGCCCGGCCGCCGCGCCGGCTTCCACGCGCCCGCCCGACAGCACCTTGCGCACGTCATCGGCGCCGACGCGCACGGCAGGCAGGTGGGCGACGGCGGCCTCGAGGCTCATGAGGCCCTTGCCGGCGGCCGCGTCCTCCATCGAGACCGCCTGGGCGAGCGTGAACGGCCCGGCGCGGGTGCGGCGCAGGGCCGAGAGGTGGCCGACGGTGCCGAGCGCCTGGGCGACCTGCTCGGCGAGCACGCGCACGTAGAACCCCTTCGAGCACTCGACGGCGAGCCGAACGAACCCGGCGCCGACCTCGAGGGCGTCGAGCCGCGTGACGGTCACCTCGCGAGGCTCGCGCTCGAGCTCCTCGCCGGCGCGGGCGGCCTCGTACAGCTTGCGCCCGCCGACCTTCACGGCCGAGTACATCGGCGGCGTCTGCAGGTACGTGCCGCGGAACTTCGCGAGCACGGCCGCGTCGAACGGCACGACGGGCCCGGTCGCGGTCACCTTGCCCTCGGCGTCGAGCGTGTCGGTCGCCGAGCCGAACGTGACGGTGGCCTCGTAGGCCTTCTCGTCCGACGACAGGAGCTGGGCGAGCTTCGTCGCCTCGCCGAGGCAGACGGGCAGCACGCCGGTCGCCATCGGGTCGAGCGTGCCGGTGTGACCGCCCTTGCCCTTGCCGCGCACGCGATGAACGACGTCGTGCGAGGTCAGGCCGCGAGGCTTGTCGACCACGACGACGCCGGTTCCTACGCCGCCGGCCAGACTCACCTCACCTCACCAGCCTTCTTTTTCCTTCACCTGCTTGAGCAGCCGCTCGATCTTGTCGCCCTCTTCGAGCGAGCCGTCCCACGCGAAGAAGATCTCGGGCGAGACGCGCAGCTTCACGCGCGACGTCACCTCGCGCCGAACGAACGGCTTCGCCGCGTCGAGCCCCTTCTGGGTCTCGGCGCGCTGCTTCTCGTCGGCGATCATCGAGTAGAAGACCTTCGCCACGCGCAGGTCGGGCGACATCTTCACCCCGGTCACCGTGATGTAGCCGACGCGCGGGTCGCGAATCAGCCCGCGGGTCAGAATGTCGGCGACCGCCGCTTGAATCTCTTGAGCGACGCGCTCGGTTCGGGTGCTCACCGCTCCCACTCCCTCTTGTTGCGCAGCGCCTTGGCGCGAGCGCGGGCCTCGGCGAGCGACAGCCGCGACGCCGCCTTGCCCCCCTTCTCGGGCTTCTCGCCCTTCTCGGCCTTCTCACGCGGCGGAGACGGCGCCGTCGGCCGCGCGTGCCGCTCTTCCCACGCGCCCATGCCCTCGGCCTCGGCCAGCGTGCGCTCACCGCGCGGAATCGCGAGCTCCATGAACGCCTCGCCGTCGCTGAACAGCTGATCGCCGAACCCGAGGATCTCGATCTCGCGGCCCATCACCGGCGCCACGTACATCTCTTCGATGAAGTGAATGATCTTGTCGAGCTGCTCGTTGCAGTGCGCCTTGTCGTTGCTCACCACCGCGATCGCCAGCACCGCGCGCTGCCACACGTCGTTCTCGTCGACCTCGGCCAGGGCCGCGTTGAAGCGCGCCTTCACGCGATCGGTCACTCGGCGCACGACCTGCCGCTTCGCCTTCAGCGACGACGATGCAGGGATCTCGAGGCTCACGCGAGCCACCCCGACGAACATGGTGTCCTCCTAACGGGCGACGGGCACCCGCTAGTTCAGGCTGGGCCGCGTCTCTTCGATCTCGAACGCCTCGATGATGTCGCCGGGCTTCATGTCGCTGAACCCCTCGATGCCGATGCCGCACTCGACGCCCTGGGCGACTTCCTTCACGTCGTCCTTGAAGCGCTTGAGCGAGGCCACCTTGCCCGAGTGGATCTGCTTGTTCTCACGCCACAGCCGCAGGTGCGCCGTGCGCTTGATGACGCCGTCGAGCACCGACGAGCCCGCCACCACACCCAGCTTCGGCACGTTGTACAGCGCCCGAACCTCGGCGCGGCCGAGCTTCTTCTCGGTGCGAATCGGCTCGAGCAGGTTCTCCATCATGAGCTTGATGCCGTCGAGCAGCTCGTAGATGATCGAGTACGTCACCAGCTCGACCTCGAGCACCTTCGCCGCCGCCTCCGAGCCCGACTCGGGCCGCGAGTTGAAGCCGACCACCACGGCCTTCAGCGCCGCCGCCGTGTTCACGTCGGTCTCGGTCATCATGCCGACGCCCTTCTGCACGATGGTCACCTTGACCTTGCGGGTCGACAGCTTCTCCATCGCGGTCGCCACGGCCTCGAGCGAGCCCGAGACGTCGGCCTTGAGCACGACCTTGAGCTCCTTCTGATCCGACGCCTGCATCTTGTTGAGCAGCGAGTCGAGCGTCTCTCTCGACGTCTTGCCCGACTCGGCCTGGCGCTCCTTCAGCGCGCGGTGCTGCGCGATCTCGCGCGCGGCCTTCTCGTCTTCCACCACGTTGATGGTGTCGCCCGCGGGCGGCACGCCGCCCAGGCCCACGACCTCGGCCGAGTAGCCCGGCAAGAGCTCGTCGAGCTGCTCGCCCCGCGCGTTCATCATCATGCGCACGCGACCGAAGTCGGTGCCGGTGACGACGGCGTCGCCCTTCTTCAGCGTGCCCTCTTGCACGAGCACGGTCGCGACCGGCCCCCGGCCCTTCTCGAGGCGCGCCTCGATGATGGTGCCGACCGCGGGCTTGTTCGGGTTCGTCTGCAGCTCGAGCACTTCGGCCTGCAGCGAGATGTTCTCGAGCAGATCGTCGATGCCCTGCTTGGTGCGCGCCGAGACCGGCACCGAAATGACGTCGCCGCCCCACTTCTCGACGAGCACGTTGTTGTCGGCGAGCTCTTTCAGCACGCGGTCGATGTTCGCGCCCTCTTTGTCGATCTTGTTGATCGCGACCACCATCGGCACGTCGGCCTCTTTCGCGTGCTTGATGGCCTCTTTCGTCTGGGGCATCACGCCGTCGTCGGCCGCGACCACCAGCACGACGATGTCGGTGAGGTTCGCGCCGCGGCTGCGCATCGCCGAGAACGCCTCGTGGCCCGGCGTGTCGAGGAAGGTGATGTCGCCGCGCGACGTCGACACCGAGTAGGCGCCGATGTGCTGCGTGATGCCGCCGGCCTCGCCGGCCGCCACGTTCGCCTCGCGGATCGCGTCGAGCAGCGACGTCTTGCCGTGGTCGACGTGGCCCATCACCGTCACCACCGGCGGGCGCGACTTCAGGTCTTCGGGCTTGTCGGTGACCTCGGGCAGGTAGTCTTCGACCTCGAAGCCGACCTTCTCGACCTTCCACCCGTAGTCGGTCGCGATGATGGCGGCCGTGTCGGGGTCGATCGTCTGGTTCGCCGTGGCCATCGTGCCGCCGGTCATCAGCTTCTTGATGATGTCGCCCGTCTTCACGCCCATGCGCTGCGACAGCTCGCTGACCGTGATGCCGTCCTGCACTTTGATGATCTTCTTCTCTTCGGCCATCTCGGTGATCTGCGTCTTCTGCCCCTTCTTGGTGGGCTTCTTCTTCTTGCCGCGGATGGGGATCGCGACGCGGCCCGACATGAGATCTCGAATGTCCTGCTGGCTGACCTGCGCGCCCTCTTTCTCGGTCGGCTTGCGGCCGCCCCGGCGCTCGTTCTCTTTGCGCTTGGTGACGTCGACGAGCTCTTTGCCGCGCCCGCTGTGATCGGGCACGACCTGGAAGGTGCGCACCTCGCCGATCGCCTTCTTGCCCGGCGCCGCGGGGAAGTTCTTGTGCGCCGTCGACGCCGGCGTCACGCGCCGCACCGGAATCAGCGGGCGCTGAATCACGACCGCCTGCGTCGCCGTCGGCCGGCGAATCTCACCCGGCAGCTGCGTCGGCGGCGCGTTCGGCCGCACCACGGCTCCACCCGGCCGCGGGGCCGAGGGGCGCGGAGCAGGCCGCTGCGCACCGACCGCCGTCGCGCCCGCCGCCGCCCGCGGCGCCGAAGCCCGCGCAGGGGGAGCCGCGACCGCAGCCCCGGCCGGGGGCGCAGCCGCAGCAGCAGCCGTCGCCGCGGGAGGAGGAGGCGGAGGAGCCGCGACCGGCTCGGAGACGACCGACGACACCGCCGACGTCACCGTCGCCGCAGGCGACGAGCGCGGGGGCCGCGGCGCCGACTTCTTCGGCGGCAGCGGCGCCTCGGCGACCGGAGCCGTTTCGGGCTCGGCCGGCGCCTGCACGGGCGGCGCAGCGACCTCGGGGGGCGGCGCCGAAGGCGGCGGCGCGCTCGGAGGAGGAGGAGCCGCCACGGCCGCGGCCGCAGCGACCGGCGCCGGGCCGGCCTCGCCGCCGACCTTGCGGCGCACCACGAAGCCCTTCGCGGCGACCGGCGCCGGAGCGGCCTTCGGCTTCTTCTTGTCGAGGATCCGCTTCACGGCCTCGCGCGCCTCGTCGTCTTCGAGCGAGGAGCTGTGGCTCTTCACGTCGTAACCGAGCGCCTTGAGCTCATCGACGACCGCCTTGTTGTCGAGGTCGACGCCGGCGTCTTTCAAATCCTTGGCGATTTCATGAACACGTTTCTTGGACATGGCTTGGCCCCCGCCTGCTGCACGTAGAGTGGGTAAAGGTCTGTTTTCTTTCGACTACCGAGACGGCCCTGCTGCGAACTTCGGAAACTTCAGCGCAGGGCGGCCTCCAGGCTCGTCGGTTCCAGCGAAGTCATCTTCCCGCGGAAAGCGCGCTGAAACGCCTTCCGCCGAGTGGCTGCCGAAAGACAGCCTGGCCCGCAGAGATACGCCCCCCTGCCAGGGGCGCATTGCGGGAGATCGAGCGTCGGCTGGTGCTGCTCGTTGAGCACCAGTCGGCGGAGCGACGACTTCGGTCGCTTCTGTCCACAGCCCAAGCACGTTCGAACGGGCTCGTCATCGAGCGAAACAGTCCGAACGGCCTCGGGCACCTTTGTTGCGAGGGTCTGCATCGTTTGCGGGACGGTGCTTAGCGCTTCGGCTGACCGAAAGCTACGCCGGCGCAGCCGCCGCGGCCCCCGCCTTCTCGGCGTCCAGCTCGGCCCGGCGCCGGCCTTCTTCCTGGAGGTAGTGGTCGGCCGCGCTCTTGATCTGCCGCGCCTTCTTGATGCCCACGCCTTCGACCGCGCCGAGCTTCGCCATGTCCATCTCTTTGGCGATGTCTTCGACGGTGCCGTAGCCGGCCCGCTTGAGCTGCTCGATGGTCTGGGGGCCGACGCCGCGCACGCGGGCGAGGCGCTCGTCCTGGGTGAGCTCGTCGGGGTGGCGGCGCTCCTCGGCGAGCCGCTTGGCCTCGCGATCCTGCTCCATCTTGTAGAGCTCGGCGGCGTCGGAGTCTTTCTGCTTCGCGGCGGCCTCCTGCATCGCGGGGATCTTCGCGGCGTCGAGGCCCGGGATCTGCGCCAGCACCTCGGGGTTCGCGTCGGCGATGTCGCGCGCCTGGCGGAAGCCGTGCGCGTACAAGGTCTCGATCAGCATCTCGTTCGTGCCGGGCAGCGAGCCGAGCGACTTGTTCGCGAACTCGCGCATCTCGCGCACGCGCGTCTCGGAGTTGATGTCGAGCTTCCAGCCCGTCAGCTGGGCCGCGAGCCGCACGTTCTGGCCGTGCCGGCCGATGGCGAGCGACAGCTGGTCGTCGGGCACGATGATCTCCATCGCGTGGTTCGCCTCGTCGATGATGACGCGGGCCACCTCGGCCGGAGCGAGCGCGCTGCACACGAACCGCGCCGGGTCTTCGTCCCACGGCACGATGTCGATCTTCTCGCCGCGGAGCTCCTGCACGACCGCCTGCACGCGGCTGCCCTTCATGCCGACGCACGCGCCGACCGGGTCGACGTCGCCGTCGCGGCTCGACACCGCGATCTTGGCGCGGCGGCCGGGCTCACGCGCCGCGGCCTCGATGACGACGATGCCTTCGGCGATCTCGGGCACCTCCATCTCGAAGAGCTTGGTCAGCAGGTTGACCGAGGCGCGCGACAGAATGATCTGCGGCCCCTTCGCCTCGCGCAGCACGTCGATGACGTACGCCTGCACGCGGTCGCCCGGGCGGTAGGTCTCGCGCGGCACCTGCTCGCGAACCGGCAGCACCGCCTCGGCGCGGCCGAGGTCGACGATGATGTTGCCGCGCTCGGCACGGCGCGCGATGCCCGTGACGATCTCGTTCTTGCGGTCTTTGTACTCGTTGAAGACGTTCTCGCGCTCGACATCGCGCGTGCGCTGCAGCAGCACCTGCTTCGCGGTCTGCGCGGCGATGCGGCCGAACCCGCGGCGGAAGGTCTTGAGCCCCAAGATGTCGCCGTACTGCTCGTCTTGCGCCTTCGCCTCGGCCGCGTCTTCGTCGCGGTAGAAGATCTCGAACGCGAGCTCGTCGCCGGCCGCCACGTCCATGCCGCGCTTCTTCGCCTCTTCGACGGTCAGCTCGTTCACGATGTTCAGCGGGTCGGTGTTCTGGTCGACCACCGTGATGACCTGGCTGATCTCGACCACGCCCTTGTCGGGGTTGAACTTCGCCTCGAGGTTGCGCTCCTGGCCGAAGTGCTTCTTCGCTGCGGTCTTCATCGCGTCTTCCAGAGTGGCGATGAGCACTTCTTTCTCGATGCCCTTGTCTTTGGCGACCTGGGTGATGACGTCATCGAGGCGGAGCGTTGCTTGAGCGGGGGTCATGATCGTGTCCTCAGCGCTTGGTTGCGCCTGTATGTGGGTACTCCAGGTTTGCCTTCGCGATGTCCTTGAAGGCGATCGTGAAGGGGCCGGCGCCCTCCACGTCGACGGTGACGCTCTCGGCCGTCACGGCCGACAGCTTGCCGGTGAAGTTCTTGCGGGGCGGCTCGAACAAGGGCCCGTACGTCTTGACCTTGATGAGCTGCCCCATGACCCGCTCGAAGTGCTGCGGCTTGCGCAGCGGGCGCGACAGGCCCGGGCTCGACACCTCGAGGTGGTACTCCTGCGGAATGAAGTCTTCGACGTCGAGCGCGGTCTCGACCGCGTGGGAGGCCTTGCCGCAGTCTTCGAGGCCCACGCCCCCGCCCGGCTTGTCGATGTAGAGCCGCAGAATCCACCCCGGCTGCTCCCGCACGTACTCGACCTCGATCAGCTCGAGCCCCTCGGCCGCGATGATCGGCCCGGCGATTTCCCAGGTACGCTGCTCGATGTTGGGCTTGTCGACGGACATGTGGGCATTTGCGATGGCAAGAAACACTGAGATGGCAAAAAACACTGCGATGGCAAAGAACACTGCGACGGCAAAAAAAATGGGCCCTGCCGGCCCACTTTTCGAACAACTCCGAAAAATGTGTGCCGGCAGGTAACACAGGGCCTCGGGGGTCTGCAAGGCGATGACCGAATCCGAACGGGCCCTCGACCGGGCCTCGAAGCTGAGCGCGCTCGCCGTGCTCGGCATGTCGGCCGCGACCGCGGCGGCCCTCTTTCCCGGCGCCGTCTTCGGCCTTTCCATCGCCGCCATCCCCATGATCCTCCTGGGGGCGCTGCAGCGCTTCACCGAGCGGCCCTGGCTCGCCGGCGCCGCCGCCGTCTGGGGAGCGGCCGCCGCCGTCATCTGGCAGAGCCCCACCGTCGGCGTCGGCGCCGCGGTCGCCGCCGGCTTCTTCGTGCGGCACTGGCTGCTCGTGCGGAAGCTCGGTAGTAAGCCCGAGCCATGACTCCCCTCGCAGCTGCAGTGCAGATGACGTCCGGCGCCGACAAGGCGAAGAACCTCGAGGTGGCCTCGGCGCTGGTTCGCCGCGCGGCGAAGGCGGGCGCGACGTTCGTCGGCCTGCCCGAGAACTTCTCGTGGATGGGCCCCGAGCCCGAGCGCCAGACCGCGGCCGAGGGCCTCGACGGGCCGACGCTGAAGACGATGAGCGAGCTTGCGCGCGAGGCGAAGGTGACCCTGCTCGCCGGCAGCGTGCTCGAGACCGGCGCCCCCGGAGCCCGCCTGTACAACACGTCGGCGCTCTTCGGCCCCGACGGCCAGCGCCTCGCGCTGTACCGCAAGATGCACCTGTTCGACGTCGAGATCGGCGACGGCCAGACGTACCGCGAGTCGGCCGCCGTCGCGCCGGGCGAGCAGACCGTGGTGGCCGACTGCGCCATCGGCAAGGTCGGCCTGTCGGTCTGCTACGACCTGCGCTTCCCCGAGCTCTACCGCGCGTGCTCGTCGGCCGGCGCGACGGTGCTGACCGTGCCCGCGGCGTTCACGCTGATGACGGGCAAAGATCACTGGGAGGTGCTCCTGCGCGCCCGCGCCATCGAGAACCTCTGCCACGTCATCGCGCCCGCGCAGTGGGGCGTTCACCCGAAAGACCGCCGCACCTACGGGCACGCGATGATCGTCGACCCGTGGGGCCTCGTCATCGCGCGCGCCTCGGAGGGCGAGGGCTTCGCGCTCGGGCCCGTCGACGGCGAGCTGACGGCGCGGCTGAGAAGAGGGCTGCCCGCGCTGCAGCACCGCCGGCTGTAGGACCCGACCTTCACCGGGCTCAGAGGCACCGGCCGTCGCTGCACACCGTGCCGCTCGGGCACCGGTTCCCCGAGCTGCACGTGGCGACGCAGCGGTTGCCCATGCAGCTCGCGATCATGCCGCCGCCGGGGCTCGCGCAGTCGACGTCGAACTTGCAGTCGCTGGTGCACACGCCGGCGGGGCCGCAGCTGCCGTGGCACTGGGCGTCCGACGCGCAGCGGCCGTAGGCGGTCGGCTCGACGCCCGGCTCCGGCGCCACCTCGACCTGCGGCACCTCGACCTCGCTCAGCGCGACGCGGCCCTCGGTGAGCGTGAGCGGGGTCAGGTCGCGGCGCGGCGTCATCGAAGAGCACTCGGCCGGCGGGGCGTGAACGAAGCCCGCAAGGCCCAGGGTGCGCGCGTCGGCCCACACGCCGACCTCGGGGCGGGCCTCGTCGTAGCGGCAGTCGCGGCCCGTGCAGCGGGTCGTCGAGCGCGAGCGAACGAAGAAGTGATCGGCCTCGACGCGCACGGTGGTGGTGACCTCGCGCAGGTCGGTGAGGTCGCCGGTGCGGGTGCTCTGGGTCCACGTGCCGACGATCTCGCAGTCGCGCGCGCTGAGCGCCGACTGCCGGCTCATCGCGCAGCCCTGCACCTCGTCGTCGCGGTAGAGCGTGTCGCCGTCGACCTTCACGATGCGGCAGTTCGGGCTCACCGACGCCAGGGCGAGCATCTGGCCCTTGAGCGGGCCTTCGACGAAGATCACGCTGAGGTCGGTGACCTCGACGCGGTAATCGACGGCGCTCCACGAGCGGTTCTGCCGATAGAAGTACCGGCCGTCTTCCGTGAAGCGGATGGCGCGATCTTCCGCGTCGACCGAGACGTTGTTCTCGACGCGCGTGCCGCGCGAGTACGTGCCGACGAGGTACGCGGGCAGCTTCGCCGCCTGCGAGCTCTGCTGAACGTCGACGGGCCCACAGCCGACGGCGAAAATCAGCGCGAAAATCACCGAGCGAATTGAGGTCATGATGGCGGGGGGTGATTGCAAACCCGTGCCCAGCGCATGGGGGACGATCTGCTACCTCAGACGCGCCGAGCGCTTGGGCGACGTCGCAGCTCGCGGCCCACGCCCCGTCCCGACACAGCTGTCACGTGACTCGAAGAAACTCTGTGCTCCATTCAAAAAATCTGTGGGTTCGCGCCTGTAGGCTCGACCCGCCGACGCGGCCCGCGCTCGAATCCGGTCACGTGCTGTCTCACGACGTCGCGCACGGTCGGCTGGCTGCTGTTAACATTCGCGCGCCACCGTGAAGATCCACTGGCTCATCGTCGCTGGCGTGGCCGTCGCCGCCGTCTTCCCGACGACGCTCGTGGTCGCGATGGCGCTGACGTCGAACGACAACGGCCCGATCGTCGTCGCCGGCCTCGTCGGCGTGCTGCTCTCGGCGGTGCTGTCGGTCTACATCGCGCGGCGGGTCGCGCGGCCGCTGCGCCAGTTCGACCAGGCGGCGATGAGCATCGCGCGCGGCAAGTTCGGAGTGCAGGTCGAGGTCGGCGGCGAGACCGAGCTCGGCGACCTCGCGCGAACGTTCAACTACATGTCCGCGCAGATCGAGGCGTACGACCACGAGACGCAGCGGCTCTACGAAGACGTCGAGGCCGGCTACCTCGAGACGATGGTCGCGCTCGCGAACTCGATCGACTCGAAAGACAGCTACACGCGCGGCCACAGCCAGCGCGTCGCCGAGATGGCCGTCGAGATCGGGCGCGAGCTCAAGCTGACGCCGCGCGAGCTCAAGCAGCTGCGGTACGGGGGCATCCTCCACGACATCGGGAAGATCGGCATCGTCGAGGCGATCCTCCTCAAGAAGAGCACGCTCACGGACGACGAGATGAAGGTGATGCGGCAGCACCCGACCATCGGCGACGCGATCATTCAGCCGGTGTCGTTCTTGAAAGAGATCCGCGCGGCGGTGCGCTGCCACCACGAGTGGTGGAACGGCACGGGCTACCCCGACGGCCTCAAGGGCGAGAAGATCCCCTTCATCGCGCGGGTGGTCTCGGTCGCCGACACGTGGGACGCGTGCACCACCACTCGCCCCTACTCGCGCGCGCTGCCCGAAGACCAGGCCCTCGCCGTGATGGAAAGGCTGCGCGGCACGCACCTCGACCCCTCGATCCTCGACGCCTTCCTCAAGGTGATCGAAAAGAGGCGGACCTCGAGCGCCGAGTCGGTCAAGCTGGCCGTGTGATGCTGAGGTTGTCACCCCTGCTGCTCGCGAGCGCCTGCGCGACGGCGAAGATCATCGGCCCCCCGATCGTCACCCCGCCCGGCGACCCGGCCGCCCGCATCGTCGTCATCGAGCCCTTCTTCGAGACCGCCGACTGGCAGACCGAGGTCGAGCGCGTCACCACGAGCCCGCTGTCGCCGCTGTCGCCCCTCTCGACCGGCCCCGGCATCTCGATGCGCAGCTCGATGATGTCGCCGTCGACCCAGGTCACCGAGGTGACGCGCACCGTGAAGCCGCTGCTCGCGCAGATCCCCTCGCTCGCTACCGAGCACCGCCTCGTGCTCGAGCACGTGAAGCGCCTGCGGCCCGCCTGGCGCGTGTCGTCGACGTCGGGGCTCGCCGCCCTCGAGGGCGACGTCACCGTGGTGCGCACCATCATCGAGAGCAACCAGCTCGTCGAGACCGACCGCCCGCTCAAGAACACGGCGTTCGCGTTCGGCCTCGTGCTCTGGCCGCTGCAGATCTACAACTTCTGGCCGGTCACCGAGACCGAGCGCGCGTACGGAACCCTCGAGCGCTACCTCACCGACGCTCCGACCGTGAAGCAGCGCCTCGTTCGTTACAAGACCCAGCCCGACGCGGCGTTCAACGCCTCGGGGTTCAGCCCGCTGAAGCGCCAGTTCGGCCTCGAGATGACCTACGAAGAAGGCTTGCTCGCCGACGAAGAGCCGCGCAAGCAGGTGCTCATCGAGGCCTTCTCCGAGCGCCTCGCATCGGCGATCGTCGCCATCGTGGAGGAACCGTGAGGCGCAGCGACCGCGAATGTGGCCGTCGAACAGCAGCACCGTTCGATGTCCTGATGAGCAGCCAAGCCGAACAAGGAGAACCGTGAGCTTCTGGGATTCGATCAAGCCGGCGAAGAAGGCGCCCGTCGCCGTCACCGTCGCCGTCGCGCCCGATCAGCGCTCGCTCACCGTCACGTGGGACGACGGTCACATCGCCACCCTCTCGGCCCAGCACCTGCGGCAGCAGTGCCCGTGCGCCGAGTGCGTCGAGGAGTTCACCGGCAAGCGCGTGCTCGACCCGAACAAGGTCGCCGACGACATGAAGATCCTCGAGGTCTCTCCGGTCGGGAACTACGCGCTCACCTTCGTCTTCGGTGATGCTCACCGCACCGGCATCTTCAACTGGAGCACCTTGCGGCAACTCGGATGAGCTCGCTCGACGAGGCGATCGCGGCCTGCAAGGAACACGAAGCCCACATGCCGCCCCAGCTCGCGGCCTGGCTCGTCGCGCGCGAGACCGAGACCACGAAGATCGATCAGGGCCAGCTCGGCCAGGCGCTGCTCGACCTGGTGGGCGGGCCCGGCCCCGAGCCGCTCGCCTCGCTCGTCGCCCGCATGCTGAGCCCCAACCTCGAGCACCGCTTCCCCGTCGACGGGCGCGAGCTGCGCCAGGCGCTCTTCGCGTACTCGAAGCTGACCGTCGAGACCGCGAAGCCCGCGCTCGCCGACTTTCTGCAGCGGGTCGCGCGCATGCCGCGGCCGCGCGACTCGGGCGAGTGGCTGACGAACCGCCCCGCGCTCGACGCCACCGGCCGCGTCGTCGAGAAGGGCCCCCAGCGTCCCGGGCCGGTGCCGGCCGCCGCGTTCGAGCCGCCCGAGGTGAGCGCCGAAGGGCTCGAGCTCGCGCGGCCCGCGAGGCGGCCCGGCGGCGCCTGGAGCGAACCCGCTCCGTACCGCGACGAGCCGCCCCCGAAGCGGTCGCGCACCGCCGTCATCGCGGTGCTGGCGCTCTTCGTGCTCGCCGCCGGCGCGACGGCCGCGTTCATGTTCGTGCCGACGCTGCAGCGCAGGCTGCCCGTGAACCTGCCGACCTCGAGCGCGCACTCGCTGCTCGTCACGTCGACCCCCGAGGGCGCGACCGTGCTCATCGACGGGAAGGTGGCCGGCACGACGCCGCTCGCGACCGACAACCGCTGGCGGGGCCGCCCCCGGCTCGAGCTGAGGCTCGAAGGCTACGAGCCGTTCAAAGACACGTTCGAAGGCGCCAAAGACCAGAGCATCGCGGCGACGCTGAAGAAGAAATGACGCTCGAGGTCCCCGCCCTCTACGCCGTGATCTTCGCGCTGCACGCGCTGCTGCCCGCGCGCCGCGTCGCAGGGTACGTGAAGCCGCTGCAGTACCGGCTCAACGGCCTGTTCGTCTTCTTCGCGGTGGTGGGGCTCTGGGCGCTCGCGTGCCGGCTCGGCCTCGTCGCGTGGGACTCGCTGTATCTGCACCGCTGGCAGAACGCCGGCGCCGCGTGCGCGCTGGGCCTCGCCTTCACCCTCGGCGTCGTGCTGCGCGAGCCGCGCGTCGACGGCTGGAGCTTCGGCAAGCAGCTCTACCTCGGCCGCGCCGAGAACCCCCAGTGGCTGGGCGGGCGCGTCGACGCGAAGATGTTCCTCTACCTGGTCGGCGCCACGATGCTCGAGCTCAACCTGCTCTCGTTCGCGGCGCACCACTTCGCGCTCTACCCGACCGACCCGTCGCCCGGCGTCGCCCTCTACGTCGGCCTCTTCACGTTCTTCCTCGTCGAGTACCTCTTCTTCGAGCGCGTGCACCTCTACACGTACGACTTCGTGGCCGAGCGCGTGGGCTTCAAGCTCGGCTGGGGCTGCTTCGTCTTCTACCCGTTCTTCTACGGCGTCGGCCTGTGGGGGCTGGCGCCGGCGCCGAACCCGCACACGCCGGGCTGGGCCCTCGCGCTCGTCGTGCTGCTGTTCTTCTCGGGCTGGCTGCTCGCGCGCGGCGCGAACATGCAGAAGTTCTTCTTCAAGGTCGACCCGGCGAAGAAGGCGTTCGGGCTCATCGCTCCCGAAGCGCTCGAGGGGCGCGTGCTGGTGAACGGCTTCTGGGGCCTGTCGCGCCACATCAACTACCTCGGCGAGCTGTGCATGGCGTCGGCGCTCGCGCTCGCGCTCGGCTACCCGGGCGCGTGGCAGCCGTGGCTGTACCCGCTCTACTACCTGGTGCTGCTCGTGCCCCGGCAGATCGCCGACGACAAGCGGTGCGCGGCGAAGTACGGGCCGCTGTGGGCCGAGTACGTGAAGCGCGTGCCGTACCGCATCGTGCCGTTCGTCTACTGACGGCACGCTCGTGCGGGCTCGGAAGCGCCTCGTCTACGGGTGGAGACAGGCCGGCAGCCCCGACGCGGGCTTCAAGAAGACGCTCGGGGTCTGTGGGTCCTGCTCGAGCCCCTCACACAGCTTGCTCGCCTGCCTGAAAGCGGCGTGAGCTCCGAGAGCACAGTCGCGCGCCAACTTCGACCGGTGCGGTTCGCCTTGGCACTCGGCGACCCGGTTGGCGCAATTCTGCTGGCACCAGCGGTCGATCTCGGGCGTGCAGTGGTCGGTCATGACTGACTCAAACGTCTTGTCGCACTTGTCCTTCCAGCCTTCAGTCGACGAGACCGGGTGGTGCGTGTCGGTACAGTCGTCTTCGCTCATGCCCTTCACCTTGGTGACGACCTCGTCGGACATGACGGCGAAGTCCTCCTTCTTGCTCTGCTCCCAACAGTCAGTCGACTGCTGAACGTTCCTCGTGCAGCAGGCAGTGACAGAGAGGACGAGGATCCATCTCATCGCAGGGTCTCCAGAGGCTTTGCAGGGTCGAGCAGCACCGGCCAGGCCGCGAGAAGGCACCGACTCGCCAGCTCACCGATGCGCACCGGCGAATAGACCTTGTCGACGCCAAGCTGATCGCTCGGGTGAATGAGGAAGGCGTCGCGAATCTCATACCAGCTGTTGCGGGTGGGCTCGGCCTTGCTCGTGAAGTGCCACATGAGAACCCGCGCGCTCACTTCGGTGGCGAGCGTGCAGGCGAGCGCGAAGCGCAGATACTCGTCGGGCCGGCTCGAGGGGTGGTCCTTGCTCAGGAGCGTATGGTGCGGCAGCCGGGCCGTCTTTGGGTCCTGCGCCAGCTTCCGAGCCAGACCACGCCCCATGCCGTCATGCACGCTGTGAGCGAGGAACCTGAGCCGGCCGGCCTGCGCCCAGTCGCTCGCCTCGGCGCTGTCGTACTTCCGCACGAGATCCGCTCCGAGCTTGTAGGCATCGCCGTAGACCTTGCTGTGCGCGCCTTCCGACTCGAGCCAACCGGCGAGCGCCTCGCGCGCCTTCTGGCCGATGAAGTTGAAGAACGCGCGCACGTCGTCGATGCGCTGGGCAAAGAACCGCACCACCCCAGGGCTGATGGGCATGCCCGAGACGTCGATGATGCTGAACAGGAAGTCGAGGTGCTCGTCGAGGGTCTTCGACTCCTTCTCGGCCTCGAGGTAGCGCGCGTACAGGCTCAGCATCGAGAACGCCGTGTCTTGCTTGTCGAAGACGCACGACGCGAGCGGGGTCTTCGCGGGCGTGTCGTTCATCCAGAACGCAGGGACGAGCAGGCCCTCGCCGTCGACGGCGTTCAGCGGAGTCACCGGGGAGTAGAGGAAGATCCGGTCCAGACCTTCTGGCTTCGGCCCGTCATGCGGGTGTGCGTCGAAGAACGACGGCTCATAGGGCAGCTTGCCGGCGTTGCAGTTCAGCAGGTTCCTGATCGGCAAGGGCAGCGAGCCCTGCTCGGCGACCTCCCACAGCAGCAGCTCGACGTAGTTCGTGTGCGCGAAGAAGTCGGCGATCGTGTGAAGAGCGCGCCCGAGCGCGCTGCAGCTGCCGGGTGCCGTACGGTTCTCGAGGGTCGCCGGCCGCGTCGAGCTCGCCGAGAGCCTCGTCGTCGCGCTGTCGAGCGACTCGGTGACGGTCTTGGCGATGCGCGACTTCTCGATGCGGGCGGGGTCGTATTCTCGAACCGCGTCCTCCTCGAGAATGACGTCCATGTGGTCGAACGGGCTGTACTTGCCGAAGTCGTCGGCGCCCGTGAGCTTGTCGCAGTGCACCTTCGCGGCCTTCGCGATGTTCGCGTCGTAGCCCTCGAGCCGCGCGAGCAGCCGCTTCGACTCGCCGCCCCAGTACGTGTGAAAGAACTGCTTCGGAACGTCGCCGAGCGCCCCCTGCCGGTAGGGATCGAGCGCGGCGTTCGGCGCCGGTGCCAGCAGATCCGTGAACGGCGTGACCTGGTTCGTGTCGTTGTACCAACTGCCTCGGACCATCAGTGGGAAGAAGTGGAGAGGGTCGGCGATCGCATCACCGCCCAGCCGCTCCTTCGCAAGCAGACAAGCGTGCCAGAGAATCTGATTGTGAACGGGAAGGTCCATGGCGCGACCGAAGCCTGACCGAACCCGCACGAGCGCGGAAGCGTTTTTCACGACTTGCCGGGTTTCGCGAGAGCTCGAACTCGCCGAGGTTGCGCGTCGCGGCGGCGGGTTTATGAAGCCCCACATGAAAACGACCCTGACCGTGTTGCTGCTGTCGACCGCCGCGCTCGCGCAGACCACGACCGGCGACGTCAAGAAGGAGGCCGGCGAGGCCGTCGACACCACCAAGCGCTACGCGAACGAGAAGAAGGAAGAGTTCGAGGCCCGCATGGAGGCCCGGCTCAAGGCGCTCCGAGACGACGTGACCGCGCTGAAAGAGAAGACGAAGGACAAGGCCGACGCCACCGCGAAGGACCTCGACGCCAAGGCGAAGAAGGCCGACGCGAAGTTCACCGAGGTGAAGAAGGCGAGCGGCAGCGCCTGGTCGAAGCTCAAGGGCGGCGTCGAGAGCGCCGTCGACGAGCTCGAGAAGGGCGTCGCGAGCGCGAAGGCGAAGTAGCCGCGGAGGGCTTCAGCTCGCCGGCGACGTCAGCATCTCTTTGATCTGGGCGAGCATGTCGGCCTCGCCCTGCTGAATCTTCCCGTCCGACAGCATCAGCCTGCGGGCGGCGGCGATCGCGGCCTCGGGCTTCTTGCGCAACAGCTTCAGGTTCGGCACCGGCAGCGGCTCACCCTCGTCGAGCCGCTGCATCAGGATCTGCAGATCACCCGGCGGCACGCCCCACTTCGTCGCGGCCATTCGAATCTGCTCGCGCTCCGACGGGTCGAGCTCGTCGTCGCTCCACGCCATCTGCAACAGCAGCTTCACCACCTCGATGTGGAAGATCGTCTCTTCGCTGAGTGCGCTCATTTCACCAGTCGCAAGTGACCGCGTTTGGGAGGCTCTTTCGGCGCGTCGGCCACGGGCTCGCCGTCGGGCCGCGGCTCGAGCTCGACCTCGCGGAGCTTCACGCTCACGCTGGCGGCCTCGGGCGGCTGCGCAGCCAACAGCTCGGGCGGCATGTCGTCGGGGTACATGAAGACCTCTTGCGTCTTGTGGCTCGTGATCGCGTACAGGGCGCTCCACGGCACGGCGACGGTGAACGAGACCCCGCCGAACGTCAGCGTCTGCCGCACGCCCCACTCGCTCACCGTCAGATCGGGAGGCGTGAAGCGATACGACAGGTTGAGCGCGAGGTGCGCCTCGCCCTTCAGGTGGTCGGGCACCGCCACCCCGGGCCTTCGCGCGTCGAGGTAGATCATCGTCATGCCGCGATCGAGCGCGGCCAACAGGCGGGTCTTCTTGTCCGGGTTCTTCGCGGCAGCCTCACGCTCCGAACGCTCGGTGCGCTTCGCGCCCAGCTCGAGGACCTTCTTGTCGGGTGTCTCTTCCAGAGCTCAGAACCCTTTCGCGCGATCCATCTCGCGCTTGGACTCACGTTCTTTGATCGTCGCGCGCCGGTCGCCCTTCTTTCGCCCGCGACCCAGCCCCAGCTTCACCTTGGCCCGCCCGTTCTTGAAGTAGAGCATGAGCGGCACAATCGAGTAACCCCGCTCCCTCACTTTCGCCGCCCACTTGTCGATCTCCTCCCGGTGCATCAGGAGTTTTCGCTTGCGCGTCGGCACGTGCGCAAACATCGCCGCCGGCTTGTAGGCGCCGATGTGGGCGTTACACAGATACAGCTCGTCCTTCTCGGGTGAGCCGTAGGCGTCGTTCAGGTTCGCCTGCCCGTCGCGCAGCGCCTTCACCTCGCTGCCCGACAGCGCCAGCCCGGCCTCGACCGTCTCTTCCACGTCGAAGTCGAACTTCGCGCGGCGGTGCTCCGTGATGACCTTGATGCCGGCGGCCTGGCCTTCCTTCGACATGGACGGTCGGGCCCTCTAGCAGGAATCCTCCGGGCGCGCCGTGGACTCCTTGGGGCATGACCCCCTTCACACGCTACGACGCCACCACCGCAGGTCCCTCCCGCCCCGCCTTCGAGGCCGCAGAGCGCCAGTTCGGCTTCGTGCCCGACGCGCTCGCCACGATGGCCGGCTCGCCGCAGCTCGTCGAGGCCTTCAGCGCCGCGAACGCCGCCTTCCACAACTCGTCGTTCGACGCCCGCGAGCGCGAGGTGATCGTCATGACTGTCGCGCGCGAGCTCGGCTGCGACGTCTGCCTCGCCCTGCACTCGGCCCTGCTCCGGAAGCTGGCGCCGGCGCTGGAGGCCCCGCTGCGAACCGGAGCGCCGCTGCCCGAGCCCAAGCTCGAGGCGCTGCGCCGCGCGGCGCTGCACCTGCTCGCCACGCGCGGGCAGATGCAGGCCGCCGAGCTCGACGCGTTCTTCGCCGCCGGCTTTTCGCAGCGGCACGCGCTCGAGCTGGTGCTCGCCGCCGGCACCCTGACGCTGTCGATCTTCAGCAACCGGCTCACCCGCGCGGTCGTCGACGCGGCGTTCGCCGCGAAGGAGGCCGCATGAACCTCGCCCGATGGGATCGCCTGCTCCGGTTCTTCGTCGCCGCCGCAGCGAGCGCCGCCGCCGTCGTCGCTCCGCTCCCGCTGTGGGGGGTCATCGGCGTGCTGGCGATGGCCGCCGCGCTCGCCGCGACGGCGCTGACCGGCACGTGCCTGGGTTACCGCTTGCTCGGGGTCTCGACCTGCCCGACAAAGGCGCCGCGATGATGACGGAGCACGAGCTCGTGACGTGGCGCGAACGGCTGTACCGCTACGGCCTGTCGGTCTGTGCGAACGGGGCCGACGCCGACGACGCCGTGCAGCACGCGCTCTCGGGCGGCGTGCCCGAGCTGCGGCGCCGCGACGCCGTGCGCGCGTGGATGTTCGCGGTCGTGCGCAACGCGTGCCGGCGCATGCTGCGGCCGACCACCACGCGCGACCGGCTCGAGCACCTGCTGAAGATCGCCGAAGACGTCGCGACGCCGCACGAAGAGCTCGAGCGCGCCGAGCGGGCGGCGGCGGTGCTGAGCGCGCTCGAGGCGCTCGAGCCCGAGCAGCAGCAGATCTTGAGGCTGCGCGACCTCGAGGGCTTGAGCGGCGACGAGACCGCGAGGCGGCTCGGCATCAGCACGCAGGCGATGAAGAGCCGGCTGCACCGCGCGCGCGGAGCCCTGGCCGCGCTGCTCGAGCCCCGCTTCCGCTCGTGAGCGGGTCGATGCGCTGACCGCGGCGCCGTGACGGCACCGAGGCGAGCCCAAAGACCCGTCGAGCGCCTGCAGCCCGACGTCGTCGATGAGCCGCGTCGTGCCCACGAACACGGCGATAGTGCTCGCCGCGTCGTGGCGGCACCGAACCTGTCGCGCGGCCCTACAGCCCGACGTTGTCGATGAGCCGCGTCGTGCCCACGAACGCGGCGATCAGCGCGCGCGCCGGGCGCTCGCCCACCCGCTCGATGGGCTTCAACGTCTCGGAGTCGACGACCGCGACGTAGTCTTCGCGCACGTCTTTGAGCTCGGCGCGGATGATGGCCTTGAGCTTCTCGACGTCTCTCTCTCTCGAGTCGCGCGCCTTGAACAGCCCGCGGCTCAGGCCCAGCGCCTTCTGCCGGTCTTCCTTCGACAGGTACGCGTTGCGCGAGCTCATCGCGAGGCCGTCGCTCTCGCGCACGGTCGGCTGCCCCACGATCTCGACGCCGAGCTCGAGGTCTCGCGCGAGCGCCTTGATGACCTGCAGCTGCTGAAAGTCCTTCTCACCGAAGAGCGCGACGTCGGGGCGGAACAGCGCGAGCAGCTTCGTGACGACGGTCGCGACCCCGCGGAAGTGGCCGGGCCGCGACGCGCCATCGAGCCCCTGCGAGACATCTTCGACGTTCACGTAGCTCTGGTACCCCTGCGGGTACACGGCGGCGGGCTCGGGGGCGTAGACCAGCGCCACGCCGGCGCTCTCGCACTTCTTCAGGTCGCCCTCGAGATCGCGCGGGTAGCGCGACAGGTCTTCTTTCGGGCCGAACTGCGTCGGGTTCACGAAGATGGTCGCCGCGCAGGCGCCGGCGCGGCGCGCGCCCTCGCGCATCAGCGAGAGGTGGCCTTCGTGCAGAAAGCCCATCGTCGGCACGAGGGCGAGCTTCGGCTGGGCCTTGCGCCACGCCCGCACCTCGTCGGGGGTCTTGACGAGCAGCATCGCGTCGCCGCTCTCTAGACGGGCACGCCGTAGATGCCGCTCTTCTCTTTGTCCTCGCGCTCCGACGGCATGACGTCGGGGTTCGAGGCCACGAGCCGCATCGTCGAAGAGCGGAAGCTGTGGTCTTCGTCGGGAAACGAGACGTCGCGGACCTCGCCGAAGAACTTCTCGGCCGCGGCCTTCACGGTGCCGAAGCCGTCGGCGTAGCGCTTCACGAACTTCGGCTTGAAGTCGGGGTTGAAGCCGAGCAGGTCGTAGCAGACGAGCACCTGGCCATCGCAGTGCTTGCCGGCCCCGATGCCGATGGTGGGGATGTGCAGCCGGGCGGTGATGGCCTTGGCGAGCTCGAGCGGCACGCCCTCCATCACGAGGGCGAAGCAGCCGGCGACCTCGAGCGCGACGGCGTCGTCGAGCAGCTTGCGCGCGGTGTCTTCATCGCGGCCCTGCACCACGTAGCCGCCCATCTTGTGCACCGACTGCGGCGTGAGGCCGATGTGGCCCATGACGGGAATCGAGGCGCGGGTGATCGCCTTCACGACGTCGGCGAACTCCGAGCCGCCCTCGAGCTTGACCGAGTGCGCCCCGCCCTCGGCGACCAGGCGGCCCGCGTTCTTCACGGCCTCGTCGATCGACGACTGGTAGCTCATGAAGGGCAGATCGCCGACGACGTGCGCGCGCTTGGCGGCGCGGCTCACGGCGCGGCAGTGGTAGATCATCTGGTCCATGGTGACGGGCAGGGTCGAGTCGTTGCCCTGCACCACCATGCCCAGCGAGTCACCTACGAGAAGTACGTCGGCGCCCGCCTCGTCGAGGATGCGCGCGAACGTCGCGTCGTATGCGGTGACCATGCAGATCTTCTGACCTGCATGCTTCAGCTTCTTCAGCGTGTGGATGGTGACCTTGTCCTTCACGGTTCACCTCCTATGTGGGTTGGGCTGCGAGTTGAGTGCGCCGCCTGTCGCCAGGTCGCCGCCAAGGCTTCGGTAACGACTTCTACCTCCGGACGCTCATCGGTTGGTAGTGGTGGGTGCCCTTCTTCGTGCTCCGCACCACGTTGATCAGGTTCTCGAGGTCCTCGGGGTTGTTCACGAAGTCGATGTCGGAGGTGTTCACGACCAGCAGGGGCGTCTCCTGGTAGTGAAAGAAGAACTCGTTGTACGCCTTGCAGAGGTCCTCGAGGTACTGGGGGTCGAACTTGCGCTCGAACTCGCGGCCGCGCTTCTTGATGCGGCCGAGCAGCACCTCGAGCCGCGCCTGCATGTAGATGACGAGGTCGGGCTTCGCGACGCGCGGGCCGAGCTCTTCGAAGATGCGCTCGTAGAGGGCGAGCTCGTTCGGGTCGAGCGTCAGGTGCGCGAAGATTCGATCTTTCGCGAACAGGTAGTCGCTGACCGTGACCGTGTTGAACAGGTCCTGCTGGAAGAGCTTCTGCTGCTGCTTGAAGCGCGAGAGCAGAAAGAACATCTGCGTCTGAAACGCGTACTTCGCGCGGTCGCCGTAGAACGAAGAGAGAAACGGGTTCTCTTCGACGACCTCCATCACCTTGCGCGCCGCAAATCGCTCCGAGAGGATGTTGGTGAGCGACGACTTGCCCACCCCAATCGGGCCTTCGACCACGATGTAGCGGTGCTCGGTCTGGCTCACTTCCCCTCACTGAAGAAATCGCTCCAGGGCCGGTAAATCGGCCTGGAAAACGGGTCGCGCATACAACCATGTGCGACGCCGTAGCCGCAACCTCGGCGAGATTTTCACCAACAAGATCGAGGGATTTTGACGGGCCACATCCCCTCACGTATGGTCATGTCATGTCACTTCGGAGAGGGGCTGTCGTCGAGCTGAAGTCTGCGGCGGCGCAGGTCGAAGAGCGCCTGCCCGATGAGGTGGCCGCTTCCCCACTGTACGGCGTGGCGATGCTGAAGATCGCGATGGAGCTCAAGAAGGCCGACGCGAAGCCGGTCGACGAGCTCATCACCGGAGTGCTCAAGCGCATGAACCTGCCCGAGGCCGACTTCCGCGCCTTCCTCGCGATGAACGGCGGGCTCTTGAAAACCATCGCGCAAAGGCGCAGGTACTAGCGCCATGCCGGGGCCCAAGCGATCGTTGCCCGTCGAAGTGGTCGAGCGTGCCGCCACGCTGACGAAGCGCTACACCCTCGCGCCGGCGCCCAGGCCCACCGGCACGAAGCAGCCGGTGGCGACGCTGCAGGCCGCCGCGAAGAAGAAGAAGCTGGTGCTGGCGCTGAAGAAGCTGCACCCGATGGACTGAAGCGCTTCAGGGAAACGCGCGCTCGAGCGCGGCGAACTCCTGAACGTTCAGCGTCTCGGCCCGCCGCTTCCCGTCGAGGCCCGCCTTCGCGACCGCGTCGGCCGCGTGCGGCTCGAGCTCCTTGTCGCCCTTCAGCGAGTTGAGCAGCGTCTTGCGCCGGTGCGCGAACGAGGCCTTCACGACCTTCTTGAAGCGCGCGTCGCTCGTGACCGCTGCGCGCGGCTGCGCCAGGCGCTCGAGGCGCGCGACGGCCGAGTCGACCTTCGGCGGCGGGTGAAAGTACGCGGCCGGCAGGCTCATCACGTTCTCGATGTCGTACCGCAGCCCGAGGAGCACGGTGAGCAGCCCGTAGTCGCGCCCGCCCGGCTTCGCCGCGAGCCGCTCGACGACCTCGGCCTGCAGCGTGAACACGGCGCGCTTCACGTGCGGCGCCTGCTCGAGCACCTGGAACAGAATCGGGCTCGACAGGTGGTACGGCAGGTTCCCCGCCACCACGACGTCGGGCACGCCGGCGACCTTCGCGAAGTCGGTCTCGGCCGCGTTGCCGGCCACGACGGTGAGCCCCTCGAGCTTCATGCCCTCGAGCGCCGCCACCATGTCGCGATCGCGCTCGACCGCGACGACGCGGGCGCCCGTCGCGAGCAGCGCGCGCGTGAGCGAGCCCAGGCCGGGGCCGAGCTCGACGACCGTGTCGCCGGCCTCGAGCGCGCAGGCGTCGGCGATCTCGCCGAGCACGCTCTCGTCCGAGAGGAAGTTCTGGCCCCAGCTCTCTTTGGGCCGAAGGCCCAGCTGCTTGAGGAGCTCCCGCGCGTGCATCAGAGCCTCCAGCTCGGGTCTGCGTCGAGCTCGAACCCCGAGCGCACGCCGCGCCGCAGGGCCTCGTAGCCCGCGACCGCGATCATCGCCCCGTTGTCGGTGCACAGCGACAGCGGGGGCAGGTACATGCGCGCGCCCTCTTCTTCGACGCGCTCCTTCGCGAGCGCGCGCAGGCGCGAGTTGGCGGCGACGCCTCCGCACAGCACCACGCTCTTCGCGCGGTGCTTCTTCACGGCGAGCTGCAGCTTGCGCGTGAGCGCGTCGGCGACGGCCTCCTGAAACGACGCGCAGAGGTCGGCGAGCGCCTGGCCCTCGGGCAGCCCGTGCTCCTTGAGGTGCAGGCTCACGGCGGTCTTGAGGCCGCTGAAGCTCCAGTCGAGCTCGTCGCGCGCGGGGATCGCGCGGGGGAAGCGAATCGCCTTCGGGTCGCCCTTCTGGGCGAGCTGATCGATGGGCAGCCCGCCCGGGTACGGCAGCCCGAGCAGCTTCGCCACCTTGTCGTAGGCCTCGCCGGCGGCGTCGTCGCGGGTGGTGCCGAGCTTCACGTACGTGCCGATCGACGGCACGTCGTACAGGGTCGTGTGACCGCCGCTCACCACGAGCCCGAGGAACGGCGCCGACGGCGGCTCGGGCATCAGCCGCGCCGCGAGCAGGTGCCCCTCGAGGTGGTTGACGCCGACGAACGGCAGGCCGCGCGCCGCCGCGAGGCCCTTGCCGACCTCGAGCCCGACGAGCAGCGCGCCCTGCAGGCCGGGCCCGCTCGTCACGGCGATCTCGGAGACGTCGTCGAGCGTGAGCTTCGCGCGCGCGAAGGCCTCGTCGATGACCGGCATCACCTGCACGACGTGGTTGCGGCTCGCGAGCTCGGGCACGACGCCGCCCCAGCGGCGGTGAATGTCGATCTGCGTCGAGACGACGTCGGCGAGCACCTCGCGGCCGTCGCGCACCAGCGCGGCTGCCGTCTCGTCGCACGAGGTCTCGATGCCGAGCGTGATCACAGTGTCCTCTTACCGCAGCGCGGGAGGGGCCGGTACGACTCTGCCCCTCACCCTGTCCCTCTCCCCTACGAGGGGAGAGGGGACTCGAGAACATGCCCTCGGGCTACTTCATCTGCTCGAGGGCCATGCGGATCTCGTCACTCGTCGGGCCCTTGGGCTTGAGCTTCAGGTACTCGAGGTACGGCTGCTTCGCCGACTTGTCCTGGCCGAGGTTCTGGTAGGCCATGCCGAGCGCGAGCCACGCCTGGGCGTTCGACGGGTCGTCCTTCACGCTGTCTTTCAGGAGCGGCACGGCCTCCTTGAAGCCGGTCTCGCCCATGACGAGCGAGATGCCGAGGCCGGTCTTCGCCTCACCCGACTCGGGGTTCAGCTTCAGCGCCTTGCGAAACGCGTCGGTCGCCTTGCCCCAGCGCTGCTTCTGCACCGCGACCTTGGCCTCCGAGAGCAGCGCGTCGAAGTCGCCGGCCGCCGGCGGAGCCACCGCGACCTGCGCGCCCGCATCGGGAACCTGAGCGACGGCCACCGAGGTGCCCGCGTCTTTCACCGCGGGCGCCTCGACCCGCACCGCGGCAGCGCCCGCGTCTTTGGGAGCCTCGACGGCGACCGCGGCGGCGCCTGCGTCTGTGGGCGCCTCGACCACCGCTGCGACCCCGGCGTCGGCGACGACCTCGGGCTCTTCGCCCGCATCGACCTCGCCCGGGACGACCATCGCGACCGGCTCGACGCCGGCGTCGAACAGGGTGTCCTCGACCACCGGCGGGTTGTCGGAGCCGTCGGACGCGAACAGGTAGACGGCCGTGCTGATGCCGCCGACCAGCAGGCCGGCGAGCGCGACCCAGCCGATGCGGCTGCCGTCGCTCGACGGCGACGGGCCCCGCGCGGCCGCGGCCTCGTCGGCGGCCGCGACGTCCATCAGCACCGCAGGCGTCTGCTCCTCGGTGCCGAAGAAGCTGGCCTCGAGCTCGTGCGGGTTCGGCGTAGGCGTGGAAGACGGGGCCGGAGCGCCATGTCCCGGGTACGGGGGCAGCGCGAGCTGCGGCTTCGCGGGCGACGCCCGGGGGACGGCCACCTCTGCGGGAGGGGGCGGCAGCGGCAGCGGGGCGGTCTGCAGCGGCGGCAGCTTGCCCGGCGGGGGCGTCGTGTCGGGAGGCGGGGGAGGCGGCGAAGAGAGCGGCGGCTGGGTCGCGGGAGGCTCGGGCGCGGCCTCATCGGGGAGCGCCTCAGGCGGGGGCTCCTGCGGCGCGCCCGGGACGGGAGTCGGGATCAGCGGAATCGGCTCGTCCTGCTTGCGCTGCAGGTTCGGCGGCAGCGGCGGGAGCGTGATGCGCTCGAGCGCGGCGCCGCCGAAGATCGGAGGGTGCGACGGCGGCGGCGGCGCGGGCGGCAGGGCCGGTGAGGTGCGGGGGGGCATCGCGGGCGACGCTCGCGGGGTGAGCACGTGCTGCGGCACCGGCGCCCAGGTGGACTCGGAAGAGAGGCCCTCGCCGCCGAACTTGTCCCACGCGTCGAGCAGCCGCGAGCGCGCGTGCTCGAGCTCGCTCGACGGCGGCGGCGCGACGAGGAACTGCGAGCCCGGCGCTTCGTGGCCGGCGGGGGGCAGCTCGGCGGCCGCAGGGAACTCGGGCCTCGTGACCGGGCCGCTGCCTCGAGAAGACCTGGCGACGGGGCGGGGCTCGAAGCGGGTGACCACGGCTGCGGGCGTGTGCCGCGGCGGAGGCACCATCACCTCGACCTCGTCGACGGCTCCGGCGACCGGCGGCACCTCGACGAGCTGCGGGTTCGCGGTCATCACCGGCGGCATCTGCGGGGGCCGCGGCGGAGACATCTTCGGCGGCATCTCGGGCTCGGCGGCGGCGACCTCTTCTTCCACGGCGGCTGCGGCGCGCGCAGGCTCGGGGCTGGCCGGCGCCGGCAGCGGCACGACGTTGATGACCGGCGTGTCGACGGGCGCGACGGCCGGAGGCTGCTCGGCGGGCGGGGGCTGCGCAGCCGGCGACTCGCCACCGACGGGGTTGGGGCCGATGTTGAGCCACTCTTCGATGCCGGGCTTGCGGGGCACGTCGCCCGCGGGCGGGCCGCCGACCTCGCGCACGAGGCCCTCGAAGTAGAGCTTCGAGATGATGCCGAGGGCGGCGAGATCTTCGAAGTCGGAGTCGTCGACGACGCGCGCGAGGGTGCGGCGGCCGTCGAAGAGGCGCAAGAGGCCGTTGACCTCGTCGGGGATCTCGGAGAGCCGCTCGGCGAGCTGCTGGTAGTCGAGCTCGAAGACGGTCTCGAGCGGGGGCAGCTGCTCGAGCATGCGGCCCCACTCGTCGAGGCGGCGCATGCCCTCCATGAGGAGGCCCTGGGTCGAGACCTCGATGCGCTCGGCGCGGTCGACCGGCACGAACTGCACGTCGAAGTTGCCCTCGAACGTGTTGAGCATCCGGTAGAAGGCGTTCTCGCCGCGGAGGCGGCCGAGCTCGGCGTCGATGACCTTGCCCTCTTTGAAGTAGATGACGCCGGTGCGTTCGCCCTCGAGTCGAATGGTGCCGGTCTTGCGGCCGATCTCGAACGTCTGAACGAGATCGACGACGCCCATGTCCGAGAGGGAGCCCGAGAAGCCGGTCTTCGACTCGCGCTTCTCGCTGCGCTCTTTCTCGACCTTCGCGAGGATCATCTTCACTCGCGTGACGATCTCTTTGATGTAGATCGGCTTGGTCAGGTAGTCGTCGCCGCCGAGCTCGAGGCCCTTCACCTTGAACTCGACCGACTTCTGGCTCGTCAGAAAGACGTACGGAATGTGGCGGAACCGCTCGTCGCTCTTGAGCACCCTGCACAGCTCGAAGCCGTCCATCTCGGCCATGCGCGTCTCGGACAGCACGAGGTCGGGCGGGCTGATCTGGACCTTGTCGAGCGCGTCTTTGCCATGAATGGCCGTGGTGACCTGAAAGCCGGCCTTCTTGAGGCTGACCTCGGTCACACGCAGGTTCTTCGCGTCTCCATCCACGAGGAGGAGATGCTGCTTGGCCACGAACGGCTCCTATTCTCCGAAGAGACGGCGATGTTTCTTTGCGCGAGCGTGAGTGTCAACGTTTCGACGGGGCTGCTATTGAAGAGGGGTGGAGCTGAGAAGACACGTCCGAAAGCCGCTCACCGTCGAGTTTCGGGGCGTCGAGTCCTCCGGGGCGGGTGAGCTGGTGTTCGAGGCGGCCGATCTGTCGGCCGGAGGCACCTTCCTGAAGGCCGATCTGCTGCTCGAGGCCGGCGAGCGGCTGTGGCTGCAGTTCAAGGTCCCCGGGGTGCCGAAGGTGCTGCACGCCGAGGGCCGGGTGCGGTGGGTGCGGCTCGAGCAGCCGGGCGGCATGGGCGTCGAGTTCGAGACGATCACCGACGGTGACCGCGCTCTGCTCGCGCGCTACCTGGCGTGAGGCGCGAGGTCAGCGTGAGAAGAAGCCGCCGCCCTTGGGCGCCTGCTGCTTCTTCTTGCGCATCTCGATGAGGCGGATCTCCTGGTTCGCCTCGAGGTGGCGCGGGTTCACGCGAATGGCCTCGCGGAAGTGGCGCTCGGCGCGATCCATGTCGCCTTCGACGCGGGCGATGACGCCGAGCTGGTAGTGCGCGCGGTCGCAGTTGGGGTCGATCTGCAGCGCCTTGGCCATGAGGCTCTTCGCGTTGGCGGCCTCGGCCTTGCGCTGCGGGTCCATGTAGATGGCCCACGCCTGGGCGGCGAGCGAGGCCCCGGTCTTGTCGACCGAGTAGGCCTTCGCGAACTGCTCCTCGGCCTGCCGGTACTCGCGCTTCTTGAAGTGGGTCTCGCCGACGCGCAGGGCCTCGGCCGAGTCGCCGCCGGCCGAGGGCGACGCCGCGGCCTTCCTGGCGCTGCCCGACGCGAGCGAGCTCATGTAGGCGGCGCGGCGGGCGTCGTCGTAGAGCGTCTCGTACGCCTCGCGAATCGACTCGAACACCGTCTGCATCTTGGGGGCGAGGTCGGGCAGCGACGGAGGCAGCCGGTCGGGGTGGAAGATCTTGGCCAGCGAGAGGAAGCCGGCCTTCACCTGGTCTTTGCCGGCGCCCAGCGGCACCCCGAGGATCGAGTAGAGCTCGCGCTTCTTCTGGAGCTCCTCCCAGCGCTTCTCGACCTGCGCGCGGAGCTGCAGATCGTCGGTCGTCGGCTTGGGAGTCGCCGCGGTCGCGCGGGGCTCCTCCTTCGGAGCCACGTTGACCGCGGGCAGATCGGGGTCTGTCGTGGCCGACGAGCTCACCGGCTTCGAGCCGGGAATGCCGCCGAGGTTCTCCATCGCCCGGCGGAGCAACCGCTGACGCCTCGCCTTCGCCGCCTCGTTTGGATCGCTCGGATCGCCCAAGTCTTCCCCCTCCATAACAGCTTCACCGGGCTCGACGATGGCTTCGGGCGGAGGCTCGTTGGACGGCGACTTTGGCGCGTCGACCAGCTGCTCGAGGCTCGCGTCGACGCGCTTGAGCGCCTCCTCGAACGACGCGACGGCCCCAGGCGGACGAGCGGCAGGCGACGCCGGCTTCACGAGGTTCCACAGGTCTCCGCCGTCTTCGCCGCCACCCTGAGGGCCGAGGATCAGCGGCTGCTTCATGGGCAGGGGCGCCGGAGGCGGCGGCATCGGTCGCGACGGCGGCGCCGCCACGGGTGGCGAGCTCTTCGGAGCCTCGACGCCGTGCGCGCTGCGGCGCAGGGCCTCGTTGAGCTCCTTGAGGAGGTCGGCCTGCGCGCGGTGCTTCGCGAGCATGAGACGGTCTTGCTCGGTGGCGGTGGGCAGCGCCTGCTCCATCGGCACGGGCCCGCGTGGCGCGCTGGGCGCCGGCGCCACGGGCACCGGCACCGGAGCCGACTCGACCTCGGCGTCGATGACCTCGGCTTCGATGGTCGGTGGCTCCTCGGGGACGGCCTCGGGCACCGCCTCGGGCACGGTAGAGACGTCGGGCTCTTCCGGCTGCTGCGGGGTGAGCTTGAGCGGCTGCGTCGGAATCGAAGGCGCAGGCTGAGGTGAGAACCAGCCGTCGGGCGACATCTCGCGCGCGGCGTCGGCGGCTGCGGCCTTCTCTTCCTCGTACTTGCGGCGCTGCTCGGCGAGGCGCCGCTCGGCCTCTTCGCGCTGGCGCTGCTCGTCGGCGAGGCGCTGCTCCTCGAGGCGCTTCTCTTCGGCAGCTCGCTCGGCGGCGATGCGGGCCTCGTTCGCGCGGCGCTCCTCGTCTTCGCGGGCGATGCGCTCGGCGGCGAGGCGCTCCTGCTCGCGGAAGCGGGCCTCTTCCTCTTCGGCGCGGCGCTGCTCTTCGGCGCGATGGGCCTCTTCCTCGGCGAGGCGCTGGGCCTCGAGGGCCTGCGCCTCCTCCTCGGCCTTGCGGCGCTCCTCGGCGAGCTTTTCCTGCTCGGCGTGCCGGGCAGCCTCTTCTTCGGCCTCGCGCGCCTCTTTCGCGCGCCGCATCTCTTCGGCGAACCGGCGCTCGCGATCGAGCCGGGCCTCATTGGCGGCGCGCGCTTCGTCGGCGAGCTGCTGCTTCTCTCGGGCACGCTCCTCTTCGAGTCGAGCCTCTTCGGCGAGGCGGGCCTCTTCGGCCTCGACGCGACGCGCCTGCTCCGCGCGGCGGGTCTCGGTCTCGCGACGCTTCTCGTCTGCGAGGCGAGCCTCTTCGGCGCGCCGCTCGTCGTCGACCCGCCTCTCTTCCGTGAGGCGCTTCTCCTCGGCGACTCGCTTCTCTTCGGCGAGGCGCGCTTCCTCGGCGAGGCGCGCTTCCTCGGCGAGGCGCGCTTCTTCCGCGAGGCGGGCCGCTTCGGCGACGCGGGCTTCTTCGGCCAGACGGGCCGCTTCCGCGACGCGGGCCTCTTCCGCGACGCGGGCCTCTTCCGCGAGGCGGGCTTCTTCTGCGAGGCGGGCCGCTGCCGCGACGCGGGCTTCTTCAGCGAGGCGGGCCTCCTCGGCCAGACGGGCCTCTTCCGCGACGCGGGCCTCTTCCGCGACGCGGGCTTCTTCGGCACGGCGCGCTTCTTCGGCACGGCGCGCTTCTTCGGCGAGGCGCGCTTCTTCGGCCAGACGGGCCTCTTCCGCAACGCGGGCTTCTTCGGCGAGGCGGGCCTCTTCGGCGACGCGGGCTTTTTCGGCGAGGCGGGCTTCTTCGGCGCGGCGCTCTTCCTCGAGGCGCTTCTCTTCGGCGAGGCGGGCTTCTTCGGCGCGGCGCTCTTCCTCGATGCGCTTCTCTTCGGCGAGGCGGGCTTCCTCGGCGCGGCGCTCTTCCTCGAGGCGCTTCTCTTCGGCGAGGCGGGCCTCTTCCGCGCGGCGCTCGGCCTCGAGGCGCTGCTCTTCGGCGATGCGAGCTTCCTCGGCGCGACGCACGGCTTCGAGGCGCTCTTCCTCGGCGAGGCGCTCTGCTTCGCGGCGCTTCTCTTCGGCGATGCGGGCGTCTTCGGCGCGGCGCGCCTCTTCGACCTTCCTGCGCTCCTCGGCCTCGAGCTGGGCGCGCCACTCGTCTTCGGTGAGTGACTCGATCTTCCCCTCGCGCTCGAGCAGCTCGAGCAGCACGCGATGGCTCAGGGGGATCTTGCCGGGCGACCGGAGCTCGGTGAGGCCCTCGAGCAGCGCGCGCTCGTCGGGCGTCAGCAGCCACTCGCTGCACGCCCGCGCGTCGGTGCACCGATAGACCTTCGGTACGGCGTCGGTAGCGGCCACGCTCTCGAAGGCCGCGCGCACGGCCTCGACGCCCGAGACGGTGGCGTCGCCCGCTGCCTCGCCGGCCTCGAACCTCACCTGGGCCGCGAGCGTGGCGAGCCGCCGCACCTGCGCGAGCACCTGCTGCGTCGACGACTCGGCCGCCGAAGCCCCGAGCTCTTCGAGCGTCTCGGGGTCGGCCTTGCCGGCGTCGCCGCGCGCCCAGAGCGCGTCGAGCTGCGTCAGCGTCAGCTTCCTCGACTGAAGCAGCCCCTGCAGCGCGCTCTGGTGGCCGAAGCCCATCTGCGCGCCGACGAGATCGCCCTCTTTCAAGAGCAGCTTCGACTCACGGCCCGAGAAGGTGAACGTCAACCACCCGCTGGCGCGCTGCTTGTGGGCGTTCAGGAGGGCTTCGGCGACCGCGGACACGGCCCTGGAGCTTACCCGGGGCGCCCGACCGATCCAGACGGCTTGCGCTTAGATGCGCCATGCATATAACCTTATATGCATGGCGCATAAAAGGTTCCAGGACTACCCGAAGCCCTCGGTGGCGGTCGACGTGGTGTGCCTCACGGTCGAGCAGGGAGGTCTGAGTGTGCTGCTGTACGAGCGGGCGATCGCGCCGCAGAAGGGCACGTTCGCGCTGCCAGGTGGCTTCGTGCAGATCGACGAGTCGCTGGAGGACGCGGCGGCACGGCTCCTCCGCGACAAGGCCGGGCTCACGAAGGTCTTCCTCGAGCAGCTGTTCACGTTCGGCGACCCGCGGCGCGACCCGCGCGGGCGCGTGATCACGGTGGCGTACTTCGCGCTGCTCGACGCCGCCCGGTTCGGCAAGGCGACCGCGAAGCGCCTCAGGCTGCGCGTGCCGTGGAAGGGGAAGACCGGCGGGCCGGTCGAGGCGCTGGGCGAGTCCGGCGAGAAGGTCGAGCTGATGCTCGACCACGCCGACATCATCGGGCTCGCGGTGACCCGCCTGCGCGGGAAGCTCGACTACACGCCCGTCGGTTTCCAGCTGCTGCCCGAGGAGTTCACGCTCCGCGCGCTCCAGGACGTGCACGAGGCCGTCTCGGGCGAAGCGCTCAACAAAGACTCGTTTCGGCGCCGCATGCTGGCCGCCGATCAGCTCGAGGCCACCGGCGCGCACGAGCGCGACGTGCTGCACCGCCCCGCCGAGCTCTACCGGTTCGTTCGCCGTTCCGCAGTGTGAAGGAGAAAACGTCATGGCAGCCATCTCGTCCCTCTTGTTCGCCCGTCACCTCCGCGCCGAGCCCACCAGCCACGTGATGTTCTGGAAGGACGGCCGGCTCAAGCGCGCGGGCCCTGGCCTCGCGTTCTGGTTCCTGCCGCTCGGCTCGAGCATCGCCGAGGTGCCGCTCGACGACCGCGAGATCACCTTCTGCTTCCGCTCTCGCTCGCGCGACTTCCAGGACGTCACGGTCAACGGCGCCGTCGGCTACCGCGTCGTCGACCCGGCGCTGCTCGCGCGCCACATCGACTTCTCGATCGACCCCGCCACCGGCGGGTGGAACGAGGAGCCCCTCGATCGCCTCGCGGGCCTGGTCACCAGCTCGGCGCAGCAGCTCGCGTCGACGGCCCTCGCGAAGAAGCCGCTCACCGCGCTGCTCGAAGAGGGCGTCGGCGCGATGCGCGACGCCATTCACGAGGGAGTCTCGTCGGACCCGTCGTTCGCCGGCATCGGCATCGCGATCACGTCGACGCGCGTGTCGTCGATCGCGCCGACCCCCGAGATGGAGCAGGCGCTGCAGATGCCCACGCGAGAGAAGATCCAGCAGAGCGCCGACGAGGCCACCTTTCAGCGGCGCGCGCTCGCCGTCGACAAGGAGCGCGCCATCGCCGAGAACGAGCTCGCGAACCAGATCGAGCTCGCGAAGCGCCAGGAGACGCTGATCGGGCAGCAGACGCAGAACCAGCGGCTCGAGACCGAGGCCAAGGCCGACAACGTCCGCATCAACGCCGAGGCGCAGGCCGAGAACATCCGCCTGGTGGAAGAGGCGAAGGTCGGAGCCGAGCGCGCCCGCATGGAGATCTACAAGTCGCTGCCGCCCGAGGCGCTGCTCGGCCTGGCCGCGCGCGAGCTCGCAGGGAAGCTGCAGAACATCGGGCACCTGAGCGTGGGCTCCGATGGGCTGTCGCCGCTGCTCGAGCAGCTGTTGCGGAAGAAGGCGGCGACGTGAGAACGCTGCCTCCGCGGGCGGTCGTGGTGAGCCGGCCCACCGACTACACGAGCGTGCTGCTGCGGCACGGCACCCGCGAGCAGGCGCGCTTCGTGCTCGAGTCGCGCGGGCAGAGCCTCGACGAGGTCTGGGAGCGGCACGTCGCCCAGGATCGCGCCCTGCACACGGTGCTCGGCGCGGTGCCCAGGCACTGGCGGCGCGCGCAGGTGCAGCGGGCCGAGCTCGATCGCTTTCTGTTCGAGCCCGAAGACCTGGTGCTCGCCGTCGGGCAAGACGGGCTCGTCGCGAACGTGGCGAAGTACCTGCGCGGGCAGCCGGTCGCGGGCATCAACGTCGCGACGGGCGTGCTGGCGCGGCACGAGCCCAGGCGCGCCGAAGACATCATGGCCGCGTTCGAGGCGGGGAAGCTCACGACGCAGGCGCGCACGCTCGTGCAGGCGGCGACCGACGACGGTCGAAGGCTGGTCGCGCTCAACGAGATCTTCATCGGGCACAAGAGCCACCAGAGCGCGCGCTACACGCTGCACCTCGGCGCGCGCCGCGAGCGACACAGCTCGTCGGGCCTCATCGTGGCGACCGGCACCGGCGCCACGGGCTGGGCGCAGAGCATCGCGCAGAACCGCGAAGGGTGCCCTGCCCTGCCGGCGCCAACGTCGACCGACCTCGTCTTTCTCGTGCGCGAAGCGTGGGCGAGCCGGCTGACCGGCGCCACGCTCGTGCACGGGCTCTTGTCGGAAGACCTGTCGCTGGTGGCCGAGATGGACGACGGCGCCGTCGCGTTCGGCGACGGCATCGAGTCGGACGCGCTGTCGCTCACGTACGGTCAGCGGGTGACGCTCTCGCGCGCGAAGCAGGCGCTGGAGCTCGTCGCGTGAGGCGCGTGATCGACGAAGCGCGGGCGCCGTTCACGCTGCTGGTCGACGACGTGCTCGCGCCGGCCGAGTGCGACGCGCTCGTGCAGCGCATCGACGCCCTGTCACCCGCGGCGGCGCCGATCACGACGGCGCGCGGCTTCGTGATGCGCCCCGACATTCGCAACAACGAGCGCGTCATGTTCGACGACGTCGCGATGGCGGCGAGGCTCTTCGAGCGGCTCGCGCCCGTGCTGCCGGGCCAGCTCTTGAACCGCGACGGCGAGCTGCTGGGCAAGCCGTGCGGCCTCAACGAGCGCTTCCGCGGCTACCGCTACTCGCCCGGCCAGCGCTTCGCGCCGCACTTCGACGGGGCCTTCATTCGCAACCCGCACGAGGCGAGCGAGCTGACGGTGCTGCTGTACCTGAACGACGGCTTTGAGGGCGGAGCGACGGCCTTCTGCGACTGGGGCGCGCGGGTCGAGCCGCGGCGCGGGCAGGCGCTGCTCTTTCAGCATCTCGTGCTGCACGAGGGCCAGGAGGTGACCGCCGGGCGGAAGTACGTGCTTCGCAGCGACGTGATGTACCGCCTCGAGCCTCAGCGCAGCTGACGCAGCGCCTCGTAGGCAGCGATGCCGACGGCGGTCGAGAGGTTGAGCGAGCGCCGCTGCTCGAGCATCGGCAGCGTGACGTTGGGGCCGGTGGCGAGCACTTCGCTCGGCAGGCCCTGCGTCTCGGAGCCGAAGACGAGGTGATCGCCGGCGGCGAACTTCACGTCCCAGTGGGCCTCGCCCTGGCGGGCGGTGAAGAGCCAGCGCCGGGCCTGGGGCGTGGCGGCGACGTACTCGTCCCAGCTCTTGTGGAGCTTGAGGAAGACCTTGTCCCAGTAGTCGAGGCCGGCGCGCTTGAGCTCCTTGTCGGCGATCGAGAAGCCCAGGGGCTCGACGAGCACGAGGCGGCAGCCGGTGACGGCGCAGAGCCGGGCCACGTTGCCGGTGTTCGGGGGAATCTGGGGGGACACCAGCACCAAAACCAGCGGTGGCTCGACGAGCGCGAGCGTGATGGAGTCAGCCACCGAACGTGCCCTTCACCGTCCGCAACGTGACGAAGGACAAGCTGCTCGCCACGCAGGCCGAGGAGGCGAGCAGCTTCGGCCGCCGCTTCATGGGGCTGATGGGCAAGAAGGAGCTGCCGTTCGGGCACGGGCTGCACATCGTGCCCTGCAACGGAATCCACACGTTCTTCATGCGCATCGCCATCGACGCCCTGTTCCTCGATCGGGAGCTCAAGGTGGTCAAGGTCTTCCCGTCGTTGCCGCCCTGGCGGGCGACGGCGGTCTATTTCGCAACACATTCCGTGCTCGAGCTGCCTTCGGGTACAGTGGCTGCGAGTGGCACCACCGAAGGCGATCAGCTCGAGCTGTCGCCGGCCCAGTTGCAGCACGCGCCCGCAAACCTTTGACCGGAGATAGTCGAGTTGCTTAACTCCCCGCCTCGCTCGCCGACTCCAATGAGACTCGACGTCCAGGGCCTCACGCACGTGGGGATGAAGCGCAACCACAATGAGGACAACTTCCTCATGCTCCCGGACGAGCGTCTGTTCGTCGTGGCCGACGGCATGGGCGGGCACTCGTCGGGTGAGATCGCGTCGAAGATCGCGGTCGACGAGCTGGCCGAGTTCTTCAAGATGACCGCGAAGGACCAGGACGCGACCTGGCCCTACAAGATGGACAAGACGCGGAACTACGACGAGAACCGCCTCGCGACGGGCATCAAGCTGGCGAACGTGCGCATCTACGAGCGCGCGAGCAGCGAGCAGAAGTTCCGCGGCATGGGCACCACCATCGTGTCGGTGCACTTCAACCAGACCTACGCGTACGTCGCGCACGTGGGCGACAGCCGCGTGTACTTTCACCGCGCCGGGCTGCTCAAGCAGATCACCGAAGACCACTCGCTGCTGAACGACTACCTGAAGGCGAAGAAGCTCACGCCCGAAGAGATCGAGGCGTTTCCGCACAAGAACGTCATCGTGCGCGCGCTCGGCATGAAGGACACGGTGCAGGTCGACGTGACCCGGCTCGAGCCGCAAGACGGCGACGTCTTTCTGCTCTGCTCCGACGGGCTGTCGGGCATGGTGTCGGACCCGGCGATCAGCGACGTGCTCGGCAAGCAGCGCGACCTGACGGCGGCCTGCGCGCAGCTCATCGATCTGGCGAACGCCAACGGCGGCAACGACAACGTCACCTGCGTGCTCGCCCGCTGGCACCTGCACTGACGCGGTAGGCGGTCTCGGCCTCCGACTGCGGTCACGAGTGGGACTGAAGCTCGAGCGCCCGCTCGCCGAACAGCACCTTGTCTTCGTAGAGCTGGCCGCCGGGCACCTTCGCGCCGTCGAGCACGACGCAGCGGTTGAGCAGCGCGCCGTCGCCGACGACCGCGCCGGGCCCCACCGACGTCGCCGAGCCGATCTTCACGCCGCGCCCCAGCCGACAGCCCGCCCCGAACCACGCCGGCCCGCTCACGGCGACGTCGCTGAGCGAGGCCGACGCGTCGGCCCAGAAGTTCCCCGCGCCGCGGGGCTCGAAGATGAAGCCCGGCACCTGGCCGAACAGCACGTCGCGATGCGTGGCCGCGTAGCGCTCGAGCGTGCCGAGGTCCGACCAGTAGACGCGCTCGCGCAGCACGTGGCCGTGCACGCGGGCGCCCTCGCCGAGCATGCGCAGGTAGACGTCGTGGTTGATGTCTTCGGGGCCGGACTTCGCCATGAAGTCGAAGACGGCAGGAGTCATCACGTGCATGCCGCTGAAGTGCCAGCCGCTCAGCCGCTCGCCGCCGGGCCCCTTACCGGCGATGCGCCGCACGTCACCGGCCGCGTCGAGCTCGACCGCGTTGTACCTGGCGCCCTCGGGCATCGGCAGCAGCACCATCGTCGCCGCCGCCTTCGAGGCCCGGTGCGCCGCGATCACGCCCGCGACGTCGACGTCGAACAGCACGTCGCCGTTCATGACGACGAAGTCGCCGCCCGCGAGAAACGAGCGCAGCCCGCGCACGCCCCCGCCCGTGCCCTGAATCTCGCCCTCTTCGCGCGAGACGACGACGCCAGGCCACTCGCGCCGCGCGCAGGCCTCCATCACGTCGGGCAGGTGAAACACGTTGATGCCGAGCTCGGTGATGCCGGCCTTGCGCAGCGCGCGCACGCTGTGGCGGATCAGCGGCTGGCCGAGCAGCGGCACCGCGGGCTTCGGCCAGACCTCGGTCACGGGCCGAAGGCGCGTGCCCAGCCCGGCGCAGAGGATCATCGCCCTCACGAGAGCTCGGGCACGTACTTCGCGACGATGCGCCGCAAGTCGGCGAGCTTCGGCTGGCGATCGAGCGCCGCCTTCACGTACCGCAGCGACGCCGGAATCGAGACCAGGAAGCCGGGGTTGCCCTTCACGCGGTTGATGAACTCGAAGCGGCCCGCGTCTTTCAGCTTCCGCTGCACGGTCAGCAGATCGAAGAAGCGAATGAACTCGGCCTCGTCGCCGGCGCCGACGCGCTTGATGTAGCGGCGCAGCATGTCTTCGACGAAGGGGCGCTCGAGCTCGACGTACGAGTCGCGCAGCAGCGCCACGAGGTCGTACTGCCGGGGGCCCTGCAGGGCGTCTTGAAAGTCGATCACCACGAGCTCGCCGTCTTTCACCATCAGGTTGCGGCTCTGGTAGTCGCGGTGGGTGAAGCCGCGGGGAGCGGCGGCGAGCTGTTTCGAGATGCGGCGGAAGATCGCGTTCAGCTCGGCGCGCTCGGCGTCGGTGGGCTTCTTGCCGCTCCAGACCTCGAGGCCCCACTCGCGGAAGTGGTGCAGCTCCCAGTCGTAGAGGTCTTCGTCGAAGGCGCGCGTGAACGCGAGGCAGCCCGGGTCGGGCCGGGCCTCGGCCGACAGGCGCAGCGTCGCGAGCAGATCGATCGCCGCGCCATAGAGCTGCTCTCTCTGACCGGTCGAGACGAGCGCCTGCTCGAACGTCTGATCCGACAGATCTTCGAGCACCATCATGCCGGCGGGCTCGTCGTACTGAACGATGCGCGGCACGCGCACGCCGAGCCCGGTCAGGTAGCGGTGCACGTTGACGAAGGGCAGCTCTTTCGGAGCCTCGCCCTTGCTCGCCTCTTCGCTCTTCTTGCCGGCGTCGGGCGGCATGACCATCACCACCCAGCTCTTCGGGCCCAGCGCGACGCGGTAGTACGAGCGGTTGCTCGCGTCGCCCTTGAGCTTCTTCACCTGCGCGGCCTCGGTTCGCTCGCCCGTGGCCTTCGCGACCTGCGTCTTCAGTTGTTCGTCAGTTGCCGCGCTCATCGCTCTTTCTTCAATGGGAGCACGTCGTACGGCAGCGCCGTCAGCGTGGCGAAGCGGTGGACCTTGTCGGGCACCTTCAGCATCTGCGCCTCGCCGAAGCCCTGCCCGACCACGATGATCACGACGGGCTCGTCGGCCTGGTTGCGGCCGGGGCCGATGCGCAAGATGCCGCGGACTCCGAACATCATGCGAATCGCCTCTTCGACGGCGGCGCGCAGCTCGGGGTCTTCTTGCTCTTCCGAGTGCCCCTCGCGCTCGTAGTCTTCTTTGAAGAAGACGCCGTGTGACTCGGCCTGGTTGAGGAGCGCGAAGGCGTCGGGCGGCTTGCCCGACTTGAGCGCGCGCTCGGCGGCCTCTTTCACGGCGTTCGTGGTGCTGGCGGCGGCGACGGCCTCGGTCGCTCCCACGCGGGCGGTGGTGAGGGCCTCGAAGGCGGGCTTCAAGCTCGTGTTGAGACCGGTCTGCTGCGGCTTCGGCTTCGCCTCGAACCCGTCTTTCTTCTGCTGCGCCTGGGTCTGGGTCTGGAGGCCGTGCTTGTTCTCGCCCGACTTCTTCGCCTCGGTCGTGGTCTTGAGCGGCTGTTTGACCTGGCGCTGCTTCTGGTCCTCTTCGTCGTTGCGCTGGGACTCGGCGAGGGCCTCTTCGCGGTCGGCCTTTCGCTCGTGGGCCTCGGTGTGGGACTCGGTCGTCCACCCCATCGCCTCGGCGTGCTCGCGCGCGTTCTCTTCGTGAGCCTCGCGGACGGCGTGCTCGCCGCTCATCTCGATGCCCGACAGCGAGACCTCTTCGTCTTTCTCTTCGCGCTTGATCTCGTGCTTGTGCTCGACGTGGCGCGGCCTTCGAATCTGCGGCGGCCGAACGGGCGGCGGCGGACGATTGGATGGCGGGACGCGGCTCACTGAAGCAGGTATCTTACAGACCCACCCCATGGCGGACTACGGAAAGCGCGACTACGGCAGGTGCCCGTGCAGCGGCCAGTACGAGCAGCGCTTCGTCGAGGTGCGCATGACGGTGAACGGCAAGGTCGTGGTGCTGACCGACGTGCCGCAGGGCGCGTGCCCGAACTGCGGTTCTCGCGTCTACAAGGCCGAGGTGCTCGAGCGCATCGAGAGCCTGATGAAGGGCGAGAAGGTCAAGCGATCGACCGCCTGATCAGCTAAGTGTCTCGCACCATGACCGTGCATCCCAACGTCCTGTCGGCGATCGGCAACACGCCGCTCGTCAAGCTCAACAAGCTGGTCGGCCCGAACGACGCGACCGTCTACGTGAAGCTCGAGTTCATGAACCCCGGCGGGTCGGTGAAAGACCGCATGGCGCTGCACATGATCGAGAAGGCCGAGAAGGCGGGCACGCTGAAGCCGGGCGGCACGATCGTCGAGAACACGTCGGGCAACACCGGCATGGGCCTCGCCATGATCGCTGCGGTGAAGGGCTACCGGTGCGTGTTCACGATGCCCGACAAGATGTCGATCGAGAAGATCAACCGGCTGAAGGGCATGGGCGCGCAGGTGGTGGTGACGCCGACGAACGTCGCGGCCGATGATCCGCGCAGCTACTACGAGACGGCGAAGCGCATCGTGCGCGAGACGCCGGGAGCGTTCTACCCGAACCAGTACCACTCGCCCGACAACATCGAGGCGCACTACCTCACGACGGGCCGCGAGATCTGGGAGCAGCTCGACGGCAACCTCGACGTCTTCATCGCGGGCCTGGGCACGGGCGGCACGATGAGCGGCGCGGGCAAGTACCTCAAAGAGAAGAACCCGCGCATTCAGAACGTGGGCGCCGACCCCGAGGGCTCGATCTACGAGGGCTACTTCAAGACGGGGAAGATCGGCACGCCGCACGTCTACAAGGTCGAGGGCATCGGCGAAGACATGCTGTGCGCGGCGATGGACTTCAAGGTGGTCGACCAGGTGCGGCAGGTCGACGACCGGCAGTGCTTCGTGGCGGCGCGGCGGCTGGCGCGCGAAGAGGGCATCTTCGCGGGCGGCAGCTCGGGCGCGGCGGTGCACGTGGCGGTCGAGCTCGCGAAGGAGCTCGGCAAGGGCAAGACCATCGTCACGGTGCTGCCCGACGGCGGCTCGAGCTACATCTCGAAGTTCTATTCAGACGAGTGGATGCGCGACAACGGGTTCATCGAAGAGAAGGGCCCGGGGCTGGTGCGCGATCTGATGAAGGCGCGGCCGCGCGACGTCATCTCGGCGAAGAAGGGCGAGAAGATCTCGCAGGTGATCGAAGACATGAAGCGGCACGGCATCTCGCAGATGCCGGTCGTCGAGAAAGACGGGTCGGCGGTCGGCATGATCCACGAGTACGACCTGTTGAACGGCCTCATCGGCGGCGCGCACAAGATGAGCGACCCGATCGATCGCCTGGTAGCGCCGCTGCAGGGCGTCGTGAACCCCGACACGAACATCAACCGGCTGAAAGACGTGTTCGCGCAGGACAACGTGGCGGTGGTGCGCGAGGGTCAGAAGGTGACGGCGATCGTGACGAAGATCGACCTCATCGAGTTCCTGGCGGCGCGCGCGGGGGCGTGACCTCACGCCCAGCGCAGTGAGAGCACGCTGCGCTCGGGTGACACCGTCGTGGCGTCGACCTTCGGCGAGCGCGCACCGAGGTACCCGAGCAGGACCTCGAGAGAGCCCGCGACGAAGTCGGCGAGCTCGCCGTCGTTGAGCTCGATCTGTGCGGCGGTCTTGCCCTGCTCTTCGACCTTCACGCGCAGCGAGCTCTGGCCCTGCACGTAGTCAGCGAGCTGCCGCAGCACGCGCCGGGGGCCCATGACCTTCGCCATCGTGAGCACGGCGCTCTTGATGCCGCCGGACGTCTTGAGATCTTCGACGCACTTCGCGCCGAGCATGCGCAGCGCCTCGGCCTGCTCGCGGCCGGGGAAGAGCTCGCGCGCCGAGATGGTGAGCCACCTCACGAAGCGCTCGCGAGGGTAGCTGTGCTGCATCGGGCGCTTGAGCTCGAGCCCCTCGGCCTTGAGCAGCTCCGAGAGCTCGTGGTCGATCGAAGGGCCCAGGGCACGGTTGAAGAGCCCCTCGACCCACTTGCCCGAGACCATGCGTTGATCGGTCATTGGTTCTTGAACTCGAACTTGATGGCTTGATTCCTGGGGAACACTTCCGAGAACCGCGGCTTGGCTTCCTTGCCCCAGTAGATCTCGGCGAGGCCGCCGCACGGGCTCTTGACCGACAGCTGCGGCGCTCCGAACGGTACGAGCAGGAGGTCGCCCGTGCGGGCCTGAATGGGGCCGGGGTGAATCTCGGCGATGCAGGCCGCGCTCATCGAGAGGCGCACGTAGAGGCGGCCCTCTTCGCGCAGCGGAATCGGAGCCCACGCCTCGGGCGGCACGAACGCCTCGGCCGAGGCGGTCACCGGGCCGGTGGTCGCGGGCACGCCCGGCCCGCTCGGCGGCGCCCCCGAGGGCGGCGCGACGCTCAGCACCCTGCCCGCGTCGGGAGCCGCCGCCGGAGCCGGCGCGACCGGCGCCGACGCGACCGGTGCGGGCAGCCCCGCATCGCTGCCGGGCGGCCGGTAGTACGTCATGCCGTTCACGGTCACCAGGTTCGGGTTGCCCTGTACTCCCGGAGCGGGAGCGGGAGCGGGAGCGGGAGCGGGAGCGGGTGCGGGCGCGGGTGCGGGCGCGGGTGCGGGCGCGGGCGCGGGTGCGGGCTGCGCGGAGGCGATGACGGCTCCGGCGTCGGAGGTGACGAGCGGCGCGGGCGCAGGCGCAGGAGCCGGGGTGGCTGCGGCGGCGAGCTTCGCCTTGGCAGCGTCTTCTTCGGCCTTCTTCTTGGCGGCGGCGCGGCGGGCCTTCGTCTCGTCCATGCAGCGCGGGGGAATGCCGCTCGCGTCGTCGCTCTGGGAGAGCTTCTCGAGCTCGAAGTCGGTGAGCTGATCCATCTGGCGGCACTGCTTCTCGGCGCGCGGCTTCCACGCGGTGAAGGCGTCGAGACCGCAGACGGCGCACTTCGTGTTGGCCCCATCTTCCGACTGCAGGAGCGACATGCCGGCGTTGCCGCCCTCTTTCTTCTCGAGGCTGCGAACGATGGCGCCGGGGTTCACGCGGGTGCAGTCGCAGGCGCGCAGCTCGCGCGAGGCGAGGAAGCCGAGCGTGTAGTCGCGGTCGGTCTCTTGCTTGGAGGTCTGCTCGGCGAGGTACTTCCACTTCTCGAGCATGGGCTTCGCGAGCGCGGTCTCGCGCTCGGTGACCCAGCTGGCTCCCGAGGGAGGATCTTTGTTCACGGTGACCGAGGCGGTCTCGGTGGACGTCGCGCTCGACGTGGTGGCCGAGATCTTCGGAGCGGGCTCGGGCTTGGGCTCGGGCTTCGGCTCGACGGCCTTCGGAGCGGGCTCGGGCTTGGGCTCGGGCTTCGAGGTGTCGACGGCGACGCGGGTCGTGTCTTTCGCGGCCTTCTTGCCGGCGGCGATCTCGCTCCTGCACTTCATCGACTCCTGCATGAGCCACGCCTTGTAGTTGCCGTACTCGGACTGGATCTGCGACGTGAGGCGGGCGACGTCCATTCGGGCCTGGGCCTGGGCGAAGAGCTCGCTGCGCTCGCGGCTGTTGCAGTCGGCCTTCTCGTTGGGCTTGTCCTTGAGGCCGGTGCGCTTGGGGAAGTACTTCGCGCCGCGGTACGTGCGCTCGAGATCCGAGAGCGCGTAGCTGGCGAGGTCGCGCAGGGCGCGCTTGTCGGCGGCCTTCTGCGAGGCCTCGCACGAGGCGATGGCCTTCGCACAGTCGCCGGTGGCGGGCGCGTCTTTGTCGGCCTTCGTCTTGCCCTTGCCGGGCTTGGGAGGCTGGCCGCCCGTCCACCCGCCGCCGGGGTCGAAGCACCAGGTGGCGACGGAGTCGAGACCGACGCTGAGCGCTCCGTCGAGCTGGGCGAGCTGCTTGAGCGGCAGCACGTCGCGGAGCTCGGGCTGCTCGCACTCCGGTGGCAGCGGCGCCGCGGTGAGCAGTGTGGTGATGACGGCTACAGGGAGCAACGCGGCGGAATCTACGTCAACTGGGCGGAAGCGTCTGCCCGCAGTGTTTGCATGTGTCGCCGCGGAAACGTTCGCCGCAGTTCGGGCAGAGGGTTCTGCGAGCCTGCCACGCGACGAGGCCCGCTATCCCGGCCGCGTGCAGCGCCCCTTCACTGCGGATCTCGACCTCGTCACGCGTCAAGCGCTTGCCGCAGATCGTCGATCAGATCGGCGGCGTCTTCGATGCCCACCGAGAGTCGAATGAGGCCGTCCGAGATGCCGAGCTTCTCGCGGTTCTCTTTCGGCACCGACGCGTGCGTCATGATCGCCGGGTGCTCGATCAGCGACTCGACGCCGCCGAGCGACTCGGCGCACGCGAACACCTTCACGGTCTGCAGGAACTTCCGGGCCGCCTCGAGGCCGCCCTTGATCTCGAACGTCATCATGCCGCCGAAGCCCTTCATCTGCTTCTTCGCGAGCGCGTGCTGCGGGTGCGAGGCCAGGCCCGGCCAGTTCACCTTCCCCGCCTTCGGGTGCTCGGAGAGGAACGCCGCGACCTTCGCCGCGTTCTCGGCGTGCCGCTGCATGCGCACGTGCAGCGTCTTCACGCCGCGCAGCACGAGAAACGAGTCGAACGCGCCCGCGACGCCGCCCACCGCGTTCTGCGTGAAGTACACGCGATCGGCGAGCGCCTTGTCGTTCGTGCACACGAAGCCGCCGACACAGTCGCTGTGCCCGTTCAGGTACTTCGTCGTCGAGTGCGTGACGATGTCGAAGCCGAGCTCGAGCGGCCGCTGGAAGTACGGCGTCATGAACGTGTTGTCGCAGACCGACAGCAGCTTCCGCCGCCGGCAGATCTCGGCGACGCCGGCCAGGTCGACGAGCTTCAGCATCGGGTTCGTCGGCGTCTCGACCCACACCATCTTCGTCTTCGGCGTGATCGCCGGCTCGAGGTTCTCGGTCTTCGACAGGTCGACGAACGAGAACGTCAGGCCCTGGCGCTTGAACACCTTGTCGAAGAGGCGAAACGTGCCGCCGTAGACGTCGTCGCTGCACACGACGTGGTCGCCGGCCTCGAGCAGGTGCATCAGCATGTCGGCCGCCGCGCAGCCGCTCGCGAAGGCGGCGCCGTACTTCGCGCCCTCGAGCGAAGCCAGGCACGCCTCGAGCGCGCCGCGCGTCGGGTTCTTCGTGCGCGAGTACTCGTAGCCCTTGTGGCCGCCCGGCCCGTCCTGCACGTACGTCGAGGTCAGGTAGACCGGAGTCATGATCGCTCCGGTGGTGGGGTCAGGGTGCTGGCCGGCGTGAATGGCGAGGGTGTCGAATTTCATGACCCGCTCCTTAGCGGATCGCGCTTCAGCGCGCAGCGCCGGTCATCTCGGTCACCAGCGCCTGGGCGCCCTCGACCTGGTCGATGATCCAGAGCAGGTACCGCACGTCGGCGCCGATCGAGCGCGCGACGTCGGGGTTGTAGCCGAAGTCGTTCGCCACGTTTTCCCAGACGCGATCGAAGTTCACGCCGACGAGCTGACCCTTGCCGTCGATGACCGGAGCCCCCGCGTGGCCGGCCGAGGTGTCGCAGTCGGTGAGGAAGTTCACCGGCACGTCGCCGAGGGCGGGCTCCCTCCACGCGCCGGCCTTGCCCGCTCGCGCGACCTTGAGCACGGCGTCCGAGAGATCGAAGGGCGGCTCGCCCGTCTGCTTCTCGAGCACGCCGGCCAGCCGCGTCTGCGGAGCGAACGTCACGCCGTCGCGCGGCGCGTAGCCCTTGATGCGGCCGAAGCTCACGCGCAGCGTGCCGTTCGCGTCGGGCGCCACCGGCGCGCCGGCCTGCGCGATGACGGCCTTGCGCCACTCGGGGCGATGGCGCGCGACGGCGCCGGCCCAGCGGTCGCGGCGCTCTTTGAGCGCGTGGCGCTCTTCGTCGAGCTCGATCGACAGCCAGAGCAGCGGGTCGGCGCGCTTGAGCAGCGTGGGCGTGCTCTCGTCGAACATGCGCTTGCGCTCCTCCATGTCCGACAGCCTGGTCAGCCGGTACATCTCGCTGATGCGCTTCTTCAGCTGAACGTCGTCGCCGATCGAGCCGAAGCGCTCTTGCACGGCGGCGATGCGCTGCTCGCGGGGGAGCGCGAGCGCGCGCTTCACCCACGACAGCAGCATGTCTTCGTCGACGCCGCGATCGAACCGCTTCTGATCGCGGTCGAGCCGCTCGCGCAGCTGCTGCACGTCGCGCTCCTGGTAGCCGGGCTCGCGCAAGATGTCGGGCTTCGCGACCTCGGTCGAGCGGCGGGCGATGACGTTGCCCCAGCGAACGCCGCGAGGCCCGAAGGCGAGCGCGTCGAGCAGGAAGTCGCGCTCCCAGGTGGCGAGGCGCTCTTGCGCGATGCCGGCGAGGGCGTCGCGCGCGGCCTGGGCGCCCTTCATGTCGGGGCGCTTTCCGATCCACGCGAGGACCTTGTCTTCGAGGGCGCGCTGCTTCTCGACCATGCCGCCGCGCTTCAAGCCTGCGAGCTGGCCCTCGGCGTTCTTCTGCCGGTTCGAGAGGAACTGCAGATCGTCGGCGACGGCGACGGCCGATGCGGGGCTCGACTGGGCCGCGCGCTGCATGATGCCGGCCCACTCGCGGGTGAGCTCTTCGAGGCGGGGGAAGTAGAACTGCTCGCGCTCCTCCATCTCGGAGGCGAGGAAGCTGCGATAGCTCGCGGTCGGGTAGCCGAGAATGGCGACGCTGTCGCCGGCCTTCACGCCCTTGGTCGAGACGGGGAACCAGAACTCGGGCACGAACGGGTCGCCCTTCGCGTCGTAGGCGCGCAGGAGCGCGAAGTCGCCGGTGTGGCGAGGCCAGGTCCAGTTGTCGACGTCGCCTCCGAAGTCGCCGACGCCGCGGGGGGGCGCGTAGACGAGTCGCACGTCCGACAGCTCGCTCGCCTCGGTGAGCGTGTAGAGCTGGCCGCTGTCGAAGGCGGCGAAGGTGCAGCGGGTGGCGGGCTTCTTCTCGCACTCGGCGACGAGCGACTTCTGCTTCGCCTCGACCGAGCGGAAGCGCTCGAGGTCGTCGGCGCCGTCGGGGATCGAGGCGAGCACCTCTCTCGTGACGTCGTGAAAGGCGCGGGGAATCTGAATGCGGTACGCGGCGGCGCGCTTCTCTTCGCTGCGCGTGCGCGCGAGGTAGCCCGTCTTGTAGAGGTTGTTCTCGGCGGTCGAGTGCTGCTGGAGGATGCTCACCACGCAGTGGTGGTTCGTGATGAGCAGCCCCTGCGCCGAGATGAACGCGCCGGTGCAGCTCGGCAGGGCGATGGCGTTGCCGAGCAGGCCTCCGCTCTTCTTCTCGTTCCACAGCTTGTCGAGCGGCAGCTGAAAGCCCTGGGCCTTCACCCATGCGGGGCCGAGCTCGAGCACCTGCTGCGGAGTCCACTTGCCTTCGACGGCCCACGCGGCCGACGAGCTCAGCAGCACGAGCGCGATGAGGCGCGTCATCACGGCGCGAACACTACCGCAGAAAGCGAAACGGCCCTCGAGGCTGGAAGCGCTCGAAGGCCGTCGCTGCTACAGCGCTGTCGCGTGAGCTCAGCCGAGGAAGGTGCGCGGCGGCGAGTAGCCCTGTGGGTTGTCGATCACGGCGCCGTAGTCGAACGGCTTCGACGGCGGCGCGAGCTCGACCGCGCGGCGGCGCACGTCGTCGAACGTCGACTGGGCGCGCTCGAGCGGGGCGGCGACGGTGCTGATGATCGGCGACATCAGCATCATCGTGCCCTGCTGAATCCGGGGGGCCGCGCTGCGGATCATTTTGGCCGTGAGGTGCTGCTCGGCGGTGGTGCCGGTGGCGCCGTTGACGACCTTGGCGAAGCCGCTCGTGAACGTCGGGCTGGTCATGAAGGTCTGGAGCTTGCCGATGGCGCCGGTGAACGTCTGGTTGCCGACCTTGCCGGCGACCTCGCCGAGCACGCCCGACATCTTGTCGCCGAAGATCTTGGCGAACTCGAGCGCGGTGCCGCCCTTCGTGAAGGCCTGCAGCGCCTTGCCCATGCCCATGGGGATCGCCTGCGAGACGACGCTGGTGAGAATGCCTTTCCAGTCGGGCGGCTTCTGCATCAGGCCGTTCGCGACGTTCGCGGCCATCGCCGCCACGCCGACCCACTGAAGGCCGGGGATGAACATCGCGATGGGGGCGATCTTGTTCAGCAGCCCCGCCGCTTTGCCGATGATGTCTTTGAAAAGACCCATGATTTAGTTCCTTTTTAAAAAGTTCCTACTCTGTAGGAGTTTGTCGGCGCCTGTACCCGGTGAGTTGCTGCCAAGGAGTTTGGCAAAACGAGAACGGTTTTCTCGAAAGCTGATAAACCCCGCGGTGATGACGACGCAGCAATCGACCCAGCGGGTGCAGCAGTCGGGGTTGCCGCTGAAGGCGCTGTCGGTCACGGTGCTCGACGGCCCGGATCAGGGGAAGCGGTGCACGTCGCAGAGCGAGCGGCTCACGATCGGCACGGCGACGGACAATGATCTCGCGCTGACGGACCCGGCGGTCTCGCGGTACCACCTCGAGCTGTCGCGGGCAGGCGATCGGCTGAGCGTGCGCGACGTCGGCAGCACGAACGGCACGGTCGCGGGCTCGGTGGCGATCGAGCGCGGCACGGTGCCTCCGGGCACGTCGCTGAAGATCGGGCGCACGACGATCGAAGTCGGCGACGGCCAGACGCTCGAGCTCGAGCTGCACCCCGGCGAGTCGATCGGGCCGCTCAAAGGGCGCACCGAGGTGATGCGCCGGCTGATGACGAAGGTCGCGAAGGTCGGCAAGAGCGACGTCGCGGTGCTGCTCAACGGCGAGTCGGGCACCGGCAAGGAGCTGCTCGCGCAGGCGCTGCACGAGCAGAGCCCGCGCGCGAGCAAGCCGTTCGTGACGGTCGACTGCGGGTCGCTGGCGCCGGGGCTGGTGGCGAGCGAGCTGTTCGGGCACGAGAAGGGCTCGTTCACCGGCGCCGAGCGGCGGCACGTGGGCGCGTTCGAGCGGGCCGACGGGGGCACCATCTTCCTCGACGAGATCGGCGAGCTGCCCTCTGCGCTGCAGTCGACGCTGCTCGGGGTGCTCGAGCGCAAGCAGTTTCGCCGCGTGGGCGGCGCCGAGACGGTGACGGTCGACGTGCGGGTGGTTTCGGCGACGCACCGCGACCTGCGGGCCGAGGTGAACTCGGGCGCGTTTCGGCTCGACCTGTTCTACCGGCTCGCGGTGGTGAAGCTCGAGGTGCCGGCGCTGCGCGAGCGGGCCGACGACATTCCGCTGCTGGTCGAGCACTTCCTCAAAGAGGCGGGGCACGACGGGCCGGTCGAAGACCTCATCTCGCCGCGAGCGATGGACTCGCTGAAGCAGCACTACTGGCCGGGCAACGTGCGCGAGCTGCGCAACCTCGTCGAGGCGACGCTCGCGATGGGCGAGCCGCCTCCGCTCGAGGCGGGCCGCTCGTACAAAGACGCGCGCGCCGGAGCGCTGGCCGAGTTCGAGAAGAAGTACCTCGGCGGGCTGATCGAGCGGTCGAAGGGCAACGTGTCAGAGGCGTCGCGCCTCGCCCGGATGGATCGCTCGCACCTCATCGAGCTGCTCAAGAAGCACGGGCTGAAGTAGCGCTACGGCATCCAGTTCAGGGTGCTGCTGGCGCAGATGCGCACACCCTGCTCGCACTGGCCGACGAAGCCGTCGAAGCCGAGGTAGACGTCGTCTGCGCGATCGAGCAGCACGGGGCACGAGTAGGCGCAGCCCAGGAGCTGGTTCCTGTCGAAGTCGGGCGTCTCGCCGCTCGGGGGCGCGATCTCGTCACAGGGTTGCTTGGTGGCGACGATTCGCACCATCACGAACTCGTCGGGAGCGTCGGTGATCATGCGCTTGCCGGTCAGCGACGCGCGCAGCGAGGCAAGCACCATACCGCGCTGATCCTCACGGCCCGCGTCGCTGATGCCGGTGGGGAGCTCGCCGGAGACGCAGACGCGGCGCTTCGGGAGCGGCCTGCAGTCGTGGCCGCCGTCACCTCTTGCACACCACTTGATGAGCTGCCCCGTCCGGCAGCCGGGCTGGCCGTTCTCGAGCCCCACGAGGTCGGCGACGATCGACGCGGAGGCGACGCCAGACGTGGTGCCCAGGCGATCCAGCACGTACGAGTCGTCTTTGTTCTTGCAGAGGAACCCGTCGAGGCCCTCGCCCTCGGTGCCGAAGTTGAGATCGGCGGTGCGGTACTGGGGGCATGCGGCGAGCGACAGCAGCAGGAATGCGCGGTTCATGGGCGGAGCGTCCCGTCGGTGTGAACGTCACGAGTGAGAAGCACGGCCGTGACGCTGGCGCCGACGGCGACGACTCCAGCGGCGATCGCGATCCACAGCAGCGGGCGTTTGTAGAGCGGCACCCGCTCTTCGATGATCTGCCCGCGCACGAGCAGGTCTTCCATCAAGCCCGACAGCTCGCCGGTCGGGCGCTGTGCGCGCGCCAACACCGAGCCGTCGACCGCGAGCACGCCCTGAAGCATGCCGCCAGCGCCCTCTTCGGCGGTCACCATGACCAGCCGGCTCGCGCGCAGCGCGGTCGTGAGCAGCCGCACGCTCTTCGCGCCATCGGCGTCGGGGGCCGAGC
>JBGALX010000038.1:0-107347 GCA_044223505.1 Myxococcaceae bacterium
CGCATCACGCTGTCGACCTCGAGCCGCGGCAGGCCGAGCGCCTGGCTCAGCTCTCCGCGCGTGCGCTCGAGCAGCGCCGCTCGAGCGTCGGCGAGCCAGCGCGCCGCGGTGGCGCGATGAACCCGGTAGAGCGCTCCCAGCTCGTCGAGCGTCAGGTCGTCGAGGTAGTGCTGGCGAAGCAGGTTGCGCTGGCGAGGCTCGAGCGCACGAATGGCCCGCCGGAACCCGGCAGACAGCTCGCCGCTGTAGCGGTGCTTGAGGTGCTGGACCTCCGGCGACTCGGAGGGCGCCTCCAGCTCGCCGAGCAGCGTGTCGTCGTCGGCCACCGGCTCGCGCGCGCCGCGCCGCAAGAGGTCGAGCGCCTGCCGCGTCGCGACCACCCGCAGCCAGCCCACGAGCGGCCCCGTGCCCGAGTAGCGCTCGAGCCGCGCGTGCTTGCCGTCGGGCGCGACGAAGAGCTCGGCGAGCAGGGCGCCGCGCACGTCGTCGCGCTCGCTGGGGCCGAGCCGCAGGTGCCGGAGCGCCGCGAGCTGCTCGTCGAGCAGCGACGTGACCGCGGCCACGGCCTCTGCGTTCTTCTTCAGCGCAGCGCACGCGAGGTAGTAGTCCGCGGGGGCAAAGTCCGGCCCCGCCTCGACGTTCGCGAGTCGCGCGAGAAACGAAGACTCCGCGCCGAGCCGCGGCCACCGCGCGAGCGCCTGGGAAAGAAGCTCACCCGGAGTCACTGGCGCTCCTCGAAGACCTCTTCAGCGGGGCGCTTGCGCGGCGGCCGCTTGACGCTCGGCGCCGCCGTCGCGGCCTGCTCGACGGGAGCCTGAGCCTCGACCGGCTCCACCCGCTCGACTTCCCGCTCGGGCGGCGGCGCAGCGGGGGCGGCCGGCTCGGCGCGCATCGGCGGCGGCGGCGGCGGCGAAACGGCCTGAGCCGCGCGCGACGACCACCAGGCGGCGCCGGCCGCGAGCGCCGCGCACGCGGCCACGGTCGCCCAGAGCGCGAAGCGCCGCCGCGGCGCAGCCGCCGAGTGCTCGATGCCCTGCAGCGCCTTCGAGAGGGCGGCCGCGTCGGCGAAGCGCTCGTCGGGGCGCTTCGAGAGGCAGCGGTCGATGACGGCGCCGAGCGCGGCCGGCGCGTCGGGCCGCAGGGCTGAGAGCGGGCGGGGCGCGTCGCGCTGAACGCCGGCCAGCACCTCGTGAACGGTGTTGCCCGGGAAGGGCAGCCGGCCGGTGAGCAGCTCGTAGAGCACGACGCCGACCGCCCAGACGTCGGTGCGGGCGTCGACGGGGCCCTGGTTCACCTGCTCCGGCGCCATGTACGGCGGAGAGCCGATGAGCATGTGGGCCGTGGTGCCGGTCAGGCCCTGCTCGATCTCGGGGTGCACCGACTTGGCGAGGCCGAAGTCGAGCACCTTCACGAGCTCGCTGCCGTCGGCGCCTCGAGCGAGGAAGAGGTTGGCCGGCTTGAAGTCGCGGTGAACGATCGACAGCGCGTGCGCCTCTGCGAGCGCGGCGAGCGCCTGGCGCACGACGCGCAGGGCGCGCTCGACGGGCAGCCGGCCCTCGCGGGCGAGGCAGGCCGCGAGCGTCTCGCCTTCGAGCAGCTCCATCACGAGGTACGGGGTGCCGTCGGCGGCGGTGTCGAGGTCGAGCACGCGACCGGCGTGAGGCGTCTTCAAGCGCGCCGCGGCGCGACCCTCGCGAAGAAAGCGCGCCGAGGCCTGCGGATCGGCGGCGAGCTCGGGCCGCATGAACTTCAGCGCCACCCGCTGGTTGAGCTGCTGGTGCCAGGCGCTGACGACGGTGCCCATGCCGCCCGAGCCGAGCACGCGCTCGACCTTGTACTTCCCGCCGACCACGTCGCCCGGCCCGACGCGGGCGAGCGGCACCCGGCGCGTCGGCTCGAGGCCGTCTGCGCGCTGCCCGCGCACCAGCGCCGAGAGCATCTCGCGACACTCGCGGCAGGCGTCGATGTGCAGCTCGAGCTCGTTCGCCTGGGCAGGCGTGCACGTGCCGCTCACGAACGCAGCGAGCTGCTCGTCGGAGATGTGGGGCGGGCTGTACACCGGCGCCTGCCCGCTCTAGCAGATTCGCGCCGCCGCCCGCTCTCGAGGGGACCTCAGGTCAGAAGTTCGCCACCTGAATCGCGAGGCCCGACCACCGCCCGCCACCGGGGCTGCGGCCGGTGAGCACGACGGGAGTCACGGTCGGCACCCCGTTGGCAGGCTGCGACGCGAGCCCCGCCGACGCCACGACGGCGTTCCACAGGGCGTTGCCGAGGTGGAGGCACGCGATGGCTGTGAGCAGCGCCGCGCCCTGCTCGCCGTAGGTCGACCTCGCCAGGTCGAACGCCAACAACAGGTACAAGGCCGTCATCCCCAGGTTGGCCGTCGCAGTGACGTAGCTCGTGACCACCCAGCCTCGCTGGGCCTGGTCGCGTGTCAGGCTGTGGGTCATGCCCGCGCCGGTGACGACTCCTGTGCCCAGCGTCATCACCTCGAGGACGAGCGCGGGGACGATCAAGACCGAGATGATGTCGCCCGCGGGGTTGTAGCCCCCTTGAGCCCGGGCCTCGGTTGCGCCCGTGACGACGAGCACGAGCGCGACCAGCCCGAGGGTGCGCAGCCGCGAGCCCGCGAGAAGTGGGAGACGTCTGCAGCGGGGCGATGGGGGCATGTCGGCGTTCCCTTTTCGTGGAGGTCACCGAGATGACGTCGACCGAAAAAAGGCGTCGCATTTTTCCCCCGCCGCTCTCGCGCGAAGCGGGCGCTCAGGGCACGGCGGTGCCGTCGAAGAACGTTCGAGCCTTCGCGGCGGCGAGCTCTCCGACGGTCTTGCCCATGCGCCGCCCGGCGAAGTCGTCGGGCACGATGTGAATGCCGCCGTAGACGCGCGACTGACCGGCCTGGTCGGCGGCGTCGTAGTACGTCGCCCACTGCAGCTTCACGTCGACCGTCGGGCCGTCCTCGAACACGAGGTACGTGCCCTTCTTCGCGACGTACTCGCCGAGCCCGCCCGGGAAATACGGAGTGCCCGTCACCGCCGCCAGCACCTCGGCCGCGGCGCGGCTGAACGTGCTGTGGCCCGAGATGTAGCCGGGGAAGGCGGGGGTCACGAAGTTGCGCCGCTGGTACGGCACCCAGTCGACGCCGCGCATCCACTGCACGGGCGTGGTCTCGCTCGCGCGGTCAGACGGCTCGCCCGGCCAGCCCCGCACCGCCACCTGCCCGACGAAGCGCGCGAGGTGCTCGTGCCGCTGGCCCCTCGCCGAGCTCTGGGCGGTGATGACCTCGATGACGTTGGGCACGAGCGGCAGCCCCTTCGAGTGGTACGCCGGCGCGTTCGGGTCGCTCGACTGGCCGAGGCCCGCCATGTGGCGCACCAGCGAGATGGGCCGCGCGGCGCTGAACGCCCGCTTCACGCCCCACGCGACGATGGCGGCGTCGTGCGTCGCGCCGTTCAGCGCGAGGTACACCTTCACGTCCCACTCGAGCGGCGACAGGTCGGCTCCGGTGCCGAACAGCTTGCGCGGCCGCGACGGGTGGTCGACCACCGCGTTCGCGAGCGTGTTCCAGTGGCCCGGCGGCGTCTCGCTCTTCGGGCCGTCGGCCCAGAACTCGGCGAGCACCCGCGTGAAGTCGCCGCGCGGCACGACGTTGGGCGCATACGGCGCGCCGGTCACCGGGTTCATCGCGTGCCCCATGCCGTCGTTGGTGCCGACCGGGTTGTTGCCGTAGTGGCCCGGCGAGATGTCGAGCATGTCGCCGTTCACGTCGAGCGCCGCCTGCGCGACGAGCATGCCGCTCGCCCACTCTTTCATGCGGGCGTCGTCGAACGACGGCACCGTCTCGGGGTCGAGGTAGAGGCCGTCAGACCGCTTCGCGCCCAGCCCGAACGGCGTCACGAGGCCGGCGCTGCTGCCGATGTAGCCCTGAATACCCGACGGCAGCACGAGGCCGTTCTGCGTCTGCGCCTCGAACAGGTTGAGCTGCTGCCAGAACGAGGGGAAGGGCAGCTGCACTCCGGGCTCGTCGACCACCAGCGGAGGGTTCTTCGGCATCCACCCGGTGGTGTCCTTGTAGTTCTGGGCCTCGTTCGCGCCGTCGTCGGCGGTGGCGGCGATGATGGCGGCGCCGATGCGGTTGCCGATGGCGCGCGGAGTGTCGCCGGTCGCCGCGGTGTCGTTCGGGTCGAACCCGAGCTTCCCCATCAGCGCGCGGAAGCACGCCTGCGAGACCCCCGAGCCGGGCTGCACCGCGCGCGTCGCGTCGTAGCGGTGGGCGAGCACGCGGTACGACGCGTAGCTGATGGCCTCGGTGCGAGCGGCGTCGACGTCGGCCGCGGTGTGCCGCTCGCGGAAGAAGACTCCGTCGGCGACGCCGTCGTACGAGGCCCACGCGTCGTAGACCGCCGCCGACCAGTGGTAGAGGTTGCGCGCGTGCACCGGCGGGCGCGGCACGTCGCGCCGAATCGCGTCGAGGAGCAGCTCGTTCCACCTCCGTGCGATGGAGCTGCCCGCCGGAGCCGGGTCGACCGAGGCGGCCGGGCACGTCGGCGTGCCGGCGTCGGTGCCCGCGTCGGGCAGCGGTGCGTCGAACGTGCCCGCGTCGTCGCCGCGGTGAATGAGCGCGCCCGAGGCGAGGCTGGTGTCGAGCACGCTGCCTCCGACGGCCCACAGGCCGCCCGAGGGGTCGACCCACGCCGCGTGCAGCGACTGCACGTTCACCGCCGGAGCCTTCGGGTCGACCGCCCAGCCGGTGTCGGTGCGCAGGTAGACGACGCCGTTCTGACCGGTCGCGCAGCCCGAGCCGGAGCTCATCGACACGCCCTGCACGAGCGGCGCAGCGTCGGGCGTGCGCGGTGAGAAGACGCCGTCGGCGCCCGCCTCGAGCACGACGCCCTCGCCGAACCCGCCCACCGCGGTGACGGTCTTCGCGGCGCCGTTCGCGTCGACGGTGCCGGCGACGGTGAAGAGCGTCGAGGTGACTCCGCTGGGCACGACGGAGAAGGTCGCGCCGTCGTCGGAGCGCAAGATGACGCCGCGGCCGCCGACGACCCAGACGTGGCCGACCTGGTCGCCCCACACCTTGAAGAAGCCGGGGATGTCGCCGTTCTCCTGCAGCGGAATGTCGGCGGGCAGCACGAGCCTCGACCACGCGGCGCCGTCGTAGTGCCAGATGAAGCCGCTGCGGCCCGAGAAGCCGCCGACGGCGTAGACGTCGTTCGGCGCCCTGCCCCACAGGCCGAACACGGTGTCGCGCCCCAGGCCGGGCGTGTCCATCGCTGTCACGGTGGCGCCGTCGTAGCGAACGATGCCGCCGTGAGCGCCGCCGCTCATCCACGTGCCGTCGGAGAAGACGTGCACCCACCACAGGTGGCCGCGCTGGCCGGTCTCGAGCTTCGACCACGACGCGCCGTCGTAGTGCATCACGAGCGGGCCGCGGCCCAGGTCGGCGCCCACCGCCCAGACGTTCGTCGGGCTCGTGCCCGAGACCGACAAGAGCGCCTCGGGCAGGCGCTCGGCCGAGACCTGCCACGGCGGCGGCTCGGCGGGGTGCTGGCATGAGGTGCACCCGGCCAGCTGAGCGAGCAGGGAAACGACGGCGACCGCGACGGCACGTCGAACTCGAATCATGTGGGGCCTCCGTGGCCCGGCTCGGCCTGACGGGCGGGCACTGTGCCACGCTGCGGCGGGGGGCACCACGTCTGCGATGCACTCGCGTGCACTCGCGTGCTCAGCGCAGCTCGCGGAGTCATAGCGCCCTGCGGGTCTCAGCAGGCGATGATGACGGGTGTCCGCAGCACCCGACACCGAGCGCAGCAACGGCGGCTATAATCGGCTCGCGATGAGCACCGCTCGGCGGCTCCACTACACCTACGAACAGTACCTTCGCTCGCTGGAGATGAGCGACGTCAAGCTCGAGTACTGTGATGGAGTCATCTACGCGATGGCGGGTGGCACGCCGGCGCACGCCGCCCTCGCGATGGCGGCTGGCCGTCTGCTCGGGCAGGCGTTGCTTGGCCAGTGCACCGTCTATTCGTCGGACCTCAAGATCCGCATCGATGCGACCGACCTCTCGACCTTCCCCGATTGCTCGATCATCTGCGGTCCTGTGGAGCGCGCCGCCATCGACAAAGACGCGGCGACGAACCCTTCACTCCTCGTCGAGGTCACCAGCGCCTCCACCGAGGACTATGACCGCGGTGAGAAGCTGAGCCACTACAAACAACTGCCATCGCTTCAAGCGGTGCTCTTCGTTTCACACAAGAGCCCGCGCGTGACCCTCGTGCAGCGCACGGCGACCGGCTGGGAAGAGCGCGAATTCCGAGCTGGCGAAGGCGTGGCACTCGTCAGACCGGCGGTCTCGTTTGGCGTGACCGACCTCTACGCGGGCATCGCGCTCGAACGTTGAGCCCGCGTCGCCCTCGCCTGCCCCGCGCTTCTTCGCTCAGCGCAGCAGCTCGGCGTAGCCGCCCGGGCCCTGGCCGCTCAACAGGCGCCACAGCGTCTTGAGCGCGGCGTACGCCTCGTCGCCGCGGCACACGACGTGGTTGTAACAGAGGCCCAGCGGCAGGAAGACGCGGCCGGCGCGCTCGGTCACTCCGCCGAGCGAGAGCGAGAGCCCGGCCGGGCTCAGCCCCGCGCCCTTGAGCTCGAGCCCCGGCTCGTGCATCGAGACCAGCGAGCTCAGCGCGAGCCCCGCGCCGCCCGCCTTCTCGAGCAGGCCGGGGAAGTTGAAGGCCGTGAACGCCGCCAGCCGCACGACGGTGCGGGTCAGCGCGTTGTTCGAGTGGGTCTCGCTGAAGCGCAAGAGGTTGTGGCGCGCCGGCGGCTTCTCGCGCAGCCGCGAGAGCTCGGCGCGAAGCTCGGCCAGCGAGCAGCGGTGCGCGTCGAACACCGTCTCCATTCGCGCCTTCGGCTCGCCGTCGGCCGTCACCAGCACCGGCAGCGCGACCCCCACGCGGTCGAACTGCACCACGCGAACGCCGAACACCGTGTCGAACACCATGCGGTTGATCGCCGGGTGCGCCTCACCCGTGAGCGCGAGCGCCTTCAGCACGATCGCCGTCCACGGCGTGCGCCCGCCCGCGAACCGCTCGGCGATCGCCGTCACGTCCGTCTCCAGCGAGCCGGCCACGAAGAAGCCCTCGCGCCAGACGCGCCGGTGCACGTAGACGTACGTCCACTCCTCGAGGCTCGCTCGGCGCACGCTCACGTCAGAGGCTCCTCTCGATCAGCGCTGCGGCCCGCGACTCGCCCTCTTCGGCTTCGACCAGCGCGCCGAGCCGCTCGGCCTCTCGGCGCAGCTCGGGGTCACCCAGGCAGCGGCCCACCGCTCCCGCCACCTCGCTCGGCTTCACCGGCCCCACGCCCACCCCTCGCGCCGCGATGCACCGCGCCCAGAACCGCTGGTCGCCGAGCTGCGGCACCACCACCTGCGGCACGCCCGCCCGCAGCGCCGCCGCCGTCGTGCCCGCGCCGCCATGGTGCACCACCACGCTCATGCGCGGGAACAGCGCCCGGTGCGGCTCGAACCCCACCGCGCACGCGTCGCCCAGCCCCGCCGCCTCGGCGCCCCCATAGACGACGCGGCAGCCCGCGCGGGTCAGCGCCGCCACCGCCTCGAGCGGCGCCGGCCGCATGCTGCCGAAGCCGACGTACACCGTGGGCGCCCCGGCCTCACGCTCGAGCCAGCGCTGCAGCGGAGCCGACAGCGTCGCCTCCGCGCGGTCGAGCCAGTAGCCCGTCACGCTGATGTGCGGGCCCCAGTCGGGAGGCCGCGGCGAGACGCGCGCGCTGTACCCGTAGAGCACCTGCTGCCCGAGCGGCACCGCGCGCTCGGCCGGCGGCAGCCCCAGCACCTCTTCTCGCGCGGCGTCGACTGGCGCTCGAAACAGCCGCTGCAGCACCGCCGCCGACAGCGTGTGCGTCAGCGCGTTCAGCCAGCCCGGGCCCTTCAGCGACGAGGCCGTCACCGGCTGGTGCCGCGTGCGCGACGCCGGCTGCAGGTACGCTGCGACGTACGGCCGGCCGAGCCGCTCGGCCACGTGCCCCGCAGACACCGCGAGCAGCGAGCCGATCACCACGTCGGCGTCGCGACAGGCCTCGAGGCTCTGCTCGAACAGGCCGACCAGCCTGGGGCCGAGGCCGTCGCGCAGCCAACGCAGCTGCGCCAGCGCGCTGCCGTCGCGCCCCGGGTGGCGCAGCATCGGAGCGACGTCGAGCTCGAGCGGCGCGTGCAAGAGGCCCAGCGCCTGCACCGAGGCCGCGTGCGCCGCCGGGCAGGCCACCGTCACCTGCGCCGCGAGTCGCCGCATCACCGCCTGCGCGAGCACCAGGTACGGAGCGACGTCGCCCCGCGTGCCGACGCACAGAAAGGTGACGCGCCGGCTCACGGCGCCGCTCCGCGCCGAGCCGCAGCCACCGGCAGCTCGCAGTCAGACCGCCACAGCCGCGGCAGCACGTCGCGCCACAGCCAGCTCAGGTAGCCGCGCTCCTCGTACGGGGCGCCGGGCGCGAGCAGCGCCTTGAGGGCCGGCAGGTGGTACCAGGGCACCTTCGGGTAGCGGTGGTGCTCCCAGTGGTAGTTGACGTTCGAGAAGAGGAAGCGGAGCACCGCGTTCGAGCGAACGGTGCGCGTGCGGCCCAGCGGGCTGTCGCGGTCGGTGAACGCGTGCTCGGCGAGCGAGCGGACGTTGTTGATGACGCTCAGCACGAGAAACGGCCACAGCCACACCCGGCAGAAGACCGGCCACGGCGCGAGCGTCACGAAGGCCGCGAGCGTGAGCGCGATGGCCGCGTACTCGATGACCACGTGTCGGCGCCCGTGCGGCGGCGCGGCGCGAAAGCCGTCGCGCGCGACCCCGGGAATGATGACGAACGTGCCGATGCCGAGCACGATGAGCACCACGTGCCGCAGCGACATGCGCCCCCGCCGCGCGGCGCCGACCAGGTCTGCGGGGTCGTCGTCGGTGCCCGTCACGCGGTGGTGGGCCGCGTGGTTGAAGCGGTACGCGCTGCCCGAGGTCAAGAACGGCAGCCCGCACACGAAGCCGAGCCACCGGTTCGCCGTCGGGTCGCGCGCGAGCAGCCCGTGCGCCGCCTCGTGCATGAGCACGATGAGCCCGTGCAGCGCGAACGCGCTGACGACGTCGCCGAGCAGCCACCCGGTCTCGAGCGACACCGCGGCGCCTGCCGCCCACAGCGCGTAGAACACGGCGACTTTCAGGCTGTAGCGCGCGTCGATGCGGTGCAGCGCCTTCAGCTCGGGGCTCACGCGAGGCTCACCTCGACCCGCACCGGGCCCGGCCTCAAGGTCACCAGCGGCTCGACCTTCACCGGCTCGCGGTCGACGCGCCTGAACACGAAGCGCGACGCGAGCGCCGAGAGGGCCGCCATCGCCTCGAGCACCGCGAGCTGGGCGCCGATGCAGGCGCGGGCTCCGGCGCCGAACGGCAGGTACGCGAGCCGCGCCTCACCCTTCAGCGGGAAGCGGGCCGGGTCGAAGCGCTCGGGCGCTTCGAAGAAGCGCCGGTCGCGGTGCAGCGCGTAGGGGCAGATGACGAGGTTCGCTCCGGCGGGCAGCGCGAAGCCGCCCAGCTCGTCGTCGGCGAGCGCCTGGCGAGCGAACGTCCACCCCGGGGGGTAGAGCCGCATCGCCTCGGAGAACACGGCGCGGCCGAGCGCGAGCTCGCCGGCGTGGCTCGACGCCGCCTCGCTGCGAACGCGCGCGTAGACGTCTTCGTGCTCGGTCAGGAGCACCCACAGCCACGTCAGCGCGCTCGCGGTCGTCTCGTGGCCGGCCATCAGCAGCGTCATCACCTGGTCGCGCAGCTCCTGCGCCGAGAGCGCGGGGCTGCCGTCGGCCTGCCGCTCGAGCAGCAGGGCGTCGAGCAGATCGCGCGGCTCGGGCCGCGGGCAGCGCCGCCGCGCCTCGATGATCGGCAGCACCACGTCATCGAGCTCGCGCGCCAGCGCCTTCAGCCTCAGGTTCATCGGCAGCGGCACCCAGACCGGCAGGCCCTGCAAGAGCGAGAACATGCGCCGGTCGATGAGCCACGACAGCGCGTCGACGCACTCGCCGATGCGGTCTCGCTGAGCGCCGTCGAGCTCGGCGCCGAAGAGCGTGCGCGCGGCGACGTCGAGGGTGAGGCGCACCATCTCGTGGCGCAGGTCGATCTGCCCTCCGGTCTTCGCCGCGCGCTCGAAGCGCTGCGCCGAGGCCTGGGCGCAGCCGCGCAGCACCGGCTCGAGCGCGCCGAGCCGCGCGCGGTGAAACGACGGCTGCATCAGCGTGCGCTGCCGCCGCCACCGCGAGCCCTCGCTGAAGAAGAGGCCGTCGCCGAGCAGCAGGCGGATCGGGTCGAAGAAGCTGCCCTTGCAGTAGTTCGACGCCTTCTCTTTGAGCACCGAGTGCACGAGCCTCGGCGCGGACACGAGGTAGAGCTTCCACCCGGCGAGCTTGAACGCGCAGACGTCGCCGTGCCGCCGCGCCATCTCGGCGTAGAAGTCGGGGCCCAGGCGCACGCGCTCGTCGAGCGCACCCGTCAGCCAGCGGCCGCGCTCGGTCGGCACCGTCAACACGGCGCGCTCCAGAGCCAGTTGCTGTAGCGCCCGAGCACGCGAGCGCCCGCCCGCTCGTAGAACGGGGAGGCCGAGGGGTTCGAGAACTGCCCTACCGCTGCGAAGCCGTTGCGCCGCGCCCAGTGAAACGTGACCGCCAACAGCTCGCGCGCGACGCCGGTGCGCCGCCGGCTCGGCACGACGGTGAAGTTGAAGAGCCCCGCGTGCGAGCCGCGCAAGAGCGTCGTCGCGCAGGCGATCGGGTGGTCGCCCTCGTACAGCACGTGGTTCGTGTAGCCGGGCAGCGAGAAGCCGGCCCCGCGGGCGAGCGCGGTGAAGAACGGCCGCAGCGCCTCGGGCAGGCCGAAGCCCGCGGCGAAGACCGTGAACCAGTCGGCGTAGCCCTCGCTCGAGCTCACGAGGTGCTCGCGCCAGGCGCCGGTCGGCGTGAGCGCGTCGGAGGGGCAAATCACCGCGACCGAGTCGGCCGCCCGCTCGAAGCCGGCCGCTGCGAGGCAGGCCTCGAGCGCGGAGCGATCGGTGGTGGCCGGGCCGAGCCTCCAGAAGAGCGGCGCCCGGCGGCCGCCGTGCAGCGCCTGCAGCTCAGCGACCCGGGCGCCCATCTCGGGCCTTCGCAGCGTCGCGCGCAGCACGAGGTTGAAGAAGGGCACGGGGCACGCTCCCTCGACGCGCACGCAGCCTCCCTCGTCGAGCACTCTCAGCTCGCGGCCGTCGGCCACGAGCCGGTAGCAGTGCTCCCAGGCGTCCTCCATGTTCAGCAGCGTGCTCAGCACGAGACGGCCTCGGCGAGCGCGAGCTGCGGAGCGGGGTTCAGGGCGGCGAGCCCGTCGAGCGCGGCCTGCAGGCGAGCGACGTCGTCGTTGCCGTGCAGCGCGGTGAGCGAGAAGCGCAGGCACTCGTCGCCGCGCCGCGCGACGGGGAAGATGGCGACCTTCGCGAAGACGCGGAAGCGCTCCAGCACGGCGACGCTGGCCTCCATCTGCGCGTCGTCGATGCCGACGCACAACAGCGGCATGCCCGGCGACGACAGCGTGCGCAGCCCGGCCGCGCGGCAGTGCGCGTGCAGCCTCTGCGAGATGCGGGCGAGGTGCTCGCGCTGCCCGCGGTAGCGCTCGGTGTTGTCGAGGTGGCGAAGGGCGACGGCGGCGTGGAAGTTCGACGGCGGGCCGCAGAAGGTCAACGCGTCGGAGGCGTCGATGCCGACCCACAGTCGCGCCGGAAACGCGATGAACGCGAGCGGGTTCGAGTACGCCTTCGAGAACGAGGCGACGTAGATGCAGTGAGCGGCGGCGCCGGCGTCGAGCGCCTCGGCGACGCCGAGCCCGCGGTCGCCGAGCACCCCGAAGCCGTGGGCGTCGTCGACGTAGCAGACGGCGCCGTAGCGCCGGCACAGCGCGACGAGCGGGCCGACCGGCGCGACCTCGCCTCGCATCGAGTAGAGGCCGTCGACGGCGACGAGCTTCGGCAGCGAGCGGGGAAAGCGGCGCAGCGCGCGTTCGAGTGCGGCGAGGTCGTTGTGAGGGAAGGTGGCGCACGCTCCGTACGCGGCCTTCACGCCGCGCTTGATGCTGAGGTGCGCGTCGGAGTCGACCAGCGCGACCGGCAGCAGGTGCTTGAGGCTGTAGAAGACGGTGAGGTTGAGCAGGCTGATCGAGGGTGCGAGCCGCGACTGCTCGAAGCCGAGCTTCTGGGCGAGCGCCAGCTCGAGGCAGCGGGTGATGGGCGTGGTGCCCGAGGCGCGGCTCCAGCCGTTTCTCAGACCGAAGTGCCGCGCGAGGGCGAGGTCCGTCTCGTTCGCGTCGCGCTCGAGCCCGAGGTACGCGCCGGTGGCGAAGTCGCAGAGCTCGCGGCCCTGGTGGGCCAGCCGCCGGTCGTACGCCGCCGTGAACTCGGCGCGCGCCAGCGGGGTGGCGTCGATGCGCTCGAGGCCGCTCAGCCAGGCCTGCACCCGCTCGGGCAGCAGCAGCTTCGCCCAGAGCGGCAGCGGGGCCCGCTTCTCGAGCAGCCGCTCGAGCAACAGACGGGTGAGCCGGTACCGCACGAGCCGCGGGAGCGCGAGGAGCATGTGCGGTGCGCGGCTGCAAGCGATGCGCCCACATCGACGCCTCGCGTTTGCGGCGGTTCGCGCGCGCGAACGTCGGGCCGAAGCGACGAACGTGGGCGGCACACCCCGGCGCCGCCGAGCAGCGCCGGCCGCTGGTGCCGGAATCGAGTCGGGGGAGCTGCTCGCCGCGATTTGGCCCTACGTCTGCGATGCACTCGCGTGCAGCGCGCGGCAGCCCGAGCTCGGCGGCGAGCGCGGTGATGGCGCGCGACGAGACGAAGCCGTCATGCGCGTGCAGCGCTCGCAGGCGCTGAAGCACGCGCGTCGAGTCGAGAGGTGGCATGAGCAGGCCAGCGAGTCACGGCCTGTGCCACCGCGACGGGGTGCGGGGCCGGTGCGGCAGCCGCAAGGTCTGTGTGTAGGCGGGTCGACGCCGCCTCACTTGCGCGTCGTGCGACTTGGGGCACAGAGTGGCTCAATGAAGACGATGAAGACGACGTTGTCGCTGGAGCAAGACGTGTTGAAGGCGGTGAAGCAGCTGGCGCAGCGGCAGCACCTGACGTTGGGCGAGGTGGCGAGCGGGCTCTTGCGGGGTGCGCTCGCGCCAGAGCAGAAGCGCGCGAGCCGGCGGCAGCGAGCCGCGTCGGCGCGCCCGCGCGCGCGGGCGTAGTGGCCGTCAGCGGGCGCCGCGCCCCGTCAGCCTCGTCGTTCTGCTCCCAACGAACACCAAGAGCCCCGCTCCCCGAGCTCCACGTGTGACGGGCGCAACGCCAGGCTGAATCAGTCGGCGCGCTCGACCCCTCGACGATGAGCTGCTTGTTGGGTCGCACGACGCCTTTGACGAGGTACCACGGCTCAGGGCTGCCCGAGCTGTAGCTCTTCGCCGCGCTCGGGCCGAGGTCGTCGAGCAGTACGGGTTGTCGAGGCTGCGAATGACGACCTTCAGCGCGACGCGCTTGCCGGTGACCTCGGCCCAGCGACGTGGGCTTTGGGCGCCGCCGACGTGCCGCACTCGTCTTCTTGTCGCCCAAAGCACGCCGGTAAGGCAGTAGAACGCTGCCCATGCGCCTCGCAGCCGTGTGCCTCGCTCTGTGCACCGGTTGTCTCGACTTTGGGAGGGCGCAGGAGAACTGCCGTGCGAACGGCCGGTGCGGAAGCGGAACCGCCGGCGGCGCGAGCGCGGGAGGAACCGCAGGAGGCGGGGGCACCGCAGGCGGGGGCACCGCAGGCGGGGGCCCCGCAGGCGGCGGGAGCACCGCAGGCGGCTCCGTCACGGACGCGGGCCCAGACGACGGCAAGTGGAAGTGGCAGCACCCGCTCCCGGTCGGCAACACCATCAACGGAGTCTGGGCGGTGGCGGCGAACGACGTCTGGGCCGTGGGCCACGGAGGCACGTTCCTCCACTTCGACGGCATGAAGTGGACGCAGGTGCCGAGCGTCATCAACGAGGTGCTCCGCGACGTCTGGGGCACCAGCGCGACGAACCTGTGGGCGGTCGGCGAAGGCGGAGTGGTCGCGCACTACGACGGCACGTCGTGGCAGCAGGTCACGCCGTTCACCACCTTGGGGCTGCTCGGAGTTCACGGCACGGCGTCGAACGACGTGTGGGCGGTGGGGCAGGGCGGCTCCATCTTTCACTTCAACGGGTCGATCTGGACGCCGGTGACGAGCCCGGTGAACACGTACCTGTGGAAGGTGTTCGCGCTGGACGCGAACGACGCGTGGGCGACCGGTGGCGCGGGCCGCATCATCTATTGGAACGGCAGCGTGTGGACGGCGATGGCGAGCCCGGCGAGCGGGCTGATGTACGAAGTGTGGGGCACCGGAGCGCCGCACGAGCTGTGGGCCGTCGGCGAGGGTGGGCAGATCTACGAGCTCGACGACGCTGGCTGGGGCCGCGTCGACAGCGGGGTCTCGACCGAGCTGTGGAGCGTGTGGGGGTCCTCGGCCTCCGACGTCTTCGCCGCCGGCGCAGGCGGCGTGATGGTGCGCCGCACCGGCGGCACGTGGCAGCCGATGTCGAGCGGCACGACCTTCGGCGTGCCCTCCATCAACGGAGCGGCCGCGAACGACGTCTGGGCCGTCGGCGAGTACGGCAGCCTGCAGCGCTTCAACGGGGCCACGTGGACTCCGTACGTGACGGGCAACACGAACATCTTGATCGGCATCTGGGGCGCGGCGGCGGACGACGTCTGGGCGTGCGGCGAGGCGGGCGCGATGCTGCGCTACCGCGCGGGCGCGTGGGGCGTCGCGAGCTCGAACACGGGTGTGGCGCTGAACGACCTGTGGGGCGCGAGCGCGTCGCAGGTCTGGGCGGTCGGGAATCTCGGCGCAGTGCTTCGCTGGTCCGGGAGCACGTGGAGCCCCGTCGACGCGGGCGTGTCGGCGGCGCTGTACGCGGTGTGGGGCTCGAACGCGAACGACGTCTGGGCGAGCGGCGAGAACGGGGCGCTGGTGCGGTGGAACGGAACGGCGTGGTCGCCGGTGAGCGGGCTGGTGGCTTCCGACGTCTACGATCTGTGGGGCGCGGACGCGGGCGACGTATGGGCCGCGGGGACCGCGGGGACCCTGCAGCACTTCGATGGAACCGGCTGGTCGCTCGTCGACGCGGGCGTGAGCGCGAACCTGCACGGCGTGTGGGGGGCGTCGGGTGCCGATGTCTGGGCTGTCGGCTCGGGCGGCACCGTGGTGCGCTGGACCGGTGGCGCGTGGACGCCGGTGAGCAGCGGAGTCGTGAACACGCTGTGGGGTGTCTGGGGCTCGAGCGCGAACGACGTGTGGATCACGGGCTTTCAAGGCGTGCTGCTGCACTGGAACGGGACGACGCTGGAGCCGGCGCGCAGCGGAACGCTCAGCTCGCTGCTGCAGGTCTGGGGCAGCGGCCCGGGCGACGTGCGAGCCGTGGGCTACAACGGGACCATTCTTCGCGGGCCTTGAGTCACACGCAGCGCACGCGGCGGCAGCCCCATGCGACAGCGCGGCAGGCACCGATCAGCTGCAGCGTCTCGACCGGGTGCGGCTCACGCGAAGCGGTGGGCTCGCCGTCGAGAAGATCTTCGACGTCCATCGGAGTCACCAGCACCGGGTCGCGGGGCCGCTTCTCGTACAAGAGCACCTGGCTCACCCGCCCCGGCCGGACGTCGCGAGCGATCGAGGACGCATGCTCGAATAATTGCGACCCCTGTTTTCGGGGCCCGTCATTCGAGCATGACCCTTCCCCACTTCGATGCGTTGATTCGCGAGCAGCTGAGCCTCGCCCCACCCTCCACCGACTACGCGCTCGACTGCTTCGTCAGCAGCGAGGTCGGGTACAACGAGGTGCTCGCCCGCTGCCAGCCGGTCAGCGCCACGCCGAACGGCGCCTACCTCGGCGTGGGCCCCGACCAGAACTACACGTACATCGGGGCGCTGCGGCCCCGCCTGGCGGTCATTCTCGACGCGCGGCTCGACAACCTCCTCGAGCACCTCGTCTTCAAGCTCGCCTTCTCTCAAGCGCGAGACCCGCTCGACTACCTGTGCCTGCTGTTCGGGCGGCGCCGGCCGGCGGCCCCGGCTGCGGCCGCGGACGCCAAAGCGCTCGTCGCCCAGCTGCACGCCCAGCCGCTCGACGAAGACCAGGCCGCCTCGTTCTCGGCCTTCGTGCTCCAGGCGTTTCGAGCCCGGTGGAGCCAGGACTCGAAGGCCCTGTCGCGGGTGAAGCGCCTGCTCGGCGAGCTGGTCCGCCGCCAGCTGAAGGTGACGAGCGTCTCGGAGCGGTGCCTGGCGAACCTCGACAAGATCCCCGACTTCGAAGAGGTCATCACCGCCACCACTCCCGAAGGCTTCAACTTCCACTACCTGACCGACGCCGAGCGCTTCGGGTACGTCAAGGCGCTCCACGGCCAGGACGCGATCGTGCCGCTGCTCGGCAACGTGGTGAGCCCTCGAGGCATCGCCGCCGCGCGCAGCGTGGTCGAGGCCGCGGGCCTCACCCTGAGCGCCGTCTACCTCTCGAACCTCGAGGAGTTTCTCCTCCAGCGCTACATCATCGCGGAGGACCGCATCGTCGCCCGCCCCAACCCGAAGGGTGCGTTCGAGGGCGCGCCCGGCCGCTCGTGGCACGAGCTGCTCGACCAGCTGAGCGCGCTGCCCTGCGACGACGACGCGGTGCTGATCCGCTTCTACTTCCCCGGCGAACATCGAGGGAGGCGCCTGGGCGTGTTTCCGTGGCTCGTGCCGCACGTCACGCCGCTCGCCCGCTTCCTGCGCCGGTGCCGCGACGAGCGCCCCTCTTGCGTGCTCGAGACCTATGAGTGAGGCGATCTTCCAGCGGCTCACCCACGCCGGCGTGGACTACGCGGTCTTCGGCAGCGCGGCCGGTGACGTCTACGGCTTCGCGCGCCCGCCTGCCGACCTCGACGTGTTCGTTCGCTGCCACTCGATCGAAGAGCTCGCGGCCTGGTTGCCGCGGGGAAAGCGGGTGGCAGCGAACGGCCTCGTGCTCGGCGAGGTCGAGCTGTGGGCCTCGCCGCTCGTGCTCCGCGAGCACCCGCTCGAGTTCGACGACGCGCTCGCCGCGCGGCGCCTGCCGCACCCCCGGTTCGGCTGGGTGCTGAGCCCCGAGGACCAGCTGCTCATCAAGCTCACCCTGCGCCGCACGGCCGGCGGCAAGAGGGACCTCGACGACGCAGCCGCGCTCGAGCGCCGCTGGGGACCGCGGCTCGACCGCGAGTACATCGCCTGGCGGGCGGCGCAGCTTGGAGCCGCGTCGTGATGCGCGCCTGGCTCGACACGCTGGCGCCGGTGCTCGATCGCCTCGCCGCGGGCGACGCGACGCCGGTGCAGACCGACTCGCCCGAGCTCGAGCGGCTCGTTCAGGACCTCGCGCTGGACGTGCCCCGCTCGCGCTCCGAGGCGCTCGGGCTCTGCGCCCGGCTCCTCGAAGGGGGCCTGCGCACCTCGCACCCGCGCTGCCTGGGCTGGTTCACCCCCGCTCCGCTCGAGGCTTCGGCCGTCGCCGATCTGCTCGTATCGTGGGTCAACCCTCAGCTCGCCGTGCGCGCGTCGAGCCCGGCGCCGATCGCCGCCGAGGAGCGCCTCGCCCGCGAGCTGGCGGCGTTCTTCGGGCTCGGGCCCGACGCCGGCGGCACGTTCACCAGCGGCGGCTCGGAGGCGACCCTCACCGCGACCCTGCTCGCCCTCGCCGAGCACGTCCCCGACTTCGTCGAGCGCGGCCTGTGCGGAGCCGGCGCGCCGCCGACGCTCTACGCGTCGGTCGAGTCGCACAAGAGCCTCGAGAAGATCGCCGTCGCCACCGGCCTCGGCCGCGAGGCCGTGCGCCTCATCGCGTGCGACGCCTCGCTGCGCATGCAGCCCGAGGCGCTGCAGCGTGAAATCGACGGCGACCGCCGCGCGGGCCGCGCTCCGCTGATGGCGGTGGGCACCGCCGGCACGACCAACGCCGGCGCGATCGACCCGCTGCCGGAGCTCGCCGCCGTCTGCGAGCGAAACGGGCTGTGGTTTCACGTCGACGCCGCGTGGGGGGGCGCGGCGGCCCTGTGCCCGACCTTGCGCCCGCTGCTCGCGGGCGTCGAGCGGGCGGACTCGGTCACGTTCGACCCGCACAAGGGGCTGGCCATGCCGCTCGGCACGGGGCTCCTGCTCGTTCGCGAGGCCAGGCGGCTGCGCGCCGTCTTCGCTCCCAACGCCGCCTACGTTCTTCCGCCCGACGCGCCGCCCGACCCCTACTGCGCCTCGCTCGGCTGGTCGCGGCGCTTCACCGGCATGCGGCTCCTGCTGCCGCTGCTCGAGGTGGGCTGGAGCGGCCTCGCGCGGCGCTTCGAGCGCCAGGTCGAGCTCGGCCGGCGCCTCGCGGCCGGGCTTCGAGATCGACGGTGGGAGTTGGTCACGCAGAGCCCGCTCGCCATCGTCTGCTTCGCCGACGCCGCTCGCCCTTCCGCGGCCCACCACGCGGCGCTGGCGCGAGCGGTCGCCGGGTCGGGCCGCGCGTGGGTCGCGTCCACCTCCGTCAAGGGCCGGCCCGCGCTGCGCGCGTGCATCGCGAACGCCGACACCACGGAAGCGGACCTCGAGGCCGTTCTCGACGTGCTCGACCGTGCGCGAGCGGAGGTCGGCCATGGTTGAGCTGCAGCGCGAGCTCGCGGCGCGCGCCGGGCACGGCTCGCTCGAGGGCCTGAAGGCGGGGCTCGACCTCGTCGCGGACGAGGCGGCGGTGGTGAGGTTGATCGACGCGCTGCTCGAGCCGCGGTCGGCCGAGCGGGCGGCGCGCCTCGCGCGGTCGTCGTACCTCCACGCGTTCGGCTTCGCGAAGCTGGTGCTCTTGGAGCAGCCCGGGGCCTTCAAGCTCCGCCTGCACGACTGGCCGCGCGGAGCCGACGAGAGCGACATTCACGACCACCGCTGGAGCTTCGGCTCGAAGGTGCTGCGCGGGGGCTACCACTTCGAGGAGTACGCGCTGGCTCGAGGCGACGCGTGGCACTGCTACCGGTACCTGCCCACGCGCGGCCGCGGCCACTTCGAGCTCGAGGGCCTGGGCACCCGGGACGTGCAGCTCATGCGGCGCGGGCGGGTGAGCGAGGGCGCGGTCTACTGCCTCGGCTCGCAGACACCCCATCGGGTGCGCGCGCACGCGTCGGAGCCGACGCTCTCGCTGGTGCTGCAGGGGCCCGACGTGAAGGAGTCGACGGTGGTGCTGACGAAGTCGGCGAGGGTGGCGCAGCCGGCGGCCAAGATCGAGGTCGAGCGCCTCGATGGGGCCCGGTACCGCCGCTGCCTCGAGCGAATCAGGCGGCGCCTGTCATGAGGCTGCGAAGGCCGTGGGGCAGCGCGCTCAGCGGCGCGGCGCTGTGGGCGGCGTCGAAGGTGCGGGCCGCGCAGTGGGATGCCGTGGCGAAGAACCCCGAGCGCGCACAGCTTCAGGTCCTCACGTCGCTGTGCCGCACCGCGAGCGGCACGGCGTTCGGCTGCATGCACGCGCTGGGCGCCGTGCGGAGCTACGCCGACTTCCGGACGCTCGTTCGCTGTCGCGGGTACGCCGACTACGAGCCCTTTCTGGCGCGAATGCGGGCGGGCGAGCCGGACGTGCTCTGGCCGGGGACGGTGCCCTACTTCGCGCTCTCGTCGGGGACCTCGGGCACCGCTGCACAGAAGAAGTACCTGCCGATCTCGTACGAGCAGATTCACTGGCAGCAGCGCGCGGGCTTCGACGCGGTCGCGCGCTACGTGGCGATGTCGGGCGACCGCACGCTCGGCGGCGGCTACACGCTGTGCTTGTGGCCGCCGGGCACCGTCGAGCACCAGGGCGCGGTCAGCGTCGGGAGCAACCCGGGAGTGATGTCGTTGCACCTGCCGCGCCTCGCCAGCCGGTACACGCTGCCCGGCCCCGAGGTGCGCGACATCGAAGACTGCGCGACCAAGCTGACCGAGCTCGCCCGGCGCCACCGCGGCCACGACGTGCGCTCGTTGAGCGGCACCACCTGCTGGTTTTCGCTCGTGTTCGAGCAGGTGCTTCGTGCTGCGCGCGAGGCGGGCGCGCCGGCCGAGACCGTCTCGGAGGTGTGGCCCAACCTCAAGGTGCTCTTCGGCGGAGGCGTCAGCGCCGCGCCGTACCGCGCCGGAATCGACGCGCTGATGGGGCGGCGGGTCACTTTGATGGAGAACTACAACGCGACGGAAGGGGGCATCTTCGCGGTGACCGACCGGGAAGACGACGAGGGGCTCCTGGTGCTGCCCGACCGGGGCGTCTTCTTCGAGTTCATTCCGTGCGGAGACGTTCGACGCTTCCCGCTCTGGGAGGTCGAGCCCGGCGTCGACTACGAGGTGGTGGTCTCGACCTCGTCGGGGCTGTTCGCCTATCGGCTGGGAGACTGCGTGCGGTTCACCGAGACGTTTCCGCACCGACTGGTCTTCACCGGGCGGGTCGCGGGCATGCTCTCGCTCACGCAGGAGCTGACCACGCAGCGCGAGCTCGAGCGCGCCGTGACCGCCGCGGCCGCCGCGCACGCGTGCGCCATCACCGACTTCGCCGCGGCGACCGAGATGCCTGCCGGAGCGGCGGGGCGCGGGCGGTACGTCGTGCTGGTGGAGCTCGAGCGGCCGGTCGAGAGCGTGCGCGACTTCGAGCGCGCGGTGGACGTGCGCCTGCGCGAAGAGAACCTCGTCTACGGCCTGCACCGCGCCGGCGACGTCGCCATTCTTCCGCCGCGGGTGGTGGTGCTGCCGGCGGGCGCTCTGGGCAGGTTTCGCCAGGCGGCGGGCGTGTCGAGCCTGCAGCACAAGTTCCAGCGCATCTTGACTCACCGCGAGAGGGATCTTCTGCTGTCGTCGTCCGGGTGCAGACCCCACTCCACGTCTCTGTCGAGCGGCTCGACGCTTTCCTGAGAGGGACACCTTCGTCGACCCGCCGACGAACGCCACGGACACGACGTACGACGCTCACGTGAACGGCGGCTCCTGCGCGACGCGGCACCAACGGCCAGCAGCTCGGGCCGTACGGCCTGACGACGTGCGTGGGCCACACCTGCCCGTAGCGGGAAGAGCGACGGAACAAGAGCCGGAGCCGGCGCGTCTCAGGCATCATCGCCGTAGAGAGAGGGGCCTTCTTGCTGGCTCTGGTCGTCGTCACCCTGGCACAGGCTCCGAACGGTGAGTTCGTCAACGAGGGTCATCTGCACGAGCTCGATTGCATCGTCGAGCCCGCTCAGATCTGTGAGGTGGAGCAGGACTCGATCGGCACACGACTTGTGTTCATGAAGGGCTGGGCCTTGATGCGGTCGCCGAGAGGTTTTGGCGGCTTCGGCAACTACGTGATTCAGGTTACGAAGAAAGTCAGCAGTTCGACCTGGTCGGGGCGACTGGCGTGGTGTGACTGGGATACGTGCGTCGGTGGCGAGCTCCCCAAAGATCTGAACGCTGCCGCGCAGGCGCTGAAGTTCGATGATCAGCCCGTCACCCTCCAGTTCGAAGATCGGAGCCTGCTCGTGACCCTTCTCGAGCCGGTATTTGCCGTCGCTGATGAGGACGAACCGCCAATCAAGCGAGAGGTGGTCACTTGGCGCTACGCAACCCGCGCCGCGTTCGATGCCCTCGTGAAACGGTTGCGGGCGCGCTTTCGACCAGCTCTTTGCGCCAACGGGCCGGCGCAGGAACTGCTTCCGCCCTCCGCCCATCGCACGGGCCCCTGCTTGAAGTAGTCGGGCAGGCACGATCGCGCCCGCAGGGAGTGGCGCGAGGGCGCGGGGTTCTTGAGCGCGGGGCTGAACCTGAAGGTGCTGCCGATGCTCGAGGTGCCAGCTGATGAAGGTGCTGCGCGCGTTCGCGCGGGTGGTGGGCTGACGAGCTGTTCATGATGCCGATTGCGGGTGGCGCGATGCTGGCGCTGGCCGAGCTGCCGCTGTCGGCGTACCAGGCGGGCGTCTTCCGATGTGGGCCTGCAACCTCGCGTAGACCTGTCGTCGGCAGGTGACAGGGCGGCGTGAGTGGCCGTGCGGGGTTGAGCGCGGCGCACGAGTTGCCTCTCGCTCGGGCATGACCAAGACGACCGCGGCGCTCAAGAGATCTCTTCGCGACGGCCACGTGACGCTGACCGAGGCGAAGGCGATCGCGAAGGTCGTGAAGACGGCGGCGGACAAGAAGGCGCTCAACCAGACGATGCGCGCGAAGCTCGATCGCTTCGACCCTGCGGCCCAGGCGCGGCTGTTCGTGCTCGCGGGGCCGCTCACGACGAAGGGCGACGACCCGGCGAACGAAGCGGGCGTCGCCGGCCAGTTCAAGCTGCGCCCCGGAGTGCTCTTCCGCAACGGGGTCTCGATGCACGACGTCAACCAGGGCTCAGCGAACGACTGCACGCTGCTGGCGACGCTCTCGGGCCTCGCGTACCGAGACCCGCAGGCGGTGCGCGACATGTTCCGCGCGAACCCCGACGGCACGGTGTCGGTGCGCTTCTATCAGCACGGGTCGCACGGGCCGGTGCCTCAGTGGATCACGGTCGATCGCGACACGACCGGCCTCGCCTACGCGCACTCGAAGGACCCCAAGGAGCTTTGGGTCGCCCTGGTCGAGAAGGCCTACGCGAAGAAGGTCGGCGGCTACGGCAACGTCGCGAGCAACAACCCCGACATGCTGTACCTGCTGACGGGCCGGCGCGCGCACGACGGCGACCTCGATGACGTGCTCACCGTGGTGCGCCTGCGCAAGGCCCTCGAGCAGGGCAAGCTCGTCACCGCCGCGAACCTGGCGCACGACGAGGCCGGGCTGCCGTCGGGCCACTCGTACACCGTCCTGGGCATGCGCACGGTCGGCGGCGAGACGTACGTGCGCATTCGCAACCCGCACGGGCACGGCGAGCCCTCGTTCGCGCATGCCGCCGGCGCCGACGACGGCACGTTCGAGCTCACGCTCACGCAGTTCCGTCACTACTTCGCCAACGTGCTGACGTACGACTCGTGAGGCGAGCGCGTGACCGTGCTCGAGGTCACGGGTCGCATGTGTAGCCCTCGTACTTCACCCTCTTCTCGCTCAGCACGGCGAAGCTCGGGCTCACGGTGAACGTCACAGCGGCCTTGCAGGCGTCGTCGGGGCACTCGTTGCCGTGGCACTGCTCCGGCACGAAGGTGAGCTCGAGGCCCCTCGCCGACTGCCACGCGTCTGACAAGCAGGCGGCTCGAGGCATGAGCAGGGGGTACTTCTTTTCGATGCGCCGTCGCAGCTCCACGGTGAGGCCCTCCAGCGCCCTGGCCGCGTTCGCGTCGCGCGGGGTGCCGTGCAGCCCGTCGCACCGCCCCGGAGTGCTGGTGAGGTGCACCCCGGGCAGCGCGTCGCGCCACCCGTCTTCCTCTGCTTGGCGCAGCGCTCGCGCGACGAATCGGTGATGCTCTTCGCTCGCCTGAACACGCACCATGGCCACGTCGAGGCCCGGTCGCTTCAGCACCGCGAGCAACTGAGCCTTCGGAAAACCGCTGGCGCGGTCGATGACCTTCGGCGGGAAATCGAATGGCAGCTCGGCGCGCGTCACGCCATCTTCGAGCACCTTCACGGTGTGACCCTCGAGCGCGACCACGCCGCGCTTCGGGTCGAGCACGACGAACCACACGAAGTGAATGCCGTGGGCGCGCAGCGCCGCGGTGACCTCGGCGTGGTGCGAGATGAGCAGGTCGGCCGAGGGGCAATCGTCGTTCAGCGCGAACAGCTCCTTCCCGCTGACGACCTCGATGATGCGCAGCACCGACGGGCGACCCCAGCCGCAGGCGAACGAGTCTGGCGCGCGCTCGATGAAGGCCAGCCGGGTGCTGTCTGCCGACCAGCCCACGACCGAGAGCTGGCCGTCTGATGCGGTGAGCGCGGGTCGGCACACGAGGCCGCCGTAGACCCAGCCTGAGGCCGGGCCTCCGTCGGTCGTGAGCGCGACCTTGAGCCAGACGTCGCTCGGCTCGAACTTGATCGGCGCGGGGACGTTGCGATCAACCGTGAGGCTGAACGACTCCGCCACGCTCGTCGTCTCGAGCAGCTTCAGCGGCGTGCCGCGCTTCAACACCCCGACGCGCGCCGAGCTGAGCGAGGGCGCCGCGCGCGCGGTGAGCTCGTCGACGCAGGGCGAGAGCGTGACCGCATCGCCGCCGGCCAGGGCGAGGGCGAGCAGCGCGGTTTCGAGGTGCATGGCACCATCTAACCGCCAGAGCAGCCGTGGCGTACACCGCCGGTGAGCGCGGCGCTGCGGGAGCCAGGTGTGCGGGGGCTGGTGACGAGCGCGACGACGCGTCGCTGGCCGCCGCAAGGGCACTTGAAGACGTCGCAGCCCCAGGTGCGGTGGAGCAGGTGGGCCCAGTCGATGCGCGGGCGCTTCGCCTTCGTCTCGCGGGGCGCCGGCGTCGAGCGCGGCCTGTCGCCGAGCGGCGGAGGGGCGAGCACTCCGTGAAGTTCGTCAGGTGAAGGCTCCCGTCAGTTCGACTGCACCAGCGTCTCGAGGTGCAGCAGGTGGCTCGACGTCGGCCACCGGGCTCGGAAGCGCTCGACCCGCGCCCTCGCCTCGGCCCTTCGCTCGAGCGACACCAGCGCTTCGATCGCCAGCACCTCGCGCTCCTGCGCCATCGCGCCCTGCGGAAAACGAGCCGTGTGCTGCTCGACCGCGGCCAGCACCTCCTGCGGCCGCCCGGCCTGCGCGGCATTGTGCGCCTCTTCGAGCAGCGTGAGCTCGTCGTCGCTCGACGGCGCCGCGGGAGCCGGCGGCGGCGACGCTCTCGCGGGCTCCGCCGGTGCGGGCGCAGGCGCAGGCGCGGCCGGCTCGGCGACGGGCTCGCTCGGCTCCCGAGGGCGTGCGCGCGGCGGCTCGGCCCGGCGCGTCGGCGCGGGCGGCGGCGGCGGCGGCGCCTCAGCCACCGCTTCCGACACCGGCTCGGGAGCAGCGACCGGCGGAGCCGGCGGAGGAAGCGTCACCACCGCGGCCGCCGGCTCGCGCACCGGCGCTGGCCGAAGCACCGCGGCCCCCGTCCACACCGCGCCGCCGACGCTCGCCACCGCGAGCGCGCCGACCAGCACCTTCGTCGCCACCGAGGTCGTCGCCACGGCAGCGCCGCCGCCTCCGGCCGCAGGCGCCGCCGGCCCGGGACCTGCGCCGCCCGTCGCGCCGCCGTCACCGGCCGGGCCGCTGCCTCCTCCGCCGCCTCCGGGAGGCAGCGTGAACAGCAGGCCGAGCTTCTGGGTCAGCTCGCCGAGCTGCTGCTCCGTCGGCTCGTCGATGCGGCTCGAGTCGAGCAGCTCCCGCATCTCGGGAGGTGCGCCCTCTTCACGCCACGGGCGAATCGGCGTCGTCATGGCCGCACCTCGTCGTCTCCGGCCGGCTGGAGCCACTCGGCCAGCTGCTTGCGCGCCGCGTACAGGCGCGCGTACGCCGTCATCAACGGCACGCCGGTCGCCTCGGCGACCTCGGCCATCGGCGTCTCTTCGAGCTCGAACAACACGAAGGTGGCGCGCTTGTCGTCGTCGAGCTGCTCGAGCGCGAGCTGCAGCCGGGTGCGCGCCTGCTTGAGCGCGATGTCCCTGAGCGCGAGCTCGCCGCTGTTGCTGCGCTCTGGAGCCTCGTCGATCGGCGCCTCGCGCTTCACGTGCGCGCGCTTCCTCCAGTCGGAGGCGACTCGGCGGCAGATGCCGAACAGCCACGTCTTCACCTGCGAGCGGCCCTCGAACTCGTCGAGCTTGCGATGCACGACGACGAAGACCTCTTGCGCCGCGTCCGAGACATCGGCCTCGGGCACGCCCATGCGCCGCACCGTCCGCCAGACGAACGCAGCGTGCGTCTGGTAGAGCGCCGTGAAGTCGGCAGCGGTGGCCATCGCGAGCGGCATTAGCAATCTTCCCCGCGCGCGAGAAGTCAGCGGGCCGCGAGGCGCGCCGCCGGCTCACCGAGCCACGCATCGACCGCCGCCCACGCCGCTGCCGGCGCGCCCGAAGCGGCCACACACCGCGCCGACTCTTCCGCGCTCATCGCGGGCCTGCAGAACGCCGACACCCACGCGTCGTCGAGGTGCTTCGCCCAGCCGGCCGCGAGCGCGCCCGACGTCGCCTCTTCCCACTCGACGTCGGTCTGCAGCTGCGCGCGGTGGGGCTTCACACCCGCGGCGGCGTCTTCCACCGCGTGCTCGGCGTCGCTCTGCTCGTGCTGATCCGCCCACGCCCACTTCACCGGCGCCGGCGTTCCCGGCAGCGCGACCACGAGCTGCAGCGTCGCTCCGTGCTTCACCGTCTTCTCGACGGCGGGGAAGCGAAACGCGTGAACGATGGGGCGGTACTTCGTCACCGTCCGCATCACCTGGCGCTGCTTCGGCGTGAACTTCGTGACCGGCCGCGTGGCCTGACGGTAGGCGGTGCGCGTGCGCGTGACGCTCTCCGAGCGGTACTCGGTGCGCGTGCGCGTGACCGGCCGCGTCCCGTAGCAGGTGCGGTAGCTCGTGCCGTACCCGCAGGAATACGTGTACGACTCCGTCTCGGTGTACGTGACGGTCACCGGGCGCGACTCGGTCGCCGTGTACCACTCGGTGTACGGCTCGCTGTACGTCTCTTGCTCGATGTGGCTCTCCTGGTACGTCTCGGTCTGCAGCTCCTGCTCCGTGTAGGCCTGCTGCTCGGTCCAGTCTGCGTTGACCGTGATGGGCGCTTCGGACCAGCGGCTCTCGACGGCGCCGTCGAGCCGCGCCTCGACCGCGCCGTCGGCGGTGGCGTCGCTCCAGGTCGACTGCGTGAACACCTTCGCCGCGGTGGCCTCGAGCCTCTGGCGCGCGCGCTCGCCGCACCGCACGCCGCTCAGGTCGAGCGTGAGGCGCGAGCGCCGCTCGGGCATCGTGCCGACCCGCGGCCCCTCGGCGCCGAAGCGCCGGCAGTACGCTCCGACCCACGAGGCGAGCCAGGGAGACTTCGCCTTCGCCGACAGCGTCAGGCAGCGGCGCGCTCCGACTGCCTGCACCTCGGCCGCGAGCCCGGCGGCGAGCTCGGCGTTGCCCGTCTCTCTCAAGGGGCCGTCGAGCGCCGCGAGGCGGTGCTGCGCGTCGAGCGGGTGACCCTCGCCCAGCGCGCCGCGCACCTCGTCGCGCGCCTGCACCGCCAGGGCCGCCGCGGCTTCGCGCTGGGCATCGGCGCGCGCGCGCGCTTCGCGCTCCTGGGGCGTGGCGCACGCCGCAGCGAGGGCGAAGAGCAGAACAGCGGCGGGTCTCACGTTCATGAGGTGGAGACAGCGCCCGCGTTTTCTGAATAATCGGCCCCGTGTTGCAAGCCCTCGCCGCGCTGAGCCTGACCGCCGGCTGGAGCCTCGACTGGGCCGCGCCGGCCGGCTGCACCCAGGCGCCGGAGCTGCAGGCCCGGCTCGAGGCTCGCGTGAAGCGGCAGCTGTTCTCGCCGCCCGCACGCTTCCTGATTCAAGGCCGGGTCGAGGCCGGCGCGCCGGGCTGGCGCGCGCACGTCGAGCTGGTGGACTCGAAGGGAAACGCGCTGGGCTCGCGCGACGTCTCGAGCTCCGAGCCGGGCTGCAGCTCGCTGGACGCTCGCCTCGTTCTGGTGCTGGCGCTGCTCGTCGAGCCGCTGTCGGCGGAGGAGCCCGCGATCGTGCTCACCACGCCGGCTCCCGCGCCGTCGCTCTCGGCCGAGCCGGCGACCGACACCCCGATGCTGCTCGAGCGCACCGTGCACGTGCGCGCGATCAGCGACGCGCCCGGCACGCACCTGCTCACGCTGAAGACGGGCCGGGTGGGCCGAGGCTGGTACGAGCGCACGAGCGACCTGTGCGTGTGCCCGTGCGAGCTCGACGTCGCGCTGCCGGCCGACGTCTTCGCAGCCGGCGACGGCATCGTGGCCTCGCGCGCGATTCCCCTCGCCGCCGACCTCGACGGCCGCAGCGTGTCGCTCGACGTCCGCGCCGGGAGCGCCGGCCTGAGGGTGGGCTCGGTGCTCGCGACCACGGTCGGGTCGGTGGTGCTGTCGGCGGCGCTGATTGCGTTGAGCCTGCTCCTCGTGACGCGCGGAGAAGCGTGGTCGGTCGGCGCGGCCGGCGCGGGCGCTGCGGTCGGCGCAGGCGCGTTGACCCTCGGCATCGTCGGCCTGCACGTCACCCAGACCGAGGTCGACGTGAGCCTGCGCTGAGCCGTTGGGCTTGCAACCCCTGGCGTGTTCGGGGAGCTTGAGGAAGGAACCGCCATGGGGCTTCGCGAGCTCGCCACCCGTCTGTTGATCATGGCTGCGCTGTTCGGCGCCGTCATGGGCGCCGCCTGGCTGTACCACTACATCGCCATCGCCAAGCCGACGGGCCAGGCGTGTCGGCGCAACGACGATTGCCGCAGCGAGCAGTGCCTCATTCGGCGCAACAGCTTGCTGCCGAGCATGGCCGGCGGCGGGACGTGCACCGTCACCTGCACGAGCGACGCCGATTGCCCCTCGAGCATGACCTGCGGCGAGGCGACCGACACCGCCACCGTCGGCGGCGTCATGCTGAGCGGAAAGGGCCAGCGCCTCCAGCTGTGTATGCCCCGCTGACGCGCTCTGCGGCGTCACGGCGTCAGCATGTGCCGCGAGTACCCGAAGAGCGTGTTGGCGCTCTGGAGCCCCACGATGACCTGGCCCGTCGGCCGCGCCACCCGCCTCACCACGAAGGAGTCGCGAGCCACGAGGTTGAGCTCGTAGCGATCGGCGCCGACCTGCACGCGCGCGGTGCCGGTGAACGGGGCGCTGAGCTGCACCTTCAACGAGAACCCGGCGCACTCCTGCTCGACGCTGACGGTCGCGGTCGGAGCCCTGGGGCGCGTCGAGGTCCACACCGGCACGGCCGGGTCTCCGAGCAGCGTCGCCGCCTTCTGCGTCCACGCCCAGCTCTCGGGAGTGACGACGCGCACCGGCAGGTTCACGATCGGCAGCGGGAACGTGTCGTCGTCGGGCAGGTCGCGGTGCGCCGCGAGGAGCGCGTCGCCCAGCATCGGGTCGGCGTGCAGCTTGATGTGCCGCAGCGCTTCGTCGATGAGCTGCACGCCCCCGGCGAGCCCCAGCCCGACGGGGACGTTGCCGAGGTAGGCCAGCGCTCCACCGGACGATTTCGTCACCAGCACTTCGCCCACGCCATACGGCACGCGGGTGTCGGCGGCCTCGCAGCCGGTCGAGAAGAAGAAGGGGTAGGTGGTGTTGGTGAGCCGCTGCACCGTCGCGATGTCGAACAGCTTCGTGTTGTCCGGCTCGGCCATGAGCACGCTGTTGTTGGCGTGCCCCGCGTGCACCACGATGTTCGCGCCGGCGACGAGCGCGGCCTCGGCGTTCGCGACCGTGTACGCGCTCGACTGAGGATCGAGCGACGGGTTCGCCCACAGCCGGGTCGTCTGCCAGTCCGGCCGGAGCAGCGACAGCGTGCGGCCGGGAGCGAGAAACCAACGCGCCGAGTCGATCTGCACGTTCACGCCGGCGACCGAGGTCTCGGCCCCCACGTTCGAGACGAGCAGCACCTGCTTCACGTCGGCTTGGGGGTAGTCGGTCAGATGGCGCTCGAGCCGCGCAGCGTAGGTCGCGACCGCGGCCGGCTCCCTCGCGGGGAGCCTGCCCACCGAAATCTCGGGCAGCAGGTCGGGCGTGTCGACGCCCGGCTGCGCGTAGACGCCGTCGTGGTTCGTGTCCCAGGCCGAGAAGTCGGCGTAGTAGTAGTCCGACGGGTAGCTCGCGCTGTAGCTGAACGTGTGGCCCGGCAGCGGGTCTTCGTAGTGGTCCTCCACGGCGCGGCCCGGCACGTCCGTCTGCCCGGCGCCCAACAGCACGTACTTCAGCCCCGACCGCCCGCTCACCGCGGCCTTGATGGCGCGCGCGACGTCGTTGCTCGGGTCGCTGGAGCACGCGGCACTCGCGCAGAGCTCGGTGACCGTCACCACCTCGGTCGGTGTGCCGAGGAGCGTGTGCAGCGTCGCCAGCTCTTCGAACGCGCCCGCGAGCCGGTCGGTGGTCACGATGAGCTCCACGGCGCTGCGCGGCGTCGACGGCACCGTCAGCGCGAACGGGCCGCAGTGAGTGCCCGCGTCTGCTCTGGGCTCGCCGCCGTCGCTGGGGCTCGCACCGCCGTCGAGCGCGCCTGCGTCGCCGCCGTCCGGCGCGGGAACCTGCGGGCCTGCGTCAGGCGGGCCTGCGTCAGTCGGGCCCGTCGCGGGTTCCGAGCTGCACGCCACCAGCAGCGCGCACAGCGACGCGACCGCAGCGGGCCGGCGAGGCGTTCGAAGTTCCATGTTCGGCCGGTGTGCAAGGCCCTGACCAGCGTCGCGCGACCGGTCATTCGCTGCGATTCGCGAACGATGGCGGCGCCCCGCGCGGCGGCCGCGGCGACGCACGACGGCCGAAGACGACGCAGCGTCGGCTCGACCCCACGCTGATCCGCTGCGGATGCCTTGACCACAATCAAGGCCGCCCCGCGGCCGCGAGCGCATCTGTCCGGCATGAACGCTGAGACCGAGCTCTTCTTCGACGCGACCCGGCCGTACCAGGGCCCGCCGCTCCTGACGGCAGAGCGCCCCGCGAAGTCGAAGTACCGCCCGCCGACGGCGCTGCTGAAAGACCCCGACGCCATCGTCATCGGCTCGGGCATCGGCGGCCTCGGCATGGCGAGCATTCTCGCGCAGCGGCGCGGGTACCGGGTGCTGCTGCTCGAGGCGCAGAAGACGCCGGGCGGCTGCACGCACTGCCACGAGCTCGGGGGCTTCGAGTTCAACAGCGGCATCGACAGCATCGGCGACATGGACCCGCGCGTGGGCCGCGGGCTCTTCCGGCCGACCATCGACTACATCACGCAGGGCAAGCTGCAGTGGGCGAAGATGCCCGACGTTCACGAGCTGTGCGCGTTCGGCGACGACGTCTACAGCTGGTACAGCTCGGCCGAGAAGAACATCGAGTGGGTCGAGAAGGGCTTCAAGGGCGAGGGCGACGTGCGGCGGTACTACGCGCTCGAAGAGCAGATCGAGCGCTCGGCGTGGAGCTGGGGCCTCTCGAAGCTCCTGCCCGAGTGGGTGCCCGAGGGCGTGCGCGAGTCCATCTACAAGACGACCGGCGGCAAGTGGCGAACGTACATGGGCCGCACGACCGACGAGGTGCTGCGCGGCGAGCTCGGCTTCTCGGCGCGGCTCGCCGCCGTCTACTCGTACATGTACGGCAACCACGGGCGCACGCCGCGCTACGCGCCGTTCGCGTTCCACTCGGCGAACCTCTACCACTACCGCAACGGCGCCTATTACCCGGTGGGCGGGCCCGGGCAGATCGCCGAGTGCATCGTGCCGATCATCGAGGCGGCCGGCGGGCAGCTCGCGGTGAGCTCGCCGGTCGAGCGCATTCTCGTCGAGGACGATCGCGCCGTCGGCGTGAAGCTGCAGAACGGTGAAGAGGTGCGCTCGAAGCTCGTGGTGAGCGACGCCTCGGCGTGGACGACGTGGACGCAGCTCGTCGACCCCGAGCTCGCCGTGCGCCACGGCTACGCGAAGAAGCTCGAGCAGATTCAGCCGAGCCCGGCGCACCTCTATCTCTTCCTCGGCTACGACGAGGCGGTCGACCTGCCGAAAGAAATCATCTGGCACATGCCGACGTACGACGGCATCGACCCGTACGACCTGAGCCTCGCCGACGAGCAGTACAAGACGAAGATGCGGTTCGAGGGCATGGGCGGCTACCTGCTGTCGCCCTCGGCGCGCGACCCCGTCTACGCGCAGCGGTACCCGAACAAGTCGACGGTCATCGCGCTCGCCGAGGCGCCCTCCGACTGGGTGAGCCGCTCGCGCTCCGACAAGACGTTCGAGGCCGAGCTCAAGGTCGCCGTACGCGACAACCTGCTCAAGCTCGTTCATCGCTACATGCCGCAGCTCAAGGGCAAGACGCCCGCGTTCGTGCTGTCGGGCGTGCCGATGGGCTGCAACCCGCGCGCGTGGCACGGCTGCTCGCTCGGGCTCGAGCCCTCGGGCGACCGCTTCGTCAAGCACACGCACTGGCTGCGCCCGCAGACCAAAATCTCGGGCCTCTACCTCACCGGCTGCGACTCGTTCTCGGCGGGCTTCGCCGGCTCGATGGCGTCGGCGCGGCTCACCTACTGCGCCATCAGCGGCAACTGGCCGTGGATGCTCGCCTGAGCTTCGCTTGACCCAGGTCAAGGTCGCCCTGGGCGCTCGCCGTTAGCCTCGGCTCGTGCGTCGAGGCGCGGTCATCGCCGGAGTCGTCATGTCGCTCGCGCTGCAGGCGAGCTTCGACGGCGCGCTGACGTTCTGCAGCGTCACGGGCCAGCTCATGACGGGCTGCGGCTGCCCCGAGCCCGAGGGCCCCGCGCTCGAGCGCGCCGGCTGCTGCGTGCGCGTCGAGTCGGCTCGGCTCGACCAGGTCGCTCCCGAGCGCACGACGGCGCAGGCGCCATCGCCGGTCGGCCTCGCCGCCGCGGTCGTGCCGGTCACGCCCGACGGTGTGCTGCGCGCCGAGCGCCGGCACCACGAGGGCGACCCTCCGCCGCCCGAGCGGCTCTTCTTGAGGCTGAGAACGCTCGTCCTCTGAGCCGGGCGCGCGACCGCCGCGCGTTCGAACGTTCTCTCTTCAGGAAGTCTCAACCCATTTTCAGATTCGGAGCCGTGTCATGATTCGAGTGCTGTCGCTGTGCGTTTGTCTGTTCGTCCCCGTCGCCTCCGCCCAGACCCCGTCCGCCAAGGAGCAGCCGCCCGCGTGCGACTGCGGTGGAAAGTGCGACTGCGGTGGAAAGTGCGACTGCAGGAAAGACGCTGAGGGGAAGTGCGGGTGCGGGAAGTCGTGCCAGCAGGGCGCGCCGGGCGCCAAAGAGAGCTGCGGCTGCCCTGAGCACGCGAAGGCGTGCCCTGGCGCGTGCCGCTGCAGCAGCTGCGGGCGCTGAGCGGCTTCGTCCTCGGGGCGCGAGAGCGCGCGGCCGGTTCAGCCCACCGCCACCGCGCGCAGCGCCTCGAGGTCGAGCACGCGGACGTTCTTCGAGCTGTCGACGATGCCGCGGCTCGCGAGCCGCTTGAGCACGCGCGACATCGTCTCGGGCCGCAGGCCCAGCACCGAGGCGGCCCGCGCCTTCGAGAACGGCGCGTCCCGGGTCCGCCCGACGTGCTCGGCGCACAGCAAGAGGAAGCGCGCGACGCGGACGTCGGCGGGGCCCGAGCGCAGGTCGACGTCGCGCCGCTGCTCGAGCAGCTCGCCCACCGCGAGCTCGAACATGCGCCGCGCCGCGCTCTCGGGGCCGAGCCACGACCTCACGCGCTCTGCGGGAGCCGCGCACAGCTGCAGGTCGGTCACCGCGGTCACCTCGGCGGGCGACGGCCGCCCGCTCAACGCCTCGAGCCCGAGCATCGAGCGCGGCCCGCGCACCGCCACGTGCGCCTCTGCGCCGTCAGGGGTGAGCACCGTCAGCGCGACGACGCCCTCTCGAACGAAGGTCACCTCGCCCGCGACCATGTCCTGCGCGGTGAGCACGGCCTCGGCCGCGAGCTTCTTCGGCGCGAAGACGCAGCGGCCCTGCATCATCAGCTCGCAGTCACTGCAGTCGTGAACCGCGCGCTTGATCATCCCGCGGCCGGCGTGCAGCTCTTGCGCCATCGTCGTTTCGCGCGGTTCAGAACTGAATGGTGCGCTCGTCTTGCGCCGCATCGAGGAAGTGGGCCTTGTCGGCGTAGAAGTTGCGCCAGAGGTCGAGGTAGCCGCGCGTCACCTGATCAGCCGTCAAACGCGCCGGGCGGTAGACGACGTTCGCGTCGTTGTACCGCTGCCAGTCGAGGCTCGTGATGCGCTCCTCGCGCTGCAGCTGCCGCCACGCCGGCGTGCCGGGGTACGGCGTGAAGATGGCGAACTCGGCCTTGCGAATGCCCGAGCGCGCGCAGAACTCGAGCATGCGGTCGGGCGTGCCCTCGTCATCGGTGTCGAGCCCGTACAAGAAAGACGTGTACGGCTCGATGCCCGCGTCGCGGCACCGCGCGATGGCCCGGTGCGCGCGCTCGAGGGCCTGGGGCTCTTTGCCGGTGAACGCCCGCGTCGTGATGGGGTCGAAGCCTCCGACCAGGTAGAACATCGTCACGCCCGCCTGCCGCGCCGCGCGCAAGAGCTGGGGCGGCGCCGACAGAATCATCGGCATCGAGATGCCCACGTAGCTGATGCGGCCCGGCGCCCCGTCGCGCGCCAGCCGATCGAAGAGCGCCGCGAGCAGCCGCTGCCCGCGCCCCGGCAGCCAGCTCGTGTCTTCGGTGAGACACGCGCGCTTCCCGTGCGCCGCGAGCTCGCGCAGCTGGGCCAGCACGTGCTCGAGCGAGAAGAGCCGGTTCGTGTCGCCCATCGACGCCGGCAGAATGCACGCCTGGCACTGCAGCGGGCAGCCGCGCGACAGCTGCACCGGGTAGTCGTCGGGCTGAAACGCCGCCGTCTCTTGCGCGAGGTAGAGCGAGATGGCGGGCAGCGGCAGCGACTCGAGCGGCGGCGCCTTCGCCCGGTAGCGCGGCTTCAGCCGGCCGGCCGCGACGTCGTCGAGAATCGTCTGCCACACGCCCTCGCCTTCGCCCTCGACCACCGCGTCGAAGTGCTCGGCCGTCACGTCGGGCAGCGCGGTCGGGAAGATGCCGCCCGCCACCGTCGGCACGCCCTGCTCGCGAAAGTAGCGCGCCAGCTCGAACGCACGCGTCGCAGCCGGAGTGAAGAACGAGAACGCCACCAGGTCGGCGTCGGTCGGCCGGTCGGCCGGCTTCAGCCGGTCGTCGCGGAGCTCGAGCTCGATGTGCGGCGGAGTCAGCGCCGCGAGGCTCGCGATGCCGAGCGACGGCGAGCCCAGGTACTCGTTCATCGGCACCACCTCGAGCAGCTCGGGGTGCGCCTGCGCGTGCCGCACAAAGCGCGGGTAGACGAAGAGGACCTTCATGCCGCACGCTCCCGCGCCGTCAGCGCCCGAGTGAGCAGGTCTTCGCCGAGCGGCTCGGCGAGCGCCACCGCCACCTCGCGGGCCGCGAGCTCTGCGAAGAGCGCCGCGACCGCCGCCGAGCTGCGCCGCGCGTCGACGGCCCTCACCGTCGCGTCGAGCGCTTCGCTCCACACCGCCGCGCGGCCGAGCCGGTTCAGCACGCGCGGCTGGCGCAGGAGCCCGATTCTGTGCCGCTCCGACCGCTGCGCCCGCTCGGCGTCGAGCGCGGCGTGAACCTGGTCGGCCCGGGCCGCCAGCGGCGCGGCGTCGGGGCCCACGAGCGGCGAGAGCGCCTGCCTTCGCGGCGGGGCGGTCGCGAGGTGCGCCCCGAGCTGCGTCTGCAGCACGTCGTTCGCGCCCTCGAAGATGCGCGTGATGCGCACGTCGCGGAGCAGCAGGGGCAGCCCGCTCTCTTCGATGAAGCCGAGGCCGCCGTGCAGCTGCAGCGCCGTGTCGACCACCGCGCTCGCGCCCTCGCTCGCGAAGAGCTTCGCCGCCATCGAGCGGTGCAGGAGGCCCGGCAGGTCGTGCTCGAGGCTCGCGGTCTCGTGCACGAGCGCCTCCATCGCGGCGAGCCGCGCCCCCATCACCGCGAGCTGCTCGCGCACCACCGGCTGCGCGTCGAGCGTGCGCCCGAACTGCCGCCGCCACGCCGTGTGCTCGGTCGCCTTCGCCAGCGCGGCGCGCGCCGTGCCGCAGCAGCCCGCCGCCATCAGCGTGCGGCCCCAGGCGAGCACGGCGTGCAGCTGCTCGGCTCCGCGCCCCGGCTCGCCCACCACGCGCTCGGGGCCCAGCCGCACGCCGTCGAGCACGAGCGGCGTCGTCGACGAGCCCTTGAGGCCGAGCTTCTGCTCTTCACGCCCGACCGACAGGCCGGCGTCGCCGCGCTCGAGCAGCACGAGGCTCTGGCCGCGCTGCGCTCCGCCGAGGCCGGGCGTCGCCGCGGTGACCGTGAAGACGCTCGCGAGCCCGCCGTTCGTCACGTAGAGCTTCTCGCCGCTGAGCACGAGGCCTGCGCCGGCCGCGACGGCGGTGGTGCTCAGCTGCGTGAGGTCCGAGCCTGCGCCCGCCTCGGTGGTCGCGAACGCCGCGAGGGCCTCGCCGGTGGCGAGCCGCGGCAGGTAGCGCTCCTTGAGCGCCTCGGAGCCGAAGGCCACGAGCGGCCGCGTGCCCAGGCCCAGGTGCAGCCCGACCGTGGTGGCGACCGACCGGTCTGCGCGCGCCAGCGCCGCAGCGAGGCGGCTCGCGTCGGTCAGCGGCAGCCCGGCGCCGCCGTACCGCCGGGGCAGGGTGACGCCGAACACGCCGAGCGCGCGCAGGCCGTCGAGCACGCGCGGGGGAATCGCGGCCTGCCGGTCGATCTGCGCGGCGTCGACCTCGGAGCGGAGGAAGCGCTCGAGCTCGTCGAGCAGCGCGCCCATCACGTCGGGCTCCTCGCTCAGCGCCGCCGCGGAGCTCACGCCGCCGCCTTCGCGCGCAGGAACCGCGCGGCGAGCTCGATGGTGTCGGCGACGGTGCGCACCGGGGCCGCGTCTTCGACGCCCACGTCGAGGTCGAGGTCTTCGGCCAGCATCGACAAGAGCTCCATCGAGGCGACCGAGTCCATGCCGAGGTCTTCGCGCAGCCGGTCGCCGCGCCGAATCTGCTCGGGCTTCACCGGCACCACCTGCGAGATCAGCTTGATGATGCGGGCATCGAGGTCGACGGGCGCGTCCATGGAGCTCCTTTCGGGGGCAGGGGAAGAATGCCGACGCGGCGGGCCCACGCGTCGAAGTCGTCGAGGGTGTCGTCGAGCGGGCGGAAGCCGAGCCCCAGCGCGCTGCGCGCGAGCGAGGCGTCGAGCTGCACGCCCCACACGATGAGGTCGGCGATCTCTCGCGAGAGCCGCGCGCGCCCGCCCCCCGCCGAGGCCCGCACCTCTTCGGCGTCGGCGAGCGCCAGCGCCTCGGCCGCCGGCAGCGGCCGGTCGGGCGGCCCCACCCCGTAGCGGCGCGCGAGCGCGACGAGCAGCCCGTGCAGCCTGACGGTGCCGGCCGACAGAATGAGCCGGCGCGGCGGCGCCGCGGCCTGCCCCAGCCGAACGAGCGCCGTCGCGACGTCGCGCGCGTCGACCCAGCTCACCCAGCCGTCGGGGTGCGGCGGGTCGAGCCCGCGCGCGAGCGCGACCACGAGCGCCGAGGTGCCGACGCGCAGGTCGTGAGGGCCGAGGCACGCGGCCGGGCACGCGACCACGACCTCGAAGCGGCGCTCGGCGAGCGCGAGCTCCTCGAGGCGCCACTTGAGCGCGTGGTACAGCCCGCACGACGGAGCCTCGGCGAAGACGTCGGTCTCGTTCGAGGGCCGGCCGGTGGCGGGCGCGACGGTGGCGGTGCTCGACACGTAGACGAGCCGCTTCACGCCGGCCGCCGCCGCGGCGTCGAGCACGTGCCGCTGCTCGCGCAGCCCCGTCTCGAGGCTCTGCTGCGGCTCGAGGCAGTGCCGCGGGTAGTGCCCCGCGAGGTGGAAGACGGTCTGTGCGCCGGCCAGCGCCTCGCAGAGCTCGTCGGGGCGCGCGGCGTCGGCGACGACCATCGGCACCTTCCGCTGGCGCAGGGCGAGCACGTTGGTGCGAGGCCTTCGCACGCACCGCGGGCGCTCGCCTTGCGCCAGCAGCGCGTCCACCAGGTTCACCCCCAGAAAGCCCGCGGCGCCCAGCACGGCCGTCGTCACGCGCGGCCCCCCTCCGAGAACCGCTCGACGCACTCGCCGCGCCTCAGCTTGCCGCTCGTCGTGCGCGGCAGCGTGCCCGCCTTCACCAGCTCGACGCGGTCGGCGGTGACTCCGAGCGCGTCGGCGAGGTGACCGCGCACCTTGCGGGCGACGTCGAACGGCTCGTCGCGCCTGAGCTCGACCACCACGACCAGCTCTTCGCCGTGGCGGTCGTCACGCAGCACCGAGAACGCCGCGACGCCGTTCGGCGGCGTGTCGACGACCTGCGCCACCTCACGCTCGATGTCGGCCGGGTGCAGCTTGCGGCCGGCCTTGATGACGAGCTCCTTGTCGCGGCCGGTGACGTGCAGCTGGCCGCCGGCGATGACGCCGCGGTCTCCCGTCTTGAGCCAGCCGCCGTCGAACACCTCCGCGGTGGCGCGCGCGTCGCCGACGTACCCGTCCATCACGCTCGGGCCCTTCACCAGAATCTCGCCCTCTTCGTGCTCGAGCGCCCGCGTACCGTCGGCCCGGCGCACCGAGACCTGCGTGCCCTCGAGCGGCGTGCCCACCGCGGGCACCCAGCGGTCTTGGAGCTGCAGGTCGGCGTCGAGCTCGCCGTGGCGCGCGAAGCAGACGCCGAGCGTGTTCTCGGCGAGGCCGTACACCGGCAGCACCGTGCCTCGCCGCAGCCCCGCCGGCTCGAAGCGGCGCTCGAAGGCGTCGAGCGTACCGCGCAGCACGGGCTCCGAGCCGTCGAGCGCGGCGCGCAGCCCGTCGAGCTTCAGCCCCTCGCACGGGCCCCCGCGGCGGACGAGCAGCTCGTACCCGAAGTTCGGCGCGACGGTGAGCGAGGCGCGCTCGCTCGACAACAGCTCGAGCCACCGGCGCGGGTGCAGCAGCACCTCGGCCGGCCTCAGCACGTGCACGGGGAAGCCCGCGGCCAGCGAGCTCAACAGCACGCCGACCAGCCCCATGTCGTGAAAGAACGGCAGCCACGAGACGCCGACGTCATCGGCGGTCAGGCCCAGCGCGCGGGCCATGCCGAACGCCGACGACATCGCGGCGCGCTGCGAAATCTCGGCGCCGCGCGGCTGGCCCGTGCTGCCCGACGTGAACTGAATGAACGCCGTGCGGCTCGCGCGCGGCTGCTGCATGAAGGGGCCGCGCGACGGCTCGGCCACCACCGGCAACGACGCGGCGGTGCCGTGCGGCGCGCACACGGCCCGCACGTTCGCGAGGCGCAGCATCGCGTCGGCCCCGCGCGGCAGCGGCGGCTCGGCGCCCGGCACGACCGGCCAGGGCAGCGGCACGGCCGTGGCTCCGAGCAGCTGCGCGCCGAAGAAGCCGCCGACGAACGCGGGCGAGTTCGGCTGGAAGACGGCGACCGCATCGCCCGCGCGAACGCCGTCGCGAAAGAGCGCCGCCGCCCACCCGCGCGCGAGCGTGTACGCGGCCGAGTACGAGAGCGCCTCGCGCTGTTGGCCCGCGTGGAACACGAGCCAGGGGCGGTCGTCGCGCGCCCGGGCCTCGAGCGCGTGGGCGAGCAGCTCGTGGTCGAGCGCGCGCTGGGGCCCGCCGTCGAGCACGGCGCCCGTCGCGACCCGGCTGAGGCGAGGCGGCCCCTGCACGGCGGCGCTCACGAGCCCTGCGGGCGTGCCGAGAGGGCGAGGCGGCCTTCGCAGCGGCGCAGCTCGAGCGGGGCACGCACTGCAGGAGGGCTCCGTACTTGCGGTACTCCTCGAGGCGGCAGCTCCAGACGAGCTGGCCGTCGTGCACGGTCACGTCGGGGCAGCCGTCGCACATGTTCGCGCGGCCGTCGGCGAGCAGGTCGATCGGCTGAATGATCATGATCGTCTGGAAGTGGAGCTTCTTCTTCACGTCGAGCGGGTGCGCGAGCAGGTGCTGCCCGTAGCGCTTCGCCACGCTGCGCACGCCCGGCTCGACGAGCCCGAGCGCGAGCGCCAGCCGCCCGGCCTCGAGCGCGCCCTTCGGCGCATAGGCCACGTACTTGCCGGTCGCCGCGTGGTGCGCGTTCTGCACGTACTCCATGAAGCGCGGGCCGACGTAGCCGAGCGACTGGCCCGGGAAGCCGAAGCGCCCGGTGTAGAGCCACTTCAGCGAGTCGGGGCGCTCGGTGCCGCCGAGGTACGCGCTCGGGCTGAAGTCGGGGAAGCGCTCGCGAATCTTCCGCACGACGTCGTGCGACGACAGGTCGACGCGGCCCTGGGCCTGCTCGACGCTGTAGACGAGGTCGTCGGCCACGACCTCTCGGTCGCCGGCGAGGTACTTGAACTCGCCCGCCCGCACCGCCGCGCGGTAGACGATGAACACCATCACGTCGATGAGGTCGATGTGGTCTTCGGCGAACTTCAACAGGTCGGGCACGAACTTCAGCGTGTCTTCGTAGACGGTCGCGTTGAACGCGCACGTCAGCCCGCCCACCCGGCCGACGAGCTCGGCGTAGCGCAGCCGCAGGTCATTCAGGTCGAGCTCGTTCTTCTTCTTCCACCCCGGGCGGCCCTGCTTCGAGTCGATGTGAAAGGTGATGCCGACGAGGCCCGCGGCCTTCAGCTCGCGCAGCTTGTCTTCGGTGAGCGCGAGCCCGTTCGTGTTGATGACCGGCTTGTGGCCGTCGCGCGCCACCATCTTCACGATCTCGGTCAGCTGCGGGTGCAGCAGCGGGTCGCCGCCGGCGATCGAGACGCTGTCGAAGTTGCGCAGGCGGTTGAAGACGTCGAGGTCCTTGCGCACCTCGTCGAGCGTCTTGTGCGCGACCGCGTTCTCTCGATAGCAGCCCTCGCACGCGAGGTTGCACTGCGTGGTCGGCTCGAGCCACGACAGCACGTTGTCCGAGTCTGTCCACGGCAGCCGATACAGCGAGCGTGCGTCGAGTACGGCAGGCGAGCTGTGCATGAGCCGGGGGCTTCCCACGCGCGCACCGGCCCCTCCTTGACGCAGGTCAACGTGCGAACCACGCGAGCACCACGAGCGCGACGAAGAGCAGCACCGCGGCCAGCTGGTGCGCGAGCGCGAGCGGAAGAAACGAGGCCTCGCCGGCCGAGAGCACCGTCGCGACTCCGAGCGCGAGCTGCACGCCCACGGCGGCGAGCGGCGCGTGCCGCACCGCCCTCGGTCCACCGCGACGCCGCAGCCACTCGACGAGGACGAGGGCGCCGAGCGCGTAGGCCAGCGTGCGGTGCACGAGCTGCACCGTCAGCGGGTCGTCGGTGAGCGCTTCGAGCGACTCGAACGTGCCGCGCGGGAACCACAGGCCGTTGAGGGTGGGCCAGGTCGGCGCCGCAGGCGCGGCGTGCAGCCCGGCCATGAACGCGCCGTAGACGAGCTGCAGCCCGAGCAGCGCCAGCAGCGCCTTCGGAGCCCGCGCCCGACGGCCCGGCGGCGGCACCGCGAGCTCGCCCAGCGCGAGCCACACGGTCGCGCCGAGCAGCACCAGCGCCGCGGCGAGGTGCAGCGCGAGGCGAATGTGGCTCACGTACGCGCGCTCGGTCAGGCCGCTCGCGACCATGAGCCACCCGAGCACGCCCTGGCCGAGGCCGAGCGCGAGCAGCGCGCCGAGGCTGCGCGCGCGGCCTCGCAGCAGGCCCTTGCGGGCGAGCACGGGCAGCGGCGCGAGGAAGCAGAGGCCGATGAGCCGCCCCCAGAGGCGGTGCAGCCACTCCCAGAAGTAGATGCGCTTGAAGTCGGCGAGCGTGAAGTGCGGGTTCACGCGCGTGAACTGGGGAATCTCGCGGTAGGCGGCGAAGGCGCGCTCCCACGCGGCGTCGTCGAGCGGCGGCACGACGCCGGTCACCGGCCGCCACTCGGTGATGGAGAGCCCCGAGCCGGTGAGCCGCGTGACGCCGCCGAGCAGCACCTGCCCGACCGTGAGCACGGCGAGCACCAGCAGCCACGCGCCGACCGCGCGCGACGGGGGCACCGCGTGGGTCAGCGTCGCTCGCACGGGTCGGTGGGTAGCGCCCTCGAGAGGTGGCGCCCCTTGACCCCGGTCAAGCTCGGCGGCGTCGGCGCCCGCCACCGAGCTTCTCGTGGGGCGCGTTCGCCGACCGGTCGAGGCAGACATCGGTCGCACGCACCTCTGTTGGCGCCGGCTGAAGGCTCTGACGGGACACCACGGGCGCGTTCTGCTGGCGAGGCATGGGCGAGAGGGCGGTCTCCGAGTCGAGGCTGCCTCGACGCAGGGGCCCTTCACCGTCGCGGTCACTGCAGCGAACGGCCGCCCCGCTCGCGACCCGACCCCGTGGCGACTGCCTTGGGCCAGATGACCGACGGCAGTCGAGGGGCCGCGTGGGCGACATTCTCGATGACCTGACCTCTTCGCTTTATGGGAACGGGAAATGAACTGCGCTTGACCGCATGGTTGCTCCCGTTGGCGGCATTCTGTGTCGCCCAGGCGGCGTGCTCGGGACCCGTCGTGGATTTCCCCGGCGGAAACACAGCCGGCGGAAACACAGCCGGCGGAAACACAGCCGGCGGAAACACAGCCGGCGGAAACACAGCCGGCGGAAACACAGCCGGCGGAAACACAGCCGGCGGAAACGCAGCCGGTGGAAACACAGCCGGTGGAAGCACAGCGGGCGGAAACACAGCCGGTGGAAACACAGCCGGCGGAAGCACAGCGGGTGGAAACACAGCCGGTGGAAACGCAGCGGGTGGAAACGCAGCCGGTGGAAACACAGCCGGTGGAAACACAGCCGGTGGAAACACAGCCGGCGGAAACACAGCCGGCGGAAACACAGCCGGTGGAAACACAGCCGGTGGAAACACAGCCGGAGGAAACACAGCCGGTGGAAACGCAGCCGGTGGAAACGCAGCCGGTGGAAACGCAGCCGGTGGAAACGCAGCCGGTGGAAACGCAGCCGGTGGAAACGCAGCCGGTGGAGTCGGCGCGGCGCGCCCGAACGAGCCGCCGGCCTACACGCGCATCGCAGAGAGCCCGATGAACCTGCTGCCGACGCCGATGGCGGCGGGCAGCACTCCGGCAGGGTGGTTCGGGGTGTGGAACCGCACGTCGGGGCTGAACTTGACGGTCGGTATGGATGCGACAGGGCCGGTGTCGGCTCCCGCGGAGCTGACAACGCACTTCCCTCCGGGCCTGGCTGGAGGCACCTCGCCGAACGCCACTGTGAACGGCTGGAGCAATACTCCTCGCACCGCCAACAGCGACCAGTACCAGGCGCTCTACCTGTCGCTGTGGCTGAAGATTGAAGGCACGCAGTTCTACATGAACAACAATGGCGTCAAGCTGAGCTACTTCGGCGTGGGGCGTGCGCCCGGCACCACCGCGGCCAACGAGTCGATTCTCATCCTCGAGGGCATGGGCAGCCAGCACTACTACGACACCGCGTTCAAGCTGCACTTCACCAACCTCAACGACCCGTTCATCTACCAGAAGGCCTCGACGGGGCGGCTCGTCACGGTGGGCACGTGGCACCAAATCGAGGTGTGGCAGGCGGTCAATACCGTGGGCGTCGCAGACGGCCAGCTCAAGGTCTGGGTCGATGGAACCAACGTCATCGACCGCAGCAACATCACCTGGCGCGCCGCCGGCCAGACCGCGGGCTACTACTCGTGGCGCTGGGAGCCGACGTGGGGAGGTGGCCTCACCAGCCACCTCGGCGACGACTACATCTCGATCGACCACGTTTACCTGAGCGGCCTGCCGTAGCGTGCCGCGACTGCGGCGTGCGGCTCGGCAGGTGTTTCGGGGCCCGAGCCCAGTCGTCGCATTTGCGCCCTCACCGCAGGACCTGCAGCCCTGCGAACGAAGAAGCCCGTCAGTCCAGCCGATTGCAGGCGGAACGAGAGTTGCCGCTCGACGTATCGACCCAAGCGGAGGTGACTCATGAGAGCCGTCGTCTGTGACAAGTACGGCCCGCCAGAGGTTCTGAGGCTGGCTGAAATCGAAAAGCCGGTCCCCAAGGACGACGAAGTGCTGATCAAGGTCCACGCGACGACCGTTCACGTGGGCGACACCAAAATCAGAGCGCTGCGTCCGGGCATGGGGCCGACGCTCGACCCGCTGATGAAGACCTTCATGCGCTTCGCCATCGGGTTCACGCACCCCCGAAGAGTCCTCGGCATGGAGCTGTCCGGCGTGGTCGAAGAGACCGGTCGCAACGTCAAGCGCTTCAAGAAGGGTGATCAGGTCTTCTGCAGCACCGGAACCCACTTCGGAGCGTACGCCGAGTACGCGTGCCTCCCCGAGGGCACGCCGCTCATGAAGAAGCCGCTCAACATGAGCCACGCAGAGGCTGCGACGATCGCCAACGGTGCCACGACGGCGCACTACGTCCTCCGCAAAGCCCACGTCCAGCCCGGACAGAAGGTGCTCGTCTACGGCGCGTCGGGGAGCGTCGGAACGTTCGCCGTGCAGCTCGCTCGAAACCTCGGCGCCGAAGTCACTGGCGTGTGCAGCGGCAGCAACCTCGACCTGGTGCGGGGCCTCGGCGCCGACAAGGTGATCGACTACACGGTCAGCGACTTCACGCAGAACGGCGAGACCTACGACGTCATCTTCGACGCCGTGGGGAAGCTCTCGCACGCGAAGGTGAGGCGCTCGCTCACGAAGACCGGCAAGTACCTCAACGTCCTCACCGACTCGGGCACCAACATGAGGGTCAGCGCCGCTGACCTCGAGTTCGTCATCGCCCAGGTCGAGGCCGGGAAGCTGAAGACCGTCATCGACCGCACGTACCCGCTCGAGCAGATCGTCGAGGCCCACCGCTACGTCGACACAGGCCACAAGAAGGGCCACGTCGTGGTGAGCGTCGCGAGAGCGTGAGCAGCGATGTTCAGCCCTGCTCGGCCGCGGGCGGCGAGAACGGCTCGAAGCTCGACGCCGCGCAGAGCACCACGATGAGCGCGGGCATCGCGAAGACGAACCACCCGAACCACGCCGCGAGCGGCACCATCGTCGCGGCGCCGAGCGCGAACGACAGCACCTTGCCGGCGCGGAACCCGATGCCGCGCAGCGCGGCCCGGCGCGTGTCGCCCTTCGTGACGAAGAGCGTGCCGAGGTTCACGCCCAGGTCGGTCGCGGTGCCCGTCAGGTGCGTGGTTCGCACGAGCCCCTTCGTGGTCGTCGCCGCGGTCGCGTTCTGCAGCCCCATCGAGAACGCGAGCAGCACCAGCACCACCAGCGACGCCGCGGTCTCCGTGGCGCCGAAGGCGCCGAAGGCCCCGACCGCCCCGAGCGCCGCGATGCCCGCGAGCAGCACCACCTCGAGCACCAGCGGCGAGTGGAAGCGCGGAGTCAGCCCTCGCTGCCGCCGCCCTTCGAGCGGCACGACCGACACCGCCGCTCCCGCGATGAACGCGAGGAAGACGACGAGCGCTTCGGCGACGAGCTCGGTGGCGGCGCGCATGCCCGTCGCCGTCACCGTGCCGGTCACGTGGCTCACGAACCGCTGCGTCGCCAGAAAGGCGCCCGCGTTGACCGCGCCCGCCGAGAACGCGAGCCCGAACCACGTCGGCAGGTGCTGCGCCGAGAAGACGAGGTCGGGCGTGTGCACCTCGATGGGCGGGCGCCGCATGCCGTCGAGATAACGGCGCCGCGCCCCACGCGCAGCCGCAGCTCACCGCGACTCGACGTCGGTGACCAGGTCCGCCCGCGACGTGTTCACGCGGCCACCGGCGCACAGTCCTGACAAAGCGGCGGCTTCGCGCGCGGCGCGACGGCTGCGGCATGGCCTCGTCACCGCGGCAGACCCTCGAACCCCTCGGAGAACCATGGCCAGAATCACGATGCAGACGCTGAAGGGCACCACGACGGCCCAGGTGGCCGGCATGAACACCGCCGACGCCGCCGACGACCGCTTCGAGGTTCGCAACGTGTACGAGACCGTCACCTACGAGGTGCCCGACGGCTTCGACCCGAGCACCGTGACCGCCGCCGACCTGCGGCGCAACCCGGGCAACCTCGGCGCCCGCCAGCTGACGGCGCAGGAATACGTCGACCTCGACCGCGACGGCGCGCTCACGCGCGGCAGCGAGACCCTGGTCTCGGTCGGCACCGTGAACGTCACGCAGCCGATGCAGGGCGCGACGACGTGGGTGGGCGGCGTGGGCGTCAGTCTCCAGCGCGTCGACGAGACGAACATGGGCGTGTTCGACGTCAACAACCCACCCGGGCAGGACGCGCTGTCGAACGTGTCGGCGCTGCACGACAGCGGCCTCACGATGTTCGCGAGCGGCGCGAGCGTGCTGTCGGTGCAGGCGGCGCTGTGGCAGGCCGCGGTCGAGCACTACCAGGGCCGCGGCTTCACGAACCAGCAGGTGTGGGACTTCGCGATGCGCGACTTCACCGCGGCGACGACGGGCCAGCGCACGTACGCGACCATCGACAACGCGCTCGTCGCGGGGCGCGACGTGGGCCAGAAGACGCAGCAGATGGCCGCGGCCATCTTCAACCTGCTCCCGAGCGGCGAAGACGGGCTCTTCTATGACCCGGCGGCGAACGCCTTCGGCATGCACGACATGATGAACGACGGCGAGAACAACCTGCTCGTGCACATGAACTTCTACGCCGCGATGACGTACTGCGGCGACGACGCGAACGCGCTGCTCGGCGGCGTCTACCACGAGGCGGTCGATGGCCGCGGCCAGCCGACGTGGGAGGCGCGGGCCGACATCCTCGCGGCCGTCGCGGGCGTCGGCATCGGCAACCGGGCCGACGGGGCGCGCGCCGCCGGCGGCAACCCGATGCTGTTCACCGCCACCCTCATCGGCTTCCTCGCGCACGGCGAGGCCGACGCCGCCACCGCCGCGAACGCCATCGGCGTGCCGGCCGACCTCGCGACCGCGTACAACGCCGAGGCCCAGCGCGTCTGGCGCGAGACCTCGGCGGCGTGGGGCAGCCTGCGCGGCATGCTGCCGGTCATCGACGCGGGCACCTTCGCGATCGACGCTCTCGTCGACGCGGCGCTGCGGCTCGCCGGGCGCTGAGGGCTCGGGCTCGCGCGGCCGTCGAGATGTCGCCTACGGGCCTCCGCCGCTGGGGGTAGTGTCGGCCCGTGGCAGGTCACTTCCCGTTTTCGAGGCGTCCGGTGTTGGAGGGGTGACAGACAAATGGCCATCGACAGAGCGCGGGCCGAGGCGCTGTTCAGAGCTTTCGGTCCCGCGATCTTGCGCCGGTGCGCCCGGCTGATGAGGGACTCGGCGGACGCCGAGGATGCAACCCAGGAGGTCTTCTTGAAGGTCTGCCGCTACCTCGATCGGTTGAAGCCCGGCGAGAGCGGCCTGCCCTGGGTGTACCAGATCGCCACCAGCGTCTGTCTCAACCGCCTGCGCGGCCAGGCCCGCGCCGCTGCCGCCGCCGAGCGCATGGTGACGCCCGCCGCCGCGTCGCCTGCCTTCGAAGACCGCCAGGCGGTGCAGGTGCTGCTCCGGCAGTTCGACGAGCGCACCTCGCTCATCGCCGTCTACCACCTCGTCGACGGCATGACGCAGGAGGAGATCGCCTCGGCGCTCGGCGTCACCCGCCGCACCGTCTACACGCACCTCACGAAGTTCCTCGAGCGCGCGAAGGAGCTCGCATGAGCCGCGCCCCCGGCTGCCCGAGCGATCTCGAGCTCGAAGAGTTTCTCGCCGGCCGCGCCAACCCGCACGTCGACGGCTGCGCCCTCTGCGCCGAGCGGCTGAGGCCGATGCGCGAGCTCGGCGCCCACTTCGAGCAGGTCGTCTTCCCTCGCGCCCGGGCGCGCGTGCTCGACGCCGCCACGAAGCCGCGCTTCCCGAAGCTCGTCTTCGGCCTGCTCGCGCCGCTGGCCGCCGCGCTGCTCTTCTTCGTCTTCATGCCCCGCGGCCCTCGGCCCGACTACATCGGCGACAAGGGCGGCCCCGGCCGCCCGACGCTCGAGGTCTACGTCGGCGAAGGGCAGCAGGGCCGGCGCCTGTCGAACGGCTCGGCCGTGCACGGCGGCGACGGCCTGCGCTTCGTCGTCACCTCGCCGCAGCGCAGCGTGTTCCTCTTCACCGTCGACTCGATCGGCCACGTCTCGCGGCTCTACCCGACGTCGGGCGAGGCGCCCGCGCAGCTCGACGGGCTGCTCCCGAACGGCGCCATTCTCGACGACGTCGTCGGCCCCGAGCGCGTCTTCGCCGTCTTCCCCACCGGGCCGATGCGGTTCTCCGAGGTCGAGGCGGCGGTCGCCTCGGCGTTCAGCGGGCCCGAGTCGCTGCGCCGGGTCGAGCGGCTGCCGCTCGACGCGTCGCAAGACTCCGTGCTGCTCGAGAAGGTGCCGCGATGACCCTGGCGCTGGTCGTGGCGATGGCGCTGAGCCAGGCTCCGCGGCTCGCGCTCGCCGTCGGCTCGAACGAGGGCGCGGCGGGCCGCGACGCGCTGTGGTTCGCCGAGGCCGACGCCCAGCGCTTCGCCGACGCGTTGATCGAGCTCGGGCAGTTTCGCCCCGAAGACGTGACCGTGCTCAAGCACCCCACGTCGGCCGGGCTGACCCGGGCGCTCGTCGAGCTCGCCGAGAAGGCGCGCACCGCGCGCGCGCCGCCGCTCATCATCGTCTACTACTCCGGCCACGCCGACCCGACCGGGCTCGAGCTGGGGCCCGAGCGGTTCCTCTACGGCGACCTCTCGAACGCGCTCGCGGCCATGGGCGAAGGCGTGCGCGTCGCGGTCATCGACGCGTGCCACTCGGGGGCGCTCACGCAGGTGAAGGGGGCCCGCCCCGCACCGCTCGACTTCGAGGTCGTGCGCGAGCCGCGCGCCGACGGGCTCGCGTTCATCACGTCGAGCTCCGCCTCCGAGAAGGCCCAGGAGTCGGCCCAGCTCGGCGGCTCGTTCTTCACGCACCACCTGGTCGCCGGCCTGCGTGGGGCCGCCGACGCCGACGGCGACGGCCGCGTCACGCTCACCGAGAGCTACCGCTACGCGTACCACCGCACGCTCACGACGACGTCCGAGTCCGGCGCGACGCCCCAGCACGCGACGTGGGCGATGAAGATGTCGGGCAAGGGCGAGGTGGTGCTCGTCGACCTGCGCGAGGCGCACGCGTGGCTGGGCTTCCTCGCGGGCCCGGGCCGCAGCTTCCTCGTCACCAACGAGAAGACGGGCGAGGTGGTGGCCGAGGTCGCGACCGGCGCCGAGGCGATGAAGGTCGCGCTGCCCGAGGGCCGGTACCGCATCGAGCGGCTCGCGCCGGCGCCGCGCCTGTCGGGCTCGGTCGAGCTGCCCGCGAACGGCGGCGTGACGCTCGACGAGGCGAAGCTGACCGAGGTGCCGGTGCTCGCGGCGCGCGCCAAGGGCGACGTCGAAGCGCGCCGCACGTTCATCGGGCCCGAGGTGTGGCTCGCGAGCCCGGTGCTCACGAACTTCGGCGCGGGCTACGGCGTGGGCCTGAGCTTCCGGCAGGACTTCCCGTTCGTCAGCGTCATGCTCGGGCTCTCGTACTCGCAGAAGTTCATCGACGACCTCGGCTTCGTCTACCGGTTCCACGCGGGCACCCTCACCGGCGCCGTGGCCGGGCGCATCGAGCTCGGCGCCGTCTCGGTGCTGCTCGGCGTGAAGGGCGGAGCCGCCTACGCGCTCCAGGTGCTGCCCGACGGCAAGCAGAACAGCGACTTCATCTTCCAGGGCGGCCCGGTCGCCGGTGCCGCCGTTCGCGTCGCCGACCGGTTCGCGCTGCGCGCCCTGCTCGGCGGCCAGGTCCACACGCTGCGCTTGAACGACGCCCAGGTGGCGCGGTTCTCGGTCGACATGTCGCTCGCGCTGGAGCTCGCGCCGTGACTTCCCACTTTTCAGCACGCCGGTGTTTCAAGGCGCTGGAGGACTCACCATGAAGCGAATCGCCCTGTGTCTTGCGCTGCTCGTCGGCTGTACCCGCACCGGGTTCATGGACTCGAACGGTGAGACCGGCGTCAAAGACGTCGACGGCCACGGCGGCGAGGTGAAGGCGAAGGGCCTGCTGCTCGACGTGCCCGCCGGCGCCCTCGACCGCACCGTGCGCATCACCATCGCTCCGGCCGCCGAGGGCAACCCGACCGACAACGTCGGCGCGGCGTTCGAGCTCGGCCCCGACGGCACGACGTTCGCGAAGCCGGTCGAGCTCACGCTCTCGTTCGACCCCGCGGCGCTGCCCGACCCCGAGCACCCCGAGCTCTTGCGGGTCGCGGTCGCGGTGAACGGCGAGTGGGAGCCGCTCGACGACAGCGTGGTCGACACCACCGACAAGGTGGTGCGGGCATCGACGCCGCACTTCAGCCGCTACGGCCTCATTCAAATCTGCGGCAACTTCCGCCAGTGCGCCGCGGGCTCGGTCTGCGTGCGCCACCGCTGCCTGCCGCTCGAGGTCTGCGGCAACGGCACCGACGACGACCGCGACGGCCTGGTCGACTGCGCCGACCGCGACTGCGCGAACGACGCCGCGTGCACGCAGCGCTGCTGCTTCGACACCATCGCGAACCAGTGCGTGACGAGCTGCTGTCAGAACGGCGCGTGCCTCGGCAACTGCTACTGCGGCACCGCCTGGTGCACCCGCTGCGCGGGCGGCGGCACCGAGACCCAGTGCGGCGACGGCGTCGACAACGACGGCGACGGCTTCGTCGACTGCCGCGACCCCGACTGTGCGAGCAGCGCCACGTGCGCTCCCGCGCGCGAGGTGTGCAGCAACGGGCAGGACGACGACGGCGACGGTCTCGTCGACTGCGCCGACTCCGACTGCGCGGCGGACCCGGTCGCCTGCCCGTCGTGCTGCTTCGTCACCATCGGCCAGCAGTGCGTGCCGAGCTGCTGTCAGAACGGCGTGTGCCAGGGCAACTGCTTCTGCAGCCCGCAGCTCTGCACGATGTGCCAGCCCGCCACGCCCGAGGTGTGCAACGACGGCACCGACAACGACCGCGACGGCCTCGTCGACTGCGCCGACCCCGACTGCGCGTCGAGCACGCACTGCGCGCCGCCCTCGGCCGAGACGCTCTGCAGCGACGGCATCGACAACGACCGTGACGGCCTCGCCGACTGCCGCGACACCGACTGCCAGAGCACGTCGGCCTGCACCTGCACCGGCGCGTGCTGCTTCCCCAAGTGCGCGGCCAACGAAGAGCTCGAGTGCCTCGGCGCGAACATCTGCGGCTACCCGTGCTCGTGCAAGCCGAAGCCGAACCGCTGGTTCCTGACCTGCGGCGACCCGGTCTGCCGCGGGCACACCATCACCGGCGTGCGCGCGTGCACGGCGGCCGAGCTGGCGGGCGCGGCGTGCCCGACGAACGGCGACCAGTGCGACCCGAGCGACGGCTGCAACGCGCTCTTGCGCTGCGACACCACCGACCCGCGCATGGGCAGCTGCCCCATCTCGCGCGCCAAGTTCAAAGACGACATTCACGTCGTCGAGCAGGGCGAGCTCGAGCGCTACCACGCCGAGCTGATGTCGCTGCCGCTCGCGACGTGGAAGTACAAGCAGGGCGACGAGCGCACGCACCTCGGCTTCATGATCGACGGCAACGAGGGGCTCATCTGCGTGCAGCCCGACCGCGATCAGATCGACGTCTACGGCTACACGAGCATGGCGGTCGCCGCGCTCAAGGTGCAGCAGGCGCAGATCGAAGCGCTGCAGGCGCAGGTGAAGGCGCTCGAGGCGAGGCTCACGAAGCGGCGGTGAGCGGTCTATGATGGGCCGATGCTCCGCTCGCTCGCCGGCTGGTGTGTGTTGACCCTCGCGCTGCCTCTCGCTGCTGCGGCCAGCCCGCCGAAAATCACGACCGCCGTCGCCGACGGCAAGGGCAAGGTCCAGGTCAACGTCGTCTACTACGCCGAAGACACCTGCATGGAGCTGCTCAGCGTGCACGAGGGCCCGCCCTCGACCATCGAGCGGCCCAAGCGCACGCTGGTGGTCACGGTCGAGCTCCAGCGGCGCGCGGGCGCGTGCGAGCAGAAGCTGCGGACCCTCGACGCCAGCATCACCATCGACGACCGCGCCGGCGTGAAGTCGGTCGAGGTCTTCTTCGTCGACGGCAAGGGCAAGTTCATTCGCTCGTCGCGGCCGCCGATCGACCGGCCGGAAGACGCCGAAGAGCTCCAGTAGCGGCCAATGAGGCTCGTCTTCTCGGGCAGTTGGGCGCCCCCACGGCGCCGAGCTTGAAAAGACCCTCGCGAAGGTGTGTCACCGGGCCAAGGAGGCTGATGATGCGCTGCTCAATCGTGATGGTGACGACCGCTCTGTTGATGGGGTGCCTGCTGCCCGAAGACTTCGAAGGCACGGGCGGAGGCTCGGGCGGCGGTGACAGCGGCGGCACCGGTGGCTCCTCGGGCGGCACGGGCGGCGGCGGCACCGGTGGCGGCGGCTCGACGGGCAGCCTCTGCTCGACGGGGTTCGCCGCGGTGACCAGCGACACCACCTGGAGCGGCGCCATCGACCTCACCTGTGACGCCACGGTGAGCTCGGGCGCGGTGCTCACCCTCGCGGCCGGTACGACGGTGCGGGTGTCGCCCGGCAAGGCCTTCAAGGTCACGGGCGGGCTGAAGGTCGAAGGCACGACGGCCGCTCCCGTGACGATGAGCGCCGTCGCCGGCCCCTGGAGCTTCTCGTTCGACACGGGGCCCGGCAAGACGCTGTCGCTCCGCAACGTCACCATCTCGGGCGCGGGTGACTCGGTCGCGGCCGAGAGCTCGCTGACGCTCGGCGCGGGCGTCTTCGCCGACCTGCGAGAGAGCCGGCTCTTCGTCGAGAACGTCACGGTCTCGGGAGCGAGCGGCATCGGCCTCGTGATGGTCACCGGCGCGTTCGCCGACGGCTCGAGCAACCTGCGCATTCAGGGCTCGGGCTCGTACCCGCTGTTCGTGAAGGCCGGGGCGCTCACCTCGATTCCCGCCGGCAGCAGCTTCGCCGGCAACGCGAAAGACGGCGTGGTCGTCGAGACCGCGTTCACGACGCGCTTCAGCGCCGCGACGCGCCTCATCACCAGCGGCACGATTCGGAAGTTCGACGTGCCGTACATCATCGGCCTCGGCGCGGTGAAGACCGACCTCATCATCTCGACGGTCGAGAGCGGGCCGCCGACGTTCACGAACACTCCCGTCATCACCATCGAGGCGGGGGTCGAGCTCCGCTTCTCGAAGGTGCGCGACGTGAACTCGTACCAGTCGCTGATCAACATCGACTCCGCGCCGGACAACGGCGTGTGGAAGCCGCTCGGCACGCTGCGCGCGATCGGCACCGCTGCGGCGCCCATCGTCTTCACCTCGAACGAGCAGACCCCGGCGGCCGGCGACTGGGCCACCATCGCGCTCGAAGAGCTCTCGGCGCAGACCCAGCTCGACCACGTCGTCATCGCGTACGCCGGCGCCGACGCGCGCGCCCTCGGCGCGTGCAACACCGGCGCTCCTTCGGGAGGCGGCAGCTCCCCGGTCGACGGCGACGCCGCGCTGCAGGTCTTCATGCACGGCGCTTCGGGGCCCGGCCACAACCCGCTCACCAACAGCGAGATTCTCGACAGCGCCGGCTCGGGTGTCTACCGGGCCTGGGACCAGAACGACCTCGACATGACGGCCGGCAACACCTTCACGCGCATCGCCTGGTGCCGTCAGACCCCCATCATCGTCGGCACGATGTGCAGCCCGATGACCTGCAACTGACTCCACCGCACATTCGTCCCGGGCGCTGCGGTTCGGCGCTATCCTCCCGTCGCCGATGAGCGAAGGCGACCCGGTCGATCAGACCGCCCCGGCGCCGAGGCCGGCGCGCCAGGGGGCGGTGGAAGACGGCGAGGTGCTCGCCGGCCGCTACCGGCTCACGCACTTCATCGCGGCCGGCGGCATGGGCGAGGTCTGGGAGGCCGAAGACCTCTCGCTGCACGAGCGCGTCGCGCTCAAGACGGTGCGCCCCGACATCGTCGACGCCCAGACGCTCGAGCGCTTTCGCCAGGAGGTGAAGCTCGCGCGCCGCGTCGCCCACCCGAACGTGTGCCGCGTGTTCGAGTTCGGCGAGCACGCGCGCCCCAACGGCGAGCGAATCTTCTTCCTCACCATGGAGCGGCTCGACGGGCTGCCGCTCGACGACCTCGTCCGCCGCCGCGGCAGGCTCGAGCCCGCGCAGGCCCTCGCGCTGCTCGAGCAGGTCGCGTCGGCCCTCGACGCTGCGCACGCCGAAGGCATCGTCCACCGCGACTTCAAGAGCCCGAACGTCTTCGTCGTCGAGAAGCCCGGAGCCCCGCTGCGGGCCGTGGTCACCGACTTCGGCATCGCGCGCGCGATGACCAGCGACGTGCGCCTCACCGCGAGCCACCAGCGCATGCTCGGCACGCCGGGCTACATGGCGCCCGAGCAGGTCGAGGGCAGAGACGCAGGGCCCGCTGCAGACCTCTACGCGCTCGGCGTCGTCGCGTTCGAGCTCGTCACCGGGAAGCTGCCGTTCGACGGCGACTCGGCGCTCTCGGTCGCGGTGAAGCGGCTGAGCGAGCCGCCGCTCGACGCACGCAAGCTCGTGCCCGACCTGCCCGAGCCGTGGAGCCGCGCGCTCTTCACCGCCATGGCGCGCCGGCCCGAAGACCGGTTCGCGAGCGCCGCTGCGTTCATCGCCGCGCTCCGAGGCGAGAAGGCGTCGCGCCGCCGCCGGCCCGGCCTGCCGCTCGGCGCCGCCGCAGCAGCCGTCGCGCTGCTCGCGGGCGCAGCGTGGTGGTGGAGCGGCCGCCTGCCCTCGGGCGAGCGCAGCGTGTCGATTCTCGCGACCGGAGATGAGCGGCTGGCTCCCGCGGCGCAGGCGCGCGCGCGGCGGACCTGGTGCATGCCTCCGCTGTCGTACCGATGCGATGAGAGCGGCGCGGCGAACGTGCAGCTCGAGGTTCGCCTCTCGCGCAGCGGCGAGCGCGTGCACGCCGAGCTGTTCGGTGGCCCGCGCCCGGGCCGCAGCGTGAAGCTCGCGTCGGTCGACGAAGCGTCGGTCACGGCGGCCCTCGGCGCGCTCGCCCCGCTGGCGGCCGCCGCCGTCGGTGAGGGCAGGCCCGCGCTCCCGCCCTCGGTCGAAGAGCGAGAGGCGGCCCGCCGCTTCGGCACGAGCTCCATCGAGGCGTGGCGCGCGTTCCTGCGCTCGGAAGACGGCCTGCGCAGCATCTGGTACGACACCGTGGCGATACGCGCCGCCCTGGTCGATGCCCTGCGCCACGACCCGCAGTGGCCGCACGCGTGGGCGGCGCTCGTGATGACCGACGGCATCGTGGGCGAGGCGCCGCGGAAGCTGCTCGAGCAGGCGCGGCAGAGCGTCGTGGACCCCGCGAAGGACCCGAGCGGCAACGCGCTGCTCGCGGCGCTCGAGGCGCTGCAGACCGGCGCGAGCGAAGAGGTGGTGCGGGGGTTGAAGCCGTTCGCCGACGACAACGCGGGCGACGACCTGGTGAACTTCGTCCTCGCGAACGCGTACTTCACGACGCGTCAGACCGAGGAGTCGGTCGCGACGTACCGCCGCCTCGTCGAGCTGCGGCCCGACCTGCAGTTCGGCGCGAACCTGGTGGCGGTGCTGTCGACGAGCGGCCGCGGCGCCGAGGTGCCGGCGTTCGCGGCGCAGTGGCTCGCGCGGGCGCCCGACAACGAAGAGGCGCTGAACCTCGAGCTGCGGCTGGCGGCCGAGGCGGGTGACGCGAAGCGGGTTCAGCAGGTCGCGGCGGACATCCGGCTCCTGCACGGCGACGCGCCGCACCGGTGGATCATCATCTGCGACGCGCTCATCTCGGTCGGGCTCACGCGCGACGCGCACGCCTTCGCCGACCGCCTCGTCGCGGGCACGGGCGAGACTCGCGTCGCCGGGCTGTTCCGCCAGGGCACGCTCGCCATTCTCGAGGGCCGATTTCAGGCCGCCGTGCTCGCGCTGCGAGCGGCCGAGGCCGAGGCGCCCCAGTACGGGGAAGACGCCGAGATCGGCGGCACGCTCGAGGCGCTCGCCGCGGTGCACCGGCTCGACCGCGACGGGCCGGCCCTGCGCGACACCCTCGAGCGCGCCGCGAAGGCCTACGAGAACCTCGGCCTCAAGGGGCCCGCCGCCGTCGCTCGCCACGCGGCGGCCATGAGCGAGCGCGGCTGCGTCGACGCCGGGCCCTTTCTCGCGCAGGTCAGCGCGGCCGGCCAGCGCGCCGAGGCCGAGCGCATGATGCTGCGCGACGCCGCCGAGGCCGGCTGTGCCCCGTGCGACGCGGTCTTGAAGGCGGGGCTCGCGCCGATCGAGATCTCGACGCGCGGCCTCGTCAGCTTCGCGGGCTGCGCAGAGGCCGCCGGAGACCTCGACCTCGCCGAGCAGACCCTCAGAAAGGCGTCGGTGCTGCTGGGCTCCATCGGCATCGGCATGGTCGTCTCGTCGCGCGTGGCGAGCCTCCGCCTCGCCGAGCTGCTCGAGAAGCGCGGCAAGCCGGCAGAGGCCGCCGCGCGCTACCGCGAGTTCCTGACCGGCTGGGAGCACGCGGACGCCGTCATCCCCGAGGTCGCGCGCGCGAAGGCCGCGCTCGCGAGACTCGGCACGACGCTCAGCGGCTCGGAATGAAGCGGCTCTCGCCGCTGAACGGGCTGAACGTGAACGTGCCCGTGCGGAGGTTGCCGCTCGAATCCATCACGGAGCCCGCGCCGCCGTTGTTGCGGAACACGGTGCTGTCGCCGATGCGCGTGCCGTTCGCCGGGGCGCCTCCCATCGCGACCGGGCGGCTGCTCGACGGTCTGGCCGTCACGCTGCCGTTGGAACCGATGTACGTCGAGTAGCGAGTCGTGGTGACGCCAGGCATGGGGACTCCAAGGGTGTGGGTGGCTACGGGGCGACTTCGGTCTCGTCTTCGCGCGGCAGCTCGCGGCTGAACGCGACGGGCGCCAGCAGCATCGAGAGGGCCAGGAGCTTCAGTGTGGTGCGAAGCAGGGACATGTAGGATTGTCGCCTACGCCCTGGCGGAGTTGCGGCCGCTCAAGTGGCTGAAGACAGAGAAGAGCTGCTGCGTGAATCAAGGGGCGGGGGGCACGCCCATCTCGGTGCAGGTCGCGTCGACCCAGCGTGTGATGGGCACGACGCCTGACCAGGTGGCCGAGGGCAGCTCGGCGGCGGAGTAGATCTTCGGCCCTGCCGAGGCGTGCTCGTCGCCGCTCATCAGGTCGCCGTAGGTCTGGTTCGAGCCGGTGCAGTAATCGGCGCAGAGCGCCTCTCCCGCGACGTGGCTCGCCGTGAAGCCGTCGCGACAATCGGCCACGCACTCGCGGTAGGCGTCGCCGTCGAGGTCGCGGCAGCTCTCGGGGCAGCAGGTCGAGCTCGCGGTGATCAACGCTCCGTAGTGGTTCGCGCACTCGCCCAGGCACCGCTCGCCGATGGTGACCCCGACCTTCAGCTGCGTCGTGCCCCGGCCTGTCGGAGGGTTCGTGAACGTGACCAACAGGAAGTGGGTCGCGCTGTAGATGAGGTGGTGCTGCCCGTCTCCGAAGGCGTTGATGACCTCGCTGCCGAGGTCCATGCTGAAGGCGGCGCGCTGCGGCAGGCCGTTCTGCTCCGTCAGGTAGACGACGCGGTCGAGCGGCTTCACGCCCGTGAACGAGCGCGTCGCGGTCGGCACGCCCGGCCAGTCGACCGTCGCCGGAGCGTCGGGCACCTCGATCAACACGCGGTAGGTGGCGCCCCGAGCCATCGGGAAGAGCGTGTTGTCGGCCGCCTTCGGCTCGTGCACCGACGCCTCCTGCGGCGGAGCGATTCGCCAGTGCGTCTTGGGGTACTGCGACCGCTCGAAGCGGAACGCGTAGCGCTCGCGCCAGCCCGGCTCGTAGTCCAGCCCCGCCGTGGCGCTGCTGAACACCGCCCGGTCGTCGGGGTCGAACTTCGGCCCGTCGCTCTGAGGGTCGGCGACGAGGGCGAGCTGAAAGTCGGCCAGCTGGTCGTCGGTGATGCCGCGCTCGGGGTCGCGCGAGGCCGCGTAGGTCACCCAGTACGAGCGGAGCGCGCCGATACCGCTCTTCTTCTCGAGCCACTTGAAGAAGACGAACTTGCTGTAGTTGCCCGGGTAGAGCTCCTCGGACCGCCCGGGGAAAGCAGGGGCCGGCGCGGCCCGCAGGTCGAGCGACTGCTTGCACGGGCCGCTGTTGTTCGAGTGGAACGGCTCCTCGCTGCAGCGAAACGAGCGGGCCATCGCCTGCACCAGGTAGGGGTAGCGCGCGCCCGCGCGATTCACCTCGGACCAGCGCTTCGTGTCTTTCGCCAGGTAGTCTTCGAGGGCGACGGCGATCGCCTCGATCGGCCACTGCTTGTGAACGTCGGTCGGAGCGCCTCCGTCCCTGCCGAAGTCGTTCGTGAACAGGTGCACCAGCTCGTGCGGCACCACCACTTTGCTCAGCAGCGGGTCCTCGAACGCGGCGCCGACGCTCAGGAGCATGTGGCCGTCGCTGGCCGCTCCGCCACCCTCGCCGAAGCCCGAACAGTCGACGACGTACACGGGAATCCGCCCGGTGCCTCCGTCGCCGTTGATCGCGGTGTGCCGCGGGTTGCTCATCGGCGACGTGTAGCCCAGGCCCGAGAGCACCGTGAACGCCTGCTCGAAGTGCTGCTGCAGCGGCGCCATGCCGGCGAGCGCCCCCTTCGTGATGGTGACGTTGCCCGTGAGCCTCGCCCGCAGCGTCGACTCGAGCGTCGCGAGCGCCGCCGGGCCCTGGTTGCTCGCCGCATAGAAGTCGAAGTGCGTCGTGCTGATGGGCGCTGAGTACACCTCGGTGCCGTCGAGCCGCGTCTCCCAGCACTGCCGCGCCGACGGGCCGGGCGCGAACGCGTGGTACGAGGCGCCGCTCGGCACGGACATCACGGCGTCGAGCACCGCGCGCTCGGCGGGCGAGTACTGGTCACGATACTCGTCGGCGAGCTGCGCGACGCCGAAGTCCCACGGCAGCTGCGCGGTCGTCTCGGCCACGTACTGCGCCGGGAGCCGGCTCGAGGCCCAGTACGCGTATACGCGGTAGAGCGCCGCCGTCTTCTCGTCGATGTCGCCGCGCCGCAGCGCCGCGTCGATCTTCGCCTCGGCAGACTTCGTGAGCGCGTCGACGAGCCACGGGTCTGCCGGCGGCGGCGAGCCGGCGTCGGGCCGCACCCAGCGCGTCTCGGGGTCATCGACCGCCGCGTCCGGAAGCTCTTCGCCCGGCACAGACAGTCGGCACGTGCAGCCACACGCCAGCAGGAACAGTCGTTCGATGCGCACGACTCAGCCTTTCCGAGAGGTGTTCGCCACCTGACCTTCGCTCGATGTGAAGGAACCGTTCAGCCTCGAGCGAGGCAGCTTGGCACGAAGCGCCCTCGCACGACCGCACCGCCTCAGCCAGCCTCGGCGCTCAGTAGGTCTCGGCATGGAAGCGGCCCTCGCGCTTGAGCGTTGCGAGGCGGTCAGAGAACGCGGGCACGACGTCGGCGAGGGTGGCGAGCACGTCGCGCTCCATGTGCTTGTGGCCGCAGAGGTAGACGAACGTGTCGTCGTCGGCGAGCCAGCGGGTGACGTCGGCGGCGCGAGCGCGGATGCGGTCTTGCACGTACGTCTTCGGCTGGTCGGGGGCGCGCGAGAAGGCGAGCTCGACGTCGATGAGCTCTTTCGGCAGCTTCATGAGCGGGCCGAAGTACGGCAGCTCGCCGGTGTTGCGCGCGCCGAAGAACAGCAGAATCGAGCCGCCCTCTGAGAGGCCCAGGCGCCGGCGGCGGCGCTCGGTCATCGCGCGCATCGGAGCGGCGCCGGTGCCCGTGCAGATCATGAGCAGCTTGGCGCCCGGGTGGTTCGGCATCAGGAAGCTCGAGCCCCACGGCCCGGTCACCTTCACCCGGTCGCCCTTCTGCAGGTCGCACAGGTAGTTCGACGCCACGCCGCGCACCGGCCGGCCCTCGCGGTCGGCGACCACCCGCTTCACCGTCAGCGCGAGGTTGTTGTGGCGCGGCCGCTCGCCGTCGCGCGGGCTCGCCACCGTGTAGAGCCGCACGCGGTGCGGAGCGCCCGTCTCGTCGACGCCCGGCGGCACGATGCCCACCGACTGGCCCTCGAGCACCGGGAACGCCGTCTTCCCGAAGTCGAGCACGAGGTGCCTGATGTCGCTCTGCGCGCCCTCGGCGGTCAGCGCGAGCGTGCCCGCGACCGTCGCGACCGCGGGCCGCTCGGCCGTGTACAGCCCGACGTACGGGTGCGCCGCCGACCACGGCGGCGGCACGTGCGCGGCGCCCAGCGTCGCCCGCGCGGTGAGCGCGAGCACGTCGCTCGGCTCGAGCGCGTCGCCCACCACCGGAGCCAAAGGCTCGGCCTGCGCCGGCAGCGCGTCCCACTTCAGCTGCTCGGCGATGGCGTACGGCTCGAGCACCTGCCGCCACGAGTCGATGGCGCCCGTCGGGCACGGCGTGAGGCAGTCGCCGCACGCGACGCACTTCGCCGCCTCGACCGCGTAGTTGCGGCGGTCGTGGGTGATGGCGTCGTTCGGGCAGGTCTCTTCGCACGTGTTGCAGCGAATGCAGACCTCGGGGTCGATGAGGTGCTGGCGAATCAAGTCGGCTCGGGCCCTCAGTCGAAGCGCACGTACTCGAAGTCGAGCGACTGGTTGTTGATGCCCACCCGCGGCGGAGCGATGTAGCTCGCGAACTGCCCGGGCTTCACCGCGGGCTTCATCAGCGCCTGCACGAACGCGTGGTCCTCGGCGAGCGGCAGCCAGTCGCGCTCCTTCGCGCGCCACGTCGCCTCGTCGAGCACCTCGCCCTTCGGCGAGATGAACGCGTTGGCGAAGTTGCCGATGCGCCGGTGGAAGCCCTTGTGCGGCAGCGTGAGGCGCTCGCCCTTGCCGGCCTTCTCGATGAGCTTGTTCCACCGGTCGACGCCGGCCTGGCAGTCGGCGATGTAGTCGTCGCGCAGGCGCTCGTTGAGGGCGAGCTGCGCCTTCTCTTTGCGGGTGACGAGCTTGCCGCCGTCGACCGCGGGCACGTCGTAGTCGGACGACGCGAGCAGGTGGTCGTCGGGAATCTGCTCTTCCTCGAAGCGGCCCTTGAGGCCCGAGCTGTAGAACGCGGCCGCGTTGGTCGAGACCTCGGAGCCGTAGAGGTCGAGCGTCACGCTGAAGTGGAAGTTGAGGTAGCGCTGCAGCGTGCCCAGGTCGATGACGCCGGCGGCGCGCAGCTTCGCGGGGTCGTCGGTGCCGAGCTGCTTCATCACCTCGAGTGTGCGGGTGATGATGCGGGCGACGCCGCTCTCGCCGACGAACAGGTGGTGCGCCTCTTCGGTGAGCATGAAGCGCGTGCTGCGGGCGAGCGGGTCGAAGCCGCTCTCGGCGAGCGCGGCGAGCTGGTACTTGCCGTCGCGGTCGGTGAGGAAGGTGAACATGAAGAACGAGAGCCAGTCGGGGGTCTTCTCGTTGAACGCTCCGAGGATGCGCGGCTTGTCGGCGTCGCCCGAGCGGCGCGCGAGCAGCGCCTCGCCCTCTTCGCGGCCGTCGCGGCCGAAGTACGCGTGGAGCAGGTACACCATCGCCCAGAGGTGCCGGCCCTCTTCGACGTTGACCTGGTAGAGGTTGCGAAGGTCGTAGAGCGACGGGCACGTCTTGCCGAGCGCGCGCTGCTGCTCGACGCTCGCGGGCTCGGTGTCGCCCTGGGTGACGATGATGCGGCGCAGCGTGCTGCGGTACTCGCCGGGCACCTCGTTCCACACGGGCTGGCCCTTGTGCGTGCCGAAGCCGATCTTGCGGTCCTTCTCGGGCGGCGTGAGGAAGATGCCCCAGCGGTACTCGGGCATCTTCACGTAGTCGAAGTGCGCCCAGCCCTTCGGGTCGACGCTCACCGCCGTGCGAAGGTAGACGTCGCGCGTCGCGCTCCCCTCGGGCCCGACCTCGCGCCACCAGTCGAGGTAGTGCGGCTGCCACTGCTCGAGCGCTCGCTGCAGCGTCTTGTTCGAAGCGAGGTCGACGTTGTTCGGAATCTTCGAGGAGTAGTCGATGGACATGCCGCGCCGGCATGCAAGTCGCATTCACACCGCCTGGAAGTTCGCTCCGCAGTGACGACGGGCCGAAGGCTCACGCAGAACTTGCGTGCCTGAAGGGCGTTCGAGCGGTTTCTGCGCTCAGCGAGCGACGGCGCTAGGCTGTGCCGCGAACGCGGTGCTCATCGGGAGGGCGTCAGTGGAGCTGAACTTCAGGCGCGCAGTCTGGCTCGGCGTGGTCCTCTGCTCGGCGTGCAGCGGGGGAGGCGGCGGTGGCACCGACGGCGGCGCGGGCGGCGTCGCGGGCGGCAGCAGCGCCGCCGGAGGCACGGGTGGCTCGGCCGGAGCGAGCGCCGGTGGTGTGGCCGGAGGAGTCGCGGGCGGCAGCGCCGGTGGTGCGGCGGGAGGCGCGGCCGGCGGCAGCGCCGGCGGTGCGGCCGGCGGTGCGAGCGACGGCGGCGTGCTGGGCATTCGCGACGCGCTCGCGTGCGGCACGCCGGCGCCGGTGAGCGGCATCGGCCTCGCCGGGGAGCTGCAGCTCTACGCGGTCGACCCGGCCGTCTTCCCCGAGGCGCTGTGCAACGACGGCACGCAGCCCATCGTCTACTACCGGCCCTACCGTGGGGCGGCGAACCAGCACCGGTGGGTCATCGGCCTGCGCGGCGGCGGCGGCTGCGGCAACGCGGCGGCGTGCGCGGCGCGGTGGTGCTCGTGCAACACGCGCGTGCGCTGCCCCTACGCGTCCGAGACGACGAACTTCACGCTCGACAACATGTCGGGCGGCGGCCGGCGCGGGCGGCAGGGCGAGGGCGTGATGCTGCGCGACGCCGGGGTCCAGCCCGACGGCGGGCTGCGCAACCCGCTCGAAGACTACAACCAGGTGCAGCTCATCTACTGCTCGTCGGACGCGTGGCGCGGCGTGGCGCGCGACGTGCGCTTCGACACGACGCACCCCATCACGGGCCAGCCGGTGAGCTACACGTTGCACTTCCTCGGGCAGCGCGTGCTCGAGGCCGACCTGAAGGTGCTGCGGCGCGACGGCGTGGCAGGCCTCAGCTACACGCTCGGCGGAGCGAACCAGGCGATGCCCGACCTCGACGACGCCGTCGAGGTGCTGCTCGAGGGCGACTCGGCGGGCGGGGCGGGCGTCATCAACAACCTCGACTGGGTGAGCGCCGAGCTCAAGCGCACCCACGCGGGCTGCGACGGCGGAGCGGCGTGCCCGCCCGAGGTGGTCGGCCTCATCGACGCCGTGACGGGCCCCGAGCTGCGGCGCCTCGACTTCTCGACCTCGGCCGGCGCCGACGCGGGCGTCGTCACGTACGACCAGTACGTCGCCGTCACCTCGCGCTCGCCCGCGGTCAGCGGCCGGGGCGACGAGAGCTGCGCGCAGTGGCACATGGGCGATGCGGGCGTGTGCTCCGACCTCACGCACGTCATCAGGCACCACCTCACGACGCCGTACTTCGTGCGCATGGCGCTGTTCGACCGGCTCATCTCCTCCAACTACGACGAGTTCGGCGTTCGAGACCCCGTGCTCGGGCCGTTCGACTACACCGACGCCGGCGTGCCCCGCACCTTCGCGCTGGTGCTGCGCCGCGAGCTCGCCGAGTTTCCCCAGCAGCTCACGACCGCCGAGGAGCGCGCCTCCATGACCGTCGCGCCCGGCGTCTTCGCCCCCGCCTGCGTGACGCACGACACCATTCACACCACGAGCGAGGTGTTCGGAGTCACCATCACCACCGACGCCGGCGTCGTCACGCGCCTGCTCGACCTCTACTCCGCCTGGCGCACGGGCCTGTCGCCCGCCGCCGTGCTCACGAGCTCGCCGACCCTCGCCGACACGTTCTGCCCGTGAATCGGCTCGCGGCATCTTCGGCCGCCCGTTGTTGTCGGATTCGCGGTCGTGGCGGGCCTGCCAGCCCACACTTCGCGGACGTCGAGCACCGCTGCGCGCCAGCCGCCGCACCTTTTGAGGGCGGCGCGGAGCTCAGTATGGATCGCCTTTCCCCTGGAGGTATTCGTCGAGCATGTGACCCGGCGCGACCCTGCCGGCTATTGATGCTTCTCGAACACGGCCTTGCTGTGGAGCTCTCTGAGAACTTCGAGGCGATTCGCCGCATTCACCCAGCGCTGTAGATCCGAGGCATCGAGAGGGATCACGAGAACGTCTTCAGTCTTTCGGGACGCGCGCTCGAAGTAGAAGTCCTCTGTGAAACCACCAACGGAAACGAAAAAGCCGGTGCGCACGCGGCCGTATTTGGTCGTCAATTTCCCATAGAAATCTCGAAATTCCTTGGCGCCGCACTTCGAGGTCCAGTTCTTACATTCACCGAGCAAATACGGACCGTCGCTTCGCCACGGCGTGTCAACCGAACCGTTCTCGACCCGGATGTCGATCTCCTCGCTGTCGGTGCGGAGGCGGGTCTCGACCCGTTCGAAGCCCGAGGTTGCACGAAAGAGCATCTTGACCAGTTCCTCGAGCAGCAGCCCCTTTCGGTATCGATCAGTCTCTGTTCCTAGCTTCTGCCATGCTGTTTGGAGTTGTCCGGTGAGCTGTTGCGTAGAGGTTGCAGCCAATCTGCGCTCACTGGCGACCTCGACAGCGTTGCGCACCTTCGCTTTTAACAGCGACTCGAAGGCTCCGTTCTTGACAAGATAGTCATAGACCCCGAGCCGAAATGCACGATCGATGACGTCGGGGGTCGAGTAGCCGGTCACCACGATGATCTTCGCGAACGGCGCGCTATGCCCTGCTTCTGAGATGAGCTCGAGCCCTGAGTCAGGACCACCGGGACCCTGCAGTTTCTGGTCGAGGAGGACAACGTCAAGGTCCATTCCGTGACTTTTCAGTGCAGAGCGGCCATCCTCGACGGAATTGGCAACGAGCACTTGCGTGCCGAGCTTCGTAAGAATCTCTCGATAGAGTTCGGCGAAGTCGTTGTCATCATCGACGATCAGTATTTGCCCGGGTTCGGTCATGGGGTCTCCGCTCTTGGTACCTCGATAACAAAGCGTGCGCCGCCAGCCGGGTTGTCGCCACAGCCGATCGACCCGTGCAGATCCTCGATGACACGTCGAGCGAACGCGAGCCCAAACCCCGTCCCGCCAGGCTTCGCGGTGAAACCGTCCTCGAAGACCCGCTGTCGCAACTGTGCTGGAACACCCGCTCCGCGATCGTCGACGACCACCTGTGCTCGCTCATTCGCCGAACGAACGAGCACCGTAACTCGTGCCGGGGAAGGTGCTGCTTGGACAGCATTGAGAATGACGTTCGCCACTGCGCGGGAGAGCCTCGTGCGTGGCGCGCGTACGCGAAGGTGCTGATCGCCCGAAACGTCCACGCGGCCGGCGTCGTCTGTCCAAGACGTTGCTTCCCGGACGATGGTCAGCAGTTCGATGACCGTAGCCGGCTCCGTAGCGAGCTCACTGACCGCCACCATCTGATCGACGAACTCCAGCGTGCGGACGACACCGCGTCGAACCGCATGGAGGCGCTCTTCAGGTCCACCGGCTCCGGTCGCAAGCAGTGCGTCGATGTGGTGCCGGACGGGAACGAGCGCATTACGGACTTCGTGGGTAATGAGTCGCGACTGCTCGACAGCCGCCTCAGTTGCGCTAGGCCCCAGCTGCAGCCCAAATACGGTCGATCTCTCGTCGTCCAGCATCGCTGAAACCGTCGCGTGCCATGGTCCCGGTTCGATCGTCGCCGCTACGAGCTCCGTCACCGCGTCTCGCACGGAGTACCTTTCAACGAGACCCTCACCGTGGGCCCATAGCACGCCCAGCCTCGTGAGGCGATCGAGACTCGCCTGGGAGAAGCCGTAGTGCATGATGTCATCGTCCGGATCGTAAGAACCTGTGATGCCTGCCCCCGTCGCCGCCTCCCGAAGCAGCTCACGCGACGCACGCCAGTCGTCGAATCCTCCCGTGCTCTGAAGGGTCTCTGACGTCAAAAGCCATCGAATCGCGTCACGGCCCCGCAAGCGGAGAAACGCTGCTCCCAGACGCGACAGCTCGAGGGTGGGACCTTTTGTGCGCACGAGTTGATTCTCGATGGCGTATTTCTCTGCTTCGACGTTGGCCCGCCCAAATCCATCGACGACCCGTTGAAGCTCTAGGCGCTCCACCAGCGCGGTCCCAGGGTTGACCTCAATCGCGACGTCGAGCGCCTTCGCCGCGAACGCTCCCGCTGCAGCTTGTTCTAGCGGTGCCGCGTCCTCTGGTAGATGGTCGATGTACTGGGCGAAGGACTCTAGCCGCGGGCTCCAGGCCGTGTGTGTTCGGCGAACCCAATTGGAATTCGTTGCTTGCTGCCCCGCGAGCCGCGCGAGGAAGTGTTTCCTTAGGTCGGGGACACTCACCGTGCGAATCGCGCGCGACTCCAACGGAGGTCCGCCAGCCTCAAGCCTCTCCAGATGGGAACGGAGCTGTTCCTCGAAGCGCATTCCATTCGGAACATAGGTGCATTCTCGAAGCGTGTCGTCGCCTCGCCAGCTCGATTCAATGCGACCCCGAAGTGTGCTGAATGCACGGGGGTGAAGCGGCTGCGGCTCGTCCAGCTCCCGGTGCCTCCTCCGGCGGCGCTCGCCGCGACCGGCAACGTGCCGCTCGCCGCCGGCTGCCTCGCCGTCGCCGCCGACGTGCACGGCCTCTCGTCACGCCTTCAGCTCGACGTCGTGCCGCCCGAGGTCACCGACTCTGCGGGAGACGCCCAGCTCGCCGACCTGCTCGCCCGCGATGAGCCCGAGCTGCTCGGCTTCTCGCTCTACTTGTGGAACGTCGAGCGCAGCCTCCACCTCGCGCGCGAGGTGAAGCGCCGCTCGCCGCGCACCACCGTGCTCGTCGGCGGCCCCGAGGTCTCGGCCGACAACCCGTTCCTCCTCGGGCAGGAGGGCTTCGACATCGCCGTCACCGGCGAGGCCGAAGAGACGTTCGCCGCGGTGATGCACCGGCTGCTCGACGGCGGCGACGTCGCCGGCCTGCCGAACGTCGCGGTGCGCACGCGTGCGGGCCTCTCGGCGTTCGGCCCGCCCGCCGCCGCCGCGTTCGGCCTCTCGCGCTACCCGTCGCCGTACGTCGCGGGGCGCGTGCGCGTCGACCCCGAGCGCTCGACCTACCTCGAGACCGTGCGCGGCTGCCGCTCGAGCTGCACCTTCTGCTTCTACCCGAAGAGCAGCGCGTCGCTGCGCTCGCTCGACGTCGAACAGAGCGTGCGCCTCGTGCGCGAGCTCAAGGAGCGCGGCGCCCGCGAGCTCGTCTTCCTCGACCCGACGTTCAACCACCGGCCCGGCTTCGAGCCGCTGCTCGACGCGCTCGCCGAGGTGAACGCCGACCGCTCGTTCACCTGCTTCGCCGAGGTGCGCGCCGAGGGCCTCACCTTGGAGCAGGCGAAGAAGCTGAAGCGCGCCGGCTTCGACCGCCTCGAGCTCGGCCTGCAGTCGGTGAACCGCCAGACCTTGCGGCGCGTGAAGCGCGGCGGCAGCCCCGAGAAGGTGGCCGAGGCGGTGAAGCTGCTGCACGGCGAGGGCATCAGCCTGCTCGTCGACCTCATCGCGGGCCTGCCCGGCGACACCCGTGACGACCTCTCGCGCGGCGTCGACTTCCTCGAGGAGCACGGCCTCGCCTCCGAGGCGCAGGTGTTCGCGCTGTCGCTGTTGCCCGGCACCGCGATGCGCTCGACGGCCGCGCAAGACGGAGTCGAGTTCGACGGCGCTCCGCCCTACCGCGTGCGGCGCACGGCCACGCTGACCGAAGGCGAGCTCGCGCAGGTGCTGCACGAGGCCGAGGCGCGGCTCGGCCGCCGGCTCGACGAAGCGCCGCGGCCGCACCTCGTCGCGCCCGGCGGAGCCGACGTGACCCGGGTCGGTGACGCGGTCGCGCCTGCCGCCCGGCACACGGCGCTGTGGCACGGCGGGCCCGGCCTGTTCGAGCGCCGCGCCGAGCTCCTGCGCGCCATCGACGCGCGGCTGCAGCTCGACCCGTACTGCACGCTCGACGTCGTGCTCGAGGCGAGCGGCGACTTCCCGCTCGACCTCATCGAGCAGGCGCGCGCCCGGCTCGACCGCGGCCCGGCCTCGTACCTCTCGCGGCACCTGCAGTGGCGCGGCGAGAACCTGCAGCGCCGCGTCACGGTGGTGGTGCCCGAGGGCGCTCGCCTCGCGCTGGGCTGGCTCGACGCCGCGCGAGAGCTGGCTCCGGTGTTCGTCGAGCAGCGCGCGAGCGTCGCGCTCGAGAGCGCCGCGCCGCTGGCGCGCATCGTGGGCGAGGTGACCGAGGCGCAGCTCGGCTCGCTCGAGGCGACGGCCGACGCCGACGCGGTGTGCTTCGCCGACCGCGCGCTCGAGCGCCGCTGGTCGACGCGCGCGCTGGGCTGAGCCTTCAGACGCGCTTCACTCGCCGTGGAGGTCGTCTTTGTTCTCGGGGATGCCGTCGGCGCCCGACGAGGCCAGCTGCGCGTCGCCGGCCGAGAGGCGGTAGACGATGGCGCGGCCCCACTGGTCCTTCGGGACCTCGGGCAGCAGCTTCTTCTCGACGAGCTGCTCGAGGGTGTCGGGGTAGCTGCCGCCCTGCGCCTTGAACGCCTCGAGCGCCTTGCGCGTCTCGATGAGCGTGTTTCGCGTCGGCTGCACGCGCTTGAGCTCGATGAAGTGGAAGCCGACGGCGCTGATGATGGCGAGCAGCGACGCGATGACCATGAACTCGATGAGGGTGAAGCCGCGTTTCATGTGAGCTCCTTCGCGGCGCAGTGTAGCCCGGTGGGCGCCCGGGACTTGCTCCGATTCGGGCCGCGGGACTACAGGGGCCGTTCATGCGCCGGCTCACGCCGTTGTTCGTCCTCGCTTCGTTCATCGCCTGTACCGATTCACTCGACGCCCCGCGCGTGCTTCGCCAGCGCGCAGAGATTCAGGGCGGGGTCCTCGACGGCGCCGGCCACCCCAACGTCGTCGCCATCATGATCAACGGCGCCTCGGGCGGCGGCCTCTGCTCCGGCACGCTCATCGCCCGGAACCTCGTGCTCACCGCGCACCACTGCGTCGCGCCCATCGTCAACAACACGTGCACGACCAACTCGTTCGGCACCAACTACCCCGCGAGCTCGTTCGCCGTCACCACGAGCCCCACGCTCGCCGCGATGTTCTTCAACAGCGGCTTCTTCCCGACGGTGAACAACTTCTCGTGGTTCGGCGTGAGCGCGGTGCGCGTGCCGAGCAACAACATCTGCGGCGGCGACATGGCCGTGCTCGAGCTCTCGTCTCCCATCACCACCGTGTGCCCCGCGATTCCGCGCGTCGACTCGCCCGTCACGTTCAACGAGAGCTACACGGCCGTCGGCTTCGGCGTGACGTCGCCGACCGGCATGACCGCCGGCACCCGCTACGTCGCCACCGGGCTCAACGTGCAGTGCTCGAGCAACTGCGGCGGCGGCACCAGCTCGCTGCTCGAGTGGGTCGGCGGCAGCTCGATGATGCGCGGCGTCTGCGAAGGCGACTCGGGCGGCCCCTCGCTCGACTCGCTCGGCCGCGTCACCGGCACCGTCTCGCGCGGCCCCGGCAACGCCTGCAACCAGGCGGTGTACGAGAGCGTCTACGGCAACGCGACGTGGCTCAAGCAGGTCGCGACCACCGCGGCCACCAACGGCGGCTACACGCGCGCGGGCTGGGTGACGGGCGGCTCGACGTCGAACCCGAACAACGGCTACTGCGGCTCCTCCGACGGAGGCACTGGCGGCGGCGGCGGCGGCAGCAACTGCCCGCTCGGGCTCATCTGCGCCGACGCGACGGGCATGGGCAACTACCAGTGCCTCGACCCGAACACGGTGAACGGCTTCCCTCCCAACGCGCCGTCGTGCAGCGCCACCATGGCGTGCCCGAGCGGCTCGACGTGCTGGCTCCCGTCGCAGGGCGCGACGACCGGCAGCTGTCTCGTGAACTGCTCCGTGCTCCTGCCCGACGGCGGCATGAGCGGCACCGGCGGCGGAGGCGGCAGCAACCTGCCCGGCCGTGGCAGCTGCTCCGTCGCGGGCCGCGTGTGCTTCGACGCCACCGGGCAGGGCGACTACGTGTGCCTCGACCCGACGACGCCGAACGGGTTCCCCACCAACGCGCCGGTCTGCAGCGGCACGATGGCGTGCTCGAGCGGCAACTCGTGCTGGCTCCAGATGAGCGGCGCCACCAGCGGCAACTGCCTCGAGAACTGCATCCCCGACGGCGGCACGGCGGGCGGGGGCGGCACCGGAGGCGGCAGCGGCGGGGCGGGTGGCACCGGCGGCTCGGGCGGCGCGGGCGGCTCCGGCGGCGCGGGCTGCCCCACGGGTCAGACCTGCGTGAACGCGAACGGCATGGGCAGCTTCGCGTGCATCGACCCGAACACGGTCGACGGGTTCCCGACGAACGCTCCGGTGTGCACCACCATGATGGCGTGCCCGTCGGGCTACGGCTGCTGGGTGACGATGACGGGCGCGGCCTCGGGCCGCTGCTTGAAGACGTGCACCGGCGGCACCGGCGGCGGCGCGGGCGGCGGTAGCGGTGGAACCGCAGGCGGAGGCACCGGCGGCACTGCGGGCGGAGGCACGGGCGGCACCGCGGGCGGAGGCACCAGCGGCACTGCAGGCGGCGGCACCGGCGCGACCGCGGGCGGCATGAGCGGAACTGCGGGCGGCGGCACCGGCGCGACCGCGGGCGGCATGAGCGGGACTGCGGGCGGCGGCACCGGCGCGACGGCGGGCGGCACCGGCGGCACCGCGGGTGGCGACGGCACCGCGGGCGGCGACGGCGCTGCAGGCGGGCAGAGCGCCACGGCCGGAGGCAACGCAACCGCGGGAAGCGGCGCTGCAGGAGCGGGCGGCGGCACCGTCGAAGGTCCGAGCGGCAGCAGCTGCGGCTGCGGTCAAGGCACTGAGCTCTCGACCCTGTCGATGGGGCTGCTGGGCCTGTTCGCGCTGCGGCGAAGAAGGCGCGCCTGAGCGCGAGCTGCGCTCAGAGCAGCGGGCGAAGCACGTCGAAGTACACCGGCAGGTCGAGGCCGCTCTCGGCGTTGACGCTCGCGTAGACGACGCCGTCTTGAGCGAGCCCGTCGAGCATCCACATCACCGCGTCGTGCGTCGGCGCTCGCCGGGTCTCTCCTGCGCCGAGCCCGACGGCGGCCGCGAACTTCGCGGCACGTGCGGCATCGGAGAAGACCGGCACGCACGGGTCGCGGCCCTCGTAGCGCCACAGCAACGGTGTGCGCGGGTTTTCGGGGTCGCTCACGAAGGTCAGCGACGGCAGCGCGAGCACGGCGCGATACGCGAAGGGGATGAGGTCCTCCTTCCGGTCGCGGCGCAGAACGCGCACCCAGTGGTCGAGCACGTCGCAGGGATCTGCGAGCGCGGCCTCGAGAGCGCTGATCAGCTCGGGCAGCTCGAGGTCGAACACGCCGCCGCGGGCCTCCTTCCACTGCGCGTAGCCCTGCTCGAACGCCTGAGGGACCTCGACGCCGGCGTCGAGCCGCTCCACGAGGCTCGGCCCGAGCTTCGCGAGCGCGAGCGGCGTATGGCTCACCGTGCTCAGCGGCGCCTCCGCACCCGGCGGAGCGCACACGCACAGCCCCGCGAGCGAGACGTGCGCGACCTCTCCTTCGAGGCGGTGCACCGTCACCGTCGCCTCGGGCTCGTGAGGTCGAGCGCGGCAGCGCCACCGTTCACCCGGCTTCGCGACGTTCGAGCTCGGCCCAGACATCTCGGCGCGCAGCATAGCCACTTCGGTGAGCCGTCACGCCTTCGGATGTCGAACGACGAGCCCACGCCGCGAACCGAGATCTGCAACGAGACGGCGCCGAGTGACCGGTCGCGCCACACAATTCACCCTCAGTCTGACCTCGGCGGTCACTCTCGGGCTCGAGAGAGGCCCTCGCGACCCGTGACCGCGGCCGCCTTGCGGAGCGACGGAGCGAGGAGCCTCAAGAGAATCTCCGCACACATGACCCTTCCTCACAGCCACTTCCCCATCTCCCGACTCCTGCTCACCTGCGTGCTGTCTGCCTGCGCGGGGCCCGAGCCTCTCGAGCTTTCCGGCGACGAACAGGCCGTCGACCAGGCCTCGGCCCAGTCGTCACAGCCGGTGCTGCTGCAGCCCGCGCCCATCGACTGGGAAGAGAGCACCGACGTCGAGCCGCAGCTGCCCGCGAGCGTCGGGCCTCGCCGCGCTCCGGTGATGGTGGTCGCGCGCCCCGCCGTGATGACCGAGGCCGAGCTCGCCACCTTCGGCACTCCGCTCGTCATGCCGCTCGGCGTCGCGCTCGCGCGCGGCGGCGTGTTGACCATCGACGCGGCCGACGGTGACGACACGTGCAGCGTCGTGTTCGACGGCCTCGACGTGAAGGTCACCCTCAACGGCCACTCGGTGAGCTGGCCGCGCGCCGACGTGAAGAAGGTCTATTTCGCCGGCGGCCCGGGCGACGATGTCTTCTTCAACCAGACGAACATGCCCTGCGGCGCGAACGGCGGAAGCGGCGCCGACCTCTTGAGCGGCGGCAGCTCGACCGACGAGCTCAACGGCGGCACCGGTGATGATCAGCTCTTCGGCGGCAGCGGCGACGACCTGCTCTTCGGAGCGTCGGGCAACGACAAGCTCTGGGGCGGCTTCGGCGACGACGAGCTGCACGGCGGCAGCGGCGCCGACACGCTGAAGGGCGATGACGGCCGCGACTCGCTCAACGGCGGCGCCGGCAACGACACGCTCGAAGGTGGAGACGGCATGGACCTGCTCGTGTCGGTCGGCCTCGGCGCCGACACGCTGCGCGGCGGTGCGATGAACGACAACTTCTGGCGCGACACCTCGGACACCATCGCCGACGCGACGAGCGCCGAGTACCTCGAAGGCTACGTGCACGTCATCGGCACCTTCCACGCCGTGAAGTACGAGGGCTCTGCGGTGACGCTGCCGGTCGGGCTCGAGCCGCTCGGTGAAGACCTGCCGGACCCCAAGGAGCGCGCGGCGCACGCGGGCACGCTGCCCAAGTTCAACTACCTCTCGCACCCGCTGTTCCCCGCCGAGGGGCCGACGCTCGACGACGTGTTCCAGGGCTCGGTCGGCGACTGCTACTTCGTCGCGCGGCTCTCGGCGCTCGCGCACGCGGACCCCGAGAACATCCGCAAGCTGGTGGCTCCGCTCGGCGACGGCACGTACGCGGTGCGGTTCGTGCGCAACGGAGTGCCCGACTACGTGCGCGTCGACGCCGACCTCTGGCTGCGCTCTGACGGCGTGAAGCCCGCGTACGCGAAGTTCGGCGAAGAGGGAGCGCTGTGGGTCGCGATCGTCGAGAAGGCGTTCGCCATCGCGCGCTCGGACAAGGGCAACTACGACTCCATCTCGGGCGGCAACAAGACGACCCTCTCGAACCTCTCGTACACGAACACGCAGTGGCTCGTGCCCGACGGAATCACCATGAACGCCGAGTACAACTGGTTCAACGCGAACCAGCCGGCGGGGTACATCAAGACGATGGTGCCGCTGTCGAACAAGGCGCTCATGCTGTGGATCGACGACCAGCTCGACCACGGCTACCCCGTCATCACCGGCGCGAAGTCGGGCATCTCGAACTCGACGCCCATCATGAACGACGACCCGTTGATTCCTGGCGGCGACGAAATCACCTGGCGGCGCGGCGAGCACGTCTACGTCATCGACCACGTCGACTTCGACGCGAGCGGCGAGCCCTCCGGCATCACGCTGCGTGACCCGCACGGCGTGTACCGCGTCATCACCGACCCGGTGCGCCTGCACTACTGCATCGGTCGCGCGACCCGGCTGAACCTGTAGGCGCCTTCTCCGCACGCCTCCCGCTCGAGCTCGCCCCTGTCGAGCCGAGCGCGGAGCCGGGAGCGCTACTGCCGGCTGATGATGATGCCCCACCAGCCGGCGATCACGACCTTGCCGGTCGGGCTGATCCAGACGGCGGTGAGGTGCACGCCGGTGGGAGAGGGGACCATCGTCCAGGACGTGCCGTTCCAATGACCGATCGTGCCGGAGTCTCCGACCGTCCACACGTTGTTCGGGCCATTGCCGTGGATGGCGTTGAGACTGTCGCTGTTGGGACCGCTCCCGGTCGTGGCCCACGCCGTGCCGTTGAAGCGGGCCACCAGCGGGCCGACGCCAAAGGTGCCGCGGTCTCCGACGGCCCACGCGTCATTCGGGCCGCTGCCCCAGCTGGCGAGAAACGTCTTGTTGCTGAGGGAGCCCTGGCTCGACCAGCCGCTGGCCGTCCATCGCGCGACAGAGCCGTTCGCGCCGAAGCCCCACGCGACGTTCGGTGCAGGGGCCCAGACCGTGTTGATGCTGACTCCGGGGGGAACGTACGTGTTGCTCCACGACGCGCCGCTCCACTTCAGCGTACCGGCCCAGACGTCGTTGGGGCCGCTGCCGGTGACGCGAGACCCGCCGACGACGTGATTCGTCCATGAGGTGCCATCCCAGTGGTGGATGCTGGTGCCACCGAGCCAGACGTCGTTCGGGCCGGTACCCCAAACGGAGCGGAAGGTGACGTTGGCCGTGCCCGGCGTCACGTCGCGCCAGGAGGAGCCATTCCAGTGGAGCACGACTTGACCCGTACCGGACCAATGCGTCGCGACGGCCCAGATGTCGTCGTCGCCGCTGCCCCAGATCGATTCATAATCATACGTCGTGCCGCCGACGACCTGCGCCCAACCGTTCGCAGTGCGATGGATAATCTGACCATTCTGTCCCACAGCCCAGACATCATCGGGGCCCGCGCCCCAGACGCTGAAGAGGAACCGATCTGTGGGCAAGAGGACATTGGACCACTGGGTGCCATCCCATTGCTGCGCCGTAGTGCCAACCGCCCAGACCTCGTTCGGACCGTTCCCCCAGAGGGCACGGTGCGAGTACGAAGAGTTTCCGTTGGCCGCGAGCCAGGCCGTCCCGTTCCACCGGAGCCGTGTGCCCGCGGGGCCGATCGCCCAGACGTCGGTCGAGCTGCTGCCCCGGACGTCGAAGAGAGCATTGGTCGTGCCGCTCACAGAGAGGCTCCACGTCGAACCGTTCCAGCGGCGAATCGTGCCGGAGTTGCCGACGGCCCAGGCCTCATTGGCACTGAGGCCCCACACGGCGTTGAGGTCCTCCGTGGCGCCGCTGGTCACGGGTGCCCAGGAGCTGCCGTTCCAATGCACCATCGCGCCGCTGGCGCCGACAGCCCAGACGTCGTTCGCGCTGCTCCCCCACACGCGTGAGAGCCTCTGCGTGGTGCCGCTCGGCGACGGGCTCCAGCCGGTCGCGGTGCGGTGCAGAATCGTGCCGCCGCCGCCGACAGCCCAGACATCGTTCGCGCCGGCTCCCCACAGGCCGAACAGGTCGACGACGGTTCCGCTGGCGATGCGCGACCAGCTCGTGCCGTCCCAGTGAAGCAAGACGCCTGCGGCGCCCGCTGCCCAGACGTCGTTCGTGCCGCTTCCCCACACCGCGTAGAGAGGCCGGCCGCCCGAGAGCGGTTGCTCGAACTGCCACGCGCTCGCGCTCGTGCCGCCACCGGACCCCAAGCCGCCCGCCGTCGCGCCTCCGCCTGCCGTCGCGCCTCCACCTGCGGTCGCGCCTCCGCCTGCCGTCGCGGCTCCACCTGCAGTCGCGGCTCCACCTGCGGTCGCGGCTCCACCTGCGGTCGCGGCTCCACCTGCCGTCGCGCCTCCACCTGCAGTCGCGGCTCCACCTGCGGTCGCGGCTCCACCTGCGGTCGCGGCTCCACCTCCGGTCCCGCCTCCACCGGCCGTCGCGCCTCCGCCTGCAGTGTCAGCGCCGCCGCCCGTCGCGTCGCCGGGCCCAGCATCCGCAGGAAAGCGATCGCAGTTGCAGCCCACCGCGAGCATCACGACCAGACCAGCAGCAGCTCCACGCATTGCGGACCCCTCTAGAACAACATGACCAATCGGTCACATCATTTGGATGCGTGTATCCGATGCAGCGACTGAAGCGCAAGGGCCCCTCAGCGCGAGTGCCCATCGAGCCCCAGTGTCAGGGGAAGCCGCGAGTTGCATCGAAGGCGGCCGAAGCGTGGCTTCGTCGACGCGGCGGCCCGGGAACGACCCGCGCTGACTGCATGCCGCTCTCTCGCGGGACGGAGCGTTCTGGCCGCCGCGACTCAGGGCGTCAGCGTCAGGTTGACCGGCGACGCCGCCGCGTTGACGGCGACCGAACGGGTGGTGTTCTGGAAGCCGGTCTTTGCGGCCGTCACCTGATACGTCTGCGCGAACACGCCCGCGGGCTGGCTGGTGTTGCTGGTGACGTAGCCGAACACGCTCGTCTGCGAGGGCATCGCTCCGAGCTGCAGGGTGTACGTGGCCATCGCCTTCGTCAGCGTGCCGAGCGTGTCTTCCGAGACGGCGTGGAAGTGGTACGTGCCGTCGTGGAGCAGGCTGGTGGCGAAGTCCCTGTCCGTGATCACCTGCCCGGTCGCGGTGAACGTCCAGCCCGCGGCGGCTGCGACGGGCGGCGGCGTCGTCGTCTGGTCGAGGCGGTACCACACGCCCTTGAAGCTGCTCGCCGGCACCCCGCTCGGAGGCGACCAGCCCATCGACACCGTCTTCTTGCTCGGGTCCGAGTACCAGTCGGTCTGCACCGGATGACTCGACGACGCGAGCGCGTGGGCCGCACCGTTGATCCGAACGTCGAAGCGATTCGAGAGCGTGCTCAGCTGGCTCGTGCCCTTCACCGTCAGCACGTGGAAGAACCACGTGCCGGCGCCCGTCAGGCCCGCCGGCAGGGTCACCTGCGTCGCAGTGGTGAACGTGCCGTTCATCGCGGTGAGCTGCGCGTCCGCGTTCTGATCGACCGCGTAATAGTAGCCCTGCGCACCTGCGATGGGCGGCACCCACGAGACCTGCAGTCGCTGCGAGCCGTCGTTGTAGAAGCGGGTCGGGTCCGGGTGCGTCGCTGACGCGATCGCCAGCGGCGGAGCCACGTCGGCGCTCAGCACCGCTCCCATGCTCAACATGCCCTGGTTCGACAGCTGGCCGCCGTGCACGAGCTTGACGCGGCCCTCGCCTCCGTTGCCGCCGTTTCCAGTGCAGTTGCAGGTGCCGTTCGCTCCGCTGCAGAACGAGCCTCCGCCGGTGCCGCCCTTCGCGGACAGCTGCGCTGTCGCAGTCACCGTGACGGACGGCGCGCTCACCAGAATGCCACCGCCCGACCCGGCTCCGGCCCCGGGGCCAACAGGGCTGAAGCCGAAGCAGTCGCTGTTGCCTCCGTTCGCTCCGTCGACCCGAAGCGTCCCCTGGATGTTCGCGCTCGTGGAGGCGTAGAGCGCGATGCGCCCTCCGCCCATGCCGCCGTCGCCATCGTAGTAGTAGGCGCGCGCCGTGCCTCCGCGGCTGCCTTTGCGCACCAGCACGTCGTACGCGCTTCCCAGAACCGGGCCCGCCATCGCGCCTGAGTTCGGGCTGCACGCCCCGAACCTGTTCGCGAGTGAGTAGCCGAAGCCCCCGTTCTCGCCGCGAGTGCCGTAGCTGCCGCCGGCCGCGCCACCCACGAACGGCGCCGCCTGAATTCCACAGAACTGCGAGGCGGCCGCGGGTGAGTCGTTCGAGGTCGCCGAGAGATCGATGCTCGACGCCGGGTCGACCAGAATGGTGTCGGCGTGAATCTCGAGGTCGCCGCTCGGGCAGGTCACCGACGCGCCGCCGACGATGTTCACGGCTCCAGACACGTAGTGCACCCCGCACAGCTGCGTGTTCGACGAGACGCTGAGCGTCGGCATGCTGCAGACTCCAGGCCCCGAGCAGGTGCTGCCCGAGGCGCACGCCGTGCCGGTGTCCCAGTCGTAGCAGCCGTCGCTCTTCAGCTGCGAGCACGTCTGCGCGAGGCCGCCGCTGTTGCAGCGCCGCTGCCCGGCAAGGCACGGACACTGACCGCCGTCTGCGCCGCTGCCCCCGGCCATCGCGCCGCTGCCGCCGGCCGTCGCTCCGCTGCCGCCGGCCGTCGAGCCGCTGCCGCCCGCCATCGCGCCGCTGCCGCCCGCCATCGCGCCGCTGCCGCCCGCCGTCGAGCCGCTGCCGCCCGCTGTCGAGCCGCTGCCGCCCGCTGTCGAGCCGCTGCCGCCCGCCGTTGAGCCGCTGCCGCCCGCCGTCGAGCCGCTGCCGCCCGCCGTCGAGCCGTTGCCGCCTGCCGTCGCGGACCCGCCGCCGGCGCCTCCTTCGACACAGGCGCCCTCCCTGCAGGCGGCGGTGGCGCTGCACGCGACGCACGCGGCTCCGTTCACTCCGCAGGTCGTCGCGGTGCTCATCTGGCACTTGCCGTCCGCGGTGCAGCAGCCCGCGCAGCTCGACTCGTCGCAGGAGCGGCCAGCGTTCCCCGTGCTGTCACAGGCCGCGAGCATCACCTGGAGGAGGCCCACCAACAGTGTCGTTCGTGTCGTTTGCATGAATGTCCAGCTGGGTCGAGCTCCCACTTCCGTCACGACCCCCGAGAGAAAGTCAATTCAGCGGGCGTCGAGCGCGGGAATGAGGATGCTGTCGGGGTAGCGGCGCCTGAAAGAGGTCTCCCGCTGCTCGGCCTCGGAGGCTCGCCCCTCGGCTCTCAGCACCTGTATCGCCAGGAACTCGCGCTCTTCAGCCAGCGCGCCGTCGCGGTACTCGAGCAGGTGACGGTCGAGGGCCTCGCGCGCGGCCGAGAACCGCTTCTGCACCAGCGCGGCGCGTGCGATGTCGAGCAGGCGCTGCTCCTTCACGAGCGTGTCGTCGCCGGCGCTCGGAGCGCTCTTCGACTCGGGAGCCGCCGGCGGGGGACGCGGAGCCGGCCGAGGAGGCTTTGCCCGAGGCTCCGGGACGGGCTCCGCCACGGGCGGCGGAGCTGCGGCGGGCTCGAGCGCCACCTCGGGCTGCTTCGCCGCGACAGGCGCCGACACCACCACGGGCGCCGTCTGCAAGAAGCCCTGCACGGCAAGGGTGCCCCCCACGCCCAGCCCGACGCCGAGGGCCAGCACTGCGGCGCCGAAGGGGAGCTTCCCGGCGAGCAGCGCCGACGCCGGTGCGTGGGCCGCTCCCGCCGCGGTGGAGCCGGCGGCGAGCGGCGTCGCGAGGGTGACGTCGAGCCTGCGCATCACGCGATCGAGCGCGTCGGCGGACGGAAGCAGCGAAGCGCCTTCGGCCCGTTCGGCGTCGAGCAGCGCCTGACTCGGCGGCGAGAGTGGGTCAATTTCCACGTTGGGTCTCCGTCCTCGCCTTGACGAGCTCGTCGAAGTCTCGCCGGGCGAGCCGCAGGCGCGAGTAGGCGGTGTTGAGGGGGATGCCGAGCTGGGCGGCGATCTCGGGCATGGTCAGACCCTCGAGCTCGTGCAAGACGAAGACGACGCGCCGCTCGAGCTCGAGCTCGAGGATGATCGCCTGGGCGAGGCTCAAGCCCTGGCGCTGCTCGGCGGCCTCGAGCGGGTTCGCCCGCACGTCGGCAGACTCGGGCACCGTCGGATGCGGGATCTCAGCGTGCGTGCTCGCCTTCCGGTGCTTGTCGAGCAAGACGCGAACCGCGATGCCGTAGAGCCACGGGCGCATCGGCCGGGTGAGGTCGACGGTGCCCCAGTTTCGAAAGGCGATCGCGAAGACGTCGTGCACGAGATCCTCCAGGTCGTTCGTCGGGCCGCCGAGCCGCCTCACGACCCGGAACAGGAAGGGTGCCTCCAGCGAATAGAAGTGCCTGAAGCTCGACGAAGTGTCGGTCGACACGGAAGTAGAGCTGGGCCGAGGCGCCGACTCCGTCACGCTCACTTGAGCTGGAAGCGCGCGCCCAACGCCACCCCTCCGAGAATGCGCGCCTGCTCCCAGACAGACGCGTCAGTCACCACGATGCGGTTGTGAACCAGCGGCACCCAGAGCTCGGCTGCCGCGTAGACCGCCACCGGCGACGAGGCCGGCCACTCCACGCCGATGCGAGGCCCCACCAGCGCCATGGGGAGCCACCCGCGCCGCGCCTCGAAGAGCGCCATGCCTTCGTAGCGCAGCGCTCCCGCTCGCCCCAGCACACACGCCGACAGCAGCCAGAGCTGGGCGCAGCCGCCGAGCTCGCCTCCCGCGCTGAACGTCTCGACGAACGCCGAGCTCTCGACGCGCAGTCGCGTCGGCACGGTCACCCAGCCTCCCGCGGCGAGCGAGAAGCGAGCGCCTCCGAAGCGCGCCAGGGTGCGCGCGCCGAACAGCGAGTTGGGGTGCAGCCCGAGCTCGAGCGACGCCGCGACCGCCGCCGACACCTTGAGCTCGCGTGACGGCTCCGCTGGCGGCGCGGGAGCGGGCTCTGGCGCGCGCGGCGCCGGAGCCGGCGTCGGAGCCGGCGGAGCGGGTCGGGTGAGCATGAGGGGATCGATGGCGAGTGAAACCGTCAGCGCGAGCGCCTGGGTCAGGCCCTGGCAGTCGCGCGAGCCTGAGACCACCCGCTCGGACGTCGGAGCGCCGTCGCGCACCAGCTGAACACGGCCCGAGAGCCCGGCGGCGCCAGCCGACAGCTGCACGATGACCTGGGTTCGGTGATGGGGAACGAACGGGTCGTAGCCCAGGCGCAGCGACACCGATTCCTTCAGGGCCTCCACCGTGCAGGCCTCGGCCCCCGCCGCTCGCACGTAGACGAGCTCGGCTCGAGGGACCTCGGCGGGCTGCGCGGCGAGCGAAATGGCAAGGAGGACGAGCAGGCCTCGCTCACTTACCCGACTTGCGTGCGCCAAGACCTGCCGCTGGAGCACGCTTCTTCATCCTCGACGTGAAAACGTCGTGCGCAGCGCGTGTCACCTCGGCGTGAACCGGGATTCCCGGCACGTTCCAGGGAGCGTCTCATGCGGCAGCAGGTCCTCTTCGCGGTGATGGTGGCGGCTTCGGGGTGTGGAGTCGCGGTCGATGAGCCGCTCGACGAAGAGGTCGGCGTCTCGAAGGAAGAGCTCTTTCAGGCCCCCAACGTGACGAAGTGGGCTGGCGGCCTCGTGCCCGTCTGCTTTGCGAACCTGCCGCCGGGCGCCGAGGTCGGGTGGACGCAGGACGCGTTGGCGAAGTCGTGGGCCACGGTGGCCAACATCGGGTTCATCTACTCGAACACCTGCCCGTTCCCCGGCCGTCCCTGGCACGTGCAGATGACCTTCGACCCCATCACCGACAACTGGGGGAGCCGTGGCGTGGCGAGCATCGGCATGGGCAGCCCCGCGGGGACGACGGTCGCGGTCTGCGCGGCGAACAGCACGGCGCAGTGCCTCCCGGGTCAATCGCGAGCCGCCGACTACGAGGAGTCATTTCGTTCGGTCGTCGTCCACGAGTTCGGCCACCTGCTCGGCTTCTTGCACGAACAGCAGCGCCCCGATGCGACGCCGATCTGCCCGTTGGTCATGGACTCGCAGAGCGTGGTCGTGCCGAACGGCGTGACGCTGACGCCGACGTACGACGCCGATTCGATCATGAACTACTGCCGCGGTTGGGATGGCGTGGCTCCGCTGCCGTATCAGCTCGGCTATCGCGGAGCCGAGCTGCTGTCGGTCGGTGACACCCAGGGCGCACGCGCAGCCTACGGTGCGCGACGCATGACCGCGTCGGCGAGCCTGACCGGCTCGACGCTCAGGGTCACCGCCGTCGATGCCTTTGCCGGCCCGGTTCCAGGCGCGAACATCTTCTACAACGGTGTCGCCATCGCGGCCCTCGGCCAGTCGTTCCCCCTGCCCGCGAACAACACCTCGGTGTGCGTGACCGTGCCGGGCAGCTGCGAGTACGGCTTCTGCACGAAGCCGCACAAAGAGTGCGAGCCCGGCGTCGCGCTCGAGGTCCGCGCCGCGTTCTTCAGCACCGCCAAGGTGAACGTCGTGCCCTGAACCGGCGCTGAGACCCATGTAGCTCGCATCGCAACTCATGTTGCAGAGAATGCAACACCGCCGACGCGATCCGGGCGGTTGCGTCGGCGGCCCGGTTTTCGCTACGCGCGCACGCGTGCTCACCCGCGCCATGACGTTCGCCCTCCTCGCCACCGCCTGTGGAGTCGCCGAGCTCGACGTCGGTGCGCCCGACCCGCAGGACCCCGCGGCCTCTCAGTACGCGCTGACGCTCTCGACCGCCGACGCGGCCGAGCTGCTCGCGTTCGTGAACGACCCCGCCACGACGCGCGGAGTCCTCGACGACGACCTGCAGCTCGACACCCGCGCCGCCGCCGCCATCATCGCGCACCGCGACGGCCCCGACGCGCGCGCCGGCACGGCCGACGACGACCTGTTCGGCTCCATCGCCGAGCTCGACCTGGTCTCGTACGTCGGCGACGTCGCGCTCGCGAAGCTCCGCACCTGGGCGCTCGCGCACCCGGTCGCGAAGGCCGAGACCGTCGAGGGCGTCTCGTTCACCTCGGAGCAGGTCAGCCTCGTGCTCTGGGGCGTCAACCAGTCGACGAACGACGAGCTCAACGATGGGCTCCAGCTCGAGAACCGCGCGGTGAACGGCATCCTCGCGGCGAAGCCGTACCTCAGCATCGCGCAGCTCGGCGCACAGCCGTACGTGGGCTCGGCGGCGCTGCTCAAGCTCCGCGCGAACGCGCCGGCCTGGGCCAGCAAGCGCGCGGGCGCCGTGACGCTCGCTGGCACGTTCGACTCCATCTCGTTCGACGAGGCGCAGGCGAAGGCGGCGCTGAGCATCGCGAACACGAAGACGCTGGCCGAGCTTCAGGCCGGTGGCCTCCCCGTCGTCGGCGCCGCGCCCCTCATCGGCAACCGCCCCTACGCGAGCCTCGCGCAGGTCGCGGCGGTCTCGGGCGTCGGCACCGCGACGATGCGCGCGCTGCACGCCATGGCGGTGGCCGTGGTGCCGGTGACGCCGACGGTCGGTGACGGCGGAGAGTGCGACACGGCACAGCGCCGGTGCCGGAGCGGGCTCGTCTGCTCGGGGCTCACCCTCGCTCCGACCGGGTTCTGCCGCCCGCTGTCGATGGCGAACACGTTCCGCAGCGGCACGCAGGTCGCGATCCCCGACGGCTCGGCCGCAGGCGTGCGCATGGGCATCACGGTGACCGGCCTCGCGAGCGTCGCGGAGGACGTCATCGTGCACCTCGAGATCGACCACCCGCGCAAGAGCGACCTGCGCATCGTTCTGACGCAGCCGAGCAGCGCCGAGTCGGTGGTCTGGGCGGTGGGCAGCGACGGCTCCGCGCGCGTGGTGATGGGCGGCGACGTCGAGCGCGACTCCCAGGTGAACGGCGAGTGGTTCATCACCGTCATCGACACCGCCAGCGGCCAGGCCGGCACGCTGAACGGCTGGTCGCTCGAGCTGACCTCGCGGCTCGACTGAAGCTCCGCGTGCCTGCCTCGCGCGACTCCTCGGCGAGCGCGGCTACGTCATCGACCCCGTCGACTTCGACGCGCGCTGCGAGCCTGACCTGTCTGCGCCTCCGGCCGCTTCCCGCTCGAGCTCGCCCCAATCGAGCCGAGCGCCGAGCTGCGACAGCACCGCGTACAGCCCGAAGCGCAGCCGCAAGAGGAACAGCATGTGCCGCGGCAGCCCGAGCTTCGCCATCGCGCGCTTGTCCTTCACCACCTGCTTCATATCGACCGCCCCGTCGGCGGGAATCAGCGACGGCCCGCGCACCAGCATCGGGAAGAAGAACGCGCGCGCGAAGCGCTCGAGCGAGGCCTCCTGCTCGGCTCCCTCGGCCCGGAAGCCGAAGCGCGCGGCGGCGTCGAGCAGCGCGCCGCGGTCGTTCGCGCGCAGCGCCTCGGACATCTGCGCGAACGCCTCGCGGTGCGCCTTGCTGAAGCTGCGCACGCAGCCGAAGTCGTAGAGCACCACCCGGCCGTCGCGGAAGGCGAAGTTGCCGGGGTGCGGGTCGGCGTGCAGCAGCCCGAGCGCATAGAAGCCGCCCACCGACGCCTTGAAGAGCGCCGCGGCCGCTGCGTCGCGCTCGGCCTGCGACGGCCCGCCGGCGAGGAACTGCTCGAGCGTCAGGCCCGGCTCCCAGCGCGTCGTCAGCACCGCCTCGCTCGACCACGTGTCGATGACCTCGGGCACGACGAGGCGCGCGTCGCCCTTCAGCCACTCGCCGAACGCGCGCTGGTACGCCGCCTCTTTGCGGTAGTCGCACTCGTCGAGCATCGCGGTGCGCGCCTCGTCGATCAGCGCCCGCGCGTCGTCGGCTGCTCCGAACGTCAGCACGTTCACGAGGCCCACGCTGCCCACCGCCGTGCCGAAGTCGGCGCTCAGGGCCTTCGCGATGCCGTCGTGCCGCACCTTCACCGCGAGCGGCCCATAGCCGTCGAGCTGCGCGCGGTGCACCTGGCCGACGCTCGCGACCGCGACCGGCCTGGGCTCCATCGAGGCCCACAGCTGCCGCGCCCGCGCCTCGCCGAACGCGTCGCGCAGCACCGCCTGCACCGCCGCGGTCTCGGAGGCTGGCGCCTGCCGCTGCAGCACGCCGAGCATCGAGCGCGCCTCGGGCGGCAGCGACGGGTCGATGAAGCTGATGATCTGCCCCAGCTTCATGCCGAGGCCGCGCAGGTTCGCCAGTCGCTCGGTCAGCGCCCTCAGCGACTCGAGGTCGACCGACCCGTCGCGGCCCCGCAGCAGCGTCGTCGCGAGCCCGAGCGCCGAGCGGCCGGTGCCGAACAGCCGCCCCAGCCGCGACGTCGAGACCGCCTTCTCTTGCCCCAGCAGCGCCTTCGCCAGCTCGTCATCGGCAGCCATCGCGTTCTCCTTGTAGATGCTCACGCTCACGCCTTCACCGCGGCGTAGCCCATCGGCAGCACGCCCATCGCCATGAAGCCGGCGAAGACCCACCCGAACGGAGCCCCCGCCGCGCTCGCCGCCGCCAGCACGAGCCCGCCCATCACGAACAGGCGGCCCGCGAAGACGTGCGTCGCGCGCCACACCTCGGGGCTCTTCATCGTCCACGGCACGCGAACGCCGAGCACCGGGTTCTGCGGCAGCCCCGGGAGGAACGCGCCGATGTACGCGAACAGCAGCGCGACACCGCCCGGCACCACGCGCTCGACGGCGAGCGGAGCTCCGAACGCCACCAGAATCATCATGACGTGGATGAAGAGCATGAAGCCCTGCGTACCGAGCGACACCGCCTCGTAGGCCCGGCCGGGCGCGCGCCGCGCGAACGCCGCGAGCAGCACGAACAGCGCCAGCATGAGGCCCGGCACCAGCGCGAGCGCGACGGTCTTCGGTGCGAACCCGTCGGCCTGGCCGTACGCGTTCCAGTGAATCGCCATCAACGCCGGCAGCTGCGGGTAGCACAGCATCGACACCAGCGCGGCCAGCGCCACGACACCCAGGCTCGCGGCTCGCAACATGACGGTCTCCTCTCTTCCGTACGGAGTCAGGCGAGGCCCGGAGGGCCTTTCCCAGGCCAGCGAAGCAAGCTGCACTTGCGCGTATCGAGCCTCGCCTCACTCCGGGAAGGGCCGGGCGTCACATCACCCGGCCCCTCCGCGGCTCACTTCACGTCACGCGACCTTCGGCGACACCGCCGGCGTCGCGATGGGCGTGCCGTTCTTCTGCACACCCTTCGTCACCAGCATCTTCCCCACGAGCGCGGCCGCGAGCGCGCCCTGACCCGCCTCGCCCGTCACCGCCACGTCAGGCACGAGCTTCACGCCGTGCTGGCCCAGCGTCTGCGCCAGCTGCAGCGCCGTGTACGCCTGCTCGCCCATCGCCTCGACGCCCACGCGGTAGGCCTCGGCCTTCGCGGCGCCGACCGCGCGCAGGCTCAGCGCTTCGGCTTCACCGCTCAGCTTGGTCGCCTCGGCCTGCGCCGACGCGCGCGCCCGGGTCGCCATCGCCTCGGCCTCGGCCTCGAGCTTCACGCGTGCCGACTCGCCCTTGGCCTTCTCGGCCGCCGCGAGCGCGTTCTTCTCGGCGATGCGCACCATCTGCTCCGAGCGCACCACCTCGGCCTGCATGTTCGCCACCGCCGTCTCGCGCTCCAGCATCTGGCGCTTCATCTGCGCCTCGCGCTGGACCTCGAACGTGCGCTGCAGCTCGTCGGCGATCTTCCGGTCGGTCTGCGTCTTCATCAGCTCGGCCGGCGGCACGATGTCGCCGATGAGCGTGTCGATGCACTCGACGTCGTAGGCCTCGATGGCCGCGCGGATGTTGTCGTACGCCTCCTTCTGGCGAACGCTGCGCGCCGAGAGGAACTCGAGCACCGTGACCTGCTGCGCCGAGTTCCGGAAGTAGTTGGCCACCGTCGGCTGCAGCACGTGGTCGACCAGGTTCTGCATCGACCCCACCCGCGAGATGACCCGCGGCGCCGACTTCATCGCGATGTGGATGATCTGCGACACGTCGAGCGTGAACGAGAACCCGTCCTTGCTCCGCACCGTGATGGGCTGCAGCTTCGCGTCGTAGTTGTGCGCCTCCGTACGAGACGCCCAGTTCAGAACGATGTTGGTCGTCGGCACGAGCTCGACCTTCATCACGCGAACGTTGATCGGGTGCTTGCCCGGCAGCAGCGGCTCGATCCACACGCCCTTGCGGCCCTTCTCGACGAGGTCGCCGTGCGTGAAGTCGTCGCCCGAGAGGTCGAGGTGCTCCCGCCCCACGTAGCTCACGACCACCCCCACGTAGCCGATGGGAATCTCGGTCATCGGCACCAGCTCGACCCGCACGAACCACGGGTTCAGGTTCCACGAGCCCGCGAGCAGCACCTGCTCCTGCAGACCGCGCGTCCCGCCCGCATCGACGAACGCCTGCCCGCGCTGGAAGTTGTCGTGCCCCTGCACCTCGGGGCCCGTCAGGTCTCCCGACGGAGTCGGCTTGCCGTCGAGCGCCGTCACGATGCCCACCGCGTCCGTCTTCACCTGGTACACCTCCAGCTGCGACGGGTGCAGGCCGACGTCGCCCGCGTTGTCCGCCGTCACGATCTGAAACAGCGCCGGGTTCACGCGGTACGTGCCCGCCGTCAGGAACGCGAGCTGCCGCCCCTTCTCGCCGCCGTTCTCGAGAAACGCCCGTCCGTTCTGGAAGTCGTCGCAGTCGACCTCGCGGCCGAGAATGCGCTCGCTCGGAATCGCGTCGCCGTCAGCAGCGACGACCAGCGCGATCTCACCCGGCCTCACCGTCAGCACCGGCACCTTCGTCACCCGGTACTTCCAGCTCCACAGGCCGAAGTGCCAGCCCGGCGAGAGCAGGTCGGCCTGGTAGCCGGCCTCTCCCTCGAGCGCGATGAGCCTGCCCGCAGGCAGCGCCTTGCCGAACTTCTTGATGACGAGCCCCGACTCGTTCTCCTTGATGATCCACGTGCTCGACACGAGCAGCAGCAGCGTGAGCAGCAGAGCACCGGCGATGAACAGCGGCAGCAGCGAAGTCGCGAACATATGAAACCTCCTCGTGAGGGCGGCGATGTGCACCCGCCGCGCCGCTCGCAACCGGCCGGTCGCTCAGCGCCGGGGCCGCCGCTTCACGAGTGGAATCATTCGTGTCACGATTCGAATCATGACTGCAATTCGCTGGGTCGGAGCCGCACCGAAGGCCGAGCTCGCCGCCACGCTCGAGCGCTCCGGGTTTCAGCCGGGCAAGACCGGAGCCATCACCGTGAGCCGCCTGCTCGAGGCCCAGCCGCGCCCGTGGCTGTGGCTCGCCGAGCGCGTCGACGACGACGCGGCCCGCCGCGCCGTGTCGCTCGGGGCCTACGACGCGGTGACGCCCGGCGAGCTCGTCAAGCGCCTCGGCGAGCTGCTGGTGCCGCAGCGGCCGGTCGCCGTGCCGAAGGGCTTCGTGGCGAAGAGCGCCGCCGCGCAGAAGATGCTCGACCACGTCGCCCAGGCCGCGCGCACGTCGATGCCGGTGCTGCTCACCGGCGAGACCGGCACGGGCAAAGAGCTCGCCGCGCGCCTCATTCACCAGTCGAGCGCGCGCACGAAGCGAACGTTCGTGCCGGTCAACTGCGCCGCGATTCCGAACGAGCTGATGGAGGGCGAGCTGTTCGGCTACGTGAAGGGCGCGTTCACCGGCGCGGCGAAGGACTACGACGGGCAGCTGCAGGCGGCGTCGGGCGGCACGGTGTTCCTCGACGAGATCGACGACACGCCGCACGCGCTGCAGGTGAAGCTGCTGCGGGTGCTCGAAGACCGCGTCATCTCGCGGCTCGGCGAGAACGAGTGGCACCAGGTCGACTTCCGCATCATCGCCGCGACGAACCGCGACCTGCGGCCGCTCATCGCGTCGGGGCAGTTCGGCGCCGACTTCTACGAGCGCCTCGCGACGGTCTCGATCGAGCTGCCTCCGCTGCGGGAGCGCATCGACGACCTGCCCGACCTCGTCACCGAGCTGCTCGCGCGCTTCTACCGGGAAGAGTCGTCGCCGCACGTCGCGAAGGTGAAGGGCTGCTCGCCGCGGGCGCTGGCGGCGCTGGCCGCGTACCCGTGGCCGGGCAACATCCGCGAGCTGCGCAACGTGCTGTTCGGCGCGGTGGTGGCGAAGCGCGCGGGCGACGAGCTCTTGCTGTCGGATCTGCCGCGGCGCCTCATCACGCGCGACGTGCCCGAGGGAGCCCGCGACGTCGTCGACGTCGAGCAGGTGCGCGCGCGGGTGGCGGCGGGGCGCTTCAACCTGCGCTCGGCGCGCGAGGCGCTCGAGCGTGCGGCCGTGAAGGCGGCGCTGCAGGCGGCGAAGGGCAACGTGGCCGAGGCGGCGCGGCGGCTCGGCGAGGTGGGCCGCGGCTCGGCGAAGCAGCCCGGCGGCACGCTGCGCGTGATGATGAAGCGCCTCGGCCTCTAGCCTCCCTCTCCCCCGTAGGGGAGAGGGCCGGGGTGAGGGGGCAGTTGAGCGAGAGGAGCAGCTGAGCGTCGAGAAGTTCCGAAGGCTGCCGCCCCTCACCCTGTCCCTCTCCCCTACGAGGGGAGAGGGGACTCGAATTCAGATGAGGCCACGGTGTCGTGCGTTCGCGAGCGCCTCGGCGCGCGACTTCGCCTGCAGCGCCTCGTAGATGTTCTTGATGTGGCTGTGCACCGTGTGGGGGCTCACGTTCAGCTGACTCGCGATCTGCTTGTACGTCAGCCCCTCGTCGACGAGCTTGAGCAGCTGGCGCTCGCGGGGGCTCAGCGGGTCGGGCTGGGCCGGCACCTCGTGCAGCTCGCGCAGCACCGCGCGCGCGATGCGCGGGCTCATCGGAGCGCCGCCCGCCTGCAGCTCGTACAGCGCCTCGACCAGCTCGCGCGGAGCGCAGCCCTTCAGCACGTAGCTCGAGGCTCCGGCCTTGATGGCCTTGAGCACGGTGTCGCGGTCGTCGAACACGGTGTGCGCCATCATCAGCGGCGCGCGCGGCCGCTTCGCGAGCGAGGCGATGGCCTCGACGCCGCTCAGGCCCGGCAGGCCCAGGTCCATCAGCACGACGTCGGTCTCCACGCGCTCGAGCGCGCCGAGCGCCTCGTCGCCCGCGCCGGCCTGGCCGACCACCGCCATGCCCGACTCCGAGCCCAGCAGCTCGACGAGGTGCCGCCGCAGGAGCGGGTCGTCTTCGACCACGAACACCCTCAGCCGGCTCGCGGTCGCCGTCATCGCCGAGACGGTACCAGACTCACGCGTCGCGCCGGGCCGGGGCCTCGGGGGGTTTTCGGGCGATCGGCAGCTCGAGCCTCAGGTGCGTGCCCGCGGCGGTGTTGACCGAGAGCTCGCCGCCGAGCTGCCGGGCCCGCTCCTTCATGTTCGCGACGCCGCGGCCGGTGTCGAGGCCGCCGCCGGCTCCGCCGCCGGCGCCGTCGTCGCGCACGTCGACCTGAAGCTGCCCGCCGGCGACGACGATGGTGACGTCGACCCGCGTCGCGCCCGCGTGCTTCACCACGTTCGTCAGCGCCTCGCGGAAGATGCGCAGCACCGTGAGGCAGAGCGCCCCCGTCGGCGGGCTCGCGGCGTCGGCCGTCGCGGTCAGGTTGAACGTCTTGCCGTGCGACTCGATGAGCTGGCCGCCGAAGCGGCGCAGCTCCGAGAACAGCACCGGCCACGTCACCGCTGCCTCGCTCTCGTCGAGCGTCTGCGTGAAGGCGCGCAGCTCGGCCAGCCCCTCGGTCGAGAGCTCGGCGATGGCGCTCAGCGCCTCGAGCGCCTTCGCGCCGTCGCGACGGCCGAGCTCGGCGAGCAGGCGGATGTTGGTGGTCACTCCGCCGATGCCGTCGTGCAGGTCGCGCAGCATCTCTTCCTTCTCGCGCACGCGGTGGGCCACCTCGGCCGACATCGCGGCGGCCGTCTCGCGCGCCTCGAGCCACGACCGCTGCGCGATGACCGCGAACGCCAGGCTCAGCAGAAACAGGCTCGGGCCGACGAGGGTGTTGCTCCACGTGACGGCGAGGCCGAACGATGCGAAGACCTTCAGCACGAGCGCGCCGACAATCGGCACGAACCCGACGAGCAGCACGCGGGCGTTCTTGCGGTCGGGGCCGTCGCCGCGCGCGAGCCGCACGACGTGCACGATGCCGACCGCCGTCGTGATCAAGATGACGCCGCGCAGCGCCGTGCCGCCGCCGAACAGGAAGAACGACGCGAAGCGGTGCGCGGCGACGCCCCAGACCTCCATCGCGGCCCAGGCGGCGAGGCAGCCGCCGACGAACAGCGCGCTGGCGGCGACGTTGAGCTTGAACAGGCGCCGCCAGCCGCGCGGCACCACCGAGAACGTCTCGGTGAGAAACGCCGGCGTCGCCACCGAGAAGCCGGAGAGCGTGAGAATCCACGCGAAGAACCACAGCGACGGCGTGAGCGGCACGATGAGCTGCTTCAGCTGCGTGTAGTAGAGCGTGTAGACGCCGGCCGACGCGCAGTAGAGCGTGAGCGCCAGCCGCCGCGTCGAGAACACGAGCACGCTGACCGCGGCGAGCCCGAGCATGAACAGCGCGACGACGGAGTCCGCGAGGTCACGCCGCACCATCGCCTCGACGAGCTCGCCGTGCTCGCCCACCAGCGGCGTGCGCTGCACTCCGATGAGCGGGTAGTACGACAGCAGCCTCAGCGAGACCGTCTGCGCGCCCGGCGGCAGATCGACGAGGAACCATGGCTGCCCGTGCATGCCCTTCGCCTTCATGCCCTCGGGAGGCCAGCTCAACGTCTTCACGCCGTCGACGTAGAGCTCGAACTGACCGATGACGCTGTCGAGCTTGAGCGCCGGGTTGCGCAGGCCGTCGAGCGGCGGCAAGCGGGTGCGCTCCCACGCGAGGTGCTCGTCGCTGCGGGGCGGGTGTGCGGGCAGCGTGAGCGGGCTCCAGCCCGGCGCGTCCCACGGCTCGGTCGCGACGGACTCGGGTGCGCTCGCGAGCGGTGCGTCGTCGCGCTCCCACCGGTACTGCCACGCGGTGACCGGCTGTACGGCGGCGATCGCGGTGAGCCCGAGCCACAGCACGTCTGACGACATACCGCGAATCGTGGCTCACCGCCGCGGGCCGCGTCAGCTCGCGTGAACCGGGTCCTGAGACCCCCAGGCGATGCCGTCTCCGCGGTTCATCTTCGCGATGGCGGCCATGTCGCCGGCGTCGATGACGAACGAGAACACGTCGGCGTTCTCGCGAATGCGCTCGGGCTTCGTGCTCTTCGGGAGCACCGGCCAGCCCTGCTGCACCGCCCAGCGCAGCAGCACCTGCGACTCGGTCTTCCCGTACTTCTTCGCGAGCGCCTTGAACGGCGAGGTCTCGCTGTCCTTCCGCATCTGCTCGGTCTTGCCGCTCGCGTGGCCGGGCGCCGTGCGCCACGTCGAGAGCGGCACGAGGCTGCTGTACGCGATGGGCACGATGCCGTTCTTGTCGAGGTAGGCGACGAGCTCGGGCTTCTGCGACCACGGGTGCAGCTCGATCTGGTTCGCCTCGGGCTGCGGCAGCCCCGCGGCCTTCAGCTCCTCGAGGTGGCTGACGTTGAAGTTGCTGACGCCGATGGAGCGCGCCTTGCCGCGCTTCTTCAGCTCGACGAGGCCGCGCCACTGCGCGAGGCGCTGCTCCTTCTCGAACGGCGCGTGAATCAGGTACAGGTCGACGTGGTCGAGCTGCAGCTTCGCGAGGCTGCTCTCGAGCGCGGCGATGGTGGTCTCCGTCGTCTTCGGAGTCTGGCCCCAGGCTGCGTTGCCCGGCCACAGCTTGGTGGTGATGAAGACGGCTCTGCGCTCGAGGTTGGCGGCGCGCAGCCCGGCTCCGACGCCGTCTTCGTTCGCGTAGAACTCGGCGGTGTCGATGTGGCGGTAGCCCGCCTTCAGGGCCTCGTGAACGGCGGCCGCCGCCTCGGCCTGCGGAATCAGGTAGGTGCCGAAGCCGAGCAGCGGAATCTCGACCGTGGGAGACAGCTTGCGGGTGGCGTTCGCTTTCATGGTGGGCTCTCAATACGCACGAGCAGAGCCCAGCGCTCGCCAAGTGCGCGCTCACCAGTGAGCGTAGATGAGCGTGTAGTTGGGGTTCGTGCCCTTGCGGTACACGACGTGCGGCTGGTTCTGGGCGTCGACCGCGATGGCGGGGAAGCGCGTGCCGGTGTCGGCGTTGTACGTCTGCAGCACGCTGCCCGAGCTGATGCGGCCGAGCTGCATCGTGTTGCCGCTGCCGGTCGACGCGCACCACACGTTGCCGAGGGCGTCGCGCTTCATCGAGGGCTCGCCGCCGATGAAGCCGATGGTGCGCCAGACGCCGGTCACGCCGCCGTCGGGCGTGTACGTGCTGCCGGTCGCGCCGTTCGCCGACACGACGTGCGGCGCGTACGAAGGCCCCACGAGCCCGATGGAGCCGACGTTGTGCGTCGCCGAGACGACGTCGACGAGGGTCCACGTCGAGCCGCTCTTCGCGGCGTAGCGCACGGTGTCGTTGATGCCTCCGTCGCGGCCCCGGTAGACGAGGTGCGGCTCGCCGGCCGAGTCGAGCGCCATCGCGATGCCGTTGCAGAAGCCGGCGTTCGCCGTCATCCCGATGCTCTCGGAGCGATCCGCCACGAGCTGCGTCCACCCTCCGCCCGTGCCGCGCTGGGCGACGACCGCGCCGACGTCCGCGACGCCCGGGCCGCCGTCGAGGCGCGCGAGGTTCTTCACGCAGTAGGCCGCGCTCGGCTGGCCGGTCGGCGTCAGCGCGAAGTCGATGCCCGAGGCGCTGATGCCCGACTGGACCAGCTCGCTCGACCAGACTCCGTTGACGCGGCTCGCGTAGCCCGGGCCCATGGGGGTGTCGTAGAAGAGGTGAATCGTGTTGGTCCCGTCGATCGCGATCTTCGGCGTGGCGCGCGGAATCGGCAGGCGGGTGAGCTCCCACGCGGAGCCTCCGTCGGTGGGCAGCGTCGCCAGGTAGGTGCCGCCGTCGTCGGGCAGCGTCTCGGCGAAGACGATGTGCGGCCGGCCCGCGCTGTCGAGCGCGATGTCGCTCGTGACGAGGCCCGCGCTGGTGATGACCGTCGATGTGATGGGGTTCGTCATCGGGAAGGGCACGCTGCTGCCGCCCGCGGTCGAGCCGCCTGCGGTCGAGCCGCCTGCGGTGGAGCCGCCTGCGGTGGAGCCGGTGCCGCCCGCGGTCGAGCCGCCTGCGGTGGACCCGCCCGCGGTGGAGCCCGTGCCGCCGCCCGAGGTTCCTCCGCTGCCGCCGGAGCCGCCGCCGGTTCCGCCGCCGCCGGAGCCACACGCGAGGCACAGCAGCACCACGACGATGAACCGTTTCATGCGGGCATCCTCCGAGCCGCGAACGGTACCCGAGCGACGTCGCGCGCCCCCGGGGGGTTTTCAGGGCATTTCCATCGACCGCTCGGCGAATGGCCGCGTCTCCCGCAGCGTCGGCGCATGGTAATCGTCGTCGCGTGTCGCCCGTCACTCGCGTCGAAACCCCGAGCGGCGGCATCGGAAGCCCCCGCTACGTCGACCACGGCATCCCCGCGGCCCAGCGCGTGCTCCGAGACGGCACCGTCGTCAGCACCGGCCCCGGCGCCATCTTCGAGTGGGAGCTTGCCACCCGCCGGCTCATTCGCACCACCTGGTTTCGCGACGGGCTCGGCCCCGTCAAAGTCTCGCTCGACGGCGACGTCTTCTTCACGGCCGGAGGCGTGCTGCACGCGTGGCGCCGCGCGACCGGCTCCGTCGAAGCCTGCCTCACGGTGAAGGAGCCGCGCGTCTCGGCCGACGGCACCCACGTCGCGCACAGGGTGGGCGGCAGAATCGAAGTGGTGCGCCTCGCCGACCGCAAGCCCATCGCCAGCGTCGCGCCGGTGAGCAACTCGTTCGACCTCGCGCACGGCGGCCGCTGGCTGCTCTTCACGAATTCCGTGAGCCCGCAGTCGGGCTCGGGCTGGGTCGAGGTCGCCGTCGTCTCCACCGCCGACGAGACGACCGTGCTCAGCTGCGAGCCCTTCGGAGACGACGCCGCCGCCTTCCTCTCGGGCGACGGCCTCGCGGTCGAGTTCGACGGCAGCCGCCACAGTCAGTCGACCGTCGCACTCGACACCACCACGCCGCGCGTCGAGACCGTGAGGCCCGCAGAGGGGCCGCGCTGGCGGAAAGGCGCCGTTCCCTTCGCCATCGGCCTGCGCGGCCACCCCCTGCTGTGGACCGGCGCGACCGTCGAACGACTCACGCCGCAGCGAATCTGGGACGAGCACACCGACGAGCTCGACGTCCGTCACGCGGCGCTGTCGTGCGACGGCACCTGGCTCGCGATGCTCCCGTGGCACGGCGACGGCGCGATTCAGTGCCTCGACAAGCCCGTGCGCAACCCGCTCGCGCTCCCGCCGAACCTGCGGCCCCGCGCGCTCGGCGTCACCGCGCGCGGCGGCGTCGTCATCGCCTCTCTCGACGGAGTGCGGCTGCCCGACGGGCGCACCGTGAAGCTCCCCAAGACGGCGTGGGACTCACAGCTCGCGCTCAGCCACGACGCCCGCGTCATCGCCGTGAGCGGACACGACTCGACCGACCCCCTCTTCGTCATCACCGACGGAGCCGTCACCGCCACGCTCGAGCCTCGCTCGACCGACGACGCGCCCCGCGCCTTCGCGCTCAGCCCCGACGGAGCCCGCCTCGCCGCCTCGACCTGGGCCGGGCTCGAGGTCTGGGACGTCGGTTCGCGCGCGCGCGTCTCGTTCATCGAGGGCGCCCCGCTCTTCGCCGCGCTGGCGTACTCGCGTGACGGCGAGCTCTTCGCGTGCCGGCACGACACGACGGTGCATGCATTCTGATCAGGGGCCCGCGCAGGTCTGGCGCGTCGGCTCAGGTCGCCAGCTCGGGGTAGTAGGCGCCGATGCAGGTCGGGCACATGCTGTGGCTGATGCGCGGCGGCCTCGTCGCGACGACGGCGGCGTTCATCTTCCACGAGCCGTTGCGGGCGTCGCGACAGCGCCGACAGCCGCTGCACTGCAGCAGAAGGCCCTGACCGTTTCGCCACTCCTCGATGGGCTCGCTGGCGAACGGGTACCGCTCGGCGAGGGGGCCGAGGGGCTCGATGGTGTGAATGAGGAGCAGGCCGCGGTACGGCTCGCGCGGCTTGGGCGACGTCATGGGAATCACGTGCGTGGTCAGGCGCCGTGCCGTGTCGGGGGTGTTGCACTCGGTCTCGATGAGCAGCCCCGACGGCCCCGCGCGCTTGGCGAGCGCCTGCTCGAAGCGCCCGGCCAGCACGTCGCGGAGCGGGCCGACGACACAGTCGAGGTACGGAGTGCCGATCAGCGCGAGCCCCGAGGTCATCTCGTACCCCGACTCGGCGGCCGCCCGCGTCCACGCGCTGTTGACGTGATGGACCTTGAGCCCGCGGTCCAACACGAAGGCGACCGAGTGCTCGGCCTCCAGCGCTTCGGTGAATGACGTTGGAACCAACATGGGGCGGGGAAGAGCAAGAATCATGCGTTTCCTCGCGACCCGCGGCAACGCCGACCTGAATCCCCCAGCTGCCGAGTGCTCGCCGTGAAGCAGCGGAGCGCGCGGTCGCCGACCGCATCGCTCAGAGCTTCTCGAAGGGGTGATCCGTCAGCGGCTCCCAGCGCATTCCCGCTCTTCGTCCGGTAAGTGAGGTATGCAGCCTGCTCACTTCACAAGGGAGCGGCACATGGCAGAGAGCGTCTACAAGGTGATCGAGCTGATCGGCACGAGCACGACGTCGTGGGAGAAGGCGGCGTCGGCGGCGGTCGAGCGGGCGTCGAAGTCGCTGCGGGACCTGCGTGTCGCCGAGGTGACCCAGACCGACATGATCATCGAAGACGGCAAGGTCACCGCCTACCGCGCCAAGGTGAAGGTGTCGTTCAAGTTCGAGGCCGACAAGTAGAGGGCCTCAGGGCCGCAGCAATCGCTTCCTCAGGGCCTCGGCGCGCAGGTGCACGCTGAGGCGGCGCACGAGCCCGACGGCGCTCGCGATGGCGACCAGGCCGCCGAGGGTCGCCTCACCGCCGAGCGGACGGTCGTGCAGCAGGTCGCCGATGACCGGCAGCACCCCGGCCGCGAGCAGCAGCACGAGGAGCCACACGTCCCCGTCTCGCAGCCACGGCTTCACAGGTCCACCTGCATGCCGAGCTCGACCACGCGCCCGGGGGGAATGCCGAAGTACGACGTCGCCGAGCGCGCGTTGCGCGACACGAACGCGAACAGCGCCTTGCGCCACCGCATCATCCGCGACGAGCCGTTCGTCAGCAGGCTCTCGTGGCCGAGGAAGAAGCTCGTCGTCGACGGCTCGCACACGAGGCCCAGCTCGCGCGCCCTCAACAGCAGCTGCGGCACGTTCGGCGTCTGCATGAAGCCCGTGCGCGCGATGACGCGGTAGAAGCCGTGGTCGAGTGTCTCGACCGACAGCGCCTCGCTCGGCGGCACCACCGGCACGTCGACCGAGAGCACCGACAAGAGCACGACCTGCCGGTGCAGCACCTGGTTGTGCTTCAAGTGATGCAACAGCACCGGCGGGGTCCCCGTCGGCGCTCCCGACATGAAGACGGCGGTGCCGCGCACGCGGTGCGGCGGGTTCGCGGCGAAGTCTTCGAGCAGCGACTCGAGCGGCACGGCGGTTGCGGTGAAGCGCCGGGCGAGCTCCTCGCGGCCGCGCTTCCACGTCACCATCAGCGTGAACATCGCCGCGCCGGCCGCGACCGGGAACCACGCGCCCATACCCTCGACGAGCTTGATGGCGTTCGCGCTGAAGAAGCCGAGGTCGAAGAAGAGGAAGAGCGCGATGAGCGGCACGACCTTCCAGAGGCTCCACTTCCACGAGCCTCGCGCGACGAACGCATAGACGACGCTGGTGATCGCCATCGTGCCGGTCACCGCGATGCCGTACGCCGACGCGAGCGCCGTCGACTCCCGGTAGGCGAGCACCAGGCCGATGCAGGCGACCGCGAGGAAGGTGTTGATCTCGGGGATGTAGATCTGCCCCTCGTGCTCCTGGCTCGTGTGCACGATGGTGATGCGCGGGAACCAGCCGAGCTGCACCGCGCTGCGCGTCAGCGAGTACGCGCCCGAGATCAGCGCCTGCGACGCGATGATGGTCGCCGCCGTCGCGAGCGCCACCATCGGGTACAGGAGCACCTCGGGCACCGTCGCGAAGAACGGGTTCGCGACCGTCGTGCCGTGGTCCAGCAGCAGCGCCCCCTGGCCGAAGTAGTTCAGCACCAGCGCCGGGAACACGAACGACCACCACGAGAGCCGAATCGGCTTCTTCCCGAAGTGCCCCATGTCCGCGTACAGCGCCTCGCCGCCCGTGATGCAGAGCACGACGGCGCCCAGCAGCTCGAAGCCGTGAAAGCCGTGGGCCGCGAAGAAGCGCACCGCCCACACCGGGTTCAGCGCCTCGAGAATGCCGGGGGCCCGCACGATCCAGCTCAGGCCGAGCGCCGCGATGCACGCGAACCACAGAATCATCACCGGCCCGAACACCCGCCCGATGCGCGCCGTGCCGCGCCGCTGCACCGCGAACAGCGACGCGAGAATCACGCACGTGATGATGACCACGAACGGCTTCATCGCCGTTTCCTGGCCGGTCAGCGGGTTCGCCGCGAGGCCCTCGACCGCCGACAGCACCGAGATGGCCGGCGTGATGATGCCGTCGCCGTAGAGCAGGGCGGCTCCGAACAGCGCCGCCATCACCACCGCGGCCTTCACGCGCCCGCCGGTCTCGCGCGGAATCAGCGCGAGCAGCGCGAACAGCCCGCCCTCGCCCTTGTTGTCCGCCTTCATGATGAAGACGAGGTACTTCACCGCCACCACCATGAAGAGCGACCAGAAGAACAGCGAGAGAATGCCGAGCACGTTCTCGCGCGTGACCGGCAGCGGGTGGGCGCCGGCGAAGCACTCCTTCACCGCGTAGAGCGGCGAGGTGCCGATGTCACCGAACACGACGCCGAGCGCGGCGAGCGCCAGCGGCCAGAGCCGGTGCTGCGGCTGTGTCGGGCTCAGGTGCGCGCCAGCCTGCGCCGGAGGAGCGACGGCGATGGTCATGCCGATCGCTTACGCCGGCCGCGCGCCGATGCTGTCAGCTCAGCCCAGTCTTGATGCTTTCTTGATGCGCAAGGCGTGCGCCAGCGCCGCCAGGAGCAGAGGTGTCAGGCCGCCAGCGCCGCACCCACAGCCCTTCGGCGCCGCGTCGCCCAGCTTCCCGCTCGCCGACGGGAACACGCAGTCGGTCGACGGCTCGCCCTTCGGGTACGCGTCGGTCGTGAACTGCGCCGACCCGGGGTCGACCGTGCGCTTCGACGTCTCTCCGACGGGCGCGCTCTCGTTCATCGTCGACCCCGCCGCCGTCGTGTGGTCGAGGCCGAGCGCGTGGCCGAGCTCGTGCGTCATCGTGTTCTCGATGTCCCAGGCGACGCAGGTGACCGCGTAGCTCGGCGGCGTGCACACCGGCGAGTCGACGGTGGTGAAGATGAAGCTCGGCTGGTTGAACTCGACGTCGGCGTCGCGCATCTCGCCCGTCACCGGGTCGAACGTCGTCGTCGTCAGCGCGACCACCAGCGACTGCTGGTCCCAGCAGTCGTGCTTGTTGCCGCAGTCGTCGTCGTCGCTGTCCGACAGCCAGCACGGGTCGGACGGGGGCGCGCCGCCCGGGTCGGTGCAGCGCTTCTGGCGGAACACGACGATGTTCTCGTTGTTCTTGAGCTCGGACGCCGAGCTCAGCCAGCCCACGGTGCGCGACTGCGTTCGCGGCCCCTCCGTCAGGCTCACGCTCGCAGAGCCCGCCATCTTGTCGTTCCACGCCTTCAGCGACGCTCGAATCGCGTCGAACTCGGTGTCGCCCGGCGTCTCGGGGTTGCCCGCCGCGTTCACGCGAAACTCGATGGCCGAGCCCTCTTTCCAGTGCACGCAGTGCTTCGGCGAGACGCGCGTGAGGCTGCGGTTGTACGGGTCCGAAGGGCCCGTGAGCAGCAGCGCGATGACGGCGGGGAGCACCACGGCCCAAAGCTAGAGTCAGTCGAAGGGGTCTGACCAGTCGGGAGCTGCATTCAGGCCCGTTTTCCTGCTCGCCGGCTCGAGGAAGGCGTTGTCTCCCCACTCGTCGGAGCGCTCGAGGCGCAGCGCCTGTGTGCGGCCGAGCGTGCGCGCCCAGGAGCTGCTCGTGCGGTTCCTCAGCTCCGAGGGCTCCTTCGTGAAGCCGTGTCCGCGCGCGGCGACGTGCAGCATGAGCCCGACGTCGCCGTCGAGGCCGACGACGAGCTCCGCGAACCCGGGGCCGCGGTGGTGGGTCAGCCGCCTCGCGGCGAGCCGATCGCCGAGGAAGGTGTGGTCTCCTCCGGCCGGCGCGAACATCGGCTGTGCCAGCCCCGACGACACGATCTCGTGCCCGAAGACGCCGCGCCCCTTGCTCTCGAGCTCGCGAACGTCGTGGTAGTGCATGTCGCCGCTGAGGACGACGAGCCGGTGCTTGCGGTGGGCGTCGAAGTGCTCGACCAGCAGCGTCAGCAGCGCGTCGAGCTGCTCGCGGTTCTCTCGGCTCGACCACGTGTCGCGAATGTCGTCTTCCCGAATCGCCAGATGGTCCTCGATGATCTTGAACACCGCGTTCGGCTCGATGGTCAGCGGCAGCGGGCTCACCAGCACGAAGCACTTCGGCGCGTCGCCGGAGGCGCTGCCCAGCCACGCGCGGATGGCGTCGAGCTGCTCTTGCGACACGACGCGGCGCTCGTTGCTGTTGCGCGCGCTGCGCTGATCCATCACGAACACGGTCGTGGTGCTCCCCCACTCGAAGCGGCAGCAGAGCTCGGGCTGCTTCGGCGCCTGCGGGTTCCGGAGCATCTGCCAGCCCATCGCCCGCGAGCGCGCCGCGGCGAAGTGCTCGTGCCATTGCGCATCGGCCTCGTCGCCCTGCGAGCCCCAGCCGTCGCGAATGTCGTGGTCGTCCCACATCATCGCGGTCGGCACGCGCGCGAGCGCTTCGTCGAGCGGAGGAATCGAGAAGAACACGCGGTAGAGCACGTCGAAGCAGGCGGCAGCTGCGCCCGGCGTGTACATGCGCTTGCCGGCGTGCTTCCCCGTGACGAGCGTGCGCGGCGGCGGCGGGTCCTTGTAGCCTCCTTCGTCGACGTAGACCTGATCACCCGACGCGATCGCGAAGTCCGCGTAGCGGGCGCGCTCTCTCAGCAGGTGCAGCGCGTGCACGGTCGCCTCGTTCACCTCGCCGTTCACGTCGTGACCGAACGGCGAGAAGCAGCTGAACGTGAGGAAGCGCGCCTCGGCCGGCTGCTTGGGGTCGGGCGCCGTCCACGCCTCGAGCGGCGCCGCCGCGCCCGGCACGCGGATGACGTAGCGCGTGTGCGGCCGCAGGCCCGTGAGCTCGATGCGCACGGTGCCCGCCTCGGAGGTCTGCACCGACGGCGCACCGTCGACGCCTTCGGCGCGGGTGTCGCTCCACCGCACGGCGCCGTCTTCTCTTCCCGGCGCGACCCACACGACGACCCGGTCGTGCAGCGGGATGCCGAGGTGCACGAGGCGGCGGTCGGTGCGGTAGTGCTTGCGGACGGCGGCCGCGAACTGCGCGTCGAGCTGCTGCGGTGTCATGAGCCCCCCTGGGTGAGAAACGCGGCGACCGTAGCACCGCGGCGCGCCACTCCGTCACGAGATGGAAGGTCGGGGGAATCGGCCGCGACGCACGCTTGCTCCACGGTCCACTTCCGGGCCCTTCACGAGGAGCATCGAGATGGCGAAGCACGTGCGAACGTTGATGGTGGTGCTGGCGGCAGCGGTCGCAGGGCTGACGGCCTGCGGCGGGCCCCTCGAAGAGCAGGAGCCGAACGTCGCCGAGCGCTCGCAGGCGCTGGACATCACCGCGCCTCCGCCGAAGCGGGAGATTGTCTGCTGCTTCGGGAGCGCCTGCTCGCACCAGAGTCTCGGCGGGTGCATGGGCGGTCTGCTGTCGTACTGCGCGCTCGCGGACCACGCCGCGGGCAGAGGCGACGGCACCGTCACCTGCGGTAACGGGGTCTGTGCCTGCTCGAGCGGCAACTAGCCCCGCGGCTCGCTCGGCAGCCCGACGACACACGCGACAGAAGCGGCTGCTCGCGCTCCATCACTCGAGCGCGAGGTACACCTCGAGCCACGCGAGGTACGGCTTCCACGCCGCGGGCTTCTTGATCAAGAGCGCGTGCGCCTGCCTCAGCCGCGCCTTCAGGTCGAACGGCACGGCGACGTCGAGCTGCGCCGCGAACATCAGGACGTCGAGCTGGCTCACGTCGACCTCGGCGTTCGTCTTTCCCACGAACTGGTCGGCGTGCTGCAGCGCCTCGCCGAGCCACCGCGCGGCCGCGGCCTGGTCGCCGAGCGCGACCGCGTTCTCGGCGAGCTGCAGCTCGGCCAGCGCCAGCGCCTTGTAGTCGGCGTCGTTGCCGCCCTCGACGATCTTCTCGGCGAACAGGCGCCGCCTCAGCTCGAGCGACGCCTGCGCCTGCTGCGGCCGCTGCAGCTGAAGCTCGGCGTTCGCTCGCAGGCCCGCCGTGATGAGCCGGTAGCCGCGCAGCGTGGACTCGGGCGTGTGGTGCGGCCACGGCGCCGGCGCCGTCGCGAGCTCGAGGTCTGCGCGCTTCAGCTCTTCGAGCGCGGCCTCCGGCTTCTTCGCCCCCAGCGCCGCCGCCGCACGCGCCACCCGAAGCACGAGCCGGTTGCGGTTGCCCGCCGCGTCGCGCGCCGACGCCTCGACGACCGGCAGGTTCTTCTCGTACAGCTCGAGCGCCCGCTCGAAGTTGCCCGCCGCGAGGTTGCACAGCCCGGCCCGGTCGTTCACCAGCGGCAGGAACTTCTCGAGCCGCGGCTTCGCCTTCACCATCGCGAGCGCCGCGTCAGCCGCCTTCACCGCGTCGGCGTCGCGCCCCACGTGCAAGAGCGCCCGCGCCCGCGCGAGCGACACCGCGAGCCCCGCTCCGTTGTCGACGTACGGCAGCTTGTCGCGCGCCTCGAGCTCGGCGAGCGCCAGGTAGAAGTTGCCGACCTGCGTGTGCAAGAGCCCGAGCGCCCCGTGCAGCATCGCCTCGTAGCGGGGGTTGTTGGCGCCGGCCAGCTCGAGCGCGACGAGGTAGTGCCGGCTCGCGCGCTCGGCCGCCGCGCGGTCGCCCGTGTGCAGGAAGTTCTCGTGGTGAATCGCGCCGTACAGCGCCTGCGCCTCGCGCTGGCCTTTGAGCAGCGGCCACACCGAGCGCAGCTCTTCGCGCGCCGCCTTCGCGGTGGTCGTGTGCTCGTCGCCCTCGAGCTTCGGCAGCTTCCGCGCGAGCGCGTAGGCCTTCACGAAGTGCTCGAGCGGCACGACCTTGTCCTTCACGTCGGTCTTGATCTCGGCGGCCGCCGCCTCAGGGGTCATGCCCGCGTGAATGCGCACGTTCATCGCCTCGATGGCGGCCTCGAGCGAGCCCGTGCGCTTCGTCACCGCGTCGAAGTCGGCCCTCGCCTCGTCGCGCTTCTCGCGGCCGAGCCGCCGGTACGCGCGGCCCAGGAGCGCCCGCCGGTAGAGCCGCAGCGCGCGGCGCTCTTCCTGCGTGCCGTGCGGCACGTCTTCGATGTACTCGCTCGCGAGCCGCTCGAGCAGGCCGTCGGCGCCGAGCAGCGCGGCCCGCTCGACGCCGTCCTGCACCACCGCGAGCTTTCGCCCGTGCCGGGTCTGCTGCTTGTAGAGCGCCACCAGCGCGTCGCGCAGCGCGTGCGCCGGCCGCTCTTCATTGATGGCGTTGATGCGCCGGCCGAGCTCGAGCGCGAACGCGTACTCCGAGTCGGGCGGCTCGGCTTCGAGCGCCTTCGCCGCGGCGGCGTCGGCCTCGGCGATCGGCCGCCCGCGCATGAGCGCCCGCACCGCGGCCCGCGCGAAGTCGAGCTGGTCGTCGGGCTGAAAGGCGGCGTTCTTCGACAGCTCGCGGCCCACCTCGACCAGCGCGTCGCGCTCGTCGAGCACCCGGTAGAGCCCGTCGGCGCGCTCGAAGTAAGCCTCGAGCACCGCGCGCGGCGTGCGCGCTGCCGCCGCGATGGCCGCCCGCGCCGCCTCGAGCTCGGTGCGCGCCAGCGCGAAGTCGCCTCCCGCCTCGGCGAGCTCGCTCTTCACCACGTGCTGCAGCACGTTCGTGGCGGGGCTCTGCGGCGGCTTGCTGACTGCGGCGAGCCGCGCCTTCGCCGCCTCGCGCTCGTCGTCGGACATGCGGCCCCGCTCGCGCGCCTTCACGGCTCGGCGGTGCGCGATGAGCGTGACCAGCGGGTCGGCGAGGCCCTCGGTGCCGGGCTCCTTGTCGAGCTCGCGCATGTGGTCGGCGTAGAACGCCGCGGCCTCGTAGTTCTCGAAGCCGAGGTGCAGCTGCGCGAGCCGCATCATCACCATGCGCCGCGCCCGCGGCCGCGGCTCGCGCTGCAGTCGCTGGTGGTAGAGCAGCAGCCGGTCGGCCTTCGAGCCCGCGAGCTCGAGCTCGGCCTTGATGCGCTCACCGCTCCAGTCGGCCGGCACCTGCCCGTCGAGCGGCAGCTGGTAGACGTCGAGCGACTGCCCGCGCTGGCACGTCGTGACGAGCGACGTGACGCCCGGAGCCGGGTACTGGCAGCTCCAGCGCTCGCTCGTGAGCTGCTCGGGCAGCGCGCCCGCGGCGATCGCCGCCGCGTCGGCTTGCGTGCTGGGAAACGGCACGCGGAACAGCACGCCGCGGTCGGTCGCGTCGATGGCGCCGTCGCCGTTCGAGTCGGTGAAGAACTGCACGACGTAGAGCCACTGGCCGTCGCGCGAGAACACCGGCTGACCGGTCATGCCCGGCAGCGCGAGGTCGAGGTTCACCGGCTGCGCGCCGCGCTCGTCGAGCCGCAGCGCCTCGAGGCGCGACGCCGGGCGCGCGGCGAAGCCCGGGCCGACGTTCGCCGACGCGCGCTCGGTCGGCACGTAGACGACCCAGCGCGCATCGGGCGAGAACGCCGGGCCCGTGAGGTTGCGGTCGACGTACGGCGCCGACGTCAGCTCTTTGCTCCCGAGCGTGACCCGCATGAGGCGCAGGTCGCCCTCGATGCTCGGGCGCACGACGACCGCGAGGTGCGTCGCGTCGAGCCACTCGGCCTGCAGCGCGCTCGCTTCGTCGGCGAGGCAGCGTCGGCCTTCGGCCGAGGGCAGGTCGCGCACGCACAGCTGGCCGCTCGCCCGCTCGCGGAACGAGATGTAGAGCAGTTGCTTGCCGTCGGGGCTGATGCGCGGCCACGTGACGTCGGCGCCCTCGTCGAACAGCAGGCGCTCGCGCCCCTGCTCGATGTCCTGCCGGTAGATCTCGGTCGCGACCAGGCGGTTCGACACGAAGATGAGCGACTTCCCGTCGGGCTCGAGCTGCCCGAGGAACTGGTCACCCACGCCCACCGTGAGGCGGGTGAGCCGGCGCACGCCGTCGTGCTCGTCGTCCTGCGCCGACGTCGCCGCGGCCGCCGTGATGAGCAGCGCCGCGATGAGGCGCGGCCTCAGCACTTCTTGTCGCTCCAGGCGCCGTCGTCGGCCTGCACCCAGCCGCCGCAGATGACGGCCTCGAGGTGCTTCTTGCGCCACGCGCGCTTGAGGTCGTCTTCGCTCGAGCCCGGCGCGCGGTCGCGCATCCACTTCCACAGTGACTGGCGCGTCTTGTTGACGCGGTCGATCAGCGCCTCGTCTTCACCCTTGATGCCGCGGCGGCACTCCTTCGTCGCGGTCAGCAGGCCGTCGTTGCCCTCGCCGATGCAGTGGCGGCGCAAGAGCTCGTCGACGCGGTCGGCCGGAGTCAGGTCGAGGTTCTCGACCAGCGGCTGCGGCTTCACGCCCAGCGCCTCGAGCTGGTTCGGCGTCAGCGGCACCGGCGCCGGCGACATGCCTGCCCGGTAGAGCCGCTGCTCGAGGTCGCCGTACGAGCCGGCCGCCTGCTCTTCGAGCGCCGTCGCGCGATCGACCATGACGATCTCGGGCGCCGTGATGCACGCCGAGAGAGCGAGGAGCGGGAGGAGCCGGCACAAAGCGCGCGCAGTCTGCCATGGGCGTGCAGCCCTGGCACCGAACAATGTCGGATGGGTATGATACCGGTATGACCATGGCGAAGATCGCGATCTCGCTCCCACGTGAGACCTTGAGGAAGGCGCAAGGAGAAGTGCGCCGCCGTCGAACGACGATGAGCGCTTACATCGCCGAGATGCTCGACGAGCGGGTGCAGGACCGCGAGCTCCAGAAGCTCGTCGACGAAGTTCTTGCCGAGACCGGAGGGCCGCTGACCCGGGAAGAAGAGCGCCGCGCAGAAGAGCTCTTGGGCATCAAACCTCGGCGGCGGAGGAAGCGATGAGCGGTCTTACGCTCGATGCAGGTGCTCTGATCGCCATCGACCGTGGTGACCGTGAGATGTTTGCTGCGGTCGGGCTCGCGAACCGAACCCGTACGAAGATCGCGGTACCCGCAGGAGCGCTGTCGCAGGTCTGGAGGGATGGCCGCACCCAGGCCCGACTGGCGAAGTTCCTGAAGTCGAAGCTCGTCGAACAGGTTCCGCTCGACGCCGCAATGGCGCGTGCTGCCGGTGAGCTGTGTGGCCGCCGGGGTACGGACGACCCGATCGACGCCTCGGTGGTCCTCTGCGCCCGCAAGCGTGGGCACACGGTCGTCACGTCCGACCCAGAAGATCTCCGCCGCCTCGACCCATCGATTCAGTTAAAGGTCGTCTGACATGAGCTCTCTTCGCCTCGTCATCGTGCTCTGCCTCGCGCTCGCGGCCTGCAACAAGTCGGGCGGCAGCAGCGGCGGAGGCGCCGCCCCGTCGAAGGCCCTCTCGGACCCGTCGAAGCTCACCGAGACCGCGCCCGCCACCTACAAGGCGAGGTTCACCACCACGCAGGGCGACTTCGTCATCGAGGTGCACCGCGACTGGGCCCCCAACGGCGCCGACCGCTTCTTCAACCTCGTCAAGAACGGCTACTACGACGACACCGCGTTCTTCCGCGTGGTCGAGGGCTTCATGGTGCAGTTCGGCATCAGCGGCGACCCGGCGCTCAACGGCGTCTGGCGCGCGGCCCGCATCCCCGACGACCCGGTGACGCAGAAGAACGGCCGCATGATGGTGACGTTCGCCACCTCGGGCCCCAACTCGCGCACCACCCAGGTGTTCATCAACTTCGTCGACAACGTGAACCTCGACGCGATGGGCTTCGCGCCGTTCGGCCAGGTGGTGTCGGGCATGGAGGTCGTGGACAAGCTCTACAAGGGCTACGGCGAGGGCGCTCCGCGCGGCGCGGGCCCGAACCAGATGCTGATTCAGAGCAAGGGCAACGAGTACCTGAAGGCCGAGTTCCCCCAGCTCGACTACACGAAGAAGGCCGTCATCGAGCCTTGAGCCGCCGGCCGCGGCCCTCGACCCACGGCGCCGCCCCGTCGAGCAGCACGCGCCGGCCTCGCGACCATCACGGGCACGCGAGTCTGTCGGGCGATGGTGGCCGCGGAAGCGCCGGATGAGCTGTTCAATGTAAGATTGCCACCCCCGAGCCGTCGGCCCGAACGGCGATGGGGCAGTAGCCCGCGACGCCGAGCGAGGCGTGTCAGAGGTGAGCAGTAGCGTGGGAGCCGTTGACTGGGGGCAGCAGCGAGTACCAGCGAAGGCGGCCGGAGCTGACGGTGCTGCACCGGGCGGTCCGCGAAGGCTGGCGCCAGGTGGCGGAGGCCGTGCGGGTGCCGCCGCGCGTGCACGAAGAGGTGCGTCGGTACCTTGCGTGCGGAGACGTTCGGCGAGGCTTCACCGTGGTTCGGTGCGACGACTGCGCGCAGTCGGCCCTGGTGGCGTTCTCGTGCAAGTCGCGCGCGTGGTGCCCGTCGTGTGGAGCGCGCTGCGCGCACGAGACGGCGCTCCACCTCGATGAAGTGCTGCCCCGCGTCGGCTTCAGGCAGTGGACCTTGTCGGTGCCCTTCGCGGTGCGCTTCCTGCTGGTGAAGGAGCCGAAGCTGCTCCGAAAAGTGGAGCGGCGGCTGGTGGAGGCCGTCTTCCGGTGGCAACGCCGACGTGCGAAGGAGCTGGGCGCGACGGGCCGGCGCGCCGGCGGCGCGGTCTGCTTCACGCAGCTGTTCGGCTCGGCGCTCCAATTGCAGCCGCACGTCCACGGGCTGGTGGCCGAGGGCGTGTGGAACGACGGCGTCTTCCTGGAGCTCCCGCCGCCGTCGTCCGAGGAAGTAGAGGCGGAGCTCGAGCGGGCGCTCGCGCAGCTGCTGCCCGACTTCGAGGCGCGCGGGGTGGCCTGGCCCGAAGACGAGTACGAAGCGCTGCAGGCGAAGTCCGCTCAGCTGCGGCTCCCCCTGGACGACGACGCGGCACCCGCGCGCCGCGGCCGGCTCGCGGTGAAGATGGGCTTCTCACTGCACGCCGACACCGCCGTCACCGCGAACGACCGGGAAGGGCTCTTGCGGCTGGTCCGCTA
>JBGALX010000066.1:0-16675 GCA_044223505.1 Myxococcaceae bacterium
GATCGGACGACTTGTCCGACGGCGAGGGACCACCCCGGGGTGAGGAGAAATTCTTCTCAGGGCGCCGGAGGTTCTGCCGCCGGATCGGACGACTCGTCCGACGCCGAAGCCCCACTGCCTTGGTGCGGGGAACTTCTCTCCAAGTGCTGTCGACCGGTTGGGGCCCCTCACGAGGGCGCTCGTGGAGAAGGGTCTTGGCCGCATGGCCCATCTTTCGTCGGAACTGAGTCGACTCCTCCAGCGCCCGGAGACCTGCCCCGCGTGCGGCTCTCGGCTCTGCGGTCGTTCGACGGCTTACGGCTCGGTCGGGCTCATCGCGTTCTGCGGCTCGCGCGTCGTGCGCGTGACGAAGTCGGCGGCGTTGTCGTTCGAGTCGTAGCCGTTTCCCGCGGTGCGATCGGCGCCCGACATCGACTCCATCGACATCGCCGTCGACGCCGCCCGCGCCTTGCGCTCGAGCGAGCCCGACGCGTTGCTCGCCCAGCCCGCGACCGGCGCCGCCGTGCCCTCGGGCCCCGCGGCGTTTCCCCAGCCCAGCACGTCGGCCGAGAGCGGGTCGACGCCGCCGTCGGGCAACGTCAGCGCGCTGCCCAGCCCGGGCATCGCGAGCCGCACGTGGCCTCCGGTCGCAGCGAACGAGAGCGTGCTCGTCGGCGCGAAGTCGGCCGCTACGCTGCCCACGTAGCCGGTGCCGCTGCCCGACGCGACGAGGAAGTAGCCGTGCGGCGCGATGCTCTTGCCCGTCGGAATCGTCGCGGCCGTCTGCGAGTACGTCGTGCCCGTCGCCGAGCGGTACTGCAGCTTCCACCCGCCGATGGCGACCGGCGAAGGTCCCGGGTTGTACAGCTCGACGAGCTCGTCGCCCGCGCCGTTCGGCCCCGCAGCCGTCAGCTCCGAGATGACCACGTCGCAGACGTCGCCGCGCCCGTCGCCGTCGAAGTCGGCCTGCGTCGCGTTCATCACCGTCGCGCAGTTGTCGCACGCGTCGCCCTTGCCGTCGCCGTCGGTGTCGGTCTGCCCCGCGTTCGAGGCCGCCGGGCAGTTGTCGCACGCATCGCCCTTGCCGTCGGAGTCACCGTCTTGCTGCTGCGTGTTCGCCGCCATGCCGCAGTTGTCGCAGACGTCACCCACGCCGTCGGTGTCGGCGTCGGCCTGGTTCGCGTTCGAGAGCCCCGGGCAGTTGTCGCACGCGTCGCCCTTGCCGTCGGAGTCGCCGTCGGCCTGGCTCGCGTTCGCGACCGTCGGGCAGTTGTCCATCGCGTCCGCGCGGCCGTCGTTGTCGTCGTCGGGGTCGCACGCGTCGCCCATCGGGTCGGTGTCCGAGTTCGCCTGGCTCGGGTTCGGCACCGACGCGCAGTTGTCGCAGGCGTCTCCGCGGCCGTCGTTGTCGCCGTCGGTCTGCGCCGCGTTCGACGCGCCCGGGCAGTTGTCGCACGCGTCACCTTTGCCGTCGCCGTCGGCGTCGGCCTGGTTCAGGTTCGCGATCATGGGGCAGTTGTCGCACGGCCCCTTCACCGAGTCGGAGTCGGGGTCGTCGACCGCCGCCTGGCACTCCGAGCCGTTGCCCGCCGCGTTGCACGCGAGCACTCCGCAGCCCGGGCCCGTCAGCATGCAGCGCTGGCCGATGTTCGGCACGTCGGGCAGCGAGCACGCGTTGCAGTTGTTCCGGCCGGGGCCGGTGCACACCGAGCCGGTGCCGGCCGTGTCGCACGCGAGGGTCCCCGAGCACCCGCCCGCGGTGCACGGCATGCCGATGTTCGGCACGTCGGGCGCTCCACAGACGTTGCAGTTGTTCCGTCGTGCGCCGGGGCACGCAGAACCTGCACCTCCGTCGGGGTTGCAGACCGCCGAGCCGGCGCAGCCGTTCGCGCCGACGCAGCTCGCGCCGAGGCCGTTCACGTCGGGCGCGTTGCACTGGCTGCAGTTGTTGAGCTGGCCGCCCGAGCAGATGACGGCCTCTTTGCCGACGCACTGCCAGGTGCCGCACGCCGAGCACGCGACGCCCGGCTGATCCGTCAGCTCGCCGCAGCCGCCGCACGCGTTCGTGGCGTCTTCGTCGACGACGCCGTCGCAGTCGTTGTCTTCGGCGTCGCACAGCTCGGGCTCGGGCACGACCGCGCCCTCGCACTCGTCGTTCATGCCGCTCGCCGGGCACACGAAGCTGCCGGCGTGGCAGTTGCCGACGTTGATGGTGCCGCCCGGGCCCGGGTAGCAGGTGTACGTCATGCCCGGCACGCACTCCTTGGTGCCCGCCGAACACGACGACAGCACCACGAGCACAGCCACGAGCGTGACGGACCGGAACAACACGTTGAGGGCCCCCTTATCGCAGGCCCCCGACGGGTATTGCCAGACCCGGCAGACCCGCCTTGACCTGAACCGAGTCCAGCAGATCCGCAGGGCGGCGGCAGGCCCGCGCATTGCTCATGAGGGTGGGTGATGAAGCCGACCATCTTGATCGCCGAGCCCGATGCCGCCACCGCCGCCTCCATCGCGCGCCAGTTTCGCGCCACCGGGTGGCAGGTGACGACCGCGCAAAGCGCTGACGAGGTCGTACACCACTGCGTTCAGGCCCCGCCTCACGTGCTGCTGGCCGACCTGGCCGTGGTCACCAGCACCGGGCTCTTCGAGCGGCTCCGCCAGCACCGCGAGGCCCGCGACGTGAAGATCGCGCTGATGGGCTTCGAGGTCACCCCGGCCGTGCGCGAGCGCTGCGCCGCCGAGGGGGCGTTCGCCTTCCTCGGGCTGCCCCTGCGCGTGCAGAGCATCGAGGCGCTGAAGAAGGTCATCCTCACCAAGAGCAACGCGCCGCGCGTGCTCATCAGCGACGACGACGAGCTCGTCATTCGCACGCTGGCCCGCGCCGCGCGCCACGAGGGCCTCGACCCCGTCGCCGAGACCGACGCCGGCCACGTCGTCGAGATGGCGAAAGAGGTTCACCCGCAGGTCATCGTGCTCGACATCAACCAGCGCAACCTCGACGGCCGCGACGTGCTCGCCCGCCTGAAGCAGGACCCCGCGACGAAGGACATTCGCGTCGTGATGCTGACCGGCGTCGAAGACCAGCTCACCCGTCACGACTGCCTCATTCTCGGAGCCGACGACTACGTCGTGAAGCCCATCGACCCGCTCTTCATGGTGCGCATCGCGCGGAAGATCGCCGAGGCCGGCCTGGCCGCGTGAGCCGTCAGCAGCTCCTCTGGCAGCAAGTGCGGTCGGCGTCGTGTCGCCGCTGCGTTCAACTCAGGTGAGCCGCGGTATAGAAGAGGCGCGTGCGCTTTCTCTCTCTTCCGCTGTTCCTGCTGTCCCTCGCGTCGTGCTCCGTCGTCAAGATGTCCCGCATCGCCGATGACTGGAACAGCAACGGCCGCGACAAGGTGAAGCGCATCGCCGTCGTCGTGCAGCCGCTGCCCGACGGCAGCGAGAAGACCGGCGCGATGCTCGCCCGCGTCGCCCGCCGCTACGTGCACATGAAGCGGAACTTCCTCGTGAAGGCCGACTCGGCGAAGGCCGGCGCGCTCGACCGCTCGACCGAGTGCAGCGCCGACAACACGCTCGACGCCCTCTTGTGGCTGCAGCCCACCGCGAAGGCCGTCGGCGACGGCATCGAGCTCAGCGTCAAGGCCTCGCTGCAGCAGTGCGCCGACGGCACCGAGGTCTGGGCCGCCGAGGCGGGCGGCTCGTTCAAGGGCTACGACGAGGGCCTCAAAGAGGTCGCCGCCACCTACGGGCGCGAGAACGGCGCCGAGGTCGAGCGCTTCGTGCCGGCGGCCATGAACGTGCTGCGGCCGATGCTCGACACGCTGCCCGACCCGCAGCTCACCGAGGCCGACGTCGAAGAGAAGATGACGCTCGACGAGTAGACCGGGGTGAATAACGGCTCCACGCTGCGCCTGCCCGACGTTACTTGACGAGCAGACGCACAAGGAGTCGCCAATGAACCACCTGTCACCGGCCGAGGCCGTCCCGAAGCTGCGGGGCGACGTCGTCTTCAGCCGCCGGCCTCGAGGCTCGGGAGCCGAGGTCATTCACATTCGCCCGATCGGGTATGGCGAGAGCACCCGAATCCACGGGTTCGAGCTGTCGCTCGCGCGCATGCTCGACGGCCGGCGCTCGGCGCAGGAGGTCGTCGCTCGCGCGAACCACATCGGCCTGCCGCTCTCGCTCGACGCCCTCGACGCGTTCATTCAGCACCTGCAGTCGCACCAGCTGCTCGCGCGCAGCGCGGGCGAGGCGGCGCACCCGGTGTCTCCGTGGGCGCAGCGCAGCGAGTGGGACGAGGGCGTGCGCCTGCAGTTCCAGGCGGCGCTCAAGGCGCTGCGCGGCGGCGACGTGCCGCGCGCGCGCGACCTGCTCGATCGGCTGCTGCTCACGGCCCCCATGCTCGACGAGGCGCGCACCCTGCGCACGTGGCTCGACGATCACCCGAACGGACTCGAAGACGGCGAGCCGTTCTCACGCACCTACTCGCGCGCCGAGGCCCAGTGGCTTCGCCAGCCGGGCAGGGCGGTGAAGCTCGACCGCGACGAGCTGCAGTCGGTGCGCCGCTCGTGGGTGCCCATGGTCGTGCTGCTCGCGGTGCTCATCGCGGGGCTCGCGGCGCTGTTCGTGCCGCTGCCGCTCGTGGTGAGCGCTCCGGCGCGGCTCGACCCGATCTCGGTCGCGCGCGTCGTCGCCGCCCAAGACGCCCAGATCGCCTCGGTCGACGTGCAAGAGGGTCAGTGGGTGAACGCCGGCGACTCTCTGCTCCGCTTCGAGGGAGGCGGCGGCATCACGGCTCCGTCGGAGGGCAAGGTCAGCGACGTTCGCGTGAAGGCCAAAGGGCGCGCCATCAAGGGGCAGCAGCTGCTCGAGCTCGAAGACACGCGCCAGCTGCGGCTGACCGCGAACCTCGACCCGGTTCAGGCCGCCGAGGTGCGCGAGGGCCAGACGGCGACCATCGCGCTGGGCTCGTACCGCGCGAAGGCGCACGTGAACGCCATCAGCGGCGAGACCGTCGTGACGACGCTCGACAACACGGCCAACCGCATGGAGCCCGGCGACGCCATCGTCGACATCGACGTCGGCCACGCCTCGCTGGTGCAGCGCATCTTGCGATAGAAGCCGCGGCCCATGAGACAGTTCATGTTGTCGGTGCACTCGGTGAAGGGCATGCCGCCTCCGTCGCCCGAGCTGATGCAGCAGATCTACGCCGACGTCGCGGCGTTCAACGAGAAGGTGAAGGGCCTCATGATCTTCGGCGGCGGGCTCGTCGAAGCCCACCGCGCCAAGGTCGTGCGCAGCGAGAAGGGCAAGCCGCCGCGCGTCACCGACGGCCCCTTCGTCGAGGCGAAGGAGCTCATCGGCGGCTTCTGGGTGCTGAAGGCGCACGACCTCGAGGCCGCCCTCGAGCTCGCGAAAGAGGCCTCGGCCGCCTGCCACGGCCCCGTCGAGGTCCGCGAGTTCCAGGAGCCCGCGCCGTAGCTGGCCCGGGATGTGCTCTCGTCCCGCCCGTGCGCTGGTCGCTGCTCCTGCTCGCCGCTTGCACGCAAGCGCCGTTCGTCATCGAGACCGACGACCCGCGCGGGCCCCCGCCCGCGGAGCCCGCGTTCGCCGCCCTCGACGCCGGGCCGGCCGTGTGGCCGAGCGCCCTCGCTCCGCTGGCGCTGCCTGTGCTGCCCGACGTGAGGCCCGCGCGAAAGTGGCGCGTGCTCATCGACGCCGGACATGGAGCAAAAGGTAACGACGGCAACACGGGGCTCCACTGCCAGCGCGAGCGCGACGTGACGCTCGAGCTCGCGTACGGGCTCGCGACCCGGCTCAACCTCTTCGGCCCGTTCGAGGCGCGGCTCTCGCGCGAGGGCGACGCCGAGCCGAGCTACGCCGAGCGCAAGGCCCTCGCCGAGGCGTGGCCGGCCGACGCCGTCGTCAGCCTGCACACCGACGTGCGCGGCGAGGCCCAGCCGTTCATCACGCAGTCGTGCAACAGCCTGCGCAACGACGCCGTGCCCGGCTTCTCGGTGCTGTGGTCGGCCGAGGGCGCCGACGCGCTGAACGCGAAGCGGCAGCAGCTCTCGTGGGCGCTGACCGACGCGCTCTCGGCCGCGGGCTTCAAGGCGTACGACGGCCGCGACTACGTCGGCTTGTACGACGGCGAGCCCGAGCACCTGGGCTCGTTCATCAACCGACGGAACCACGGCAAGCGCATCTGGTTCTTGCGCTCGCTCGACGTGCCGACCGTCATCATCGAGACGCACCACGCGCTCGACTACGACGAGGTCGAGCGCTGGGGCGAGATGCGCACGCGCAACGTCTTCGCGCACGCCGTCGCGAAGGGGCTGCTCGACTACTTCAGGCCTGCCGCCGCCCCGTGATGATCTGCTCGGCGATCTCGAGGCACGCGCCGCAGAGGTTGCCCGCCTCCGCGGCCGCGAGGGGCCGCTCGGCCGCGCGCGGCTTCCCACAGAAGCTGCACTTGCCCTTCGCCGCGACGTGGAAGCTCGGCGAGGCGTGGCCCTGCAGCGCCCTGCGCGCCTGCGCGATGCAGCGGTCGCACGCGTAGACGTTCGGCCCCGCGACGAGCTTCGCCACCTCGCTCGGCGGCCGGCCGCAGAACGTGCACACCGCGTCGCGCTTCGGCGCGCGCGTGCGCCAGATGCGCTGCCACCACGTGCCGCCGGCGGCGTCGACGATCTGCTTCACGCGCTGGTGGCTGACGTTCAGCGCCTCGGCGATCTCGCGCAGCGACGCGCCCGCGAGGTGCAGCCGCCGAATCGTCGTGTGGTACTCGGCCTTCGCCAGCAGCGCCTGACGCTCGGCCTCGGCGAGGGTGCCGGCGGCGGCCAGCGACTGCTGCAGCAGCTTCGGGTCGAGCGTCATGGCCATTTGTCTAATGGTGGTAGACGAATTCGTCAACTCGACATAGACAACATGTCCGTCGCGGTGTGCTTTGCTCGGCCGCGAAGCGACCTTCGATGATCTGCCTCACCTGCGCCGAGCTGAAGTGGGTACGCCGCGGAGCCTCGTGCCCCACCTGCCGCGGCCCGCTGCTCGACGAGACGCCCGAGGCCCTCGAGCAGCTCGTCGCCGCGAAGCTGAAGAAGCAGCTGCGGTGGTGGCGAGAGCGCGGCGCGCTCGACGAGGCCACCCACGCGCGGCTCGACGCCGGGCTGCCCGACGTTCAGCCGCCGCGGCCTGCCGAGCCGAGCCTCGCCGCCCGGGCCGACGCCCTCGCCGGCAAGGTGCCCGAGAGCGACCCGCTGAGGCCCGCCTGGCTCGACAGCCTCGACCGCGCCTTCCGCGAGCGCGACGACTGGAAGCGGCAGCCCGACGCCGCCGACGACTCGACCGGCGACGCCGCCGCCGGAGCGGGCGGAGCGCTGTTCGGCGACCGCTCGACCGCCGCGCTCACCGGCGGCCTGCACGCGCTCGCCGACCTCGACGAGGGCGACGCGTCGCTGCGCTCGGTCATCGGCGAGTACGTCTGGTGGTTCATCGGCACGCTGCTCGTGCTCGCCGGCTCGGTGATGGGCGTGCGCGAGGCGTGGCTCGCGCTCGGGGGCGTGCCGCGCCTGCTCGTCGTCGCGGGCGCGCTGCTCGCGTACCACGGCGGCTTCGTCGGGCTGTCGAGCGTCGTCGCGAAGAAGTCGGGCGTCGCCGGCCGCGTGCTCGGCGGCATCGCGCTCACGCTCTTGCCCGTCGTCTTCGCCGCGCTCTCGGCCCTCGTCGCGCTGTCGCTGCCCGCAGGCGTCGTCGCCGCGGCGGCCGCCGCAGGCGTCTGCGCGTTCACGCTGCGCACGCTCGGCCGGCGCTTCGAGGGTGACGCGCTGGCGCTCGGGCTCGCGTTCATGCCGTCGCTGCTCGCCGAGCTGCCGCTGTCGATGGCGACGCTCAGGCCCGAGCTGCGCATCGCGCTGCCCCTCGCCTCGGTCGCCGCCTGCGGCTTCGCGGCCCGCCGCGGCGTCGCCGCGCTCGCGCTCGGGCTCTACGGCCTCGTCGCGCTCGGCATCTTCACCGTCGTCGGAGCGCCGGGCCTGCCGGCCGTGCCGCTCGACTTCGGCAGCTTCGGCTTCGCGGCGCTCACCGGCTGGGCGGCCTGCTGCGCGGTCGCGGTGGCGCCGGCGCTCGCGTCGGCCGACGTGAGGAAGGCGTACCCGCATGCGGCGCCTGCGGCCGAGGTCGTGGCGCTGGCGCTCGCGGCGGCCGCGGGCGTCTCGGCGTTCGCGGGCGCCCTGGCCGTCGACGTGGGCGCCGACCGGCGCGCCGACACGCTCGCCGCGCTCATCCCCCTCATCGCGGCCTCGGCGTTCGCGGTGGTGAGGCACCAGCGCCGACACGCCGTGCACCCGGCGGTCGTGCTGGCGGTGCTGGCGTCGATGCTCGTCGCGCGGCTCGAGTGGCGCGACCCGGCGGGGTGGATGCTCGGGCCCGCGGCGGTCGCGGCGCTGCTGTTCGTCGCCGGCCGCTTCACCGAGCAGCAGCGCGACGGCGTGCTGCTCGCGCTGTGGGGCGCGCTGCTCGGCGTGGGCGCGGTGGTGACGGCGCGCCTGCTCGAGGCGCCGCCGCTGCGAGCGACGTGCATCGCCGCCGCTCTCGTCGCCCTCGTTGCACATCTGAGCCCCCTCTCCCCTCGTAGGGGAGAGGGCCGGGGTGAGGGGGCCGGTCGCTCCCCGTCGCCGTTTCACCTCCTGCACTACGTCGGCGGCGCCGCGGCGCTGTTGGGCCTCGAGGCCTGGTCGACGCCGGCCGCGTTTCCGCTCGTGCTCACGGCCGCCGCGGCCGCGTACCTGGTTGCGGGGCGAGCGTTGCGCCTGCACCCGGCGCACGACCGCGACACGTGGCCGCTCGACGACGTCTCGCTCGCGGCGGCGCTGCTCGCCGGTGCGCTGGTGGCCTTCGCGGTGCTCTCGGGCCTGCAGCCGAGCCTCAAGCTGTACGAGACCGCGGGCGGCGTCGCGGTCGTGCTCTTCGCGCGGGCCTTCGTCGATCGCAGCCGCGCCGTCTCGTTCGCCGCCGCCGTCGTGCTCGGCGCCGCCGTCTACGCCGGCACGCAGCAGCGCGCCGCCGGTGGAGCCGCCGCGCTGGCCCTCGCCGTGCTCTCGCTCGTGCGCGGCGCCGCGCCTGCCCCTGCCGAGCGCGCGCGGCCGCTGCTCGGGCTCGTGCGGCTGCCGTTCGCCGCGACCGGCCGGCTGCTCTGGGGTGACGGCTTCGCGGCGGCGGCGCTGGTGTTCGCGGCGCTCTCGGCGCTGCGGACGGTCTTCTTCCTCGGCGCGATCGTCGAGGCGAACCGGCCCGCCGAGGTGCTCGGCGCGGCGTGCACGCTCGGCGTCGCGCTGGTCGCCTTCTTCACGCGCGGGTTCGCGTCGCTTCGCGCGCGCGGTCACTTCGCGACGTGGTGCACGGCCGGCGGGCTCGTCGTGCTCGTCGCGCTGGCGAACCGCCTCGGCCGCCCGCTGCCGCCGCAGGTGGTCGGCCTGCGCTTCACGTTCATCGTGCCGGCGCTGTGGCTCTTCGCCGTCGCGCTGCGGCGGTGGGGCCCGCGCCTCGCGAGGTGGCTCGAGAACGAGAGCCAGGGCCCGTTGTACCACTGGGTCCCGCACGCGGGCGTCGCGGCGCTCGGGCTGCTCTGCGCGGTCGAGGGCGTGCTCGTCGGCGGAGCGGACCCGACGGGCTTTTGGGTGACGGCGCCTCCGCTGCTGTTCGTCGCGGGCGCGCTCGCGTGCGTGCTGCTCGCGCGCTCGTTCTCGCTGCCGCCGCTCTTGTCCGCGGGGCTCGGCGTGCTCGTCGCGGCGGCGGCGTGCGCCGGAGCGCAGTCGGCCCTGCTCGGCCCCGAGCTCGCGCAGGTCGGGGGCACCGGCCCGTGGCTGCGCGTCACTGCGGCGCCGCTCGCCGTGCTCGTCTGGGAGCGCGCTGCCCGCGGCGTCGCCGTGCTGTCGGCTGCGTACGCGGTGCTCGCTGCGCTGGCGTCGCTGCCGTCGCCGCGCGCGCTCGTGTCGAAGTGGCTGCTCGACACCGGGGGGCTCACGGCGCAGCCGGTGCCCGGCAAGCTGCTCTCTGCCTGGTCCGAGCGGGCGGGCTTCCTCGTCTTCGCCGCGGCGCTCGTACAGCCGCGCCTCGCGGCGGCGGGCTTCGTGGTGGCGGCGGCGCTGCTGCTGCGGTTCGCGGGCGAGAAGAAGGCCGCGGGCCGCATGGGGCTGTTCGGTGGGGCCGCGCTCCACGCGGCGCTGGCGGTGTCGAGCGGGTTCGTGCCGCTGTGGGCGGGGCCGTCGCTGGCGGCCGCGGGGCTCGCCGTCATCGCGGCGCGGGTGCTGCGGCCGGCAGACGCCGACGCCGCGGCCCAGGAGCGCAGGCTCGCGCGCGCGCACGTGGCCGCGACGTTGCTCGGCGTCGCGGGCCTGGTGTGGGCGCTCGCGACGGGAGGCGCCGCAGACGCGAACGCGGCGCTGCCGTCGGTGGCGGGCTCGAGCGCGAGCGGCCTGTGGAGCGCGTGGCCGCTGACGTGGGCGGTGCCGGTGGTGCTCGCGCTCATCGCGGCGGCGCAGCTCACGGCCTCGACGCGGTGGACGGGCGCGCTGCAGCGGTGGACGCAGGCCGGAGCGACGGTCGACGTCGCGCTGACGCTCGCGGCGGCGGTGGCGGTCTTCCTCGAGCCGAGCGTGCGCGCGGTGGTGATGGGCGACTTCGTGTGGGGCCGGCTGGTGGTGCTCGAGGGCGGGCCGCAGGCGCTGGCGCTCGCGGCGGCGGTCGTGGGGGCGCACCTGACGTCGTCGAGGCCGGGCTTCGCGCTCGGGCGCGACGTCGTCGGAGCGCTGTGCGGCGTGCTGCTCGCCATCTTCATCGGCGCCGGCGCGCCGTCGCAGGCCGCGTTCGGCACCGCAGGAGCGGCGCTGGCGGCGCTGTTCGTCGTCTCGTTCTTCGCGGCGATGAAGACGAAGACGGGGCGGCACGCGTGGGCGGCGCAGGTGTCGGTGGTGGGCGGCTACGCGCTGGTGCAGGCGCAGTGGCGAGACCTCGACCCGGCGCTCGACGCGGTGTTCGGGCTCGGCTTCGGGTTCGTGCTGGTGGGGGTGACCGTGTGGGCGCGGCGGGGCGGGGTGGCGCCGGTGGCGAAGGCGACGCGGGCGTTCGCGGCGCTCTTGCCGGTGGTGGTGGCGCTGGTGTTCCCGTCGTCGGCGACGCGCGACACGGCGCTGCTCGCGGCGGCGAGCTCGCTGCTCTACGCGGTGCTGGCGACGGTCGAGCACAACCGCTTCTTCGGAGCGCTCGCGGCGGTGTCGGCGAACCTGGCGCTGCTGGTGCTGGCGCTGTCGCAGGGCCTGAGCGGGGTCGAGATCTTCCTCGCGCCGCTGGGGCTGCTCTTGCTGGTGCTCGCGCAGCTGTTCAAGAAGTCGCTCTTGCCGGCGTCGCGCAACGCGACGCGGTTCATCGGCGGCCTTCTGCTGTACGCGCCGGCGGCGGTGAAGCTGTCGTTTCAGCTCGGCGACGCGGCCGACGCGACGTACGCGGTGGTGTTCGGCGGCGTGTGCCTCATCGGCGTCGCGGCCGGCATGCTGATGCAGATTCGCGCGTACCTCGCGATGGGCACGCTCTTCCTCACGCTCGACGTGGTGGCGAACCTCGTGAACGCGGGCCTGCGCGACTACCGCGTCGGGTTCGTCGTGCTGTCGGCGGCGGGCCTGCTCGTGCTGGCGGCGATGGTGTTCGCGACGCTGAAGCGCGACCTCGTGCGCGAGTGGGTGCGCGGCGCGAGGGTGCGGCTGCGCGGGTGGGACTGAGCCTGTCCGGCGCCTCGGGCTCACAGCCGACTGCCCTCGAGCGTGCACGAGCCGCGAGCGCTGATCAGCTGAACCTTCAGCCTGTTGGGGTTGCTCGTCGAGCAGCTCAGGGAGTCGCAGTACCACTCGAAGTCGTAGCTGATGGCGCCGTTCACGCCCGCGCTCGCCGCCGAGACGCCCGCGCGCGGCTGCAGCGTCGCCGCGAAGTTGCCGAAGCCCGAACCGTCCTCCATCGCGCAGACGGCCGACGCAGAGCAGCCCGTCTGGGTGACGTTGCAGCGGATGATCTGGTTGTAGGGCACGCTGCCGGTGCCGCAGCCGACGTCGTAGCGCGGCAGCCACAGCGTGAACGTGCCCGCGACCGAGACGCTCGAGCAGAACGTCGAGTCGCCCCCTCCAGCGCCTCCACCGCCACCGTTGCCACCGTTGCCGGCGGTTCCGCCGGCGCTCGCGCCGCTGCCCCCCGCCGTCGCGGCTCCTCCTGCGGTCGCGCCGCTGCCGCCGGCCGTGCCTCCGCCCTGGCAGACGGTCGAGCCGCTGCAGTTCGGGTCGGCGCAGTCGAACTGGCCGTCGAGGTCGTTGTCGGCGCCGTCGCTGCAGTCACCCGCAAGCTGACCTTCGACCCGGCCGCCGCCGCAGGCCACCAACGACACCACCACGCAGAAGCTCGACATCACGCGCATTTGCACCCTCGAGGGTTGGAGTTCACGAGGGAGTCAGGGCCCGGCGAAAAAACGTGCGGGCCGGCTATTCCTGAAGGCAGTAGACGGGCAGCCGCGTGCCGCACGAGAGCGAGCTCGACGAGAAGAACCGACTGTCGAGGTAGTTGACGAGCGCGAACAACCCGACGCCGGTGCCCGACGTCCAGTCGGAGCACGAGGTGCCGGAACCCGGGTTGAGCGGCGTGGCCGCGCCCGTCCACGCGCGTAAGTCTGTGTAGGCGCCGCCGTCGCCGGTGCGGTTGATGGGCGCGACCCGCGGCCCGGCGAACAGCTCGTCGGCGCGCCAGGCGGTGACGACTCCGTCGACCCGCACCCAGGGCGGGCCGCCGGCGTCGAACCTCGAAGCGGCGCTGGCCGCGTTCGTGGCGAGGAGCGCGCGGTAGCTGCCGGGCAGCTGCATTCGGGTCGCCTCGACGCGGCAGAGCTGATCGAATGCGGCGACGCCGCTGTCGGGCGCGAGCTGAGCCGTCGAGACGAAGGCGAACCGGCTCGGCTGCGGAGGCGCCGGCGCGGCGACGGGCGTCACGCGGTCGACGGCGAAGCAGTACAGCGGCAGCCGCAGGGTGCACGGGCGGTTGAGGTTGTCGTTCCAGTCGTCGCCGCTGCTCGCAACGACGCCTGTGCGCGCCGCCCCGGCATCGGCCTCGCCCGAGGTCCAGTCGGCGCAGGTCTGGCCCGGCGTGGCCGTCGGGTTGCCCGAGCGGTGCGCCCCCGTCCACGCGTCGACGTGCGAGACCGCCTGCCCGTGCTCGTCGAGCGCGAGCGGGTAGTAGATGCGAGGCGAGAGCGTGACCGACTCCAACGTGTCGCCGAAAGGGCAGCCGTCGGGCCGCGCCCAGCCGCGGCCGCCGTCGAAGCGCGGGTGTATTCCCGCGTCGGTGACCGCGAGCCACGCGACGAAGCGCCCCGGCAGCCCCGCGTCGTCTGCGTGCGCCTGGCAGAGCGCGTCGGCGCCGCTCAAGCCTCCGAGCTGCCCGGAGTACGCCTGCGATGTGACGAAGACGTAGTTCGCGTCGAAGCCTCCTCCGTCGGGCCAGCACCGGCGCACCACCGGCGCCGCACCGCCGGCCGAGCCGCCGCCCGCCGTCGCGCCGCCCGCCGTCGCGCCGCCCGCCGTCGCGCCGCCTGCCGTCGCGCCGCCGCCGCTCGAGCCTCCTGCGACTCCTCCCGCGAGCCCGCTTCCTCCTCCTCCTTCTCCTCCCGCAGTCAGCTCGGCCGGAGGGCGGCAGTACGTGCCGTCGCACACGGTGCCTGCCACGGGGCAGCCGCCGTCGGGGTCGCAGCGGTAGCGCACGTCGGCGGGGAGCGGCAGGCAACCGAGCGCGAGCGCGACGCCCGCGAGCGCGGCACGGCGCAAGCGCACCATGCCACGACGGCTCCGACCGCGAAGCCCAACGCCAGCACCCCCACCGCCCCGCCCACGCCGAGCAGCACGTTCGAGGTCTGGAGCTGCTGCTGCGCGACACCCAACGTGAGCGTCGAGCCCTTGAGCCCTCCGCCGAGGTCGGCGCCGTTTCTCAGCTCGGTGTACGTCGCGAACCCGACGCCTGCGAGCGCTGCCCCCACCACCGCGCACCCGAGCGCGATGCCGAGGAGGAAGCGCCCGATGCGGCTCGTCGCCGGAGCGGGTGCGGCTTCGACGGTGGCGGGCGGCGCGGTCTCGACCGTGCGCGGTTCGACTGGCGCCGGCGCCGGCATCACCGCCTTCACCTTCTCGGCGAGCGCGACGAACAGCTCCTCGACCGGCACGGCGCTGTCGGCCGCCAGCACCGCACCCCACTGCGCGCGGCGGGCGCCGGTCGAGTCGACCACCTCGGCGGCGACGGCGACGTCGGTTCCCGCGGCGGTGAACGAGAGCACCACCGCGTGGCTGAGCCCGAGCGTACCGATCAGCTGGGTCAGGCACGCGCCGACTCCGCCGCAGACCGAGGGGTCTTTGACGCCGAGGCTCGCGATGCGCCGCTCGAGCTCGCGCTCGGCGACCACGGGCACGCCGCTCTGCAGCAGCGCGCGCGACGCGAGTGCGGCGAGCTCCTTCGAGCGTGCGGCGGGCAGCCCGGTGCTCCGGCCGACGAGCACGCCGACGCTCGGCTCGGCCGCCCACGTCGTGCTCGCACAGCACAGCAACGCGAGGGTCAGGCGGCGCATGGGGCGGCTGCCAGCCTGCCATAGAACCGGTGCAGCCGGCGAAGCGCGGTCACGGGTGTTGGAGGTTGCTCTTCAGCTGATCGAGCGATCGGGCGATGGCGAGGCGCTGCTCGTCGTTGGGAGCGCCCGAGGCCCTGAGCCGCAGCGTGTTCAAGAGCAGCAGCGCGCTGGGGTCGGGCTCGCTCGCGGCCTTGAGCTCACGCTCGAGCGCGACGATGTCGGCGCGCAGCTGCTCGGCGGTGGGCGTCGCCGCGGGCGGAGCTGCGAGCGCCGGAGACGCGGCGACCTTCGACGCTCGAGCTCGCGAGCGGGCGATCGGTCGCGCCCGTTCGGTTGCGGGTTTCGCGGGGACCTCGGGGCGAGGAGGCTCTGCCGCGGGCGCGGGCTCGGGGCGCGGAGGCTCGACGGCGGCCTGCGCTGCGGGGGCGGTGACCTCGGGCGCGTCGACCACATTGGGCACGGGCGCGGCGCCACCCACGAGGTAGACGGTGACGGCTGCTGCGACGACGAGCACCGCGGCAGAGGCTGCGAGCGCGGGCACGAGCCTCGAGCGTCGCGGGCGAGGCTTGGGGTTCAGCGCGCGCGTCGCGAGCTGGCCGCCGATGTTGCGCAGGCGCTCGCCGACCTCCTGCGCCGAGGCGGGGCGCCGCTCGGGCGCCTTCTCGAGCAGCTCGGCGACGAGCGCGGCGAGCTCCGGCGGGCAGTCGGCGCGGAGCTCGAGCACGGGCACCGGCCGCTCTTCCACCTGGGCGCGCATCAGGTCGAGCTCGTTTCGCGCCGTGAAGATGCGGCGGCCCGTCAGCATCTCGAATGCCATGGCACCGAGCGCGTACAGGTCGCTGCGCGCGGTGACCGTCTCGCCGCGGCACTGCTCGGGCGACATGTACTCGAGCGTGCCGACGACGGTGCCGGGCCGCGTGAGCGGGTTGCCCGAGTCGTTCGGCCGCTTGGCGATGCCGAAGTCGAGGAGCTTCACGAAGCGATCGCCGTTGGTCTCGCGAACGATGAAGACGTTGCTGGGCTTGAGGTCGCGGTGCACCACCCCGCTGTGGTGGGCGGCCGCGAGCGCGGCGCAGAGCTGGCTCAGCACGTCGACCGCCTCCGAGACGGGCATGCCCTTCGCGCACTCGCGCTCGCGCAGGCGCGCAGAGAGCGGCTCGCCGTCGAGCAGCTCCATGACCACGTAGGCGTTGCCGAGCGGTGTGCGGCCGAAGCCGAAGATGTCGACGATGCCGCGGTGGCCGATGGTGTTCACCGCCTCGGCCTCGGCCATCAGGCGCTGCACCTGGCCCGCGTCGCCGGCCAGCTCGCCGCGCAGAATCTTCACCGCGACGCGCTTCTTGATGACCGGGTGAACGCCCCGGTACACGACGCCCATGCCGCCCTGGCCGATGCGCTCGAGCAGCTGGTACTCGCCGAGCTTCATGCCGACCATGGGGTCGACCTCTTCCGAGGTGGGAGCGCCCGGCGTGTCGGCCGGGCCCGCCGGGCAGGTCGCCGCAGTTTCGTGGGGCGTGCCGCAAGCAGAGCACTGAGCCGGGGTCTGCACGAGGGTGCTTCGGAGTCTACGTCGCGGCCCGGCAGAAGGCAGCCTGGCGGCTCGACGGCGGACGATCGCGGCATCGCCCAGAGAGTCGGTCGAGCCCGACAAATCGTGCGGGCCGACTACAATTCGCCCGCATGCACCTCGAGGTCGAGCAGCTCGTCGCTCACGTGGCCGGCGAGCTCGATGCTACTGCCCGGGCCCAGGTGACCGGCCACCTCGCCGAGTGCCCCCGCTGCCGCAAGACCGCCGCCGAGCTCGTGCGCAGCGAGGCTCCGGGCGACGCCGCTTCCCTGGTCGGTCGAGACGTCGGCGGCTACCGCGTGCACGAGCTCATCGGCACCGGCGCCTTCAGCGAGGTTTACCGCGCGACCGAGCCCACGGTCGGCCGGCTCGTCGCGCTGAAGGTGCTCAAGCCCGAGCCGGCGGCAAAGGCCGAGGTGGCGCGCCGGCTGCTCGAGGAGGCGCGCGCCGCAAACGCGATTCGGCACCCGGGGCTCGTCGACGTG
>JBGALX010000039.1:0-104334 GCA_044223505.1 Myxococcaceae bacterium
CCGAGGCCTGCCCCCTGTTCGAGAAGAGCCACGCCGCCGACCCCGCCCTCGGCACCTTGATGAACCTCGCCGACTGCGAAGAGAAGGTCGGCAGGTTGGCCGCCGCGTGGCTGCACTTCAACGAGGCGACGGCGTGGGCCGAGCGCAACCACGAGGCCCGCCGCGCCGAGGTGGCCGCCGAGCGGGCCGCCGCGCTCAAGCCCCGCCTGTCGTGGCTGGCGCTCTCGGCGCTCGCGCCGCTGTACGGCCTCACCGTCGTCGTCAACGGCGTCTCGATCGAGCTCGGGGCCACGCCGCAGTCGGTGCCGGTCGACGCGGGCGAGGTGCAGGTGTCGGTCTCGGCGCCGGGCCACGAGCCGCTGGCTCGAGTGCTCCAGGTCGGCCCCTCGTCGACGCTGGCGTTCGAGGTGCCGGCGCTCGCGACGTCGATCGAGCCCGCGGTGGCGCCGGCTGACGCGCCGGCGGTGGTGAAGCTCCAGCCGGCGACGCGCGCTCCCGAGCCGGCGGTGGTGGCGCGGCCCGAGCCCTCGCGCCGGCCGGCGTACGCGCTCATCGGCGTCGGCGCCGCAGCGGTCGCCGCCGGCACCGCGGGCCTCGTCTGGAGCGTGTACGTCTACCAGCGGGTGCAGCGACAGCAGCCCGGCGGCGCCGAGGCGAACAACCCCACGGTGACGCGGGCCGAGTTCGCGACGCTCGGCTGGCTGTACCCGGGCTCCTGGGCCATGACCTTGCTGGCGCTCGGGGCCATCGCCGCGGGCACGACGTGGCTCGTGGTGCCCGGGCCCGGCGGCGTCGCGGTGGGAGGCGCGCTCTGACGCTCGCGCGGCGCTGCATCGTGGTGGTGCTGTTGGGGTGCGCCTGCCTGGACCTGTCGCTCGACGACAAGGTCTTCAAGTGCGTGCCGCAGACGTGCGCTGCGCTGCGCGCGACGTGCGGCCAGGCCGACGACGGCTGCGGCGGGTGGCAGGCCTGCGGCGAGTGCACGGCTCCGAAGACCTGCGGCGGCGACGGCGACCCCAACGGCTGCGGCGACGGCACCTGCGTGCCGAAGACGTGCACCGAGCTCGGCGCCGGCTGCGGGAAGATCGGCGACGGCTGCGGCGGGGTGCTCGAGTGCGGCCGCTGCACCCTGCCCCAGAAGTGCGGGGGCGGCGGGCCCAACGTCTGCGGGTGAGCGGACAAAATTGCGACGGTCCCGGGCGGCGGTCATCAACCGGTTGCCATGACCCTTTCCCCACGCCTCGGCCTTGCTGGCCGCGCGATGCTGCTGCCTGCCCTTCTCGCCGTCACCTCGTGCACCTGCCTGAGCACCACGGGCCCCGACGCAGGCAGCGGCCCTCCGCCCTGCTGGGAAGACAGCGACTGCCCCGACTCCCGCTTCTTCTTCTGCAACACGGTCGTGTCGCAGTGCCAGCCCGCGTGCCTCTCGAAGGCAGGGTGCACGGCGGCGGAGCGCGGCGAGTTCGCGCTCGAGAAGTGCGACGGCCCGCTCGGCTGCAACTGCGACGAAGGCCTGTGCGAAGTCGCGCAGTGCGGCCGCGACGCCGACTGCGGCGCCGAGCGCGTGTGCCGCGACGGTGCATGCGTCACGCCGCCGCCGGTGTCCGCCGTCGGCAGCTGCGAGGTCGTGCCCTCGCTGGTGGCTGCCCGCAGCGGCTCGACCGAGCGCTTCACGGTGCTCGCGCGGAGCACCGACGGCTCGGCGGTGGTGCTCTCGACCGGCGTGACGTGGAGCGCGGTCGCCCCGACGTTCACGCTCACCGGCGCCAGCGGGCCGTCGGCGCTGTTCGACGTGCGCGCGACGGCGAACGACTCGCAACCGGTGACCGCGGTGCGCGCGAGCTTCGCCGGCATCAGGTGCGAGGCGCGCGCGCTCGTCTTCGGCGAGCCGGTGCCGCTCGGCCAGCTCGACGTCGTGGTGACCGACGCGGCGACCTCGAGGCCGGTCACGGGCGCGACGGTCGTGGTGACCTCGAGCAGCGGCACGCTCGCCACGGGCTCGACGAGCACCGCCGGCTTCGCACGGCTGAGCGGCGTCACGGGCGGGAAGGTCTCGGTGAACGCCTTTCACCCGAGCTTCGACTGGCTGACCGTCGCCGGCTACGACGTCGTCACCGGCACGCGCGCGCTGGCCCTGCCGCTGCGCCGCAGCGCCACCTCGTACGGAGGCCGCAGCGGCACCGTCACCGGGGCGCCGCTCACGTCGAGCGTGCTCTTCGGCGCGCTGGGGCTCTCGTTCGGTCACTCGTTCACCGAGGTGTCGCGCGCGGCGCTCGAGGGGCCGCGCATCGCGACGCGCGTGAAGGTCGGCACCCTCGTCGACACGACCGCCGGCCTCGGCTCCGGCGTCTACGCGTCGTTCGCGGGGCAGCCCATCAAGGAGCAGGCACACTCGTTCGGCGCCACCGGAGTCTGCCTCGGCGACGAGGCGGCGACCGTCGCCGGCCAGTGCGGCACGCGCACTGCGTGGGCATTCACCGCCGATGTTCCGCTCGGAGCGTTTCCGTTGAAGCAGTTCGCGGTCGAGGGGCTCGGGCTCGACGACGATGACGGGCTCAGCGCGATGTTCCCGATGCTCGAGCCCCAGCTGCGCAGGTTCGGCTCGTCCGTCTCGCGCGACGTCGCGTACTCGGTGCGGCCTTCAGTCGTGCGCGCCGACGGCAGCGTCGACCTCTCGCACCTCACCGCGCTCGACCAGCCGTGGAGCCAGGTGCGGCTCGGGCTGGTGACGGTGCTGCGCGTGCCCGAGCTGCCTCGCTTCCAGGGGGCGCCGTTGACGAGCGCCGTGGTGCTCGGCGGTGCCCTGGTGCCCGAGCGCGGGTTCTCGCCTCTGGGCCTCGGGCTCGCCCTCGACTCGAACGGCGACGGCCGCCTCGATGGGCCGATGGGGTCGGGGCGGGTGCGGCTGCGCTCGGCTCCGCCGCATCACGGGCTCGAGGAGCTCCCGTACGTCGCCGCCATCTGGGCGCGCTCGGCCCGACCGACGCCGCTGCCGCCGCGGGTCGCGACCGCAGGGGCCGTCGTGCGCATCGAGGGCGCAGGGCTGGGCTTCGACCCCACGGGCGCGACGCCCATCGACTTCCCCGCGTTCGCCGCGCTGCCCGAGTCGGGCACGTGGAGCCCCGCGGCTCGGACGTTCGGCCTTCCCGCGACGGCGTTCACCGACGAGTCGGCGCTGGTGGTGACGTTCAAGGCTGCCGACCTCACGCGGTGGACGGTCGTGGTCGACCCGCGTGAGCCTTCGTTCACGCTGAGCGGGCCGCCGGGCGGGTTCGAAGACCGCACCGCCGGCGCGAAGCTGCGCGTCGAGGCGCTGCGGCTGGCGCCGGAGCAGTCGAAGAGCGGCACCGTCGCGTGGAGAGCGCTGGTCGAGCACGGCGGCGTCGACCTCGATGACCTGCTCAGCACCACCGTGGCGTTCGCGGTCGTCGACGAGCCCTGAGCGCCGCGTACGTCGAGACCGAGGCGTCGCGCGGGTACGCGCTGCGCTCCGGGCGGCACACGGCCGAGGTGCTCTGCCATGACCTGCGCGTGCCGTTCGTGCCCGCTCACTGAGGGTCTTCGATTCTCTTCGCGCCGCCGTCCACCGCGGTGGAGTCGCCCTTCGACTCGCTCGCGCCCTCGGGCTTCGAGAAGAGCCAGCCGAGCAACGTCACCACCGCGATGATGAACATCGTGCGGGCGAACGCGACGGCGATGCGCTGCTCGGGCGCCTGATGACCGAGGCTCATCGGCGCGGTGGCTCCGCGGCCGGCGCGGCGCGCGACCACGCGCCGAGCTGTGTGAGGACGGCGAACAACACCCCGAACAGCGAACGCGAGCTGCGGTCGACCTTCATGCAGAGAATCTGAGCGCGCCTCACATCAAGTTCGCGTCAGGACTCGCGACCGCGGTGCAAGCCCGCGACGACAGGACGTCACGCGGCTGCTCGGGCTCTCGTGCACGGCTGAGACGAACCTCAGAGCTTCAGCCCCATCGAGAACGTCACGCGGTCTTCGGTGTAGCGAAGGTCTGGCGCCCAGCCCGCGACGACCGAGCCTGGCGCTCCCGTGTTGCCGCCCGGAGGCGTCACGCCGCCGCTGCCGCTGAAGTACGGCACGTTCGCGGCGCGGTGGTTGAACTCGGCGCGCAGCTGCACGTACGGAATCGGGTGGAAGTCGAGCGAGAGCTGCAGGTCCCACGCGCGGTACTGCGTCGCGGTGTCGAGGTACGGCGAGCCCGAGTATGCGGTCGCGCCGTTGATGGGCGGCACGAGCACGAGGTACCAGCCGGGGTTTTGAATCGCGCCGCCGCCGCCGGTGAAGCCGACGCGGTTCTGCAGGAACCACAGGCGCGCGTACGCCATGAAGCCGAGGAAGAAGCGGTCGCTGCAGCCGACGCCCGCGCCGGCGAGCTGGCCCCACTCGCAGCCGGCGTCGAGCGTCAGCGACGCCGCGGCGCGGCTGAAGAAGCCCTCGGGGCGGTCGTAGACCTTCGCCATCACGCTGTCGTCGGTGTGAACGCGCTTCAGGTCGGGGTTCCCCAGCGTGTCGGTGCCGACGTAGTTGTTCGAGATGAGCTGGAACCAGTGCGTGGGCCGCCACTGAACCTGCAGGCCGACGCCCGGCGCGTTGTTGAAGCGGCCGTACGCCTGCCAGCCGTTCACGAGCCACGGCTCGATCTTCAGGTGCTCGTTCGGGAACCACTGAATGCGCATGCCGTTGAAGAACCACGGCGTGTTCGAGCTCACGTACGACGGCTGGTACGTCCAGTTGTCGAAGTTGTAGTAGCTCCACAGGCCGACGTACGACATGAAGATGCCGGCCTGCACGTTGACGCCGTGCTGCACGTCGAAGTGGTAGCCGACGTAGGCCTCCGAGACGTAGCGGTACGCGTCGTCGAGCCGCCACTGGCCGCGCGCCGCGCTCGGGTCGTTGCGCGGCGTCGTCTGCGAGTACATGCCGAACTGGGTCATCAGCCGGCCGTGCGCGCCCTTGTAATAGAAGTCGCCGCCGAACCCGAGCTGCGTGAGCTGGAACTCGCCGTGGCGAAACACCTCGGACGAGCCCGAGAGGGTGTTGTCCTGCGGCTCGGCGAAGCTGTGGTGGTAGGCAGCGTCGACGCGAAACTCGCCGGTGAACGGGCCGAACGAGAAGGGCCGGTTCGGGCCGCCGTTGTTCGCCGGCGCCCACGAGAAGTCGGCGAACGCGAACGGCACCTTCTCGGGCGCATAGTCGGAGGCCGGCGACGGCGGCGGCGCGGGCTCACCGGCGTCGGGGGCCTGCGCGGCGAGCCGCTCCTCGAGGAGCCGCACGCGCTCTTCGAGCGAGGGCCCGGCGTCGGGCTCGTCGGCCTGGGCGAGCGCGGTGATCAACAGCGCGGTGCAGAGCATGGTGCCGCCAACGTGACCGTTGCCGCATCAAGACGGCGTCAAGTTGAGCCCGCGCCCTTCTTGACGCCGCCTTGATCCGCCGCGGCGCATGTTGAAGGCGTGAACGACCTCCTCATGCTGGCCGTGCTGGCCGGGTTCTTCGCGCTCACGTGGGGCTTCGTGAAGCTCTGCGAAAGGACGTGATGCCATGCCCGCCCTCGTCATCGCCGGCGCCGCCCTCTCGCTCGGGCTCTTCGGCTACCTGCTGTTCGCGCTGCTCTTCCCGGAGAAGCTCTCGTGAACGCGTTCGTTCAGAGCGCCGTCTACTTCGGCGTGCTGCTCGCGCTCGCCGTGCCGCTCGGCGCATTCATGGCGCGCGTCTATTCGGGCGACGCAGCGATTGCGCAGCGCGTGCTCGGCCCCGTCGAGCGCCTCTTCTACCGGCTCGCCGGCGTGAAGCCCGACGACGAGCAGACGTGGCAGCAGTACGCGTACGCGGTGCTGCTGTTCAACCTGTTCGGCATCGTCGCGGTCTACGCGCTGCAGCGCGTGCAGGGCGCGCTGCCGCTGAACCCGGCCGGCTTCGGCGCCGTGCCGCCCGAGCTCGCGTTCAACACCGCCGTCAGCTTCGGCTCGAACACCAACTGGCAGGCGTACTCGGGCGAGACGACGCTCTCGTACCTCACGCAGCTGCTCGCGCTGACGACGCAGAACTTCGTGTCGGCGGCGACGGGCATGGCCGTGCTCGTCGCGCTGGTGCGCGGCTTCACGCGCAGCCGCTCGCAGACCGTGGGCAACTTCTGGGTCGACCTCACGAAGAGCACGCTCTACGTGCTGCTGCCGCTGTCGCTCGTGCTCGCGCTGTTCCTCGTCTCGCAGGGCGTGGTGCAGACGTTCGGGCCGTACGTGAACGGCGTCGCGGTCGGGCCGGCGGCCTCGCAGGTCGCCATCAAGCAGCTCGGCACGAACGGCGGCGGGTTCTTCAACGTGAACTCGGCGCACCCGCTCGAGAACCCGACGCCGCTCTCGAACTTCTTCGAGATGCTGTCGATTCTCGTCATCAGCGCGGCGCTCTGCTTCACGTTCGGCAAGCTGGTGAAGGACGTGCGGCAGGGCGTCGCGCTGCTCGCGGCGATGCTCATCGTCATCGTGCCGCTGCTCGCGCTCGTGCTCTGGGCCGAGAGCCACGGCAACCCGCTGTTCGGCCCCGCGGTCGATCAGAGCCTCGGCAACCTCGAGGGCAAAGAGACGCGCTTCGGCACGGTGTCGAGCTCGCTGTGGGCGGTGGTGACGACGGCGGCCTCGAACGGCTCGGTGAACGCGATGCACGACAGCTTCACGCCGCTGGGCGGGCTCGTGCCGATGTGGCTGATTCAGCTCGGCGAGATCATCTTCGGCGGCGTCGGCTCGGGCCTGTACGGCATGCTCGTCTACGCCCTCATCGCGGTCTTCATCGCGGGCCTGATGGTCGGCCGCACGCCCGAGTACCTGGGCAAGAAGATCGAGGCGAAAGAGATGAAGATGGCGTCGCTCGTCATCTTGCTGCCCGCGGCGGCGGTGCTCGTCTTCACCGCGCTCGCGAGCGTGACGGCGGCCGCCACCGGCGCGCTCGGCAACCCCGGCGCCCACGGGTTCTCCGAGCTGCTCTACGCGTTCTCGTCGCAGGCCAACAACAACGGCTCGGCGTTCGGCGGCCTCACCGCGAGCGGCACGTTCTTCTGCGTCACCGGCGGGCTCGCGATGCTCATCGGCCGGTACTGGGTCATCGTGCCGGTGCTCGCCATCGCCGGCTCGCTCGCGAAGAAGAAGAGCGTGCCGCCGTCGGCCGGCACCCTGCCGACCCACACGCCGCTGTTCGTCGGCCTGCTCGTCGGCACCATCGTGCTCGTCGGCGCGCTGACGTTCGTGCCCGCGCTCGCGCTCGGCCCCATCGTCGAGCACCTGGAGCTGTTCAAATGAGCACCCAACCCCGCCCCCTCTTCGACGGCCCCATCGTGCGCCGGGCGGTCGTCGATTCGTTCAAGAAGCTCGACCCGCGTCGCATGGTGAAGAACCCGGTCATGTTCGTGGTCGAGGTGGGCAGCGCCTTCACCACGGCGCTGTTCGTGTTCGACCACGAGCCGTTCACGCTCGCCGTGTCGCTGTGGCTCTGGTTCACCGTGCTGTTCGCGAACTTCGCCGAGGCCATGGCCGAGGGGCGCGGCAAGGCCCAGGCCGACACGCTGCGCAAGGCGCGCAAGGAGGTGCCGGCGAAGAAGCTGAGAGAGCCGCGCAAGGGCGCGTGGGAGCCTGGCGCGCCTGGGAGCGGGCAGAGCCCGGAAGGGTCCACGGCGCGCTGGGAAGCAGTTCCCAGCGTGCGGCTCGCGCAGGGCGACGTCGTGCTCGTCGAGGCCGGCGACCTCGTGCCGGGCGACGGCGAGGTCATCGAAGGGGTCGCGTCGGTCGACGAGAGCGCGGTGACGGGCGAGAGCGCTCCGGTGATTCGCGAGAGCGGCGGCGACCGCAGCGCGGTGACCGGCGGCACGCGCGTGCTGTCAGACTGGCTCGTGGTGCGCATCACGGCGAAGCCGGGCGAGACCTTCCTCGACCGCATGATTGCGATGGTCGAGGGCGCGAAGCGGCAGAAGACGCCGAACGAGATCGCGCTCGACATTCTGCTCGCCGCCCTGACGCTCATCTTCCTGCTCGTCACCGTCACGCTGCACCCGTTCACGGCCTACGCGGGCTCCATCGTGCCGACGACGATTCTCGTCGCGCTCCTGGTCTGCCTCATCCCCACCACCATCGGCGGGCTCTTGTCGGCCATCGGCATCGCGGGGATGGACCGCATGATTCAGGCGAACGTCATCGCCATGTCGGGCCGCGCCGTCGAGGCGGCCGGCGACGTCGACGTGCTCTTGCTCGACAAGACCGGCACCATCACGCTCGGCAACCGGCAGGCGACCGAGTTTCTGCCGGCTCCGGGAGTGACCACGCAGGAGCTCGCCGACGCCGCCCAGCTCTCGTCCTTGTCCGACGAGACGCCCGAGGGTCGCAGCATCGTCGTGCTCGCGAAAGAGAAGCACGCCCTGCGCGAGCGCAACGTGCACGAGCTGAGCGCCACCTTCGTGCCGTTCTCCGCCCAGACGCGCATGAGCGGAGCCGACCTGCCCGGCCGCCAGATTCGCAAGGGCGCCGCCGACGCCATCGCGAAGCTCGTCGGCGAGCTGCCGGCCGCGGTGCGCGCCATCACCGACGACATCGCGAAGGGCGGCGGAACTCCGCTCGTGGTCGCCGACGGCCGGCGCGTGCTCGGCGTCATCAAGCTGAAGGACATCGTGAAGGGCGGCATCAGAGAGCGCTTCGCCGACCTGCGCCGCATCGGCATCCGCACGGTGATGATCACCGGCGACAACCCGCTCACCGCCGCCGCCATCGCCGCCGAGGCCGGCGTCGACGACTTCCTCGCCGAGGCCACGCCCGAGCAGAAGCTCGGCATGATTCGCGACTACCAGGCCAAGGGCCACCTCGTCGCCATGACCGGCGACGGCACCAACGACGCTCCGGCGCTCGCGCAGGCCGACGTCGCCGTCGCCATGAACAGCGGCACGCAGGCTGCGAAAGAGGCCGGCAACATGGTCGACCTCGACTCGAACCCGACCAAGCTGCTCAAGGTCGTCGAGGTCGGCAAGCAGATGCTGATGACGCGCGGCGCGCTCACGACGTTCAGCATCGCGAACGACATCTCGAAGTACTTCGCCATCATCCCCATGGCGTTCGCGGGCACGTACCCGGCGCTGCAGGCGCTCAACGTGATGGGGCTGCACACGACACACACCGCGGTGCTCGCGGCCGTCATCTTCAACGCGCTGATCATCGTCGCGCTGATTCCCCTCGCGCTGCGCGGCGTGAAGTACCGCGCGCTGCCGGCGCCGCTCTTGCTCCGCCGCAACGTGCTCGTGTTCGGGCTCGGCGGCGTGCTGCTGCCCTTCCCCTTCATCAAGGCGCTCGACTCGCTGCTCTTCGCCCTGGGGGTCTCATGATTCGCCCTGCGCTCACGCTGCTCTTCCTCTTCACGCTGCTCACCGGCGCGGCGTACCCGGCGCTCGTCACCGGCGTCGCCCAGCTCGCGTTTCCCGTGCAGGCGAACGGCGACCCGTCGCTCGTCGGCCGCGCCGTCAGCGAGCCGCGCGACTTCTTCGGCCGGCCCTCGGCGACCACGCCGCCGTACAACGCCGCGGCGTCGAGCGGCTCGAACCTCGGCCCGCTGAACCCTGCGCTCGCGCAAGCCGTCGCCGCCCGGGTGAAGGCGCTGCAAGAGCTCGACCCGGGCAACACGACGCCGATTCCCGTCGAGCTCGTGACGGCGTCGGCGAGCGGCCTCGACCCGCACCTCTCGCCGCAAGGAGCGCTGTACCAGGTGCCGCGGGTGGCGAGGCTCAGGGGGCTGACCGAGGCCGAGGTGCGCGCGCTGGTCGACCGCGAGACGGAAGACCGGACCTTCGGCCTGCTCGGAGAGCCGCGCGTCAACGTGCAGCGCCTCAACCTCGCGCTGGACGCGTTAGAACGCTCGGGCGTCCATGACCCAGCCGCCACAGCGCCCTGACCCCGACAACGAGGGCCATCAGCTGGCCTTCAAGAAGAGGCTCAGCCGCCCGATTGTCGATCCGCCCCTCAGACCCCGTGGTCTGTCCAGGTCATCGACGCGGTGCTCGAGCGCGCGCTCGCTCAACTGTTGCCGGACTTTGAGTCGCGCGGCGTGGCGTGGCTCGAAGACGAGTGCGAAGCGCTCCAGGCGAAGTCGGCGCAGTCGCGTCTGCCGCTCGACGAGGAGCCGGCCCCCGCCCGGCGCGGCCGGCTCGCCGTGATGATGGGGTTCTCGCTTCACGCTGATACCGCGACCCTGTGCGTTTTCGGTCGGTCAAAGTTCCTCGACCTCGACCTGACCTCGTCGGAGCGAGCTCACGGGTGCAGCGCGAGCCACTGCTCCATCTCTGCCTTCCTCGCGCCGTCGCTGGAGTCGCGGGCGGCCTTCGCGAGCTGCACGGCCTTCTTCTTGTCGAGCTTCCAGAGCACGCATGCGGCGTTGAACCGGTCGGAGGCGACGGCCCGCGGGTCGGCAGTGAAGGCATCGAGAATCGCGACGGCGTGGGCGATGCTCGCGGCTCCGTCGGCGCGTCGACCCTCGGCGAGCTCGGCCTCGGCGAGGTTGATGTAGACCGGAGTGACGCCGGAGTCATCGCGCAGCCCGAGGCGCTCCAGGAGCGTCGCCGACTTCTTCAGTGTGCGCAGCGCGTTCGTATAGTCGGCGCGCTTCAGCTGCACGTCGCCGAGAAACGACAGCGCCTGCGCGTAGTAGAGGCTCGAGTCGGGCAGCGGTTCGACGCTCGCGACGAGCTGCTGAAACCAGTCTTCCGCGGCGGCGAGGTTGCCCGCCGCGGACTCGAGCTCACCGAGGGTGAGCAGGCTGACGCCGATGCTGCGCGTGTTGCCGAGGTGACGCGCGAGCACGAGCGACCGGAGCAGCGCCGCGCGCGCCTCGTCGAAGGCGCCGCGGGCAGTCAACACGTCGGCGCGCGCCGACAGCATGAGCTCGAGCTGGCTCGCGCCGGTGACGTCGGCTTCCGCGATCTCGACCGCGCGCTTCGACGCGGCGTCGGCGAGGTCGAGCTGCTTGGCGTTGAGGTGCGTCAGCGCGATGCGTCTCCAGAGCCACGCCTGCACGCCGCGCGGCGTTTGTTCCTGGCCCTCGTACCGCTCTCACGCCGCGGCGGGCGACGGGCACGACGAGGGTCGTGTCGAGGCTCGTGCGCAGCACTTCGACCTGCAGGCTCAAGGCCTCTGCGAGCAACGGCGCGTAGTGCAAGGAGTCGGCCGCAGTGACGACGTCGGCTGCGAGCGGTACGGCTTCGTCGACGCGCCCGAGCTCGAAGACCGCGCGCACGCTGGCGAGCCGCTCGCGAACCTCGTCGAGCGTCGCGCGCGCCTTCGGGTCGGCCGGAGGCGGCACTGCGGCGAGCAGCCAGCGAGCGTCGGAGCAGTCGTCGATGAGCGGCAGCTGCGAAATGGCGACGGGCGCGCGCTGCAGCGAAGCGCCGCCCGTCTGTAGCGCACGCGCGGTGGCGCCGAGCGCGGCCCGGCGCGCCGAGAGGCACAACATGCGGCGGTCGAGCAGCTCCTCCGACTGGGTGCCGTGAACGCGTGTCGCCTCACAGGCGACTCGGTGCGCTTCGGCCCAGCGCTGCCCATACGTGTCGAGCGCCGCGGCGGCTGCGGGCTCGAGGCCCGACTGAAGGAGCTGCGCGCGCTGCTCGGCGGAGTACGCCTGCGCGAGCTCCGCCGCAGAGTCGCTGCACGGGCCGGCGCCCGGTGCCAATGCCCAGAGCGCTCCGGCGCCAGCGAGCGCGACGAGCGCGGCGGCGGCCGGCACCCAGCGCCGTCGCGGCGCGCGCACGCGCTGCAGCTCCGACAAGAGACCGTGCATGTCTGGGAAGCGGCGCTCCGGCTCGAAGCTGCGGCCGCGCTCGAGCAGCCGGACGAGGCGGGCCGGCACCCGTGGGTTACGCTTGTTGGGCTCGCCGGGCGGTGCGCCGAACAGCACCTCGTGAAGCGAGACGCAGAACGCGAACTGGTCTGCGCGTGCGTCGGTGGGCAACCCCGCGCGCTGCTCGGGCGGCATGTAGCGGAGCGTGCCCATGATGGTCCCGGTCTCGGTGAGGCTGTTCGAGCCGGCGGGGACCGCTGAGCCCGCGGCGACGCCCACGCCCGTGGGCCTCGCCAGCCCGAAGTCGAGCACGCTCACACGCCCGTCGGCGCGCACCATCATGTTGTCGGGCTTGAAGTCGCGGTGGACGATGCCGGCCTGATGGGCGGCCTCGAGCCCGCGGCCGGCCTGCAGAAAGACGTCGAGCACTGCGTCGACCGAGCGCGCGGCCTCGGCCCAGCGCCGGGCGTTCTCGCCGACGATGAACTCGAGCGTGACGAAGACGCGGTCGTCGAGCGTCTCGACGCCGTAGACCTGCGCGACGTTCGGGTGGCTGAGGCGTGCCATGGCACGCGCCTCTTGAACGAGGCGGGCGCGCTGCTTCTCGCCGCCGGCGTCGCGCAAGAGCTTCACCGCGACGCGGCGATCGAGGTTCGGGTCATACGCGGCGTAGACGACACCCATGCCGCCCGCACCGACCTGCTCGAGCACCAGATAGCGCCCGATCGAGCGGCCGCGCGCGAGCGGCAGGGATGCCTCGGGCTCGGGCGAGTCGCTGCGCGCGAGCTCGCTGACGATGATGCGACAGTCGGGGCAGCCGTCGAGGTGCGACTTCACCTGTTCGGCGGTCGCCGCCGGAAGCCTGCGCTCGTTGAACGAGAGCAGCACGTCTTCGTTGGGGCAGGAACCCAAGGGACCGCCGCCTTCGTAGCCGAAAAGCCCCAGCGGTGCATCGCGCGGGCGATGAGCTCCGCGTCGTGCGCGTCGACCTCGAAGTGGCCGCTGCGCCCTTGGGCGTGCTCGGCGAGCCGCGCGTCAACGTGCTCGAGCTCAACCGCGCGCTCGACGCCTCAAGAAATCATCAAGGGCGCAGGAGCGCATTGACGCCTCCGAGTGGAATGCGTCATGCGTTCGGTTCCGTCGATGACCGAGCCGCGCCCAGATCCCGACGTGCTGCTGAAGCGGATCAGCGCCGAGGCGACCCGCGAGCGCCGCGCGAAGCTCAAAATCTTCTTCGGCTTCGCCCCCGGCGTCGGCAAGACCTACCGCATGCTGCAGGTCGCGCGCGAGCTCGTCGACCAGAAGGCCGACGTCGTCGTCGGCGCCGTCGAGACGCACGGCCGCTACGACACGGGCGCGCTCACGCTCGGGCTCGAGATTCTGCCGAAGAAGCGGCTCGAGCACCGCGGCAAGCAGCTCGAGGAGCTCGACCTCGACGCCGCGCTCGCGCGCAAGCCGAAGCTGCTCTTGCTCGACGAGCTCGCTCACACGAACGCGCCGGGCTCGCGCCACAGCAAGCGCTGGCAAGACGTGGTCGAGCTGCTCGACGCGGGCATCGACGTCTACACGACGCTCAACGTGCAGCACGTCGAGAGCCTGAACGACGTCGTCGCGCAGATTACGGGCGTGCAGGTGCGCGAGACGGTGCCCGACTCCATTCTCGAGCGCGCCGACGAGGTCGAGCTGGTCGACATCGCTCCCGAGGAGCTGCTCACCCGCCTCAAGGAGGGCAAGGTCTACCTCCCAGACCAGATCGCCCGCGCCGTGAGCGGCTTCTTCCAGCGCGGCAACCTGCTCGCCCTGCGCGAGCTCGCGCTCCGGCGCACCGCCGAGCGCGTCGACGTCGACGTCCTCGCCTGGCGAGAGCAGCAGGGCGTCGCGCGCACCTGGCCCGCGAACGAGCGCGTCATGGTGTGCGTCGGGCCCGCTCCTGCGTCGGCCCGCCTCATTCGCGCGGGGCGCCGCATGGCCGCGGGGCTGCGCGCTCCGTGGAGCGCCGTCTGGGTCGAGTCGCTCGCCCCGGCCCGCATGAGCCAGGCCGACCGCACGCGCCTCGAGCAGCACCTGAAGCTCGCCGAGTCGCTGGGCGCGCAGGTGGTGCGGCTCGCGGGCACGTCGGTCGCCGACGCGCTCTTGCAGCACGCGCGCAAGGCGAACGTCACGCGCATGCTCGTCGGCAAGCCGACGCACTCCCGCCTGTGGGACCGGCTGCGCGGCTCGCTGCTCGACGAGGTGGTGCGCGGCAGCGGCGACATCGACGTGCACGTCATCTCGGGCGACGAAGACCGCAGGCCCGACGCCGCGCGCACGCAGCCCGCCGAGCCCGAGAAGGCTCCGGCGAGCGCCTGGGTCGGCGGCGCAGTGCTGCCGGTCGTCACGACGGGCGTCGCCCTCGGCATCCGGCTGCTGCTGCCCGTGCCCGACCTCGAGATGCTGTACCTGCTCGCCGTCATCTTCACCGCGGTGCGCTTCGGCCGCGGGCCCGCGATTCTCGCCGCCGCGCTCTCGGTCGCGGCCTACGACTTCTTCTTCGTCCCCCCCTCGCACACGTTCGCCGTCGCCGATGCCCGGTACCTGCTCACGTTCGTCATGATGTTCGGCGTCGGCCTCGTCGCCGGCACGCTCGCCGCGCGCATTCGCAGGCAGGAGCGCGAGGCCGTCGCCCGCGAGGAGCGCACCGGCGCCCTCTACGCGCTGTCTCGCGAGCTCGCCATCACCGCCTCGGAGCTCGAGGCCGCGGCCTCGACCGCGCGCCACATCGCGACCAGCTTCGACGCTCCGGCGGTGGTGCTCTTGAAGTACGGCGGGCCGCTGGCGCCCGCAGCCGCCTGGCCCATCGGCACGACCCTCGACGCCGCCGAGCTCGCCGTCGCGCAGTGGGTCGCCGAGCACGGCCGCCCCGCAGGGCTCGGCACCGACACGCTGCCGGGCGCGAAGGCGGTGTGCGCTCCGCTGAAGACGCCGTCGGGGCCCATCGGCGTCGTGGCGCTGCTGCTCGCCCCCAAGCCCGCGCTCAGCGCCGAGCAGCGCGGCATGCTCGAGACGCTGGCGGCGCAGGCGGCGTCGGCGCTCGAGCGCGTGCACCTCGCCGCCGACGCCGAGGCCGCGAGCTTGCGCGCGAAGACCGAAGAGCTGCGCAGCTCGCTCTTGTCGGCGGTGTCGCACGACCTGCGCACGCCGCTCGCCGCCATCACCGGAGCGGCGACGACGCTGAAGGACGCGTCGGCTCCGCTGCCCGAGGCCGAGCGCTCGGAGCTCATCGGGTCGATCGTCGACGAGGCCGAGCGGCTCGAGCGGCTGGTCGGCAACCTGCTCGACATGACGCGGCTCGAGTCGGGCGCGCTCGAGCCGAAGCGCGAGTGGGTGCCGCTCGAGGAGCTCGTCGGCAGCGCGCTGAACCGCCTCGAGGCGAAGCTCGCGGGGCGGCCCGTGAAGGTGTCGCTCGCTGCGGGGTTGCCGCTCTTGAAGGTCGACCCGCTGCTGATGGAGCAGGTGCTCATCAACCTGCTCGAGAACGCGGCGAAGTACACGCCGGCCCTCTCGCCCATCGACATCGACGCGCGCGTGGTGGAAGACAGAGTGGTCGTCGACGTCGCCGACCGCGGCCCGGGCATTCCCCAGGGCGCGAGCGAGCGCGTGTTCGAGAAGTTCTACCGGGGGCCGAGCCGGGGCGTCTCGGGAGCAGGGCTCGGCCTGCCCATCTGCAAGGGCATCGTCGAGGCGCACGGCGGTACCATCGTCGCCCTCGACCGCGACGGCGGCGGCGCCGTCTTCCGCGTCGCCTTGCCGGTGCCGAAGGAGCAGCCGTGACCGCAGGGCCCGTGGTGCTGCTGGTCGAAGACGAGCCCGAGATGCGGCGCTTCATTCGCGCGTCGCTGGGAGCGCACGGCTACCGCCTCGTCGAGGCGACGACGGCCGAAGAGGGCGTGCTGCTCGCGCGCAGCCACAACCCCGAGGTGGTGCTGCTCGACCTCGGGCTGCCCGACGCCGACGGCCTTCAGGTGACGGCGAAGCTGCGCGAGTGGTCGAAGGTGCCCATCATCGTGCTGTCGGCGCGCGGGCGAGAGGAAGACAAGGTGAAGGCGCTCGATGCCGGCGCCGACGACTACCTGACGAAGCCGTTCGGCGTGAACGAGCTGCTCGCCCGCATGCGCGTCGCGCTGCGGCACGCCGCGCAGCCGGCGACCGAGCCGAAGCTCACGTTCGGAGACCTCGAGCTCGACCTCGAGAAGCGGGTGGTGCTGCGCGGCGGCGTCGAAGTGCACCTGACGCCCATCGAGTACCGGCTGCTCGCGTACCTGGCGCAGCACGCGGGCAAGGTGCTCACGCACCGGCAGATTCTGAGCGAGGTCTGGGGGCCGGGCGCGGCGCACCACACGCACTACGTGCGCGTGCACCTCGCCGAGCTGCGCAAGAAAATCGAAGCCGACCCCGCGCGGCCGAAGCTGATTCTGACCGAGCCGGGCGTCGGCTACCGGCTGCGCGAGGGCTGAGCGAGGCGCAGCAGCCGGCGCCCGCAGAGAAACAGCCAGACGCTCAGCGGCAGCAGCGACGCGAAGGCTGCGACCATGCCCGCGAGGCCGACGGTCGGCGGCAGCGCCATGAGCACGCCGGTGGCGAGCCCCCACCACGCCGTCGCGCGGCTGAACACCGCCGTCTTCAGCATCACGACGCTCATCACCACGGCGGGCACCACGCCGAGCACGTAGCTGACGTCGAACGCCGTGCCCTGGTAGCGCGCCATCACGGCCTCGCCGGCCGCGAGCAGCGTGGCGCGCTCGGCGTCGGAGCCGGCGGCGAAGTAGCGGTGGCTCAGGCCGAGCATCTCGAACGCGGCGCCGGACGAGAAGAACATCGTCGTCGACATCAGGTTGAACACCAGCGCGAGCAGCATCCACGCCGGGCTGTACCGCCTGAGCGCCGCGTAGAGCGCGAGGTTCAGCGGCACGGTCAGCGCCATCGTGACGAGGTAGAGCAGATCGAGGTTGCACAGCCCGACGAGCGGCTGCGCGCGCAGCGACTCGAAGTGCCCGAGCACCGTCGGCGGAGGCGGGTGCGCCGCGAAGAGGGCCGCCTGCACGGGAATCAGCGCCAGCACCGCGAACGCCGCCCAGGCACCGGCGCGGAAGAGCGAGGCCCAGGGCGACTGCGCAAGCTTCGCGCGGCGGGCGGCGACGAAGTCGGCTGGAGTCGCGACGTTCGGCATGGCTCGAACCTGGGGTGCATGCCGCGGGCCCGTGACGCCGGCCGGCCCCCGCCGTGCCGTTTCGTGGATGCTGTGGTACGGGTGGGTCACCTCGTCGACGCCCATCGGCCTGGAGAAAGCAGCCATGGTCATCGTCCCTACGGAGTCGTCGCACCCCACGCGTCGTTCGCGCCCGGCCCGGGTGCTGTCGTGACTCAGCGGGAGGCCGAGCTCGAAGCGAAGCGCCGCTGGGGCTCGAGCGGGGCCGTGAGGCTGCGCGACGAGACGCTCTACAAGGGCCGCAGCGGGCCGGGGCGCCTCGCGCGGTACCGGTTCGTCGTCGGTGACGGGCGCCTGGGCCCCGCGTGCACCTTCATCGGGCAGGGCAACTCGTGGGCCGAGGCGTTCGCAGACGTTCGGCCGCGGCCGCCGCAGGGCAAACAGTCGTACTGAGCCGTTCGTGTTAACGAGCCGGCCGAATGATTGTCGGCATCGACCTCGGCACCTCGAACTGCGCGCTCGCGTACGTCGACCCGTCTGAAGGCGCGAGCGCCGCCGTTCGCGACTTCGCGGTGAAGCAGGAGGTCCGGCCGGGCGAGGTCGCCGAGCGGCCGCTGTTGCCGTCGTGCCTCTACCTCGACGAGCCGCTCGTCGTCGGCGAGGCGGCCCGCTGGCTCGGCACGAAGGCGAGCACGAAGCTGGTGGCGAGCGCGAAGTCCTGGCTGTGTCACTCGGGCGTCGACCGGCAGGCGGCGATTCTGCCGTGGGGGGCTCCGCCCGAGGTGGCGAAGCTGTCGCCCGTCGACGCGAGCGCGAAGCTGCTCGAGAAGCTCGCCGCCGCGTGGGACGAGAAGCACCCGGGCGCTCGGCTCGCCGCGCAGGAGGTCGTCATCACGGTGCCGGCCTCGTTCGACGAGGTCGCGCGCGCGCTGACCGTGAACGCGGCGAAGAAGGCGGGGCTCGAGAAGTTCACGCTGCTCGAGGAGCCGCAGGCCGCGTTCTACGACTTCACCGCGCGGCACCGCTCGCGGCTGACCGAGGCGCTGAAGGGTGTGCGCCGCGTGCTCGTCGTCGACGTCGGCGGCGGCACGACCGACTTCACGCTCGTGCAGGTCGAGGCGCTGCCCGAAGGGCCCGCGATGAAGCGCGTCGCCGTCGGCGACCACCTGATGCTGGGCGGCGACAACATGGACGCCGCGCTCGCCCGGCGCGTCGAAGAGAAGCTCGGCGGCCGGCGGCTCTCGGCGCAGCAGTGGACCCAGCTCACGCAGGCCGCCCGCGTCGCGAAGGAGGCGCTGCTCGGCGCGTCGCCCGCCGAGAAGCAGGCGCTGAGCGTCGCGGCGCAGGGCTCGAAGCTGATCAGCGGCACCGTCTCTTCCGAGCTGACGCGCGACGAGGTCGAGCAGCTCGTCGTCGAGGGGTTCTTTCCGAAGTGCGCGCTCGGCGATGCGCCGGTGAAGGCGGCGCGCTCGGCTGCGCTGCAGGAGCTCGGGCTGCCGTACGCCGCCGACGCTGCGATGACGCGGCACCTCGCGGCGTTCTTGAGCGCGCACGCGGTGGGAGAAAGTCCCCTCTCCCCTCGTAGGGGAGAGGGACAGGGTGAGGGGCGGCCGGCTTCGGCAGACGCTCAACAGCCCCCTCACCCCGGCCCTCTCCCCTACGAGGGGAGAGGGAGTTTGGTCCCCCGCCCTGACGCCATCTTGCTCAACGGCGGCGTCTTCAACTCTCCGCGGCTGACGGCGGCGCTGGTCGACGCGGTGTCGGCGTGGTGGCCAGAGCAGCCGCGCATTCCCCTGCTCGACCACGACTCGCTCGACCTGGCCGTCGCGCGCGGCGCGGCCTACTACGGGCTCGCGCGGCGGGGCCTCGGCCGCCGCATCGGCGGAGGCGCCGCCCGCGCCTACTACGTCGAGCTGCAGGGCGGGCAGGCGGTCTGCCTCATCCCCCGCGGGTTCGAAGAGGGCGAGCAGGTCACGCTCAAAGACCGCGACTTCGCGCTCACGCTCGGGCGGCCGGTGCAGTTCGAGCTGCACAGCACGAGCTCCGACCGGGTCGACGCGCCCGGCGCCATCGTGACGCCCGACGAGAGCTTCAAGCCGCTGCCTCCGATTCACACGGTGCTGAAGGGCTCGCGCGAGGGCGCGATGCAGGTGAACCTGCAGGCCGGCCTCACCGAGATCGGCACGCTCGAGCTGTCGTGCGTCGCGAAAGACGTCGACGAGCGGTGGCGCCTCGAGTTCGAGCTGCGCGGCGGAGCCAGCGCCCGCGCGCTCACCGTCACCGAGTCGATGCCCGCGCGCTTCGCCGAGGCCGTCGCAGAGGTGCAGAAGGTCTTCGGCCACAAGCCGCTGCCGGTCGGCCCGAAAGACGTGAAGAACCTGACCCGCACGCTCGAGAAGGTGCTCGGCCCGCGCGACGGCTGGCGCGTGCCCGTGCTGCGCGAGCTGTGGAGCGCGCTGTACGCCGGCGCCGGCAAGCGCCGCCGCTCCGACGACCACGAGCGGGTCTTCTTTCAGCTGCTCGGCTTCTCGCTGCGCCCGTGCTTCGGCTACCCGCTCGACGACTGGCGCGCCGAGCAGACGTGGAAGCTCTTCAAGGAGCTCGTCACCCACCACCAGGACAAGCCCGTGTGGATCGAGTTCTGGGTGATGTGGCGCCGCTCCGCCGGCGGGCTGCCCGCCGCCGCGCAGGCCGAGCTGTTCCACTACCTGCTGCCGCACCTGGAGCCCGGCCCGCGCAAGAAGGCGAAGGGCATTCAGCCCGAGGGCCTCGACGAGATGGTGCGCACCGCGGCCTCGCTCGAGCGCGTCGAGCCGCTCGACAAGGCGCGGCTCGGCGAGCTCGTGCTGCAGCGGCTGCAAGACCCGAGCGTGCGCGGCGGCCCGTGGGCGTGGGCGCTCGGCCGGCTCGGCGCGCGGCAGCCGCTGTACGCGAGCGGTCATCGCGTCGTCGCGCCCGAGACCGCCGAGAAGTGGCTCGACGTGCTGCTGTCGCGGCCGCTCGGCGACGACGTGCCGTTCGCGGTCGCCCAGCTCGCGCGCCTCACCGGTGACCGCGCGCGCGACGTGAGCGACGAGGTGCGCGCGCGAGCGACGGCGGCGCTGAGCGCAGCGAAGGTGCCTCTGCACTGGGTGACGATGCTCACCGAGGTGGTGCAGCTGTCGGCGGCCGATGAGGCGCGGGCGCTCGGCGACACGCTGCCGCAGGGCCTGAGCCTGTAGCGCCTCGGGACGAGGCCGCAGAGTGTCGTGGCAGGTCACTGGCGCTCGCGCCGCAGTGACCCCGCACGTCACTCGCGAGCGCGCGTTCGCCGTGCGTCCGCACGCTTCGGGGGTGGCTGCCGCGTTGCACTGCAGCGCCGTCATGAACCTTCGACACGTGACGGCGGTCTGCGCGGTGCTCGCGTGCACGCCCCAGCAGGACGAGCGCGAGACCGGCTCGCAGCGGCAGGGCATCACGGGCGGCTTCAACGAGGCCGACGACGCCAACACGCTGCCGACCGTGCACCTGACGAACGTGCGCGAGCACTCGTGGGAGCCGGTCGTGGGCGGCACCGGGCGGCTCGTGACGCCGCTGGTGCTGCTCACCGCCAGCCACGTGACGCGCCTCACCGGCCCGAAGGCGAACGCCGAGCTGGGTCACTTCACGCTGCCGCTCTCGCAGCAGAGGCCGCCGGTGCACCGCAAGGCCGGGCCCCTGGTCGCGACCGTCGCCGACGACCGCTCTCAAGACCTCTCGGTCGCCTACCTCGACGTCGCGCAGCTCGACGAAGACCCCGAGCTCTGGAAGGCGATTCTCGAGACGAACATCGTGCGGCCGTCGCTGACGGCGCCGCAGGCCTCCATCGCCGACGGCAACTACACCTTCGTGCCCACCGTCGGCTTCGCGGGCTACGCGAACCCGAACCAGCGCCGCGGCGCGACCGCGCAGGGAGGGTTCCGCCGCATCGTCACGCAGAACGGAGCACAGTGGGAGCTCACCGGTGTGCCGCACGGCAACGAGGGCGACAGCGGCGGCCCGCTCTTCGCCGTCGGCGCGGGCGGCGCGCGCGACGTCTTCGGAATTCAGAGCGCCGTCGACGACCTTGCGCCCAAGACGTTCTTCGTCGACCTCACCGACGCGCAGACCGCGAGCTGGCTGCAGTCGAAGCTCGTCGACCCGCCGAGCGCGCACGGCGCGAAGTGGAACCAGATGCACCCGCCGCGGCAGGGCTACTCGAGCCGCTGGCTCGGCGAGACCGACTACTCGGGCCCGTGCCAGGCGCAGGACGACGCCGACTGCGACCACTGGGTCACCGCGCACGACAACTGCCCCGGCGTCTTCAACCCGAGCCAGCGCGACTTTGACGACGACGGCCACGGCGACGCCTGCCCGTGTCCGTGCGACGCGGCCGCGGGCTACGCCGACTACGACGGCGACGGCGTGTGCGCGGTCGCGTGCCCAGAGCAGCGCGCCGACAACTGCCCGAAGGTGCCGAACTCGGGACAAGAGAACTGCAACGCGCTCGCCGAGCAGGTGCGCGGCGCCGCGGTGCTCGGCGACGTGTGCGACCCGGTGCCCTGCCCGTCGATGTCGGCGCCGCTGCAGCGGCTCACCGGGCCCGGCTGCTCGGGCGACCCGCAGATCGGCCAGAGCTGCGCGGGCCGCCGCGTCAACGACCGCCTCGAGCTGACGCTCCACGCGAGCTGGAACCGCGCGGGCGACTTCGCCGGCGACCTCTTCGACCCGGCGACCGCCGTCGTCGACGCCCAGCCGAAGGCCGTGCCGACGTCCGCGCGCTTCTGCCAGAGCAACCCCGGCCTCGGCTTCGACTGCCACGCGAGCGCCGCGGTCTCGGACCTCTTGCTCAACGCGCCGCAGACCTTGTGGCACAGCATCACGCTCGGCACCGACGCGCGCGGCCAGGTCTACGCGCTCGACTACGACGAGAAGAGCCGCGCGTTCACGTGGGACTACCTCGCCGACGACGCGTACTGGCGCACGAACATGCTCGTGCCGCCGCCGGGCGCGTACCCCGAATGCACGAACCCCGGCGTCGGCGCCGGCACCTGCCTCGACGGCACGCTCTGGTTCCACGCCGACACGGCGCTCGGCGACACCGTCGACCACCTCGGCAACATCAAGGTCGGCACGCACGGCCCGGGCCTCTCGAACCACTACGTCGACCTGCGGCCCGACGGCGCGTACTCGCTCTTCTTCGCCGGCAAGGGCGTCGTCGAGAAGCTCGCCTTCCCCTGGCGGTGGAAGAGCGACCCCGGCCCGACCTGGGTCGACAAGCACGTGCGCGTGATGGTGAAGGCGGGCGGGAGGCTGGCCGCGATGAGCGCCACCGGAGGAGCGCAGTCGACTCCCGCCGGCGGCCCCGTCGGTGACGTGAGCGCGGCCGTCGACGCGGTGCTGCTGCAGCACCCGCGCGGCGCGTGGCTCGCGCTCAGCGACCCGTCGGCGCGGCTCGGCGGCGTCGACGACCGCGTGGTCGCCGTGCTGCTCGACGAGACGCACACGCAGGTCGCCAGCGTGCTCGTCGACGACCACGGCGTGCTGCGCACCGGCGACGAGCTCGGCCTCGCGTTCTTCCCCGCCGCGTCCGCCGCAGGCCCCACGCCACCGGCGCGCTCGGGCGCCCAGGCGTTCTTCTCTAAGTCCGCCGGAGGCCTCTTCGTCGCGGGCGGCATGACGCCGGGCGCAGCGCTGCACGACGTCTGGTTCCGCCGCTTCGGTGAAGGGTGGCGCCGCGTCGACACGGGCCGCTACGCGCCCGAGCAGGTGCTGGCGGCGACGTACGCGTTCGCCGACCGCAAGCTGTGGCTGCTCGACGGCAGCGCGGTCTCGGCGCGCCTCGTGCGCATCGACGTCGAGAGCGGCGCGGTGCAGACGCTCGCGATGTGCCAGCGCGGCGGCACGTTCACGCGGCACTGGCTGTCGGTCGACGCCGACGGCAGCGTGCTGCTCACGTCGAGCTCGGCGGGCATGAGCCGCATCGCGCGCGTCGCCGTCGACGCGAACGGCACGGCGAGCCTGAGCGCGGTCGACGACACCGAGGGCCCGCTCGGCGAGGGCGTCATCGCGGGCGGCGGCGGCTACGCGCTGCTCGTCGTCGACCCGGCGGCCTCGGGCGCCACGCTCGTCGAGAAGTCGGCGCTCTCGTTCACCCCTGCGGAGCGGAGCGCATGCGACTCGTTCTGAGCATCGTCGGCGCGCTGCTCGCCGGCAGTCCGCAGCCGCTCGACGCGTGCGGCATCGAGCTGCACCGCACCACGGCGCCCGTGCGCTGGGAGCCCTGCGCCTTCGCGCGCGGCTGCAGGCAGATGGTGACCGACTGGGAGACTCCGCAGGCGGTGCTGCCGTTTCGCATCGCCGCCGCGGCCGCCGCCGAGACGCGGGCCGACGGGCGCGTGACGCTGATGCTGAGCCGCGTCGCGACCGAAGGCACGTGGCGGCTGGTCGCCGACGCCGACGGCCCGGTGCACTTCGCCGCGCTCGAGACGTCGCCGCGCTGCGCGCTCGGGCTGCCCTCGCTCTCGGGCGACCGGTTCGTGTGGCGCCTCTACGACAGCGAGGTGAAGGGGCGGCTGTCCGAGTACGGAGGCACCGCCGTCGCCGGCCGCATCGGCTCGACCCCGCTGCGCGTGCTGGGGCGCGGCAGCGAGGCCGCCGGGCGTCGCTTCACCGCCGCCCGCGACGGCCGCGTCATCGAGCTCGACCCGGCCGGAGGCCTCGTGCAGTGGAGCCCCGCGCGCCAGTCGCTCGGCTCCAGCGCCTACGTCGCCGCCGCGCTGCGCGAGGCGAACGGCACGCTCTTCTGGCAGGCGCACCGCGACGGTGAGCCGGTGCGGCTCTTCGCCGGCGACCGGGAGCTCGCCCTCGGCGCGGCGGACTTCGGCAGCGACGGCCGCACGATGGTGTGGGCCGAGCGGCGCGGCGGCGACGTGAGCCTGGTCGCTTCGCCGTTCACCGTCTCGGCTGCGGGCCTGCGGCGGCGCGTGCTCGCGACGGTGCCGGCGTTCGGCTTCGGCGTCTGGCCGTTCGCGGTCGCGTCAGGCCGCGCGGCGCGGCTCTCGGCCGGCGGCGTGCTCGTGTTCGACCTCGCGACCGGAGCCCAGACGCTGCTCGCGTCGCCTCCGCACGTCACGCACCGCGAGCTGCTCGCCGTCACCGCGCGCGAGGTCTTCGTCCTGAGCGACGTCGCGCATGTCCCCACCCTGCTTCGCCTCGACCTGGAGATGCCCCGATGAAGACGCCTGCCCTGCTGGTGCTGCTGTGCCTCGTCGTCGCCTGCAAGCCGCCGCCGGTGGACGTGATGCCCGATGCGGGCGAGCACGTCGACGCGGGGGCTCGGGCGGATGCGGGCACGCCCGGGATGCGGTGCCTCACCGAGCCCGACTGCGCGAGCGTGGTGGCGTTCTCGACGCGGCTCGAGGTCGCGCCGAGCCGCCTCAACGCGGTGCGCATGAAGGTGTGTCACGGCGTGCGCTGCGCGATCGCGCGGCCGGTGCTCACGTCGTCGAGCTCGGCGTCGCTGCCGTCGGCCGCGTGCGTGACGGAGCCGGGCCTGAGCTGCGCGCTCAGCCGCCGCGCCGATGGTGCGTTCAACGTGTCGCTGGCGCTGACGTTGGCGAGCGACGTGGTGCCGGCCGATGGCGACACGGTGAGCCTCGACGTGCGGGACGGGGCCGCGGCGCCGCTGGTGCACGTCGAGCGACAGGTTCAGTTCGAGCGGCTCGAGCCGGCGACCGAGTGTGCGTGCAGAATCGCGAGCCAGTTCGTGCTGCCGTCGTCGGCGTCGGGGCTCACCTGCTCGACGAAGCCGTGCGAGTCGGGGGCGCGGCTGAGCGGCGCTGCGACGTTCACGGGCAGCGAGCAGACGGCGCGGCTGTGCCGCGGCACGGCGTGCGCGACGGCGAGCTTGAGCTGGGGCGACACGGCGAGCTTCGCGGAGGGCGCGTTCGACGAGCCGCTCGCCGGTGCGACGGTGCAGCTGACGCGTGCCGGCTTCGAGGTGTCGGCTCCGGCAGCGCCAGACGAGCTGCACGACGGCGACCGCTACACGCTCGAGGTCGGAGGCGTGACGGTGCTCGACAAGACTCCGGCGTACGCGCTGAGCACGCCGAACGGGGCCGCGTGCGACGTGCAGGCCTGCCGAACGGCGCGTCAGTAGAGGTGCATCGGCTTCGCCGTGCGCGACGACGGCGACGGGCGGCAACGTCCCGGAGCACGCTCAGAAGCGGATGCGCTCGTTGTTGATTTGATGAAAGAGCGCCATCAGCGAGTCGAAGCACAGCAGCCAGCCGGCCTGCACCATCGAGCCGGCGGCGAAGCCGAGCACGCGCTGGTCCTTGAAGTTGAGCAGCATCAGCGCGGCGACGGTCATGTAGCCGACGTCGAGCGCGGCGTTCCACGTGTACGTGAACTGCGTCGACTGGCCGTCGGCGAGCGCCTCGTCGCGGGTGGGGCGCGTCGCTCCGGGCTTGAGGCCGAGAATGAGCCCGACCACGGCGAAGCCGATGTTCACGACGCCCCACGCGACGTTCGCGATGTGGGCGCCCTGCCACTGGGGGTCCTTCGAGGTGGCGAGGCCGACGACGCCGGTGACGGTGCTGGCGACGGCCCACGCGCCGAGGACGCCGAGGCCGACGTTGTTGCCGGTCTGCCGCGTCCAGTTGTAGTCGTCGACGGAGGTCGCGAGCGACAGCGTCAGCACCAGCGCGAGCACGCTCCGAAAGGTAGCACCGGCCGCGGCCGTTCAGGCATGCTGCGCGCCGCTTCAGTGACGCACCTCGCTTTCCTCCTCCTCCTCAGCCAGCTCGACGCCGGAGCGCCCGACGCCGCCGACGCCGGAGAGCCGTTCGTCAGCAAACCGACGGCGCGCCGGCCGCTCGCGCGCAAGGTCGACGAAGAGCGTGTGAAGCGCGTGTTCGAGTCGCTGACGACGCGCGAGCGGGCGGGGCAGCTGGTGCTCGCGTACCCGCAGATCGGGAAGGCGACTCCGGTCGAGGTGGGCGGGGTGTTGTTCGTGGGCAACTCGCTGAAGAACGTTGCGGCAGCGAAGGCGCGCATCTCGAGCTCGCTCTTGCGGGCGAAGGTGCCGCCGTTCTTCGCGGTCGACATGGAGGGTGGGCCGACGAATCGGCTCAAGTCGCTGAAGACGCTCAAGGGCATGCCGACGGCGCGCGAGCTCGCGGAGCTCGACGACGGCGAGGTGATGAAGTGGGGAAAGAAGGTGGGCGAGTCGATGCGCTCCATCGGGCTCAACCTGAACCTCGCGCCGGTGCTCGACGTCGCCGAGACGGGGCACATGGCGGACAACAAGCGCAGCTTCAGCGGCGACCCCGACGTGGTGGTGGCGAAGGCGACGGCGTACGCGCGCGGGCTGCTCGAGGCGGGCGTGGTGCCGATCGGCAAGCACTACCCGGGCTACGGCTCGCTGTCGGGTGACTCGGACCACGCGCTCGTGACGGCCGACTGGAAAGAGGGCGAGCTCGCGCAGAACGTGAAGGTGTTCGAGCGCGCGCACGAGGTGCTCGGCGGCGTGATGCTCGCGAACGTCATCTACTCCGTGCGCGGCCCGAAGCCGGCCATCGTGACGGCGGCGCTGGTCGAGAAGACGCACGAGCGCGAGTGGCTCGCGGTCACCGACGACATCAGCATCAAGCTGCTGGCCGACGCCATCGGCGGCACGAGCGAGCAGGTGCTCGAGGAGTCGTTCCTCGCGGGCAATGATCTGCTGCTCACGACGGCGCCGCCAGACTGGGACAAGGGCCTCGATTACATCGGCGTGTTGACGCGGCTCGCGGAGTCGGACCCGGTCGCGAAAGGGAAGCTCGACGCCGCGTGCCTGCGGGTGCTGCGGCTGAAGGACAAGATGAAGCTGCTCGAGGGGCTCTGAGCCCGGAGCGAGCGCAGATTCTCGCGGCGCGAGAAGTGCGGCGCGACTGCGCAGCGGTGTCTCGGAGGCAGACGGAGCCGTCGCGATCCAGGTCACCCGGTCAGCAACTCCAAGCGGGACTCTCTCCACGGCCGGGAGAGCTCGGAGGGGTCAGTCACCCGGTGAGTGGGTGAGCGGGTGAGCGGGTGAGCGGGTGAGCGGGTGAGCGGGTGAGCGGGTGAGCGGGCCTCGAAGTGGCCGACAGGACTTGGAGAGAAATTCTCACCACGCCCGCGACACCTCGGAGGGTGTGTCACCCCGTGAGCAGGTGAGCGGGTGACCGGGGCCTCCGAGCCCTCGGCGGCGTGAGAGGAAATTCTCCCACCGCCTCGCGGCCGCAGGGTGGAGCTGGCGCGAGCTCGTGGCGATGCCTCGAGTCAGTCGAGCTGCAGCCGCCTACGGAAATGAGGCAGCCCGAGGTCCCGGCATCGCCGGAGATGTCGCGGCACGTCGAGCCACTGGGGCACGTGACGGTGCTCGCGCCGCAGCGCATCGCGCACTGCAGCCCGCCGCCGACCGCGAACGGAGCGCAGACGCCTCCGGCGAGATCGCCGATGCCGCAGTCGACGCCGACGACGGTACAGCTCCGGGTGCAGTAGCCCGCGGGCGTGCGCGTATCGCAGACGTAGCCGGTGGCGCACGTGCCACTGTCGCACGGGTCGCCGTACGGCATGCGACCGCAGCACAGCAACGACAACCCGAGAGCCAACCACCGCACGCGCGGGAAGACGCGACCGTCGCACGGCTCCAGCAAGCGGCGCGAAACCTTTTCCCGCGCGCGGTGCCTAACGGCCCAAATCCGGTCTCAGGAGGTCCACAACATGGTGCAGTTCTTCCACGAAGGTGGCGCGGGCATGTTCCCGACCGCGCTGTTCGGCGTGCTGCTGTTCATCACGGCGGTCGTGCACGCGGTGAAACCCGACCGAAGGCTCGGGCCCGTCGTCGCCACGCTCGCCGCGATGGTCGTTGCGGCGGGCCTGCTCGCGGCGAGCCTCGGCATCTCAGCCACGACGCAGCACCTCTGGCAGGTGCCGCCGGCAAACCAGCTCGTCATCTTCGGCACCGGCCTCGCCGAGTCTCTCAACAACGTCGTGCTCGCGATGCTCGTGCTCGTGCCGTCGTGCATGGTCGCCGCGGTCGGCGCGCTGCGCGCCGCCAAGCGAACCGCGACGGCCTAGATGCCCGAACCCTCGACTCGCCGCTGCACCGCTCCGGCACACCCGGGCTAGCAGCCTTCGATCTCGTCGCTCACGACGCCGGTGACGACGGCGCCGGTCTTCGTCTTCTTGAGCTTCACCTCGATGCTCGTCGAGTCTTCCTGGCTGCGGCACGTCGCCGCGCCGTTCGCGTCCCAGTCGGCATCACACGACAGCGCGTCGCGGTCGGGCGACACGATGATGGGAGCATCGGGCGTCACCTTGTTGCGGTGCTCGAGCTTCCCGTTCAGCCGCTCCTCGTGCGTGAACCCCTTCGCCGGCACGAACGGCTTCGCCAGGTCGGCGTCGCTCGCGCGCTGCGCCTCGACCCAGCGCAGCGCCGCTCCGGCCGGAGTCGGCGGCCCGCACTTCTTGCTGCAGCACGCGATGGCTCCACCGCGCGTCTTCGTGACCTTCCCGCCCTCGTACTTCAGCCGCACCGGCCCCTCGAGGCACGCGTCGCCGACGGTCTCGCGCACGTAGTTCGAGAAGTCCTGCCAGCCGACCACCATCGTCTCGCGGAAGCTGACGGTGGCTCCTTCGCCGAGCTCGGCCGCGCGCTCGGCGCGCCACGCGTCGAACGCCGCGCGCAGCTTCAGATCCACGAGGTTCGCGTACGCGGGGTCGACCTTCGCCTCGGTGTCGACGGGAGGCTGAAGCACGGGCAGCGGCGCTCCCTCACGCCAGGTGCACGCACGGGCGCAACGAAACGCCCGCAGCGAGTCGCCGGGCAGGTGGCTCTGCACCCACAGGCCGCCCTCCTTCTGCACGTCACCCCGCACGGGGAAGTACTTCTTGCCGTCCGCCTCGAGCGGAGCCCCATCGGTCCACTCCGAGGGTTCGCCGTAGAGGTCGAGCACGCCGTAGGGGCTGCTCCATGCGGGGAAGCTGGCGACCGGCTTCGCCTCGGCGGCGCCGCACTCGTACCACTGCGCCATGCCGCAGTCGGGCTTGCGCGCGCCCCAGGGGTAGCGGCGGCCATCGGGGCCGCGGGCCGCTTTCTCCCACTCGTCGTCGCGCACCACGCGCTTGCCCTGCGCGGCGCAGTACTGCCACGCCTGCACGTAGCTCGCGTACGCGGGCAGCGAATCTCCCGCGGGCACCGTGAGCGCCTTGCACTCTTTGCTCGCGACGCAGCGCGCATAGGCGCCGCGGGTCACCTCGGTGCGATCGATCTCGAAGCTGGCGAGCTCCTTCACCGTCTTCGGCGGCTGCGACGCGCAGCCCGACTCGGCGGTGCAGCCGAAGACGGCGTTGCCGCCCGGCACCGCGATCATGTCGTTCGACGACGCGCAGTAGAGCTCGGGGCACGCCTCGGGCTGAGCGGCGGTGAGCGGGCGCCAGTACGTCTCGGGGTAGAGCTCCTTGATGGCGCGGGTCCGCGCGCGCACCCGCTCTTGCCCGCAGACGCCGAGCAGGATGACGTGGAACCCCGGCTTCAAGCCCGGCACGTCGTCGCTCTTCACGAGCTTCGGGTAGCCCGGCTGCAGCTTGATGCGGCTCGACCAGCGCGCCTCGTCTTTGGGCCAGACCGAGAGCTTCGCCTGCACCTCGTCGGCGTCGGTGCCTCCCGTCCAGATGACGGCGTTCGACGCCGCCGGAGCGGCAGCGAGCAGGACGAGCGCGAGGTTCATCGAGCCGCCTCGATGCAGAGCTCACGCCGCGTGAAGGCCCACGCACCGCTCGACGCGTCGAAGCCGTCGCAGGTCATGGGCCCATCGTTGCTGAGGTACAGAACGCCGCCATACGGATGCTCGAACTCGATGTGCGCGACGACGGCCTCGAGACCGGCCACCTCGCGAATCGCGAAGATCAGATACGGAATGGACACCATTCGATCGATCGCCTCCTGTTCGATTTCATCGTGACTCATCACTCGCCAGACATCGGTGCCCGGCGTCAGCCTGCCCGGTAGCTTCGTCTCGAGCCCCTCGACGTCTTCGAGCACACGGACACGCTTCCACCCGCTGTGCCGAAAGTCCCGCATCGTCCAGAGCGCGGCGCGGACGAGCTCGGTCTTGGGAGGCGGCTCGAGCGCCGGTCCGCACCCCACGAGCAGCCATGCGATGAGCGCCGCTCGCACGCGGCCGAGCGTATCAGGCGACGACCGGCTTCTTCGCGCGCCCCTTGCTCTTCTTCGGAGCCGCCGGGTTCGGCACCGCCTCACCGACCTTCTGCAGCGTCGCCTTGTCGGTGTGATGAAACGGCTTGCGGCCCGGCGTCTCGAGCACAGTGTCCTGCTCGTACGTGATGACGCGCGGCGACTCGATGGTGATGGTTTGCGTGTACGAGCGCGTGAGGAAGTGCTTCTGCAGAAACGTCGCCGAGCAGATGCCGAAGCACTCGGCGCCGGCGGTCGCGCGAACGGTGAACGACTTCGCGTCGGGCTCGGCGCTGCCGGTCGCGAGCGCGACCTGGCCGCGGGGAATCGCGAGCGTCTGGATCAACACCTTCGTCGCGGGCTCCCAGAGCCAGTAGCCGATCTGATCATGGAAGGTCAGCTTCTCGGTGCGCTTGTTCACGTGCACGTGGTACCGCAGCCCGTAGAGCAGCTGCGGCCCGTTGAGCTGCGGGTCGATCGGCTGAAACTCGATGCGCTCGAGGTACGGCTCGTCTTCCCCGCCCTCGGCGACCGGGTGCAGGTCGATGCCCTCGCCCTCCCAGACGCCCGCGAGCGCAGTCAGCGGGCCGAGGTTCTTCAGCGTGTCGAGGTCGACGTCTTCGGGCTCGGTATAGATGTCCAGGCTGCGTTTGCTCATCGCGCGCGAAGATACACGCGCCGCGGGCATCTGCGGCGCCAACGAATGGACATCGTCGCGCGCCGGCGAGCACGCCTTCGTCGAGACGAACGAGCGCGGCCCCGCCATCATCGGAGCGCCCCACGACCGACTCTTCGGCTCGATTCGGTGGCACGCGGTCGAGCTGCGCTGCGCGCCCTGAGCGCGGCCCAGCGTCGAGCGTGAAGAGGGCGCCTCGCCCTCGTCATTCGTAGCCGCACCGTTCACAGGCCGCCGGCGCCGCGTAGCCGCCGGGTCCACAGCGCGGGCGCGGGCTCCCTCTGAAGAGCGCGCGGCCCGAGAGTTGCTCAGCGCACGGACCATGCGCTTCATCATCAGAGCGGTCACCGTTGCGGTCTGTCTCTCATCACTCGGCGCGCGCAGCGCGACGTCGCCGATCGCGGGGCCCGTGCTCTCGATGGGCAACGTCACCGCGTGCGTCGTGCTCGCCGACCGCACGGTGGCGTGCTGGGGCTCTGACGACGGCGGCCAGCTCGGCACGGGCCAGCGCGACGACGTCGGGCACGTGCCGGTCAAGCTCACCGGTCTCAGCAACGTCGCGACCGTCGGCGTCGGCCGCTACTTCGCGTGCGCCCTCACGCTCGCCGGCACCGTGTCGTGCTGGGGCACGAACAGCCGCGGCTGGCTCGGAGACGGCACCCGCACCGACCACTACCTGCCCGCGCCGGTGAAGCTCTCGGCGACCGCGGCGTTCAGCGGCGCCGTGCGCCTGAGCGTCGGCACCAACCACGCGTGCGGCATCAACAGCATCGGCGACGTCTACTGCTGGGGCACGAACAGCTCGGGCCAGCTCGGCGAAGGCACCGGAGCCGACCGCCTCTTCGCGACCCGCGCCGGCTCGACGGGCCTCGGCTTCGTCGAGGTCGCCGCCGGCGACGAGCACACCTGCGCGCTGCGCGCGAACGGCGAGGTGTGGTGCTGGGGGCTCAACGGCTTCGGCCAGGTCGGCGACGGCACGACGGCGACCCGCCTCTCGCCCGTGAAGAGCCTCGTGCCCAACGCGCGTGCAGTCGCGGCCGGCGCCTGGCACTCATGCGCGACGCTGCTCGACGGCACCGTGAAGTGCTGGGGGCAGAACACGTACGGCCAGGCGGGCAACGCCGACGCCTACGGGAACCCGCTGTACACCTGCGGCCAGACCGGCCCGAACCTCTGCCCGGTGCCGGGCCTCAAGAACGTCACCGGGCTCAGCGCGGGCAGCGGCTTCACCTGCGCGGTGCACGACGACCTGGCGAGCTGCTGGGGCCGCGACGACCGCAACCAGCTCGGCGGCGACCCGGTCGTGCGCAGCCCGTTCGTCGTCCGCGTCGGCCGCCCCACGCTCGGAGCCAAGGCGCTCAGCGTCGCGGCCGGCATGCTGAGCACGTGCGCCGTGGCGAGCGGCGGCTCGGTGCGGTGCTGGGGCCTCAACCTCATCGGCGAGGTCGGCGACGGCACCGCCGGCGGCAAGCGGCGGCCCTTCACGGCCGCGGCGCCCTACACGGTCGTTCTCCCCGGCATCGGAAAGGCTCTCGAATGAAAACCCGGCTCCTCGTCGTGACGCTCGCGCTCACCGCCGCTTCGGCGCGCGCAGAGAACAGCTGGTCTCAGGTGCTGATGGACTTCGAGACGCTCGGCTCCGGCAACGAGTTTCTGAAGTGGCCGTACCCGAGCGAGCACGTGCGCGTCGGCTCGATGATTGCCTTTCACCCGCACAGCGCCGACTGCGCGGGGCAGATGGGGCTGCACGCCGACATGGCGCGCTCGATGGACATGCGGCCGCCCGCCGAGCAGGGCTTCGGGCTCACGACGGCCATCTATTTCCCCACGCACCACACCATCAACCCGGCGACGCTGCCGACGCTGACTCCGGCGCGCTTCGGCCCGCCGCGCGACCCGCACCCGAGCCTCGGCGCCAACACGCTCGGGCTGCCGGTCGGCGACGCGCGGCTGCCGGGCTTCGTGCCGCCGAGCGTGTACCTGATGGGCGTGCAGGTCGGGTCGCCCGACTTCGGCAAGCTCTACCCGCTCATCACGGGCAACAAAGACGCCGCGAACGGCACGGGCTTCGGGCCGATCGCCGCCGGCATGTACAACGAGAACGGCAACGCGTGCCTGATTCCTCCGGCGTGCGTCTGCGCGAGCCTCGACTGGTTCACCACCGACAACTGCCACTGCCAGGACGACGTCATCGTGGCGGCGCCGTACCAGGGCGTCGCGCTGCGGCCGAACACGCTCTACGCAGCGGTCGTGACGAGCGCGGTGACCGACACGTCGGGAGTGGCGCTCCGGGCGCCGGACTCGCTCGCGGGCATGCTGGCCACGCGCACGACGTCGCGCAGCTGCCGCGGGCCCGAGGGCCACGGCATGCCGCCGGGCGCGGCGTGCAGCGCGTACATGACGGCGCTCGACGCCATCGCCTCGCTGCCGAGCGGAGCCTCGCTGCTCTCGACGATGGTCGGCCTGACGGTCTTCCGCACCGCCGACCCGACGGTCGCGCTGCAGAACGCGCTGTCCGACGCGCGCACGAGCCACACGCCGACGGTCACGACGTTGACCCTCGACACCGACGAGTACCCGGCGACGGAAACGCCGACCGGAGTCGCGGGCGTGATGCCCGACTACTGCGTCTACAAAGGGCTCATCACGCTGCCGAACTACCAGTCGGGCTCGCGGCCGTACAACACCGACAACACGGCGGCCGAGGCCGCGTGTCTGCTCGACCCGTGGTGCATGGTGTCGAGGGCGTTCGACCCGCGCTCGTACGTTCGCCACGGAGGCTGGTTCGACTACGACCCCGGCAGCAGCACACCCAAGTTCCAGAGCATGGACTCGAGGGCGCGCATCTGGGTGACGGTGCCGCGCAAGCCGGTGCCCGCGGGCGGCTACCCGGTCGCGGTGTTCGCGCGCTCGGGCGGAGGAGGAGATCGCCCGCTGATGGACCGCAGGGCCCAGACGACGTCGCACGGCTACGTCGACACGGGCGGCGTCTCGAGCTGCTCCGACGCGTTTCCCTACATGTTCGGCGGAGGGCCGTGCTCGCACACGCGGCCTGACCAGCCCGGCATGGGGCCGGCGGTCGAGCTCGCGCGCGCAGGCTACGCGGGCCTCATGATCGACGACCCGATGAGCTCGTTTCGCAACGGCGGAGCCTGGGGCGTGCCGAAGGAAGACGACAAGATCTTCAACGCCCTCAACCTCAGCGCGATGCGCGACAACCTGCGGCAGGCCGCGCTCGAGCTCGCGCTGGTCGCCGACCTCTTGAGGAAGGCGTCGGGGAGCATCACCTTCGACGCCTCGAGCTGCCCCGCGCGCATCTCGTGCGACGTGACGTCGGGCACGTGCCCCGCGATCGCGAGCGGCATGTTGACCGACCCGTTCGACGGCTCGCGCGTCGCGCTCATCGGCCACTCGGTCGGCGCGCAGGTCGGCCCCATCGCGTACGCGCTGCAAGACGGCTACGGCCTCTCGATCTTCGGCGGCCACAACGGCAGCTACATCAGCAACGTCGTCTACAAGGTCGACCCGAAGCCCGGCGACATCTTGTTCGGGCACGACATTCACACCATGCGCGACATCGCCGAGCTCGGCGCGGTGCTGCGCGCGCAGATCGACGGCGAGGGCAGCGCGCAGGTGAACACCGCGCAGCAGGTGCTCGAGGCCGGCGACAGCCCCGTCTACAACGCGACGCTCACGGCGCCGCGCATGGTTCGGGTCGGCACGGCGTCGTCGCCGCGCAACTTCATGCTCTCGATTCAGGGGCTCATCGACCACTACATCGAGCCGCCCATCGCGAAGGCCGCCGACTTCACCGCAGGCCTCGGCCTCGCCGTGCAGACCGCCTCGCCCGTCTTCCCGTTCGGAGCGCTCGACACGGCGGCGCTGTTCAACGACACGACGGTGGCGCACGGGCCGCGCGACGACGTGGGCACGATGTACCCGCTGGGCGTCGACAACCACGGCTTTCGGCCGACGACGTCGGACCTCGACTTGAGCGGGTTCACGACGACGACGCGCGGCCGCGGCGTCTCGGGGCTGCCGACGCAGCTCGTCACGCAGTCGCTCGTCACGCAGCACCTGAGCGACGGAATTCAAGACGGCCACGAGGTGATGTTCCAGGTCGACGCAGCGAAGCACGAGTACAAGTGCTTGCTGCGCAGCTGGTACCTCGACGCGCAGTTCCCAGCGGCGCCGGGCTTCGAGCGCGGCCCGATGGTGCCGCAGGCGACGAACGACGAGGGCGACACCGGCACGTGCTGGGCGCACAGCCCGAACAAAGAGGGGCGGGCGCTGATCAACACCTCCGACTGCTGCGTGGCGATCATCTGCCAGACGCACCCGAGCTGCTGCAAATCGAGGTGGGACGCGACGTGCGTCGCCGCCTACGAGGCCACCTTCCCGGCCTGTAACGGGAACCCGGTGTGCAAGTACCTCGGCAGCAGCGACCTCATGTCGGCGGCCGCCCGCAGCGACGACGCGACCTACGGGCCGTAGTGGGGTGCCGTCGAGGTCGAGCTCAACCAGGAGCCACCGCAGTCGAGGTGGCTGACGGCGAGCGTCTCGGCGACGGCCATGCCGGGCACGCTGGGCCCGGCGAGCGCTTCGCTGAGCGAGCAGATGGAGAAGGCCGACGTGGTGACGGGGGCCTCCCAGGTCGCGTTCTGCATCACGGCCTGCTGGCTCGCCGAGCTCGACGCGAAGAGCTCACCGAGCCCGTCGACGAGCTGCGGGAGCGTCAACGCGAGGCGGTCGGTCGCGCCGTCTTTCGTGTCGGCGGGCGTGTCCCAGAGGTCGCAGAGCACCTGCGCGACGTCGTCGTAGAAGTGGCGGCCCTGCTTGCACGTCTGGCCGCTCTTGCAGACGAGCGCTCCGGTGAAGTCGGTGAAGGTGTCGGCGCGCGGCACGTTCTTCTCGATGACCTCACAGCCGCCGACGCCGCCGTCGGTGAACGTCATGCGGAAGAAGAACTGGGCCCAGCCTTCCTTCAACGTGTTGGTGGCGTACTCACGCTGGGCGAGCGACTCCGCGCACTCGTCGACGAGATCGCCGTCGCCATCGAGGTCGACCGCACCGCTGGCGTCGAGCTGGTCGACATGGCTGTCGCCGTCGCTGTCGAAGCAGTAGTCCGACCACTTCCCGACGCCGTCCCACTGCCAGTAGTTCACGAGGTGGCCGTACTCGTGCGCAGGCGTCTTGCCGTTGACCCAGAGGTCGTCGACGCCGAGGCCGACGCACATGCGGTCGGAGCCGCCCTGGTGCGAGTGGCCCGCGCCGAGCGTCGAAGGCCAGTACGCCGTCACCTTGCCCCAGCGCGCGAAGTCGTACGGCACCCCGTAGACCTCGTGCGTCTGCCGCGTCACGTCGGACAGCGACGCGAAGACGCTCGCGGCCTGCGCGTAGAGATCGTCGGGGTCGCCGGCGACGATGGCGTTCGTCTCTTGAAAGAAGTCGATGCCGAGGTCGCGAACCGTGGCCGAGCCGAGGCGCAGCGGGTTCGAGACTCCGGCGGTGCCGCACCAGCGCGCCCACTCGGTGCCGCCCCACTGGTCGTCGTAGTGCTCGGCAGGCGGCACGGCCTCGGGCTGCGCGACCGAGAAGCAGCGCTTCGTGCTGTCGAAGCAGTTCGACAGGACGATGCGCGCGGCGACGTTGACGAGCTCCTCGTTCGGGCCCTCGAGATCGCGGCACGCGTCGCAGACCTGGCCGCTGAACGACCAGCTCCCGTCGGCCTGAATCTCGGTGCTGCCCATCCACTCGGTCGAGGCGCAGCCCGCCGTCGAGCCGGGCACCATCGACAGGTCGTCGACCTCGTAGACCTCGACGGTGCCCTCGAAGAGCCCGAGGTAGTTCACCTTGTCGGGCGACGTGTCGTACGGGTCGGCGACGCCGGGCGTGTTGAACAGCAGCGTGCGACGGTCGGCGAACCGCCCGTACGTGCGCAGGTCGTTGTAGAAGGCAGAGCCCTTCAGGTTCACGGTGCGGCAGCTCGTCGGCCCTGGAGCTCCGCCGCCGGTGTCGCCGTTGAGCTGGGCCTGACGCAGCGACGAGGCCTCGGCGGCGTCGAGAGGGGGCGAGCATGCAGCAGCGAAGACGAGCACGAGGGCGAGGGAGCGCATGCAGCGGGGTGACTGCACGCTGCGCTCCACGCCGCAAAGGCCAGAGACGACGAGACGACCGAGCCCGGCACCGCCGGGTCGAACCGGCGAGGAGCAGGGTCGAGCCGACGCTACGGCCGCGCCACCTCCATCGCCTCGCCCCAGCCCGACTGGGTGAGGAAGGTGCCGAGCTGCTCGGCGGTCACCTCGATGGCGCCCTTCTTCGAGAGCGGGTCGGCGACGATGTACTTGCCGTCGTCGGTGCGGCCGAGCACGGCGATGAAGTGGCCGAACGACGCGTTCCCGCTCGCGCCCATGTCGAGGTAGTCGCCGGTCTTGTTCAGGTCCTTCGCCCACGCGTTGCCGGGCGTGCCGCCGAGGATGACGGGGTTCCCGCGGTCGAGCGCGCCGTTGATGGCGTCGAGGCCGGTGCCGTCTTTCTTCGCCTTGCGCACGTCGAGCGTGGTGGTGACCGCGCCGTACGCTTCGACTCCGCGCCTCACGGCGTCGAGGCCCATGGTGCTCGACGCGTTGCTGGGCCCCAGAATCGCGTCGCGCATCGCGTCGATGGCGTACGGCGCCTGCTCGGCCGTCGGGTGCGCCGTCAGCCCCAGCGCGCTCAGCGCCATCACCGCCGACGTCGGCCCGCAGTCGTTCGGCCCGTAGGGCGTGTGGTCCGAGTTGAACGACTTGAACCACGGGGTCTCGCCCTCCTGGTTCACGAAGAAGCGCAGGTTCGCCTCGTCGACCGTGCGCACCGTGCCGAACTGCCGGCTGTCGAGCGGCTGCCCGAGCGGGCCGGTCACGGTGAGGCGATCATCTGCCGACATCGTCATCGTGCCGCCCGCGAACCGCTGCGTCTGCGAGCCGTCGGGCCCGATGACCACCGGCCCCTGCGCGGCGCCCAGCGAGGGGTACGTCGGCCACGTGCCCTTGAAGCCGCTGCCCGGCGGGTAGCCCGTGCTGCCGAGCACCGCCGCGGTGGCGGCGTCGATGGAGCCCGTCGGCACGAGGCCGAAGTCGCGCTGCAGCTGCTGCACGGCCGCCGTCGTCAGGTCGCCGTAGCGCTTGCCGTAGCCCGAGTTGCTCGCGAAGTTGGCGGGCAGGTAGCCGCGCTCGACGAGGGCCGCGTGCAGCTGCGCGATGCGCGTGTCGCCGGGCATCGCGGTGGTGCCGGGCTTCAGGCCGACGAGCGCGCTCGCGTTCGGCACGCCGCTCGGCATCGGCACGCTCTGGCCCTGCAGCGCCTTCACCGTGTTGGCGTCGACGACTCCGGAGGCCGAGAGGCCGTGGTCGGCCTGGAAGCGCTTGAGCGCGGCTTCGGTCTTCGGGCCGAAGGGGCCGGTGGCGAAGTCGGCGGGCAGGTAGCCGGCTTTGATCAGGTCATTCTGCAGCTGAAGGACCTTCGGGCCCGCGCTGCCGCGGCGCAGGTTGAGCAGCTTCGCCGCGTCCGCATCGATGACCGGCGGCGGAGGCTCTGCCGCGAACACGTCCGCGCGCTGAGGCTTCGGCGCAGGCGAAGTGAAGCGCTCCCGCTGAAACCGCGGCGTGACGCGCGTGCTGCCGATCGAAGCGACCATGGCTCCGTTGTCGCCGGCTTTCCGCCCCGGTATTTCGCCGCGATGTAAAAAATGTCCCTGTCGGAGCAGGTGCGACGACTCACCGCCGACATGAAGACCTCCTTTGTTTTCGCCACCCTGCTGCTCGTTGCCTGCGGTTCCACCTCGACGCCCTGCGACCCGGCGTTCTGCCCGACCGGCTGCTGCGACCCCGCCGGCTTCTGCCACCCCGGCTACGAGAACGACGCCTGCGGCTCGGGCGCCGCGATGTGCACGAGCTGCGGCAGCGGCCAGGTCTGCGGCGACGCGAAGGTCTGCGTCCCGTCCGGCGGACAGGCCGGCGGCACGATGGCCACCGCCGGAGGCACGGAAGGAACCGCGGGCGGCACCGGCGCGACCGCAGGAGGCACGGGCGGAACCGCGGGCGGCATGATGGGCACGGCGGGCGGCACCGGCGGCACCGCGGGCGGCACCGGCGGCACCGCGGGCGGCATGATGGGCACGGCGGGCGGCACGGGGAATACGTGTGCCTGCAACACGAGCGCGGCGTGCACGGGCACCTGCAGCTGTGACACGGACTGCCAGGTGACGGCTCCGTCGTGCCCGGCGTCGCGCGTCGACACGACGGCGCTGACGACGACGTCGGCGCTGAACGGCATCGCGCTCGCCGACTCGATGAACGGCTGGGCGGTCGGCAACGCCCAGACGCTGCTCAAGCTGACGAGCGGCACGTGGAGCAAGGTGACGGCGCCGAGCGGCACGTTCGCGTACGACCTGAATGACGTGAAGCTCGTCGACGCGCAGAACGGCTGGGCGGTCGGCAGCTGGAGCGCGTCGGGCTTGGTCTACGGCATGGCGCTGAAGCTCTCGAGCGGCACGTGGACGGTGAGCCAGAACTCGCTCGCGTGGGGCCTGTACGCCATCGACCTCGTCGATGCGTCGAACGGCTGGGCGGTCGGCCGGCAGGGTCAGCTCGTGCGAATCAGCGGCGGCGCGTACAGCCCCGGCTCGCCCGGCAGCGGCTCGCAGCTCAACGGCGTCGACGTCGTCGACATGAACACCGGCTGGGCCGTCGGAGCGAGCGGCACGATTCGCAAGCTCATGGGCGGCACCTGGAGCAACGTGACGAGCCCGACGACGAACACGCTGAACGCGGTCGCGCTGACCGACGCGAACAACGGCTGGGCCGTCGGCGAGTACGGCACCGTGCTGAAGCTGACGAACGGCGCGTGGAGCGCGCTGCCTGCGGTGACGAACCAGCCGCTGCGCTCGCTGGCGCTCGGCACGGGAAGCGCGGGGTGGGTCGTGGGCAGCGCCGGCACCGTGCTGCGCACGTCGGGCGCGGCCTGGGAGCAGTGCGTGCACACGAGCGCTCCGCTCGACGCGGTCTCGACCAGCGGCGGCGTGACGTGGGCCGTCGGCGCGTCGGCGCACCGGCGCCAGCTGGAGTAGTTTTCCGGGCGTGCCCACGCCCATCACGCACCTGGCGTCGCTGTTCGGTTTGAAGAAGAGGCTCGCGGTGGCAGCGCTCCGCGACCTCAAGCGCCACGTGGAGGCCGACAAGAAGCCGGCCCGGCTCGTGCTCGACGTCGAGAAGGTGCTGGCCGCTCGCGCGCTGCCCGAGGCGCTCGAGGCGGCTGGCTTCGTGGTGCGCGTCGAGAAGGGCGACCTCACCGGGCTGCACTGGGGCCCAAAGCCGCTGCCCTCGGACATCGCGGCGCTGAAGCACCTGCTCAAGCCGCTCGCGAAGTACGCGCGTGACCCGAGCGTGCTCATCTTCAAAGAGGCGAACGACCGCGAGCACGACATCACCCTGAAGAAGGGCAAGGTCACGTCGAACTTCTACCGTGGCATCGAGATCGGCCACATCTCGAGCGCGGCCCACAAGGCGAACCACGACCGGAAGAAGGGCGACAAGCGCCGCGCGCTCGAGCTGTACGAGTGGCTCTTCGAGCTTCGGCCGATGAGCACGCCCGAGTACGACCGGCTCGAGGAGCACTGGCTCGAGGCCTCCGATGAGCTGCCCGAGCTGCTCACGCGCTTCGGCCGCATCGAAGACGCGGTCGACGCCTGCGCCCGGCACCGCAAGCCCGACAGCGCCGTCAGCTACTGCGTGTCGCTGCTCGACGAGCTGCAGCGCCCGCGCGACCAGCAGAAGTTCATCGCGCTGCGGCTCGAGCGCGTGCCCGACGACGACACGTGCATCTTCCACCTGTTCAGCCGGGCCTACGACCGCAGCGACTACGCCGAGGCGCTCGCCGTGCTCGCGCGCGCGACGAAGGAGCGCCGCGAGGCGGAGCGAGAGAAAGAGAGCTGGTGCCTGTACTCGCTCGGGCGCTACTCCGAGGCGCTGCAGATCGCGAAGGCGCTGGCGGCCCGGGCCGACGCCGAGGCGGGAAACCACGAGCACGTCGGCGACGTCGCGGCGGCCATGGGCGACTCTGCCGCGGCCGCCGCCGCCTGGGAGCGCGCCGTGGCGAAGTCGAAGCCCGAGACCGGGTGGGACTGGGCGAGTCGCTCACGGCCGCTCGTGAAGCTCGGGCGCCTCGCCGAGGCGCGCGCCGCGATCGACGAGGCGCTCGCGCTGCCGCACTCCGAGCAGTTCACCGTGCAGCAGGCCCTGGGCATCTTGCTGCTCGCCGAGGGCGACGCCGCGGGGGCCGTGAAGGTGCTCGACGCCGTGGTGAAGGGCTCGCCCGACGTCGAGCACGCGCGCTGGCACCTCGCGAGGGCCCTCGCCGCCGCGGGCGACAGGAAGCGCGCGCGCTCCGAAGCCCGGCTCGCCGCCAAGATGTCGAAGGACGTCGCGCGGCGCCTGAAGGCCGACCCGACGCTGTCGAAGTGAACGGCGCGCGAGGCCGTAGTAGAGGCGGGGCATGCCCAACCGAGTGAAGGCCCGCCCCTCGACGCAGCCCGCGAAGACTGTCTCGAAGAAGCCGGCCGCGAAGACGCCGGCGGCGAAGGCCGCGCAGGTCACCGCGCCGAGCCCGAAGAAGGCCGACGCGCGCCAGAAGGACGAGGTGCAGGTTCCCGCGTTCGTGGCGAAGGCGCTGAAGAGCTCGGCGCCGGGGCCGTACGAGCTGGTGGCGGGCCGCTACCCCGACGCCGTCGGGCTGCCGCAGGTGCTCGAGCAGCTCGGCACGAGCCCGGGCGGGCAGGCGGCGGTGGCGCAGCTGCTCGCGACGCTGAAGGCGAAGTCGGGCATCGAGGTGCACCCCGACGTGCAGGCGGCGCTGCTGTCGAACCCGTCGGCGGCGACCACGGCCTTCGAGCTGCGGCCGCGGCAGCTGCAGAACGGAGTGCTCGCGCTCAACGCGGCGTACCAGGCGGGGAAGGTGAAGCCGATCGCGCCGCGCGAGCACCTGCTCGCGAGCGGGTTCGACCTCGGCAACATCGCGGCGCTCGACGCTCCGAGGCCGCAGCCGAAGCTGAAGCAGGTGGCGCCGGGCCTGTTCACGGGCTCGCTGCCGTCGACGCTCGGCGACGCCGAGGTGAAGCAGAACCGCGTGATGGCCGAGACGCTCGACCGGCTGTCGCGCAACGCGAGCCTGCCGCAGGCCGAGCGCTTCGAGGTGAAGTACGACGGCAAGGCGTACTCGGAGCTCGGCGACTTCCTGCAGGCGCTGAAGGCGAACGGCCACGAGGTGACGGTGACGTTCGAGCAGCGCATCGCGAACTTCGCCGACCTGAAGACGGTGGTGCCGGGCTCGAACCCGCCGAAGTACCTCGACGTGCCGGCGCCGCTGATGCTGCGCACGGGCATCAAGGACGCCGCGGGCAAAGAGGCGGTGGTGCCGGCGGCGCACTCGGAGATGATCATCTCCATCGCGTCGGGGCCAGGCACGCGCGGGCCGAAGCTCGACTCGCAGGTGCGCTACTTCCAGGGCACCGACGGCACCGGCTTCTTCCCGCGCGGCACGAGCGCCGAGCCGAAGTGGCTCGGGCGCGCGGTGCACGGCGAGGTGAAGGGCGACGACGCGCTCAAGGCCATCTCGCTCGCGGGCGCGCTCGGCGACGTCATCGGAAAGGCGGCGAAGGACCTGAACCTCTACGCCGAGGGCTACGGAGTGACCGGCGTGTGCAACGACTCGGTCGCCGTCGTGCAGCAGGCGCTCATGGGCCGCGCCGACCAGTACCCGCTCTTGATGCGCGACGAGGTGCTGTTCGGAGAGCTGCAGAAGCGGCTGTCCGACTCCGACCGCCGCGACGACCCGCTCTACCAGGCGCTGAGCAAGGCCATCGCCGAGGTGCCGAGCGACGCCCAGTCGAACGCGACGCTGCGTGAGCGCGCGCTCAAGTCCCTGCCCTGGGAGCCCGGCCAGGAGCCCTTCACCAGCACCGTCGACGCGCGCCGCATCTTGAGCGCGTAGGCAGAAGCCTCTCGGTCGCTCTTCGCCCCTCACCCCGTCCCTCTCCCCTACGAGGGGAGAGGGGCTCTGGGTTCACTCTCTCGTCAGCACTCGGACCGTGTTCGTCCCATTGTCGACGACGAACACGCGGCCGCTCGAGTCGGCGACGATGCCCCACGGGTTCGACACCTGGTTCGGCCGCGTCACGCTGCGCACCCGCCGCGTCGACGGAGCGCTCAGGTCGAGCCGCACCACCCGCTGATTTCCCGTGTCGGTCACGAACACCTCGCCGTCGGCCGCGATGGCCACCGCCGTCGGGCTGTTCACCGAGCCCTCGCCGGCGCCACAGGTCGTGTCTCCGACGGGCGTCGTCATGCGGCACGCCTGCACGTGCGGTTCGGTCAGCTTCCGCACCGCGCAGTTCTCGCGGTCGGCCACCCAGACGTCGCCGTTCGGAGCCACCGCGACGCCCACCGGCTCGCGGAACAGCGCGACGTGCTCGTAGCAGATGACTGGGCCGCCGAAGCCCGTCGCGCCGCAGCAGTAGTTCGGGCCGCACGCGCCGTCGGACAGGTGCATGTAGCCCTCCTTGCCGGCGAGGGTGCCGACCCAGCCGCGGCTGAGCGGCATGAAGCGCAGCGTGCGCTGCCGCCCGTCTGCAATCAGCAGCACGCCGGCGTCGTGGTCCACCGCCATGCCGTTCGGCGCCCCGAACGTCACGTCGAAGCGGTTGCCCGCCGCGTACTGGTCGATGTCGACGCACGAGAGGTAGCCGGCGTCGCCGAGCCGGCAGACGCCCGCGTGCCGCTGCACGTCGCTGCCGTTGATCCGCCACAGGCACTGGTCCTGCGTGTCCGCCACGTAGACCGTGCCGTTCCGGTCGACGGCCACACCGTCGGGGCCGCGAAAGGTGCCGGCTCCGCTCAGCGTCGTCACGTTGCCCTGCGGGTCGACCTTGCGAATGGAGCGATTGCCGCGGTCGGCGACGTAGAGGTTGCCGGCGAGGTCGATGGCCAGCCCGCGCGGGTCGTCGAAGCGCGCCGTGCCCGGCGGCCCGTCTTGCGAGCCGCGCATGCCACTGCCCGCGAAGAGCGCGATGTTCCACCCCGTGCTCGCGTCGGGCACCTCGACCGAGCCCCCTGCTCCACCGGAGCCGCCACCGGCTGCCGCGGTGCCGCCGTCGAACTCGCCGCCGGGCACGCACGCGGCCGACGTCGCGACGAGCAGCAGCAGCGCGCGCCTCACTGCGTGGGCTCCCGCACGAGCAGGCGAATGCGGTTGTTCGCCGAGTCGGCGACGAAGAGCCGCCCGTGCGAGTCGACCGCGATGCCGTCGGGCCCGTTGAACGACGCGGCGCCGCCGAGGCCGTCGGCGTAGCCCTTCATGCCGCTGCCTGCGACGTTCGTGAGCCGCCCCTCGGAGTCGAGCGCCGCGACGCGGTGATTTCCCCGGTCGGTCGCGTAGACGACGCCGCTGGTGGCCCAGTCGCGGGCGGCGGCGACTCCGCTCGGGTAGAGCAGCTGAGACATGTTCCGCTCGGGGACGAGCGAGGGGCAGTCGCGCGGGCCGACGGTCGCGACGCTGCAGCCGGGCATCGTCGTCAGCTTCCGCAGCGCGCAGTTGCGGGCGTCGGCGACGAAGAACGTGCTGTCGTCGGCGGCGGCGATGGCGAACGGGCCGTCGAACGTGACCGGGCTGCCGCTGCCGCAGGTGTTGCCGAACGAGCACGCTCCGTCGGCGCGCAGCATCGTGCTCGAGCCCTTGCCGGCGAGCGTGCCGCCGGCTCCATCGCTGGTGCGCACCCAGCGCACGCCGTTGTGGCTCAGGTCGGTGACGAGCAGCGTCGAGCCCGAGAGCGCGAGGCCCGACGGGTGCCCGAAGCGCGGCACGGGGAAGTCTTCGCACGCCTGAGAGTTGGTCGCGCACGTGCCCGCGAGCACGCTCAGCGTCGTGGTGCCCGCCCGCACCACGCGGATGCAGTTGTTGTTCAGGTCCGCGATGAAGACGTCGCCCGACGGCGAGACGGCGATGCCCGCCGGCCCGTTCATGCCGCAGGCGAGCGTGCTGAGCGCTCCGCTCGGAGTCACCTTCCGCACGCAGTCGTTGTTCGTGTCCGAGATGTAGAGGTTGTCGGCCGAGTCGATGGCGAGCCCCGTCGGCGCCGAGAGGCCGGCGTCGGTGTCGAGGAAGGTGGTCACCCGCCAGGTGACGCCGGCGTCTTTCGACCCGCCGTCTTCCGGCTCGACGACGCCCGGGCCGAGCATCACGCAGCGGTACGAGATGCAGCAGTTCGCGCAGCCGCAGTTCTGATCCGAGACGCACTGCGTGCCGAACGGCGCCGAGAGCGTGCAGGCGCTCAGCGCGAGCAGCAGCAGCAGCAGCAGCGCAGACCGGGCGTTCGCCGTCTGTGCCGCTCGCGCGGCAACGCTGTCTGCCGGCCTCACCGTATTCTGGGTCGGCCGGCAGACAGACCGGGCGTTCGCCGTCTGTGCCGCTCGCGCGGCAACGCTGTCTGCCGGCCTCACCATGTGAACACCGCGGCGAGCGCGAGCACGGCCGTCAGCCCCATCGCAACGTCCGACGTCACGGCCCAGCCGGTCAGCGTCGCCGACTCTTCGCGCGTCAGCGGCCGGCCCGCCGTCGCGAGCTGCCCGCGCGTCGACAGGTTCATGCCGCCCGCGATCGCCCACACCGCGCCGGCGACCACCGCGCTGCCCGCCACGAACCAGAACGCGCGCCGCGGGTGCGTGATGCTCTCGACCAGGTCGGGCCCCTTCACCAGCCCGCTCGACAGCGGCATCGAGCTGTACGCGAGCCCCTTCGCGTCGACGTTCGCTCCGTCGGCGAGCGTCAGCGACGCGACCTGCAGCTTGTCTTGCAGCACCTGCTTCACGCGATAGCGGCCCGCAGGCAGCGCCACCTTCAGCTCGTGGTCCGGCGACGCGCTGCCCTCGGCGACCACCCACCGCTCTTCGTCGTCGACGACCACGTAGCGCTCGCCTCCACCTCTCGGCAGCCGCAGCGACGCCGTGCTCTTCACCGGCCACGTCATCACGAGCTCGCCCTTGCCCTTGATGTCGTAACGGAACGCCGGCCGCTGCGGAGCCAGCGTCGCCGCCGTGTCCGCCTCGGTGCGCTGGTACGCGTGCCGGTAAGCCTCGGCGAGCGTCACCTGCCCGTTCTGATCGAAGTCGGCCGCGCCGCGCAGCCCCGAGATGAGGTGATGCGTGAAGACCGAGCCCTGCAGCGCGCGCTGCTCCTGCGAGAGCTCGTCGGCGCCGCTCGACGTCAGGAGCGCGAGCCCGCGCACCGTGAGCTCGTCGACGACCGTGACGTCGAACGACGAGACCGGCGCTCCGCCCTTGGTGGACACCAGCGCGCCCGAGCGGCAGGCGTCGAGCACTCCGATGCGGACCTGCGCGGGCAGGTCGCGCAGCGTCACGTTGAGCTCTTCGAAGCCGAGCGGGTCGCCCTTGAGGTGCAGCCAGCGGTCGTCGGCGTGGCCCGAGTAGTAGAAGAAGACGAGCGACTGGCCGTCGAGGGCCGCGGCGCGCTTGCTGAGCGCGGCGAGCTGGGCGCGGACCTCGGCGGTGTCGGGGTCTCGCAAGAGCACGACGTTCTCTCGCGCGAAGTCGCCGAGCTCGACGAGCACCTCGCTCACGTGCTGGGCGTCGGAGGTCGCATGGCGCAGCGGGCGGTCTTGCGACCAGCCGGCGTTCGCGCCGATGACCAGCGCGAAGCGCGTCTCGGCCCCTGCGACGGCGGAGGAGAGCAGCAGCAGCGCAGCGAGGGCACGGCGAGACACGTCAGTGCGGCAATCAACAGGACTTCAAGTCGCAGGGTCAAGCCGCCGGGGTCTCGCGTCACGCTCGGGCGGCGCGCATCACTCGGCTTCGATCGCTGCCCGAGGCCTGTTCAGCCTTCGACCGCAGCCAGAGAAGCAGCAGCGACGACCGCCGGGCCCGTCGCGCCGATCGACGGCCGACGAGAAAGCGGCGGTTCTTCGCGCGCGCTTCGCCGCTCCGGCCGCACCCGGGCTCGCGGGGTCTCGAGCCCTCATGTCTGGACTGCTGTACAGCGTTCGATGCTCGACACTTCATTTCGTGGACATCTGTCGTCCACGTTTCAGAAGGTCCTCCGTCGAAGCCTGTACAACGGTCCATTCGTCGGCGGGTAGCAAGGCGGCCGGGGTCACCACCACGGCGCGCTCCGATTGGACCACGGATCTCGTTTTGACCCGATTTCCACCCATCGAGTTTCGAGCGGTTGGAGATCCGTGGTCCGATATGAGCGACCCGCACGCCCGACAGCCGCCCTGATGCCGAGCCGGGCTGAGCCGGGCGAGAGGAACCGCCGTTTTCTTGTCGGCCGTCGGTCGGCGCGTCGAGCTCGGCGGTTGTCGCTGCTGCTTCTCTGGCTGCGGTCGAAGCGCTGATCAGCGCGCGCGACGGCGAGAGCCTACCTTCCGTCGGGTCGACCCGACGGCTCCGCGGAAGCAACCGCGCGACGCGACGCGAGCACCGCGGGGCGCGTCGCTTGCACAGCGGCGGTCCGCATGAGCCCACGCGCATCGAGCCTCATCAGCCTCGCGATCGCGCTCGCCGGCTGCGCCGAGGGCCCGCCGCCGAAGCCCACGTGGTACCGCGACATCGCGCCGCTCGTGCTCGAGAAGTGCGGCGGCTGTCACGTCGCCGGAGGCATCGCGCCGTTTCCGCTCACCACGTTCACCGAGGTGATGCAGGTGCCCGAGTCGGTGCGCGCCGCGGTGACCAGCCGGCGCATGCCGCCGTGGCCGGCCGCGCGCGACTGCACCGAGTACGCCCCCGACGGCTCGCTCACCGACGAGCAGGTCGCGCTCATCGACGGCTGGCTCTCCGATGGAGCCCTCGAGGGCGACCCGCGCGACTTCCACGCGCTCGAGTCCCCACGCAACGCGCTCTCGCGCGTCGACCTCTCGGTGCCGATGCTGAAGCCGTTCACGCCGACGCGAGGCCCCGACGAGTACCGCTGCTTCGTGCTCGACTGGCCGAAGACCGAGGTCAGCTACATCACCGGCTACGCGCTGCGGCCCGGCAACGCCGCCATGATCCACCACGCCGACATCTTCTTCATCGACCCGCTGCACGCCGACGCCTACCGCGCGAAGGACCCGAGCGGAGCCGGCTACACCTGCTACGACCTCCCGGTGCTCGAGGGCGGGTGGATCGGCACGTTCGTGCCCGGCAACCTCGGCGTCGACTTCCCCGACGGCTCGGGCCTGAAGATCCAGCCCGGCTCCAAGATCTTCATTCAGACGCACTACAACAGCGTCAACACCGGCAAGCAGCCCGACCTCTCGACGCTCGACCTCTCGCTCGAAGCCACCGTCCGCAAGCCCGGCCTCGTCGAAGCGATGTCCGACCTGAAGTGGATTCAGAACAAGACGATGATCATCCCCGCGTTCGCGAAGGACACCGCGCACCGCTTCGAAGAAGACCCGACGCTCTACCCGTCTGCGTTCAACTCCGACTTCATCGACGGCAAGCCCGTCAAGGTCTACGCGACGACGCTGCACATGCACCAGATGGGCTCCAAGGCGACGTTCGAGATCGTGCGCAGAGACGGCAGCCACGAGTGCGTCGGCCGCATCGACCGCTGGGACTTTCACTGGCAGCTGCCGTACACGTTGAAGACGCCCAAGACCGTGAACCCCGGCGACAAGCTCGCCGTCGAGTGCCACTGGGACAACTCGCAAGAGAACCAGCCGGTCGTCGACGGCAAGCCCCGCACACCCCGCGAGCTCAACTGGGGCCCGAGAACCGACGACGAGATGTGCGTCGCCGGCGTGTACCTGACCCAATGAGAGCGCTGCCGCTGCTGCTCCTCGTCGCGTGCACCACCGCCGCCCCCGCGAGCGACGCCGGAGCCCCCGAGCACGACGCCGGCGCTCCCGCTGATGCTGGCGAAGACGCGGGCGTGCCCGACGCCGGCCTCCCCGTCAGCTGCGACGACAAGGCCCGCGCCTGCGCGTCACAGTTCGGTGCGCTCTTCACCAAAGCGAACGGCCGCGCCGACGGCACGCTCGTCGCGGTCGTGCGCCCCGTCGACACCCAGTGCACCGCGCCGAACGGCACGCACGTCGTGCTGCAGCTGCGCATGCTCGGCCAGGTGCAGCGCCTCGTCGCCTCGGTCGACGGCATCGGCGCCACCACCGTGCACGCCCCGCTCAAGGGCGTGCCCTGGTCCGAGGGCTGGCACGTGACCGACACGCTCGACTACCCGACCGACTTCGCAGTCCACAGCTCCGACTTCACCGACCTCGCGCAGAACGCCGCCGTCGACTTCATCTGCGAGAAGCTCGAGCTCGGCGCCCCGGTCTCGGTCTACGCGTACTCCGACGGCACGAGCCCGAGCAGCGCCCACCAGATTCACTTCGTCGACCGCTACCCCGACGGCGCCATCGTCGTGAACCCCACCTCGGCGAACCCCACGTGGCTGTTGTTTCGGTACCCGAACCAGGTGTTCTGAGCCCGCAGGCCGCCGAAGCTGGTTAGATGCGCGCGTGCTCGCCTCGAGCCTCGCCCTGCTGCTCGCCGCCGCGACGCCGACGCTCGCCGTCTCGTACTTCGACAACACCTCGAAGTCGGCCGAGCTCGAGCCCATGCGCAAGGGCTTCGCCGACATGCTGCTCACCGACCTCGGCGCGGTGAAGGGCATCAAGCTCGTCGAGCGCGAGAGGCTCGAGTCCGTGCTGCAGGAGCTCAAGCTCTCGCAGACGCCCTTCATCGACCCGAAGAGCGCGCAGAAGATGGGCCGCGGCCTCGCCGCCACCCACCTCGTCACCGGCGCGTTCGCGCTCGCCGGAGGCAAGCTCCGCGTCGATGCGCGAATCGTCGCCATCGGCAGCGGCCAGGTCGTCGCCTCGAGCCAGGTCGAAGGCAAGCCCGACGAGGTCTTCGACATCGAGAAGGACCTGGCCGACCTGCTCGTACGCACCCTCGAGCTGAAGCTCGACTTCGCCGAGCGCAAGGCGCTGCGCGAGGTGCCCACGCGCTCGTACTCCGCGTTCATGAGCTACTCGGCCGGCCTCGACGCCCGCGATCGCGGCGACGCGAAGAGGGCCGAGGCCGCGTTCGCCGCCGCCGTCGCCGCCGACCCCGAGTACCGCGCGGCGAAGAGCGCGCTCGAGCGCCTCGGCGTCGTCGAGAAGCGCATCGAGCGCGAGAAGGGCAGCGAGTTCGACGCGGGCTTCGCGGCCCTCGACCCGAAGGCCCCCGACGTCGCGCAGAAGCTGAAGACCCTGCTCGACGTGGCGGGCTACGGCTACGAGCCCGAGGCGGTGGCGCGGCGCCTTCGCCTGCTCGACTTCGTGCTGCAGCACGAGCTCAAGCCCGAGGTCGAGGCGGGAGGCGTGCTCTTCTCCATCGAGCCCGCGCTGTTCTTCAACACGATTCCCGTCGCGAGCGACCCCGAGCTCTCGAAGCGCGCCGCGCCGGCGTTCGAGTACTTCCTCTTGCGGTACCCGAACGAGACGTACACGACGTCGTGGCACCGCACGTGGAAGGCGATGGCTCCGACGCTCGGCGCGGGAATCTCCGCGGCGCCCGAGGTGCGCGCGGCGGGGCTGCGGCTCATCGCCGTCTTCGAGAAGCGGCTCGCGAAGCTGCGCGGCCGCTGAAGGTCACGGCTGCTGCTTGTAGCGCTCGACGAGCGCGTCGAAGCCCGACTCTGCGGCCGACACCAGCACCTGCGTCTCGTTCGTGTTGTCCTTCGCGCCCATCACGCTCTCGAGGCCGACCTGCGTCGGCTTCCCCTCGGCGCGGCGGTCGCGCCAGATGGGCAGCTCGGAGCCGTCGAGCACCTGAAACTCGATGACCGCCTTCGGGTAGATGACGCTGTTGCCCATGCCGCCGATGCTGAAGCCGCCCTTGTCGCCGATGACGTAGCGGACCTTGGCGATGGCGACGGCGTCGACTCCGAGGCGCTGGCAGAGCTCGGCGCGGGCCTTGGCGTCGAGCTGCTGCTCGGCCACCTCGGCGCGGAGCACGTCGGGCAGGCGCTGCAGGCCGGTGGCCATGAGCGTGTCGGTGTTCGGGTTGTCCTTCAGCAGGCCGCTGTACGTCTCGACGCCCGCGAGCGACTTGCGGTCAGAGACCTTCCAGCCGACCGACTGCTGCAGCTGCTTCTCGAGCAGCGCGTACGCCGACTCGGCCTGCTCGATGCGGCGCTTGTCGAGCTCGCCGCTCAGGAGCTCCTTGGTGTCGGTGACGGAAGAGATCATGCCGCCGACGCCGCCCGACTTCTTCGGCTTGCCGCTGGAGTCCTTCTCGGTGAGGTCGGTCACCCCGGTGAAGCCGACGATGGCGATCGACTTCACCGCCGCGGCCTTGTCGCGCTGAATCTGCACGCTGGCGCAGCCGGTGAGTGCGACGAGGGGAATGAGGACGAGACGAGACATGCGGCGCTCCTTGAGGTGAGTGGTGCGCCGTGTGTCGTCGGAGGTGCGCGGCCCGGGACAATTACTTCTTCGTCCACCGCATGCGGGCGCTGACGCCGTCGGGCGCGCTGCCCTGCTCGAGGCGCTGAATGGCCGGCGCGAGCTCGAAGGGCTCTCTGCCGTAGAGGGCCCAGACGTCTTCGGCGCCGAGGGTGTCGTCGAGCGCGATGGCCCCGGGCAGCAGCGGCTCTTCGGGGCGGTACGGCGCCGACCGCGTCGCAGCGTACGGGTAGTAGACGGTGACGTGGCCTGCGCCGTCGCGCGAGAGGATGGCGACGTGGCCCGGGTCTTGGGCGCGCACCTCGAAGCGCAGCTTGTCGCCCGGCTTCACCTCGGCGCCGCTCTCGAGCCGCTCGGAGCCGGCTGCGGTCTGCCGGTAGACCGCGAGCGCGAGGTCGCCCTTGAGCCCGACGTCGGGCTCCGGCGGCGGCTTCAGCAGGACGACCGCGACGAACGCCGACAGCGCGAGCCCGACGGGCGCGAGCAGCAGGGCCCAGCTGCGCCGACGCGAGGGCGCCGCGAGCTTCGCCGCGACCGGGCCCGCAGGGTGCTTGATGAGAAAGGCGGCGGCGTCTGCACGCAGAGCGTCGAGGCGCGCGCGGTCGGACTCCGAGGCGGCGAGCCGCTCTTCGAGCGCCTTCTTCTCGTCGGCGCCGAGCGCGTTCGCGAGGTAGCGCTCGAGCAGCGCTTCCGGAATCGGTCGTGGAGCGCTCACGCGGGGGTCCTCGCGTTCCCTCTCCCCTCGTAGGGGAGAGGGACAGGGTGAGGGGCGGGCGGCTTCGGCGAGCGCATGACGTATCTTGCGGAGGCGGCGAGTGGCGGTCGCGATGGATCGCGGGCGTGCGAACTCTTCTCTCGCTCAACTGCCCCCTCACCCCGGCCCTCTCCCCTACGAGGGGAGAGGGTGTTTGGAATCGGGCTCATGCGGTGGCTCCCTTCACTCCGAAGCGCGCGGCGCGCTTCTGCGCGCGAGTGGAGAACGCGGCGAGCGCCCGGCCCACCGTCTTCCGCGAGATGCCGAGCGACTGGGCAATCTCTTCGGTCGTGTACGCCTCGACGAAGTAGAGCAGCGCGCACGTCAGCGTCTGCTCGTCTTCGCCCTCGGTCAGCAGCGCGAGGTCGCGCGCCGCCTCGAGCCTCGCCGCGCCGTCGTCGGCCGACGGCACCTGCAGCGCGGGGCCCTCGGCGTCTTCGTCGACCGAGAGCGACGTCAGCCGGCCGCTCCACCGGGCCGCGCGCCGCAGGCGGTCGACGGCCTGGTACGTCGCCATCTGGTACAGCACCGTGAACGGAGCCGCCTCGCCGCGCAGCCGCGACTGGTTCTTCACGTAGGCGAAGAAGACCTCCTGCACCACGTCGTTGGCCTCGTGCTCGTCGCCGCCGAGCAGCGAGCGGGCGCGGCGGAACACGGCGGGCGCGAACCTCCGGTACAGCTCCGTCAGCTCGTCCGACGATGCGCCCACGCGCGGCCATGTTCGCCCAGCGAACGAGGGGGCGAAAGAAACCATGAAGCTGTGTCGCCCGGGCCACGTGGCCCGGGACAGTTTTCACTCAGGCCGGCACCATGCGCGGGATGTGCGCGGGGCAGTTCACGTCCCACCGCGTCACGTGCACGACGATGACGCGCTCGCCCCTGCGCCCCTTCGGGGTCAGCCGCTCCAGCAGCGCCGCGTCGTGGCTCACCTCTGCGGTGCCCCACACCTTCACCCGCTGCGCGTGCTCGTAGTCCATCAAGATGAGCGCCACCTTCGGGTTCTCGGCCAGGTTGCCCACCGACAGGTACTGCCGGTTGCCGCGCAGGTCCGCGAACGCCAGCGTGTGCGCGTCGAGCACGTGAATGAACCCCGGCGGCCCGCCCCGGTGCTGCACGTACGGCTGGCCGTCGAGGCTCGCCGTCGCCAGAAACGCCGTGCGCACCGTGCCGATGAACGCGGCCACTTCAGCGTCGAGCTCCATCGCTTCCATGCGCTCAGGAATAACCTTGCGTCTGGTGCAGGTAATGGCCGTCTTGGGCAAGACACTGTTACGCTTCACGCAACGGTGGACCGGCTCGCCGCCATGCAGACGTTCGCCACCGTCGCGGACCTCGAGGGCTTCGCCGCCGCCGCCCGCAAGCTCGAGCGCTCGGCCCCGGCGGTCACGCGCCAGATCGCCGCGCTCGAAGCGCAGCTCGGCGTGCGGCTGCTCCACCGCACCACGCGCAAGGTGACGCTGAGCGACGCGGGCCGGCGGTACCTCGAGCAGGCGCGGCGCATTCTCCACGACGTCGAGCAGGCCGAGGCGTCCATCCGCGCCGAGCGCGTGCAGCCCGCGGGGCGCTTCGCGGTCACGGCGCCGACCCTGTTCGGGCGCCTGCACGTGCAGCCGCTCGTCTCGCAGCTCGCGGTGCGCTGGCCGCAGCTGCGCGTCGAGCTCCTGCTCACCGACTCGGTGCTGTCGCTCGTCGACGCCGGCATCGACGTCGCCGTCCGCATCGGCCGCCTGCGCGACTCGTCGCTCATGGCGCGCAAGGTCGGAGCGACCCGGCGCCTGCGCGTCGCCTCGCCCAAGTACCTGCAGGGCCGCAAGCGCCCGCGCGCGCTCGCCGACCTCGCCGGCCACGACCTCATTCACCTGAGCGCCATCGAGGCGAAGCCGCCGTTCCCCGCGCGCTTCACCACCAACAGCCCCGACGTCGCCATCGCCCACGCGCTCAAGGCCGGCGGCATCACGGTCGCGCTCGGCTACCAGGTCGCCGACCACGTCGCGGCCGGCCGCCTCGTGCCGCTGCTCGAGGACCTCGAGCCCGAGCCCGTGCCGATTCAGCTCGTGTACCCGCCGTCGCCGCAGCCGTCGGCGAACCTGCGCGAGCTGTTCGCGCTCGTCGACGCGAGCCGGTGGGTGCCGCTGTGAGTCGCCCTCGCGGCTCGCGCGGCGCGGGTGAAGTCCGATACACCTGGGGGTCATGAAGGTGCGGCTCATCGTCGTCGCGGCTCTTTCGCTCGCAGGATGCGGGCTGTCTGCCTCGGGCAAGGTCGAGCTCCAGCGCGCCGCGCTGCGAGACGTGGACGGTCACACGGTCCTCACCTTCGACGTCTCGAATGGCACGACGTCGCCCATCTACGTCTACGACCAGGTGCGCTCGGTCGGGCGTGACGACGCTCCCGCTCGCACCAGCTTGCGGCTCCGCGACGTGCCGTGGACCGTGACGGGCTCGTCGGCCGACTGCCACCTCTCGCCGCCGAGCTATCAGAAGGTCGAGCCGCTGCTCGTTCGCTCGTTCGAGGCACGAGCTCCGGCCATCGCGCTCGAGCGAGACGAAGAGCTTCGCGTCGAGCTCGCCTGGAGCGACCGGCCGTTCTCCACCGACGGCTCGAAGTGCAGCGCCGACCTCGCGAAGGCCATGATCGAGATTCAGCGCGACGTCGAGTCGGCGACCGTCGAACGCCAGCGCTGAGGCGCTTGCGCCGCCATGAGCGGGGCTTGAGCTATGCTCCGGCGCGCGATGACGCGCTGGCTCGTACGCACGGTGGCTTCGTTCGTCGGCTTTGCGGCGCTCGCGGTCTTCTTCGTCGTGATGAAGATGTACGGCCTGAAGGACCCCAAGCGCGAGCGCATGCGCGAGGGCATCGAGGCCAGCGCGGCCGTTCGCCAGGACCTCGGCCGCGAGTGCACGCTCAGCGTCGAGCCGGCGCCGGGCTACGAAGACCAGGTCGTGGTGACCGTGAAGTACCCCGACCCGCCAGCCGACCAGAACGCTCGCCGCGAGCTCGTGCGCAACACGAACATGACCGTGCGCCGCGTCGTGCACCACGTGCGCGAGCTGAACATCGTGTTCGACGACGCGCCCGAGGCGATTCCCTCGTGGGACGGCGGCGTCGCCGTCGCCGGCGCTCCCCAGACCGCGGGCTACAACGCCCCCGTGCCCATCCCGGGCACCTCGGAGCCCACCAAGATCGCCGCGGTGCCGCTGCCGTCGCTCAAGGCCGACGCCGGCACGGCGGTGAAGGCGGCTCCGAAGGGGCAGAAGACCGGCACCGTCACGCTCGTCACCTTCCCCGAGGCCGACGTGTTCCGCGGCAAAGACCGGCTCGGCCACACGCCGCTGTTCAACGCCGAGCTGCCGGTCGGCACGCACCTGCTCACCCTCGTCGGAGCCGACGGCGTCAAGCGCAAGCTCTCGGTGCCGGTGAAGCTCGGCAAGAACAAGCCGCTGAAGATGAACCTCGACGACCTGCCGGTTCGTTGATCCAGGCCCGAAGTGACCCGAGACTGAGGCGCGATGGGTCTCGGCCTCTATCTCTTCGGCGACTGCTTGAAGCCGCGCGACGCGCTGCTCGAAGAGATGGTCGTCGCCGCGCGCGAGGCCCACCCCGACGTCGTGCTCGGCAAGCTCATCGAGTTCAACGAGCAGGGCCACCGCGCGCTCTGGCTCACCCTGCACCCGGCCGAAGAGCCGCTCGAGCTCTCGGTCACCGGCTCGGGCCGCGTGCTCGCCTCGGCCCGCACCTCGGCCGCCGGCCCCGGTTACCACGCGTTCGTCTGCGAGCTGCTCGACCTCTTCGCGAAGGAGTTCTCGATTCGCTGGGAGGGCGTCGACCCCACCGGCCAGACCGGCGACGACACCGGCTACTTTCACCACCGCGACCGCGCGCGCCTCGAGAGCGAGATGCGCGGCTGGCTGCGCGCCATCGGGCGCTCGCTCTCGGCCACCGAGCCCGTCACCTGGAGCGGCGTCGCCGTCTCGATGCCCGCGAGCGGCCCGCAGTTCGAGGCCGACGGCGTGGTGACTCCGCTCGGGCCGCGCGACGCCGCGTACTGGAAGCAGCTCGAGACCGACGACGAGGCCGCGCGCCAGTTCTTCCCCTGGTGGGAGCCCGGCACCGGCCCCGGCTACCTGCTCGGCCGCGCCCTCTGCCGCATGTGGACGGACGTTCGCTGGAAGGTGCCCGAGACCGACCCCGAGCGCGCCACCCACGCCGAGGTGCTCGTGCTCCTGCAGCACGCCTACGAGCGAGAGCCGGCGCGCGCGTTTCCTTTCGCCGAGTGGGCCGAGCTGCTCGCGTTTCGCGGCGAGGCGCTGCCGAAGGGAGCGCCCGAGCCGTCGTCTGCGCCGAGCATCGGCTACCGGCGCCGCGAGGTGGTGGCGAAGCCGTTCACCGGCGTCGCGATTCGGGTGCCGGGCGCGTTCTCAGAGAGCTACGACAAGCGCGGCAGCTGGAGCGCCTGGGAAGAGGGCCGCACCGTCTGGCTCTCGCTGCTCGCCGGCAAGCGCGGCGGCAAGGCGCCTCCGGTCGATCAGCCCGAGCCGACCGTCGAGCACACGAGCGAAGACGGCGAGGCGATGCACCGCGTGCACGGCAAGCGCGTCGTCGTGACCGAGACCGAGGTGCGCGCGCTGATGGTGTCGGTGGTGTTCACGAAGGCCGAGCACGAGGCGTGGGCCCGCGAGGTCTGGGCGAGCGTGCGCTTCGAGTGACGTGGGCTCACGGCAGCCCGAGCTGGGCGTCGACCGAGAACGACATCATCGAGAGCGCCTCGAGCCCGGCGGCGGCGCCCATGACGTAGCCCGACGTGCGCGGCTCGTTCGGTCGCAGCGCGAAGGCGGCGATGAACATGCCGAGGCCGGTGACGGCGGTGAGGCTGCCGATGACGCGCAGCACGTTGTTGAGCGGGGTGGGCTTCGAACGAATCGGCTGGCCGCTGAAGAAGACGGGCGGCCGCATGGCAGCGACGATGCCGAAGCCGACGCTGCCGAGAATCATGGGCACGGGCGAGGCGCCGGGCTGAGGCTGGTCGGACAGCGGCACCAGCACGGCGAGGCCGGCGGCGATGACGGCGGTGACGACGCCGACGGTCGCGGTGTCGTGGGCGCGCGCGTCGGCGGCGTCGTCGGGAGCGGCGGTGAGAGCGATGGCGAGCGCGAGCGCGAGCATGGACGTGCGTTCTACGTCACTCGAGCCACGCGTCGACCGACGACAGCACCTCGGCGCCGGCGGGGTGCAGCCCGTCCATCGCGGCGCCGCTCTTCAGCGCCTCGCGCGCGTGCTCGAACTGCGGCTCCGAGAAGATGCGCTGAAACGCCTGCAGCACGGCCGCGCGCTCGGCCTCGGTCATCGACGCCCGCGCCACCAGCACCGCGTTCGGCAGCTTGTTGAAGCGCTTGAGCACCTGCAGCTTCGCGCCGGGGTTCTTGGCGAGGAGCTCTTTCACCGCCGACTCGAACGTCGCCGCCACCTCGACGCGCCCCGACTGCAAGAGCGCCACTGCGTGCGCGTGGTTCGCCGCGAACACCACCTCGCCGAGGTCCTGCAGCTTCACGCCCTGCCGATCGAGCCACCACACCGGCGCCAGGTACCCCGACAGCGAGTCCATCTGCCCGAGCGCCACGCGCGTGCCGCGCAGCCCCTCGGGCGTCGGCGTCACCTGCGGCGACGCGATGAGCATGCCCGAGTACGTCGTCGAGCCCTGCACCGACGCCTGCGCCAGCACGTGCACCTGCGCCCGCCGCATCAGCGCGTGCGCCGAGGCCGCCGGCAACAGCGCCGCGTCGAGCTTCTCGTGCTCGAGCGCCACCGCGAGCGCGCCGTACGTCTCGCCGCGCCACACGCGCACCTCGCCCGGCAGCTGGCCGTCGAGCGCCTCGCGCAGCGCCGCGTACGTCCTCTGGGTGCTCTCGGCGCTCGACTCGGTGGGCACTCCGAGGAAGAACTGCTTCGCCGCCGTGCGTGCCGCGACCGTCGCCGAGGCCGCGGGCAGCTCGTCGAGCGTCCCGATGCGCGGAGGCACGCTCGCCGACACGAACGCCACCGCGACCCACGCGCCGATGAACATGCAGACGCCGACGAGCGCGACGAGCCGCTTCGTGCGCGGGTTGCCGGCGCCCTCGAGCGCGCGCCGCTCTTCGGGGGTCAGCGGCACGAGGCGCTCTTTGCGCTCCTTCTCGACCTGCGAGACGGTCGCGCTCGGGAACCAGCGCGAGATGAACGGGGCGAAGACGACGGCGACGCCGCGCCAGACGAGGAAGCCGAGCAGGCCGCCGAGCGACGCGAACATCGCGTACGTGTGGAAGTACGACGCCGGCAGCACGATGAAGCCGATGAACGCGCCGGTGAGGGCGCCGGCTCCGGTGAGCACGTAGCGCGGCAGGTCGGCGGCCTTCGTCTGCAGCGCGGCGAGGTAGCCGACGACGCGGCCGGTGTCGGCCGCCTTCTTGCGCAGGCTGTAGACGATGGTGTCGTTCGGGCACGTGCTCACGCACTGCATGCACGAGATGCAGCCCGACGAGACGACGCGGTCGAACAGGTGCACCTCCTCGAAGACGTCGATGCCCTGCGGGCAGATGTTGCTGCAGCGCTGGCACGACAGGCAGGTGTCGCGCTCGAAGCCCTCGTTGCGCCGCACGCGGCCGAACGCGTAGCGGGACGTCAGGTCGAACAGGTAGCCGGTCTCGCAGACGAGCTTGCAGTAGGGCCTGGGCCCGAAGAAGTACGGCAGCACGAGCCCGATGACGGTGAAGACGAGCAAGAGGTCGAGCGCGAAGAGCCCGGCGCGGAACGGGAAGCCGAGCAGCCACGGCTCGCGGTAGAGCCAGTCGAACTGCCAGACGCGCACGGGCATCGCGAGCACCGGCATCACGACGAAGTGGCCGAGCACGAGCGCGCTCATGCCGAAGCGCACGGCGTTCGACTGGCGCAGCGGCTTCGGCGGCTGCACCTTGAGGGCCTTCAGCACCTTCTCGCCGAGGTCCTGCACGAAGCCGAGGGGGCACAGCCAGCCGCACGCGAAGCGGCCGAAGATGAAGACGGCGAGAAAGAGCGTGGCCCACACGACGAGCGTCGACGACACGACGAGGTGCCCGAGCGAGTCGTACGCCATGAACGGCAGCATCGAGCCGAAGGGGCGGAACTCGGCGAGGTAGAAGAGCAGCCCCTGCGCGAGGAAGCCGGCGAAGACGAGCGACTGAATGCCGAACCGCAGCTTCTGCAGCCACGGCACGCCCTGCTTCACCTCGAAGGGCTTCGGCGACAGCACGGGAAGCGGCGTGCCGTTCGCGGTGGCGGCGGCCGCGGCGGGGCCCTTGAGCTGCGGCGCGGGGGCGGCGATGAACGCATCGGCGAGAATGTCGTCGAGCGAGGCGCCGAGCTTGTAGAGCAGCGCGCGCACGTCGCGGACCATCTTCGGGCTGCCGCAGAGGAAGGCGCGGAACCCGGCGAGCGAGGGGAACTGCTCGGTGAGCACGCGGTCGACGTGGCCGTGGGCGACGCCGGGCAGCTGGGCGTCGCCGCTCAAGACGGGCAGGTAGCGGAAGTTCGGGTTCTCGCGGGCGAGCTTGCGCAGCTCAGCGTCGAGGTAGAGGTCCTGCGGGTGGCGGCCTCCGTGAATCAGCGTGATGGAGCCGCGGTGCTTCGCGCGCAGGGCGTCGCGGGCGACTCCGACGAGCGGCGCGAGGCCGGTGCCGGTGCCGACGAGCACGAGCGGCTGGTCGGGGCGCCCCTCGGCGTAGAAGCAGTCGCCGGTCGGGCCGCGCAGGCTGACCTCGTGGCCCTCTTTGAGCGTCGAGAAGACCCACTGCGACATCTTGCCGTTGGGCACGACGCGCACGTGCAGCTCGACGCAGCCGTCGGAGTCGATGCTGGCGACCGAGTACGAGCGCGTGAGCCCGTCGGAGGGCCGCGTCAGGTTGACGAACTGCCCCGCGCGAAACGCGAACGGCGCGAGGGCCTCGAGCTCGAGCCGCACGACGTCGCGGCCGAGGTGCTGCTTCTTCCGCACGCGCGCCTTGACCTGAACGCTGGTGTCCGAGAGCGCGACCGAGAGGTCGGCGTGCTCGGTGTACACGCAGCTCAGACACAGGTTCTGCTGCTTCCACGTCTCTTTGAGGCCGAGCTGGGCGACGGGCGAGATGGGCCCGTCGGTGACCTTGACGAGGCAGCTGTGACAGGCGCCCGAGCGGCACGAGGAAGAGACGTCGACGCCGTTGCGCTCGAGGCAATCGAGCAGCGACTCGCCGCTCGCCCAGTCGAACGTTTTGTCCTGGTAACGGACCTGCGCCATGAAGCCGCGCGGAGCTTAGAACACGCGGCTCGAAGGCTGCCGAACAACGAGAACGCGTCCCCTCTCCCCTCGTAGGGGAGAGGGACAGGGTGAGGGGCGGTCAGTTGCCGCTCAGGGCATCGCCAATCTGCCCGGTGAGCGCGTCGGTCTGCTGCTGCAGGCGCTCGACCTGCTTCTTCTGCGTGGCCTGGCGCTTCTTCTCTTCCTGCTTCTTCTCTTCGAGCTCCTCTTCCTTCTCGGCGAGCTCCTTCGACTTCGCGTCGAGGTCGCGCCCCTTCTGGTCGAGGGCCTGGTTCTTCTCGTCGAGCTCGCGCTGCTTGGCGTCGAGGGCGCGCTCTTTGGCGGCGAGGGCTTCGGCCTGTTGGCTGCTGTCGGTCGTGGCGGTGACGGGGGGCTTCTTCTTTTTCGTGCCGCCCTTGATGATTTCGACCTTGCCGGCAGTCTGGGCGAGCGAGAGCGCGATGATCACCGTGAGCCACATCGGGCAACACACTAGCCGGATGCGGTTCGCAGTGCTCGTTTCGGTGGTCGGGTGTGCGTGCGCGACGGTGCCCGTGAACGACGCGCTCTCGCCCCCGCCGCTCGTCGAGGCGCAGCTCGACGTCGGCACCCGCATCGCGCACCACGCCGACGCGCTGGTCGGCATTCACACGCTGAGAGGGGTGACGGCGCTGCCCGACGACTGCACGGGCCTGGTGCGCTACGCGTACTCGCTCGAGGGGCTCGAGCTGATGCCGGCGCAGGGCACGCGCGGCACGAACGGCGTCACCGCCATCTGGGTCGCGGCGCGCGAGAAGAACGCGCTGCACGCGCGCGAGCCGAAGCCAGGCGACCTCGTCTTCTTCCGCGAGACGTACGACCGCGACAACGACGGCCGCACCGACGACGGGCTCACGCACATCGGCGTGGTGGACTCGGTGGACTCCGACGGCACGGTGAACTTCGTGCACCGCAGCGGGCGCGGCGTGACCCGCGAGCGCATGAACCCGTACCGGCCGCGCGACAAGAGCGTGAACGACTGGCTGCGCATGCGGTCGCACCGGGCTCCGGCCGCGCTGACCGGTGAGCTGTTCGTCGGGTACGCGTCGTGGCCGCAGCTGTTCGCGCGCTGAACGCGACGGCGGCGGCGTGGCCTCGTCACGGGGACAACCCCGGAGGTCACCATGTCCGTCACGCGCTTCAGACCGAACCCCAATGGTCAGACGTACCTCATCGAGAACGGCACCGGCACCATCTACCGGGACGACAACAACAACGGGCAGCTCGACGCCACCGACACTCGGGTGAGCGTGCAGGGCGCCGTGCTGAACGCCGACCCGCTGGCGCGCACCGAGCTGACCGACCCGAGCGCGGTGCGCGACTTCTTCGACGCGAACCCGGCGCTGGGCACGAACGCGGCGACCACGGCCCAGCTCGACTACTTCGGACAAATCGAGTGGCCGTCGATGCGCGACAACGCGGGGCTGCCGCACGTGCCGTCGACGCTGGGGCCCGCCGTCAACGTCACCCAGCTCGGAGGTGAGAACCACGACGCGATGAAGGCGAGCATCGCGCCGACGAGCAACTTCACGACGGTGCCGAGCGCGTCGGCGTTGATCAACGCGCAGCCGGGTGACGTCGTGTTCTTCACGACGTTCGTGCCGCCGGAGCAGCAGGCGGCGTATCAGCAGCAGATCGCGGCGGCGACCGCGCGCGGCGTCATCGTGGTGGTCGGCTCGGCGTGGGCGGCGGGCACTCCGGGCGGCCTGCTCAACATCGGCTACCAGGATGCGGGCGCCTCGAACCCGTGGAACGACCCGACCGCGACGGCGAGCGACACCGCGTGGGCGCAGCAGGCCGGAGCCATCGTCGTCGGCATCAACGACGGCGTGACCTACGGCACGCCCGGGCCCGACGTGATGGTCTCGGGGCGCACGTTCTCGGGAGCCGCGAGCATGGTGGGCTTCGCGATGGCGCAGGTGCAGTCGGCGGCGCGCCAGCAGCTGGGTCGCCCGCTGACGCCGGCCGAGCTGCGGCAGGTCTTCGCCGGGAGCGGCGCGTTCAGCTGGCAGGCGGTTCAGCAGAACGCGCTGTCGAGCCTCGGCCTCGTGCTGCCCTGACTTCTTCGGATCGCGCGCGGGGGGTCGGGCCACGAAGGGGCAGGAGACCCCCATGGCCATCAATTCAGTCACTTCTCGCAGCATCGCCTCGACGCCGGCGCTGGCGCGCGTCACCACCGGCACCCAGCCGGCGGTACACCCGACGGGCTACTCGGGGGCGAGCGGGTTCGATGGCACGGTGGCGAAGCCGTCGGGCGCTCCACCGTTCACTGGGGGCGGCGCGCCGGTGTTCAGCGGGTTCGATGCGGAGAAGCTGGCGGCGCCGCTGAAGCTGCAGGAGGACGGGCGGCCCAAGAGCGCGAAGTACACGTTCGCGCAGCTCGCGCAGCAGTCGGGCTCGATGCCGAAGAGCAAGGCCGAGGCGGAGCAGTGGTTCAACGCCAACATCCGCCCGGGCATGGCGGCCGCGGGCTTCCAGGTCGACGAGGTGAAGGGCGACCGGGCGTTCATCCACACGCGAGAGAACCCGCAAGGCGAGTGGGTGGACTTCGTGCAGGGCGCGGCGAGCGGAGACCCGAAGCTCGCGTGGCAGCCCGATGGCCCGGGCGGGGCGGCGCCGCCGGCGGCGGCGTTCACGCTGCTGCCCCTGACGGGCATCGACGCAGCGCAGCACAAAGAGCCGGCCGATGAGGAACGCGATGCCGGGGGCTTGCGCGATCGGCTGTGAACGCCTCAGTCACACGCCTACATCGTCGCATCCGCAGATCGCTGTGCTCGTGCAACGCACGCCGGATCAAGGTGAAAATCGGGCACCATGCTCGACGGCCTCCGGAACAAAGTCTCTGCCGCACTTCAGAAGACCCGCGACACCGTGGTTGAGCCCGAGGCGCCGGCGCTCGTTCAGAAGGTGAAGGACGCGGCGCGGGACGCGTTCACCGAAGGCGCGAAGCAGCTCGCGAAGACCGAGCAGGCGAAGCCGATCGTCGAGGCCTTCGACCTGAAGAAGAACATCACGTCGCTCGCGCCGGGCGACAAGTACAAGCTCGGCTACGGCGCGCAGGCGTCGGCAGAGGGCGCGAAGGGCTATCAGAAGGGCTCGATCGAGGTCGCAGCCTCGACCGACGCGGCCGGCAAGAAGGTCTACACAGTGACCGTCGACGGCGAGGCCGGAGCGGGCGTGTACGCCGAGGGCGGCGCGAAGCTGGGGCTGCGCGCGGGCGGAGACGCGAGCGCGACGCTCGGCGCGGGCTCGAAGACCGAGCTCAAGTTCGACAACGCGGCCGACGCGCAGAAGGCCGTCGAGATCCTGATCAAGCAGCAGGCAGCCGGAGCGAGCGGCGTGCTGGCGTCGACGGACGACTCGAAGTTCCTCATCGACCACATCAGCGCGATCGAAGTGAAGGGCAACGTCGCGGGCGAGCTGGCCGGCGCCCTCGGAGTGCCGCTGCCCGGCAAGCTGCAGGCCGACGGCGTCTTCGGCAAGACGGGCGCGAAGGTCGAGCAGTCGGTGCGCATCGAGCTGCCGGTGAAGGACGCGAGCGGCAAGGTGACGCAGCCCGCGCAGATCGCCGTGAAGACGACGGGCTCGGCCGAGGCGTCGGGCGGAGCGGGCCTCCGGCTGGGTGGCCAGCACGACAAGGCGAACGGCAAGCCGGATCAGATGCAGTCGTACGCCTCGTCGGGCATGGTCGGGAGCGGCAAGGTGACGGGCTCGGTCGAGCTCGAGACGCGCTTCACGCTGCCGGCCACCATCGACACGGCGAAGCTGCTCGCGGACCCGAAGGGCGAGGTCTCGCGCCACTCGAGCGAGATCTCGCGCTCGCAGATGGACAAGGTCACGTACACGGGCGACGCCGTCGGCGGCTACGTGGGTGGGAAGGCGAAGGGCGTCGAGACCAGCATCACGTTCCAGGTGCCGCACGAGAAGTTCGTGAGCTCGGGCATCGGCCAGAAGCTGCTCGATGGCGACCAGGAGGCCGCGCTGAAGCTGCTCGACGCGAACAGCTCCGTCACGGTGCAGCGCCGTGAGTTCACGCAGCACGGCTTCTCGCTCGAGCCGGGGGTCTCGGTCGCGGGCTTCGGCGTCGGCGGCTCGCTCGAGGCCACCCGCAAGCAGTACTCCGTCGACGCCGGCTCGGCTCCGCGCACGAAGAAGGCGTCGGAGCTGCTGCGGGACTTCGAGCTGTCTCGCACGCATCCGCTGCCCGTGATTCGCCCCGGCTGAGCTCGGCCTCCGTGGTAGTGGGCTGCAGACTGCGGGCGACCGCTGCGACGCCGGTGAAATCTCGAGCGGCACGGTGAACATGTTCCAGCTGCCGGCGGCATGCACCGGGCGTTCACGGGCCGCATGTACGATCGGCGCACGGTGCGCCACATCTGCTCGACGTTCGATCCGATCGTCGAGAAGGATCAGCTCACCGTCGCGAACAGCATCGAGTACACGCCCGCCAACCCGAACGACCCGTTCCCCGACGACTTCGTCGATTCGGCCGACGCCTCGACGTACATCCCGCGGTCGGCGACGGGCACGCTGATCGTTCTCGATGCCGGCACGACCGGGCGCCTCGCCGAAGAAGGCACGCTGCCGTTCATTCAGCGCAGCTCACCGCCGCGTCGGGAGGCATGACCAGCGTCTGGTACTACGGCGAGCGCCGCGACAACGTGCCGCTCGATACCCGCACGATTCTCGTGTGCGACGACCTCGCGCCGAGCCCGAACCAGCTCAGCGTCTGCGGCCCCTCGGTGCGCTGAGCACCTCACCGCGCGCTCGAAGGGACGGCTGACAGAAGCCGGCGGTCGAGCCGCGGAGCGCGAATGCCACTCGAGGGCTCGAGCCCTCATGCTTGGACTGCTGTACAGCGTTCGATGCTCGACACTTCGTTTCGTGGACAACTGCCGTCCACGTTTCAGAGGGTCATCCTCCGAAGGCTGTACAACCGTCCCGACAACTCCTGATCGTTGAAGAACGAGCGTCCGGTCTTCAGACAGGCGCTCGAGGGTTCGCGTCCGGGTCTGCCGAGAGTTGCGCCTGCTCATCCGTTCCCACGACGGTGACGCGAGCGGATGGATCCGGGTCGCACGGAAAGCGCGCGCGGCTGAGGTCTCATTTCCTCGGATTTGGACCGTCAGTGCGTCGAACCTGGAGTAGCGGGCGGCGGCAGCGCATCGAACTCGGCCTGAGCCAGCCGGCGAAACGTCTGCTCGGCGGGTGAGCCGATCGAGAACGGAGCGGCCGCGAGCATGAAGACCCACAGGCGATGAGCCACGAGCACGGGCTTGTCGGCGGGCTTCTGCTCGTCGAGCCAGCGAACCAACCGGGGCATCATGCGTACTTCGCTGAGCGCGAGGGCTTCGCAGCCGCCCTCCTCGGCGACGAGACCGCGGATGGCGCGAAATGCGCCGCCGAGAGGTGTACGAAGGTCGTGAGCCGCGCCGTTCCACCATTCGTTGAAGACCTCCTGCCGGTCGTCCTTCCAGAAGTGAGCGTGCGCGTTGAACCCCACGAACAGCTCCGAATGCACGGACTTGAGCAGGCCGCGCCAGTTGCGGAACTGCTGATAGAGCGCCGACCGCGAGCGGCGCAGCTCCCGGGCAATCACGTCGATGCTCAGGTTGTGAATGCCATCGCGAGTGATGCAATCGACGACTGCGGCAGTCACTCCGTAGTCGCCGGTGTAATACAGATAGGGCACGTGCCCCCCTTTCACGAGGGAATGCTGCCACGGGGGTCTGACATGACTCCGCCATCGTGGCCTCGAAGCGCCGAGGTGCGAGAGCGAGCAGCGGCGGCTCATCGTGAGACACCCGGCTGATGACAGCGGGCCAGGGACGCGGCGTGCGACGAAGCTCGTGGCAGCAGGCGGACCCCGCGACCGTCCCTGTCGGCAGTCGGTCGCAGTCGGCTGATCAGCGCAACGGCGGCCGCGAGAGCGCACAGTACGGAAACGTGAGTGCAGCACCGGCTCGGCGCCGGGTCGACTTCGCCCCTTTGCAGCGGCCTCGCGACGGCGACAGACTTCACCACGTGAACGTCACCGGGCTCTCGTCACCGTATTCCATCGCGTCGAGCGCGCTCGACGCCGCCAGCACGCGGCTCGCCGTCAGCGCGAACAACGTGGCCAACGCGCGAACCGACGGCTACGACGCCGAGCGCGCCGACGCCAGCGAGCTGCGCGGCGGCGGAGTGCGCGTCTCCATCTCGTCCGAAGCGCGCGCCCGCGCCGAGGGCGCACCGTCGAGCACCGACCTGATTCAAGAGAACACCCACCAGCTGCTGGCGCGCGCGGCCTTTCAGGCGAACCTGAAGACGCTGCGCACGGCACAGGAGCTCGACGGAGCCCTGATGGCGCTGGGCTCGAGAGACTGATCAGCGCGGCAAGAGCCGCGAGCGCAAGTCATACGAGAGCACCCACAGCTGGTGCGCGGCGCGCGTCACGGCCACGTGCAGCCTGCGCCGCGACTCCGGCGCTGGGCTCGAGAGACTGATCAGCGCGGCAAGAGCCGCGAGCGCAAGTCATTCGAGAGCACCCACAGCTGGTGCGCGGCGCTCGTCACGGCCACGTGCAGCCTGCGCCGCGACTCCGGCGCTGGGCTCGAGAGACTGATCAGCGCGGCAAGAGCCGCGAGCGCAAGTCATACGAGAGCACCCACAGCTGGTGCGCGGCGCGCGTCACGGCCACGTGCAGCCTGCGCCGCGACTCGTCGTCGACCGGGTACCCGCGCGCGGTGACGTCGGGCAGCACCACGTAGTCCCACTCGAGGCCCTTCACCTCGTCGGCGTCGGTGACGTCGACGCCGGGCTCGAACGTGTACTGCCCCTCGACGACGCGGCGCACCCGGCCGAGGCCCGAGAGCCCGGCGAAGAACGTGTCGGCGGCGTCCGAGCTCGAGGCGATGACGGCGACCGACGCGCGCGGCTCGCGCTCGAGCAGGTCTTGCAGCGCGTCGCGCAGAAACAGCGACGCCTGATCGAAGCTCGGGAAGTGATGAAACCCGACGGGCGCCGCCTCGCGCGCGTGCGCCGTCGTCTCGAGGCCGGCCGCCTGCGACCCCAGCACGTGCCGCGCGAGCTCGGCGATGGGCGGCGGGCAGCGGTACGAGACCTTCAGCCGCACCTGCTCGGCGCCCGGCACGCCCAGCGTCTCGAGCAGCGACGGCCAGCCCGGGAAGCTCGAGGTCGTCTGCTGCATCTCGTCGCCGGCGACGGTGCAGCTGCGCTCCTCCGACAAGAGGCGCCCGAGCACGAACAGCTCGAACACCGAGAAGTCTTCGGCCTCGTCGAGCACGAGGTGCTTCGTCGACTCGACGTCGAGCTCCTCGCGCTCGGCCTTCAGCGCCATCAGAATCGGAAAGTCTTCGATGTCGATGGTGCCCGCGAGCGCCTCGGGCGTCCCCTCGTCGAGGCCCTTCCCGTCGATGGTGGTCGTCGACTCGCTGTCGAAGCCCGACACGTCGGCCTCGAACGACGACGCCATCTGCAGCATCGTGTGGTGCACCGTCTCTTCGATGGCCGTGGAGGGCAGCTCGCCGCCCGACGCCTCGACCACGCCCTTCAAGAAGATCCGGTCGCTGAACGCCTCGGCCACCCGCCGCCGCAGCGCCGCGAACGACAGCGACGACGACTTGCGCGCGACGGCCGGGTGCTTCTTCAGCGCCGGCGCCAGCGCGGGGTGACGCTTCAGCCGCGTCACGAGCGGCGGAGCGTCGTCGAAGCCCTTCAGCTCTTTCTCGCGGAAGACCGCGCGCGCGGTGTCGACCGCCCAGTGGCTCGCCGTCTTCACCGGCACCTTCCCGAGGCCGAGCGGCTCGAGCAGCCGCCGCGACAGCCGCGCGAGCCCCTCTTCGGGCACGACGACCTGCAGCCGGGTGCGCGGCACCGACGCGAGCTCGCGCGCCGCGAGCAGGGCCATGCGGTGCAGCGCGACCGTCGTCTTGCCGCTGCCGGCGCTGCCGAGCACGAGCAGCGGCTGATCGACCGCCACGTTCATCGCCGCGTACTGGCTCGGGTCGAGCTGCGCCGTGATGTCGAAGCCCCGCGAGCGCCCCGCGCCCTTGCCGATGCCGAGCGAGCCCGAGCGAACGGCGGTGCCCGCGCCGCCTCCGAGCACGAGCTGCGAGCTGGCGTCGACCCACCGGCCGTCTTGCAGCTTCTCGAGCGACACGCGCCCGCGCCGAATGCCCGTCAGCACGCCGCGCTCGATGACGACGAGCCTCCGCATCAGCACGTCGCCGTGCGTGAGGCGGTCTCCGAACGTCTCTTCGTAGTCGTCGCCTTCCTGGTAGTTGTAGAAGACGCGCGCCAGCGGCGCCGTTCGCCAGTCGATGATTCTGACGTCGGCTGCCGCGTCGGTGAAGGTCTCGCGCCCGAGCAGGTAGTCGCGCACGCCCGCAGGCCCGTTCACCCTGAGGTGCGCGAAGTACGGCGAGGCCCCGTTGACGAGCGCCCGCGCTCCGGCGCGGTCGACGACGGGGCGCAAGAGGTCCATCTGGTTGAAGAGGTGCGGCAGGTCGGCCGGGTTCGCGGTGGCGGCCTCTTCTTTGAGCGCGGCGAGCTCCTCGGCGAGCAGCGGCACCGAGAGGGCCGTGCGGGCGCGCTGGCGCGCCGACTCGAGCGCGGCGAGCGTGCGCTTGAGCAGCGCCTCTTCCTCGTCGACGAGGCGCTGCAGCTCGGGGGAAAGGGGCGCGTCGGTCACGAAGCGAGCTGTTCTAACGCGCACCGGGCGGTGCGCCGCCACCAGAAAGGCAGCCGCCGAACGACGGCGGCGGGAGCGGTCACTCCCCGTCGAGCTCTACCGCCGGGACCTCAGCACCCGCCGCTCTTGCAGACCTTCAGCGGCCCGCTCATCTGCGGGCAGCAGGTCTCGCCGGTTCCGCACTCCGCCGGGCTGGCGCAGACCCGGCTGGTCGCAGCACAGCTCGCCGCGCACTGGCTGACTGCTCCACTGCCGCAGCAGGTCTCTGCTGCACCGCAATCGCCCTGACCCGCGCACTCCATGCTCGACTGCACGCTGGGCATCGGGCAGCGCTGGCCGAGGCCCATCAACGAGCCGTTGGGCGTCTCGCAGCTCAGCGCCGAGTTGCCGACGTTGAAGCAGCACACCTCGCCGGAGCCGCAGCGGAGGCTCGCGCCGCACTGCAGCTGCACCGAGCAGCTCGACAGCAGCGCCTCGACCGCGCCGTGGTACGCGTTACCGACCGCGAGGTCGTCGACGCCGTCGCCGTCGAGATCGCCCGCCGCCAGCGACACCGCAGCGGCCTCGAGGCTGCCCTGGCGGATTCCGACCTGCCGGGGCTGCGAGAACCCACCCGCGTTGTAGAGCACGGTCACCTCGGAGCCGCGCCCGGTGACGAGGTCGGGCCGCCCGTCGCCGTCGAAATCGCCGGAAGCGAGGAGCTCTCCCATCGCCATCAACGGCACGGGTGCCGCGAGGCCACCGTCGGCGGCGCCGGACAACAACTGCACGCGCGACGAGGAGTCCAGCAGCGCAACGTCGAGCCTCCCGTCGCGGTCGAAGTCCGCCACCACCACGGCGTTGCCATCGCCCATGAAGCCCAGGCTCTGATGACCCGCGAAGCCGCCGTCGCCGCCCCACAAGACGTTCGCGCCACCGAACCCCATCGTCGTCACGACCGCATCGAGCCGGCCGTCTCGGTTGAAGTCACCGACCGCCGCTCCGCGCGGCACGTACAACCCGGAGTAGCTCACGGGCGCGAGGAACCCGCCGCCCGCGGTCGAGGGCGCGACCGCGGTGTCCCACGGGTAGTTCGCGCCCAGCAGGTCGAGCCGGCCGTCTCCGTTGAAGTCGCCCACCTCGAAGCCGCGGTTGGTGCTCCCCGATTGACCGATCGCGACGGTCTGCGAGCTCGAGAACGTGCCGGTGCCGTCACCGTAGTAGACGGAGGCATTCGCGTTCCCCGAGTGCGACGTGACGATGTCGGCCTGGCCGCCGCCGTTCAGGTCGGCGACGCGCACGTGCAGCACTCCACCGCCGGGGCCCGTCAACGCCTGGCCGAGCATGAACGACCCTGCATCGCCCGCAGCGAGCAGCACGTTGGCGCCGGTCGGGCCCGCCGCCGCGACGTCGCCGCGGACGTCGCCGTTCAGCCGTCCGATGGCGAGCGCGTACGGCCCGAATGGCACCGGAGTCGAACCCGCATGCCGCAGCGTTCGAGCGCTGCTCGCGACACACTGGTTGCCGCACCGGGTGAAGCCCGCGTTACAGGTGAAGCCGCACGCTCCCGCCGAGCAGGTCGGGCTCGCGTTCGCGGGCGCACTGCACGGCGTGCACGACGCGCCACACGAGGTGACGCTCGTGTCGCTTCTGCAGACGCTGCCGCAGAGGTGAAAGCCGGTGTTGCACTCGCACTGCAGCGAGGTCGTGTTGCAGGTCGAGTTCGCGAGCGTCATGCAGCCTGCGGTGACGCACCCGCCCGAGCCACAGCGATTCGGAGCTCCGCCGCCTGCGCAGGTCTGCGGCAGCTGGCAGCCGCCGCAGTCGAGCATCCGGCCGCAGCCGTCGGCGACCATGCCGCACGCGCCGCTGCCGAGCTGCGCGCAGGTCGACGGCACGCAGGCGTCAGGCGGCCCGCCATCTGGAGGGCCGGCGTCCGGAGGCCCGGCATCGGGAGGTCCGCCGTCGGGGCCGGCGTCAGGTCCGTCGAAGGTGGCCTTGAAGACGCAGCCGTGCAGCGTGGCGGCGAGCAGCGACAACGTGAGCGCTTTCCTCATGCCTGCGCTCATTGCGGGGTCGGGGAACTTCCGTCACGCGGCACCACTTTTTCGATCACCTGCTCGAGGATGCTGCTCGGCCATTTCTTCCGGAACGCTTCCGCGCGCGCGGCCGCGGCCTTCGGATCCGTCGTCGAGAGCGCCTGAATCGCGAGCACCTCTCGCTCTTCGGCGAGCGCCCCATCGGGAAACTGCGCGCGGTGCGCCTCGGCCGACTTCAGCGCTTCGGACCACGCTCCGCGCACGACTCCGGAGCGCGCTTCGTCGAGCAGCTGCCGCTCTGCCTCGAGCGTCGAGCTCGCGGTGGGTGGCGCAGCCGGCGGTTTCCGCGCGATCGGCCGCGCCGGTTCCGGCTCCGGCTCGGCCGCGGCGACGGGCGGTGGCTCCGGCGCGGGGGCGGCCACAGGAGCAGGAGGCGGCGGAGGCGGCTGAACCACGGCGACGATCGGCGGCACGACCTCAGCGCCGCGCAACGCCCAGACCACGGTACCGCCGCTGAGAGCTCCGGCGACGAAGAGCGCGCCGCCGGCGAAGACCAGCAGCGACTTCGACAGCGCGGCTCCACCGGCCGTGGCGGTCGCCGTCGAGGCTCCCGCGGCTGCGGCGTCGAGTCGCTCGATCATGCGCGAGGCCACGTCGGCGGGAGGGCCCACGAGGTCGCGCGCCCCGCGGATCAATGCATCGAGCTCGTTCGGAGGAGGAGTCACGTCCGGCCACCTGCTTTCTCTCTCACGACCTTCACCAGCTGTTCTCGCGCCAGCCGCAAGCGCGAGTAGACCGTGTTCAGCGGTACATCGAGCTCACGCGCGATGTCGGGAGCGCTGTGCCCATCGACGTCGTGCATGATGAAGACGGCTCTTCGATCGGGCTCGAGAACGGCGAGGGCCTCGTCGACCATGTGCCGCTCCTGCGCGCGCTGCAGCTGCGCCTCGGGGCTCGCCGCGGGCGACTCGGCGTCGGGCGCATCGCCGAGCTCCTCGCGGTTTCCCTTTCGGCGCCGCCCGACCCAGACGCGGAAGGCGATGCCGAACAACCACGGCCGCACCGCGCGGGCCCCATCGAACTGCGCCAGCCTCTGGAGCGCGACGAGGAACGTCTCATGGGTCAAGTCTTCGAGGTCCGACGGCGAGGTGCCGAGGCGGCGAAGCGTGGACCACACGTAGCCCAGCTCGGCGCGATAGAGCTCGCGCCCGTCCAAGGCCGGAGGGAGCATCTTCACCGCTGCGGACATCTCACTACCGGTGATTGCGGGGGCAGTGGACATCCGTCACGGTCGGCCGAGAAAAAGGCCCAGACCGCCACCAGCCCATGCAGGTGGCGAGAGCCAGACCTCGGTATCTCCCACGAATATCGAGGTCCGCGCCAGGGCGGCTCCAGCCTCGAGAAAAGCGAAGGGCCTCAGCCGTCCGAGCTGCAGCTCATACGAGAGGCGTGCCCCCGCAGTGGCGACGGGCGTGATGCGTGTGCTCGCAGCCGTCACCGCAACCAGGACTCCGCCGGTGAGCAGCGCGCAGACCGAAAGGCCGCCGAGGTGCACGCAGGGAGCGAGGCCCGCCTGCAGCGGGGTCGCTTCGATGCGGCTCGTGGAGGACGCGACACGGCCGAACAGCTCGGCGCGCAGCAGGACGCCGAGCGACACGAGACCGAAGCGCAGGCGCCCCTCGCCCCGCAGGCTGAGCGCGACGCCGGGCGAGAAGCCCCAGCTCGCGCCGGCTGCCACGCCTACCGCCGGCTCGATTGAGATCGATGCCGGCTCGCTCAGCGGTACGCCCGCGTCGAAGGGGCCGGCGTCGGGCGTCGCCGCGTCTGCTTCACCGGCATCGGGCGTGCCCGCATCGGGCAGAGGCGGGCTGTCTCCAGCGTCCGGCGGGCCGCGGAAGAGGAGCAGCGGATCGATCGCGACGATGATCGCGAACGCGAGCGTCTCGCCGAGATCCGCGCAGTCCGAGCGCGGCGTGAAGAGCTCTCGCTCACCCTTCCGCGCGCCTTCTGGCGTGGTTCGCATCAGGCGCGCGACGAAGCCCGGCGCCCTGCGCGCGACCTCGACCTGAAGCACATCGGCCGCGGCATCGTCGAACGGCCCGTAACCCAGCCGGCGCACGACCGCCGCCCGCAGCTCTTCGTCGGCGATGCAGCGGTTCGCGTCAGGCCCGCGCGTGTACTGCAGCCGAACCGGTGTCGCCGCAGATAGCGTCACCAGCGCGAGGCCGAGCACGGCGGCTGAGATACCAGATCACCCGCGCAATGGTGTCGAGCCAGCGCCGTGCGGGCGGGGTTCGACGCCGAAGCGCTCGAGGCCCCGAACACGATCTGACGCATCACCGAACCGGCTTCGAAGAATCGAATGCAACCGACGACCGACTGCTGAAATCTTGAGCAGGTACCTGAGCGCCTGTACAGTCACGCGCCATGGAGGAGGGCGAGTTCCAGCGAGAGCGCATCGTGCCGTGGTCTCGAGGCGGGGGCCTGAGCGCGCTGCTCGAGCAGTGGCGCGGCGACGCGACCGTGTGGCCGCACCTCGCGCTCGACCACACGCTGCCGGCGCAAGACGCGCGCAGGGTGCCGGTGCCCGACGCGCTGCACCCGAACGTGAGGGCGGCGCTCGCGGCCCGCGGCATCACCGAGCTCTACTCGCACCAGGCCGAGGCGTTCACGCTCGCGTCCGCCGGCAGCGACGTCGTCGTCGCGACCCCGACCGCCTCGGGCAAGAGCCTCTGCTTCAACCTGCCGGTGCTCGACGCCCTCACGCGCGAGCCGACCGCGTGCGCGCTCTACCTCTTCCCCACGAAGGCGCTGGCGCGCGACCAGGAAGAGGCGCTGCGCGGGCTGCTCACTGCGTCGCAGCTCAAGCACGGGGCCATCACCTTCGACGGCGACACTCCGCCCGACGCGCGGCGGGCGGCGCGCGAGCGGGCCGGCGTCATTCTCACGAACCCCGACATGCTGCACGGCGGAGTGCTGCCCCACCACGCGAACTGGTCTCGCCTGCTCGCGAACCTGAAGTACGTCGTGCTCGACGAGCTGCACACGTACCGCGGGGTCTTCGGCTCTCACCTCGCGAACGTGCTGCGCCGCCTCGAGCGCATCGCGAGCTTTCATGGGTCGAAGCCGCGCTTCATCTTCGCCTCGGCCACCATCGGCAACCCGAAGGAGCACGCCTCGCGCATGCTCGGCCGCGACGTCGCGCTCGTCGGCGAGTCTGGGGCTCCGCGCGGCGCCCGCAGCGTGCTCATCTACAACCCGCCCGTCGTGAACGCCGAGCTCGGCGTGCGCCAGTCGTACGTGAAGGCGACCGCGCGGCTGGCGGCCGACCTCGTCCGCTCGGGGGTCGTCACGCTCGTCTTCGGCCAGTCGCGCAACACCGTCGAGGTGCTGCTCAAGTACCTGCGCGACGCTCTGGTGAAAGAGAAGGTGCCGCTGGGCACGCTGCTCGCCTACCGGGGCGGCTACCTGCCGCAGACGCGGCGCGACATCGAGCGGCGCCTGCGCGCGGGCGAGATTCGCTGCGTCGTCGCGACCAACGCGCTCGAGCTCGGCATCGACATCGGCGCGCTCGACGCCGTGGTCTGCGCGGGCTACCCGGGCAACCTCGCGGCGCTCTGGCAGCGCTTCGGCCGCGCGGGCCGGCGGCAGGAAGACGCGCTGGCGCTGCTGGTGGCGTCGAGCGCTCCGCTGGATCAATACGTGTGCTCCGACCCGCAGTTCGTGCTGCGGGCTCCGGTCGAGCAGGCGCGCATCGACCCCGACAACGTCGAGATTCTGGTGCAGCACCTCAAGTGCGCGGCGTTCGAGCTGCCGTTCGCGAGCGGCGACACGTTTCGCGACGTGGCGGCCGAGCAGACGACCGAGGCGCTCGACTTTCTCGCCGGCCACCACGTGCTGCACAAGAACGAGCACACCTGGTACTGGGCCGCCGACGCCTACCCCGCCGCGAACGTCTCACTGCGCAGCGTGGGCTGGGACAACGTCGTCATCGTCGAGCAGCCGCACGACACGACGCTCGCCGAGCTCGACTGGCGCTCGGCCCACACGATGCTGCACGAGCAGGCCATCTACCAGCACGACGCCGAGCAGTACCAGGTCGAGCGCCTCGACCTCACGAACCGCAAGGCGTTCGTGCGCAAGGTCGAGCCCGACTACTTCACCACCGCGCTCGTGCAGACGAAGGTCGAGGTGCTGAGCGAGGCGCGCGCGGCGGCGATGTTCGCGACCGGCGAGGTCTCGGTCATCGAGAAGGTCGTCGGCTTCAAGAAGGTGAAGTTCCACACGCACGAGAACGTGGGCTACGGCGAGGTCGCGCTGCCCGAGCTGCAGATGCACAGCTCGGCGTGCTGGGTGACGCTGCCCGAAGACGTCGGCGCGGGCATTCAGGCTCCGCGCGTCGAGGTCGTCGACGCGATGCGCGCGCTCGGCCACGCGATGCACTCGGTCGCGTGCGTGGGGCTCATGATCGACCCGCGCGACCTGGGCCGCACGCTCGGCTCTCGCTCTGGAGGACGAGAAGTGGGCGTAGCCCCAACGGCGAAGAGGCCGCAGGCCGACCCGCTTCGAGCCCGACCCGTGGAGCTCGCGCAGCCGCTCATGGAGCCGACGCTGTACTTCTACGACGAGATCCCCGGCGGCGTCGGCCTCGCTCCGCGCCTGTTCGAGGAGCGCAGCGAGCTGCTCGTTCGCGCGAGGCGCCTCATCGAGGCCTGCGTCTGCGACGACGGCTGCCCCGCCTGCATCGGCCTCGACGTCGGGCTCTCGGCCCCGCGCGCGCACGGAAGGAAGCGGCTCGCCTTGCGCGTGCTGGAGCTGCTCCAGGCGTGAGCGCGCTCGCGTCGAAGCTGGCACGGCTGACGACGGTGAGTCCCCTCTCCCCTCGTAGGGGAGAGGGACAGGGTGAGGGGCTGCTGCCTTCGACACTCGCTCGACGGCCTCATCACACGGACTCTTCTGCTGCGACAATCGCTCCACTTCCCCCTCACCCCGGCCCTCTCCCCTACGAGGGGAGAGGGGGGTCGGCTTCGTTTCGTCTTGCGCACTCCATCTCTTCTGCGACCGTCGCTTCCCTCGCGCTCGACTCGGGCCTCGCCGGCGTCGACCCCGCGCGCATGCTGCTCGTCGACACCGAGACCACCGGCCTGCACGGCGGCTCGGGCACCCTGCCCTTCGTCATCGGCCTCGCGTGGCTCGAGGGCGACGCGCTCGTGGTGCAGCAGCTCTTCGTGCCGCGCCCGGGGCACGAGCGGCCGCCGCTGCAGGCCCTCGCCGAGCGGCTCAACGCCGCGAGCCTGCTCGTCACGTACAACGGCAAGTGCTTCGACTGGCCGCTGCTCAAGACGCGCTTCGTGATGAACCGGCTCGCGCCGCCGCCGGTGCTGCCGCACCTCGACCTGCTCCACTGCGCGCGCCGCGTCTTCAAGCGCCGCCTCAAAGCCACCCGCCTCACCGACCTCGAAGCCAACGTGCTCGACGTTCACCGGCGCGGCGACATCCCGGGCGCCGAGATCCCCGACGTCTACTTCGACTGGCTGCGCACCGGAGCGAACGACGGCATCGAGCGCGTGCTCGAGCACAACGCGCGCGACCTCGTCAGCATGGCCGCCGTGCTCGCCGAGCTGTGCCGGCGCTACGACGCTCCGGCCGACGGCGACGCCGCGGAAGACTGCCTCGGGCTCGCCTACGTCGCCGAGCGCGGCCACGACGAGGCCCGCGCGTGGCGCTTCGCGGCCGCTGCGGCCCGGCGCGCCGGTGACCCCGAGCTCGCGCTCGACGCCTGCGCCTTTCTCGCGAGGCTCTGCGTGCGCCACCGCGCGTGGGAGCACGCGGCCCGCTGGCTCGAGCGCGCGACGAAGCAGCGCAGCCCGCGCGCCACGCTCGCGCACCTCGCCTACGCGCGCGTGTGCGAGCACGGCCTCAAAGACCTGCCGCGCGCGCTGCACCACGCGAAGCTCGGCGCCGCCGCCGAAGGCCCCGCGGCCAGCGCGCGCCGCATCGCGCGCCTCCAGCGCCGGCTCGGAGCGTAGACTGGCGGCGCTTGAGTCAGGCCGGCTCCATCCCCACCGACGCGCTCACGCCCGACAGCCCGCCGCCGGTGGCGCTCAAGCTCGTCGTCGTCTCGGGCGAAGACGCCGGCAAAGAGCTCGTGCTCGAGGCGGGCTCGTACCGCGTCGGCAAGGACCCGGCCTGCGAGCTGGTGCTGACCGACGGCGCCGTCTCGCGCACGCACCTGCTCGTCGAGGTGATTTCGGGCGGCGCGCGGCTCACCGATCAGGGCTCGAAGAACGGCTCGTTCTACCAGGGCGCCCGCTTCGACGCGGTGGTCGCTCAGGCGCCGGCCCGCATTCGCGTCGGGCACACCGAGCTCGAGCTCTTGCCGCGCGCGACGCTGCAGAGCGGCCCGCCGCCGTCGCAGGCCGACCGGTTCGGCGGGCTGATCGGCAAGAGCCTCGAGATGCGGCGCGTGTTCGCGCTGCTCGAGCGCCTCGCGAAGACCGACACCGACGTGCTGCTGCGCGGCGAGACGGGCTCGGGGAAAGAGGTCTGCGCCCGCTCGCTGCACGAGGCGAGCGGCCGCGCGAAGGGTCCGCTCGTGGTGTGCGACCTCGCCGCCGTCGCTCCGACGCTCGCCGCGTCACAGCTCTTCGGCCATGCCCGCGGCGCCTTCACCGGCGCGGTGAAGGACCAGCCCGGCCTCGCCGAGCGCGCGCACGGCGGCACGCTCTTCCTCGACGAGCTCGGCGAATTTCCCCTCGAGCTGCAGCCGAACCTCCTGCGCCTGCTCGAGCGCCGCGAGGTTCGCCGCGTTGGCGAGACGCAGTACCGCCGCATCGACTTGCGCGTCATCGCCGCCACGCACCGAGACCTGCAGGCCGAGGTGAAGGCGGGCCGCTTCCGCGACGACCTCTACCACCGCGTCGCCGTCGTCACCGTCACGCTGCCGGCCCTGCGCGACCGGCGCGAAGACATCGCCCCGCTCATCGACGCGCTGCTCGAGCGCATGGGCAAGCCGCCGAGCGCCCTGTCGCCCGAGACGCGCGCCCTGCTGCTCGCGCACCCGTGGCCCGGCAACGTGCGCGAGCTGCGCAACATGGTCGAGCGCGTCGTCGCGCTCGGAGGCCCCGCCGAGCCCGAGGCGCCGGCCTCCACCTTCCGCGAGGCCAAGGAGCGCCTCGTCGCCGCCTTCGAGAAGGACTACCTGAGGGACCTGATGAAGCGGTGCGGCAACAACGTCTCGCAGGCGGCCCGCGAAGCGGGGATGGACCGCGTCAACCTGCACCGGCTGCTCAAGAAGCACGGTGCCGACCGATGACGTCGCTGCTGCTCGGCTTCGTGCTCCTCGCCCCGAGCTCGGACCTCGACCGCGCGAAGGAGCAGTACGAGCAGATGAAGTACGACGCTGCGCTCAAGTCGCTCGCGAAGGCCATCACGGCGCCCGGCGTCACGCGCTCCGACCGCGCGCTCATCTACCTTTGGACGGGGCTGTGCCGGCACCAGACCGGCGACGAGAAGGGCGCGCAGGCCGCGTTCCGCGAGGCGCTCGCCATCGACCGGGCCCTCGAGCTGCCGCCGGGAGCCGGCCCCAAGGCGGCGCTCGCGTTCGAGCGGGCGCGCGCCGAGCTGCCTCCGCTTCCGGCGCCTGCGCCTGCTCCTGTGCCCGAGCCCGCGCCGCCACCTTCGGCGCCTGCGCCGCTGCCGGCTCCGGAGCCCGCGCTCGCACAGCCGACGCCCGAGCCTGCGCCGCCGCCGCGCGAGAAGCGCTGGTGGCCGTTCGCGACCGCGCTCGCGCTGGGCACGGCGGCGGGCGGCGGCGGCATCTTCCTGGGCACGCGCGCGAGCGCGACGTTCACGCAGGCGAAGGCGGAGACGTTCGGCTCCGACGGCGAGCGCGTCGCCGGCACCGCGTACGGCTATGCGACGGCCGCGAACGTGCTCTTCGCGGTCGCGGGGGCGCTCGCGCTGTTCGCCGTCGTGGCGGCCATCGTGTGGTGAGCGGTTGATCTCGACCGGTCGAGCGATGACCTCCGGTGTGACGGCGGACTATGCTTCTGCCGTGTCGATTGCGCGTCGAGATCGCTCGGATTGGATGACCCGTGTCCTGCCCACCAACGCTGACGATGGCTCCTTCGATCGCGATTTCTGGTCGAAGCAAACAGCGGAGCAGCGTTTCGAGGCCGCATGGCAGTGTGTGCTCGACTACGGCGCAATGAAAGGACTCCGTGAGTCTGAACTCCGACTTCAGAGATCTGTTGTCCGAGTTGAACGCCGGTGAGGTCCGGTATCTCGTCGTCGGTGCCTACGCCTTCTTCTTTCACGCGACGCCCAGGTACACGAAGGATCTCGACGTCTGGGTCGAACCGACTCCCGAAAACTCACCGAAGGTCCTCGATGCCCTTCGCCGGTTTGGTGCACCGCTTCAGGACCTGACGCTCGACGACCTGTCGCGGCCGGGCATCACTTTCCAGATGGGACTACCTCCGAACCGAATCGACGTGCTCACCGACGTATCGGGGCTCGTGTTCGCCGAGGCCTGGGGCCGGCGGGATGAAGCGAAGTACGCGGACCAGCGCATGTGGGTTCTGTCGAAGCAAGACCTCATCACCAACAAACGCCTGGTCGCCCGCCCACGAGACCTCGAAGACGTGCGCGAGCTCGAGCTCATCAAGCCGTAGCGAGAACCCGAGCCGTCGGGAGCTCGTGTGCCGCTCACGCGGCCATCGTGTGGTGAGCGGCTTCACTTCGCGAGGTTGATCTCGACGAGCTCCTGCCGGCCGGCGCGCACCTCGACGCTCACCGACTTCGCCCGCCCGAGCTCGCCGTTCGTCACCGTCACGCTGTGCCGCCCCGCAGGGAGCTCCAGCGGCGCGAGCGGCGTCGCGCCCACCACCTGCCCGTCGATCAGCACGTCGGCCCACGGGTTCACGCGCACCAGCAACTTCCCGCGCCCCACCGGCTTCGCCGGCTTCTTCGCGACCGCCGGCGCCGGAGCCGGAGCTTCCGCCGCCGCAGGCTCTTCCACAGGCCGCGGAGCCTCGACCACCACGGGCGCCCGCACAGGCGCGGGCAGCGGCGCCGGCGCCGGCGCGGACCTGGGCCACAGCAAGAGCGCCGCGCCTCCGATGGCGAGCACGGCGAGCGCAGTCACCGCGACGACGGCGGCGGCGCGACGCTCACCGCGCGGAGCGACCTCGGCTGCGGTCACCGGCGCCGTCGCGGGGAGCGCGACCGGCGAGGGCTTCGGAGCCGCCGGGCCTTCGGGGAAGAGCTGCGCGAGCCAGGCGGCGACCTCCTCTGCGGTGCCGCCCAGCGGCTCGAGCTCCCGCGCGACGGCGAGGGCGTCGGGCCAGCGCGCCGACACGTCTTTCTCGAGGCACCGCTCGATGACGGCGACGAGCTCGGGCGGCACGTCGGAGCGCAGCGCGCTCAAGGGCGGCGGCCGCGCCTCGAGAATCTCGAGCGACAGCGCAGCGTCGGCGGCCACCATGAACGGCCGCTTGCCGGCCACGAGCTCGTAGAGCGTGGCGCCGATGGCGTACACGTCGGCGCGGCGGTCGAGCGGCTTGCCGAGCAGCTGCTCGGGCGGCATGTACGCGAGCTTGCCCTTCGTCTCGCCGGGCCGCGTGGTGCCGGCGGCCGAGACGGCCTTCGCGATGCCGAAGTCGGCGACCTTCGCCTCGCCGCTCTTCGACACGAGCACGTTCTCGGGCGAGACGTCGCGGTGCACGAGCTGCTGCGGCCGACCGCTCGCGTCCGTCAGCTCGTGCGCCGCGTGCAGCCCGCGACACACCTGGGCCATCAGCCGCGCGATGCAGCCGATGGGCGCCTGCTCGCCCCGCTCGCCGAGCCGACGGAGCACCGCGCGCAGGCTCCAGCCGGCCACGTGCTCCATCACGAGGAAGTAGTCTTCGCCGTGCTGGCCGAGCTCGAACACCTGCACGACGTTCGGGTGATTCACGAGCGCCGCGAGCCGGCCCTCGTTCAGGAACATCTCGACGAACGTCTTGTCGGCAGTGAGGTGCGGCAGAATCTTCTTGATGACGAGCTCTTTGGTGAAGCCGGCCGGCCCCGACTGTCGCGCGAGCCAGATCTCGGCCATGCCGCCGACGGCGAGCTTCGCCTGCAGCTCGTAGCGGCCGAGCTTCACGGCAACAGGAGCCGCAGGCGGTGGTTCAGCGTGTCGGCGATGATCCACCCGCCGTCGGTGGCCGCCAGCTCGCTCGGCCCGTCGAGCCGGCTGCCCGCCGCGCCGTCGACGAGCCCGCGCTCGAACGCGGCTCCGGCGAGGTCGACGAACGCGGTGCCCGTGGCCGGCCGGCGCGCCACGGTCGACGCGCCCGCGAACGACACGATGAGGTCCTGGCCGAGCCACGTGACGTCGACCGGCGTGCACCGCCGCGACCCGCGCTGGCCCGGGCCGCAGTCGTCGGGCTGCACCAGCGTCGACATCGGTTGACCCGACGGCGAGTACACGTTCACCTCGTCAGCGTAGACGTCGCTCACGACGATGTCGCCGTTGGGCGCGACCGTCAGCCCGCGCGGCGACCACGACGCGATGACGAGCTCGGTGAGCTGGCTGCGGTCGGCCGAGAGGCGCACGAGCTTGCCCTGCGCCGGCTCGGCCGAGTCGGTGAAGTAGAGCTCGCCGCCCGGTCCGAGCGCGAGCGCCGTCGGTGCGCACAGCTCGGCGGCGAGCGGCTCGGCGTCGGCGCGCGGCAAGCAACCCGGCAGCTGAAACCCGGCAGGCCGCGGCGAGCCGACCAGCGTGGCGAGCTGCCTTCGCACGACGTCGAGGTGAACGAGGCGGCCGTTGCCGGTGTCGGCCACGATGAGGCCGCCGTCGGGCAGCACCTCGACGCCGCGCGGGGCGACGAGGCGCGCGCTCGAGAAATCTCCGTCGCGGGAGCCGGGCGTGCCACCGACCAGCGTCACCACGGTGCCGTTCGTGCCGAGGGCGCGCACGGCGTGGTGCAGCGTGTCGGTGAAGTAGACGGTGCCGTCGTGCGGGTCGACGCCGACGCCGCCCGGAGCCGCGAGCCGCACGGCGGCGGCGCAGCCGTCTTCGAGCGCGGGAGCCGGCTCACCGGCGACGGTCGTCACCTGGCCGCCCTCGACCTTGCGCACGCGATGGTCGACCGGCGAGGTGAAGTAGATGGCCCCGTTCAGCGCAGCGACGCCCGACGGCTCGGCGAGCAGCGCGGTCGCCGCGGGCCCGTCGTCGACGCCCGGCGCCGTGCCTCCCGCGAGCGTCGTCACCGTGCCGCCCTCGATGAGCCGCACGCGGTGGTTCTTCCGATCCGCCACGAGGAGCCCCGTGTCGGTGGCGCACAGCTGCGCCGGCCCGTCGAACCGCGCCTGATCTGCGACGCCGTCGCGCCAGCCGTTGCCGGCGCCCGCGACGTAGCGTGCGGGCCCTGCGGGCACACCGTCGCGCAGCGGCACCGACCACACCGTGTCGTCGCTGCCGAAGTACAGCGTGCCGGCGTCGGGCGAGACGGCGACGGTCTCGAGCGGGGCGAGCGCGTGACCATCGAGCACGGTGTTGCAGGCGCCGAGGCCGGGGACGACGGCGCCGGTGCCGTCGCGGGCGCGGCCTCCGTCGAGCTCGTGGAAGCGCAGCTCGCACGCTTGAGTGCGCGTGACGGCGAGGCGCCCCGACGCGTACGCGACGCCCAGCGGCCGCACGTACTCGGCGGGTGAGCCGCTGCCGATGAGGCGCTGCACCTGGCCGTCCTCGACGCGCGCCACGGAGTCGGAGCCGAGCGTCGTGACGTACAGCTCACCGCGCGCGCCCGCAGCGAGGCCGTACGGCTCGCAGAGCGAGCGCGGGTCGAGGCGGTCACAGGTGCCGTTGCCCGCGAGCGTCGTGACCTCGCCAGAGGGCGAGATGCGGCGCAGCGCGTGGTTGCCGGTGTCGGCGACGACGAGGCTGCCGCCTTCGAGCGCGAGGAGCTGGGTCGGGCCGCGGAAGCGCGCGGCCGTGCCGCTGCCGTCGACGCGTGCGGGGCCGCCGCTGCCGGCGAGGGTGGTGACGCAGGGGCGCTCGGAGCCCGAGCAGGCCGCGGGAGGGCTCGCGCACGCCGGGCCGCAGAAGCCGACGACGCACGAGAGGCCGGCGGGGCACGGGTGGGCGTCGTCGCAGCGGGTCCCGGTGGGGTCGTAGCGGGGCAGCACGCAGCTCGTCACGAGGAGGGCGATGAGGGGCCTTCGGTGCACCGGTGCGAGCGACTCTACGTTGAGTCGCGCACAGCGTCAGGCGTGGGCGGTGAGGGGCGGCTCCCCCGAACTGTTGCAGCGGTGCGACACCCAGGGCCGGAAGGGCGCGACCTGCGCCGATGTGTTCGCGCGGCGAAGGGGCATCGAAGTTGCTCCTGGGCCGGGCATGCACAGAACACTGTTGACCCTCGCGCTGCTCGGCGCCGTCGAGGCGCTCGCTGATCCGATTCCCGCAGACCGGCGGGTCGTGTGGCAGGGCAATGTCGGGGTCGAGGGAGGCATTCCGGCGCGGCCGACGCAGGTCGACTGCACCCAGGCGCCGTACAACGCGCACGCGGACGGCACGAACACGGCGTCGAACATTCAGGCGTGCATCGACGGCATCGCCGCGGGCCAGGCGGCGTACCTGCCGGCGGGCACGTACACGCTCACCGCGACGCTGCAGCTGAAGGCGAACCGCACGCTGCGCGGAGCCGGCCCGGCCGCGACGACGCTCTTGTTCACCGCCTCGCTCGGCGCGGACGTGTCGTTCAACGGCGGCTACACCGACACGACGCAGATTTCGGGCGCCGCGGTGATGTCGGGCTACACGAAGGGCTCGAGCCAGCTCGTCGTCTCGTCGGCCGCGGGCATCACCGTGGGCTCGTACGTCACGGTCAGCGAGCTGAACGACACGACGATTCCCGTGACGACGGTGAACGGCAACGGTGACTGCAACTGGTGCGGCGTGTACGGCTCGAACGGAGACCGCGCGCGGCTGCAGATCGCGAAGGTGACGGCGGTGAGCGGCAACACGCTCACCATCTCGCCTCCGATGTACTTCACGTTCTCGAGCGGCAGGCAGCCGATGGTGCACCGGGCGCCGGCCTACCTTCAGCTCGCGGGCCTCGAAGACCTGACGGTGAGAAACGGCGGCACGAGCACGAGCGCGACGCGCAAGCCGGTCGAGATGCAGGGCGTCGCGAACTGCTGGCTGCGCAACGTGAAGCTGCAGAACTGCGGCAAGCGGTGCGTCGACCTGTGGTTCGACAACTACCGCAACGAGGTGCGCGACAGCACGTTCAACGGCTGCCTCGATCAGACGAACTCCGACAGCTGCTACGCGGTGCAGATCGAGTCGGGCTCCGGCAACCTCGTCGAGAACAACGTCTTCGACAACACCGCGAACGGCGTCATCCTCGTCTCGGCGTCCGGCAACGTCGTCGCGTACAACTACATGCACGGAGTTCACCGGCTGCAGAACGCCGACAACTGGATGTGGCCGGACAACTGGACTCACGGCGCGCACAGCTCGTTCAACCTCTTCGAGGGCAACGACACCACGGCCCTCGAGTGGGACTACTACTGGGGCAGCAACTCGCACGACGTCGCGTACCGCAACCGCTTCCGCGGCAAAGACGCGACGCTCACGTACGACCTGCCGAACCTCACCACCGTCGGCGCGATTCTCACGTACCCCAACAACAACTACATGACCAACGTCGGCAACGTGCTCGGCACCGCCGGCTTTCACACCTCGTACGAGAACACGACGTACCAGTCGGTCTCGCGGCCCATCTGGGGCACGTTCAGCTCGGCGTTCGGCACGACGAGCATGGCCGCGCGCTCGACGATGCTCCGCCACATGAACTTCGACTACTTCACCGGCACCGTGAAGCACTGCGACGACCTCAACGAGCCGGGCTGCCAGGGCGGCGACGCCACCACCACGCTCGTGCCGTCGCTCTACCTCGCGCAGAAGCCCGCATGGTTCGGCGCCGTCGCCTGGCCGCCCATCGGCCCCGACGTCACCGGCTACGCCGTGAAGACTCCCGCGCAGCTCCGCTTCGAGGGTGGCGGCACCGGAGGTGGAAGCGGCGCCGGCGGCGGGAGCGGAACGGCGGGCGGCAGCGGCACCGCCGGCGGAACCGGCGCTGCAGGAGGCAGCGGCACAGCGGGAGGCGCCACCGCAGGAGGCTCCACCGCGGGAGGTGGCGCTGCAGGCGGAAGAGCCACGGCGGGCGGCAACGCGACCGCGGGCGGAAACGCGACCGCAGGCGGAGTCGCGACCGCAGGAGGAAGCGCCACCGCCGGCGGTGGCACTGCAGGCGGCAGCGCGACCGCGGGGGGTACGACGGAGCCCGAGCCGCCCATCCAAGGCTGCGGCTGCAGCGCCGAGCCCGGCTCCGCCGCCGGCTTCCTGTTGCTCGCGGTGCTCTCGCGCAGGCGCAGGCGCGCTCGAGGCGGCGAGTAGCGAAGCGCCACGCGCTACTTCGGCTTCGCGCCCGTCCCGGGCTGCGCGGGCGCCAGCGTCAGCACGAACGCGGCGATGTTGCGCAGCTGCTGATCCGTCAACGTCTTGCCCAGGGGCGCCATGAGCTCCGACTTGCCGTGGGCCGCGCCGCCGTCTCGGCTGAGCGTGTACACCCACTCGCCGGTCAAGCGCGCGGCGACGTCGGGCAGCGTGAAGCTCGCCGGCCTGGGGTTGAGCGCAGCAGCCGCGGGGCCGTTGCCCAGGCCCTTCTCGCCATGGCACGGCGCGCAGACGAGCTTGTAGCCCTTCTGGCCCTGCGCGGCGTCGCCGCTCAGCACGAAGCCCGCGTCGGGGGCCGGCTCGCCGGCGAGGGCCGCAGAGGCGAGCGACAGCGCAGCGAGGAGCAGAGTCGTCTTCACAGGTAGAGGTGCAGCTGCGCCACGAGAGCATAGTCGAGGGGGCTCTCGGCGCTGGCGCGTCTCAGCACGTTGTCGACGCGCAGCTCGCAGTGACTGAAGAAGTACCAGGCCGCCGAGAGCCGGCCGCCCAGCGCCGGCCCGTGCTGACCTCGGGGGTCGAAGCCGCTCTCGGCGGTGAGCATGAGGTGGAGCCCCTGCGTCACCTCCCAGTCGGCCTGAGCGAACGCGGCGTAGCCGAACGACGCGGCGCCCGCGACGCGAGCGAGCACGTCGGCCTCGGCGAGCAGCACGAGCGGCAGCGCCGGCGACCAGCGCGCGAACAGGCCGTGCGCGTGGCGCGTGGCGGGCCTCGGGTCGACGAGCGTCGACGACGCCGCGCCGTGCGCCACGAGGCTCGAGACCCCGACGTACGCTCTGGGGCCGAGCGCGTACTCGCCGTACGCCGCGTAGCCTCCCTCGCGGGTGGACTCGAGGAAGCCGCCCGCGAGGCCCATCACCTCGGCGCGGAAGGTGCCCGAGACGTACGCCGCGGCCACGCCCAGCTGCTGCTGCACGTTCGTGTCGGTGCGGGTGAGCGCGCGCACGTACGACGTGTGCTCGATGTTGCGCAGGCCGAACGGCACCGCGAGGCGGCCTCCGCGCAGCACCACGGCGCCGCCCTCGAGGCGGGCTCCGGCCCAGAAGGTGCGCGCGACCAGCGAGGCGCCGCACTTGCCTTCGGCGTCGGGGTCGCAGCGCGGCACCACGATGGCCGGCGCCACCGCGTCGCCGCGGCCGAAGCCGAACGTCACGTGCAGCAGCGCCGTGTCGGCGGCGGTGAAGGTGCCCGAGAGGTCGACGGCCTTCTCGAGAGGAATCGCCGCCGGCGTCTTGCCCGGCTGCACCAGCGCGCCGAACCGCAGGTTGCCCGACAGGTTGACGGCGTCAGGCAGCTCGAGAAACCAGAGGAACCTCGCGTTGCGCGCGCCGGCGTCGTCGGTGAGGTCGGGAGTCCCCGGCCGCCAGCGCACCAGGCGCTCCGACTCGGTGCGCCCGAACGCCGCGAGCTGCCCTCCTCCCGAGGGGTCGACGTGGCACACCGCGCAGCTGCCGTAGCCGTGCTTCGCCGACCAGGGAAACGCGAAGGCCGTCGAGGCCGAGACGAGGCAGACGAACGCGAGCGAGCGCACCATGGCGGCGTGCCCAGGCACTGGCCGTGCCACCGGGCCGGCTCGCTGCAGCCCGAGGGTGAGCGGCGCTCATTCCCCGGGAGGGCCACGCACATCTTGCGCGGGCACGCTCGAACCGGCCGGCAGCGGCGGGTAGCGGAGCGCCACGCCGACGTGCCCGCCGCCCGCCCAGACGGGGCCGGTCGCGGCGCCCATGACCGCGTACAGGTCGCCGTGGTTTCCACACCAGAGCTGCGACCACGTCTTGCCGTCCCACTTGAGCGCGAGGGAGCGCGCGCCGACGGCGTACGCCTCGGTCTTGCTGCGCGCGTAGAGGTCGTAAATCTGACCCATCGGCTGCGGCACCGTCGTCACCTGCCACGACGTGCCGTCGAAGTGCCGCGGCGGGTCGAGCACGAGCCACACGTCGTCGGGCGCCGAGCCGCGAATCTGGTAGCCGGGCGGCTGGTCGATGAGCTCCCACTTCTCGCCGTCGAAGTGGGCGACCTTCGCGGTCACGTCGTACTTCCCGTTCACGCGCGTCTCGTGAAGCGCCTGCGCGTAGAAGTGGCGGCCGATGGCGTAGCTGCGCTTCAGCTTCCACCCCTTCACCTCGGGCGGCTCGACGATGGTCCACTCGCCGTCGTGCCAGCGCGCGTAGCCCTCTTGGCCCGCGGTCGCCCAGACCTCGTTCGGCCACGCGACGACGCCCCAGAAGTCGAGGTACTTCGCCGCGATCTCGCTCACGCGCCCGTTCGACCACTTCGTGCCGTCGTAGTGAAACCACGAGCCGCCGCGCGCCACGCCCCAGATGTCGTCGCGCGCGACCGGCCACAACAGCTCGGGCCCCGCGTAGTGCGCGCTCGACCAGATCTTCCCGTCGTAGTGGTACAGGCCGCTGGTCGACGACACGCCCCAGACGTCGTCTTCCGCCAGCGCGCGCAGCGAGTTCAGCGTCACCTGCGGCCCGCCGTGAATCGTCACCTTCGACCACGCCCACGGCCGCTTGTCGGCACACGCGCCGAGCGCGAGCACGACCAGGCAGACGCAGAGCCGGCGCACGCCCGTGGAGATTAGACCCGACGCTCGCCTGAGTGGAATGCGGCGTGCGTTCGACTCGGGGGCGCCGCGGTGTCGTGCGAACGCCTCGAAGCTCGTGACGGGTCGTCGTCAGCGCTCACGCCGCGCTCTTCAAGCGCTGCAGCACGACCAGCGCTTCGCTCACGTGCTTCTTCGGGTTCACCTGCGAGTTGAAGACGTGCCGCACGACGCCCTGCGCGTCGATGACGTAGCTCTCGCGGCCGTCGACGAGGCCGAACATCGACGCCTTCACACCGAACTGCTCGCGCACGCGCCCGCCCACGTCGGCGACGAGCGTGAACGGCAGGTGGTGCTTGTCGGCGAACGACTTCTTCGAGTCGACGCCCTGCGACGAGATGCCGACGACGGTCGCTCCGGCGGTCTTGAAGTCTTCGTACTGATCGCGGAACTCGCAGACCTCGGCGGTGCAGCCGGCCGTGTGGTCCTTCGGGTAGAAGAAGAGCACCACGGGGCCCTGTCTCCACAGCGCGCTCAGCGTGACGGGCCGCCCGTTCTGGTCGTTGAGAGTGAAATCGGGGCTCTTGTCGCCGGCCTGAAGGCTCATGCCCGCAAGATGCCCGACGGCCGCGGCCGTTTCAGGAAAACCGTGACCCCGCCGTGACCGGCGCGCGGTGCGCTGCCGTTAACCCTCGAGCATGAACGCAACAGCCGCGAACGAGCGCATCGCCTGGAGCAAGTCGCTCCCCTTCATCACCGCGCACGCGCTCGCGCTGCTCGCGTTCTTCGTGCCCTTCCACTGGAGCTACCTGGCGCTGGCGCTCGGCGCCTACTTCGTGCGCATGTTCTTCGTCACCATCGGGTACCACCGCTACTTCGCGCACCGTTCCTTTCAGACCTCACGGCCGTTCGCGTTCTTTCTCGCGTTCATGGCCCAGACGTCGTCGCAGAAGGGCGTGCTGTGGTGGGCGTCACATCACCGGCACCACCACCGCTTCTCTGATCAGCCCGACGACGTTCACTCGCCGACGCAGCGCGGCTTCTGGTGGAGCCACATCGGCTGGCTGCTCTGTCGCAAGTACGACGCCCCGCGGTGGGATCAGATCAGAGACTTCTCGCGCTTCCCCGAGCTGCGCTTCATCGACCGCCACTGGTGGCTGCCGCCGCTGCTCGGGGTCGTCGTGCTCTTCGCCGTCGGCGGCCTGCCCGCGGTCGTCTGGGGAGGCTTCGTCTCGACCGTGCTGCTCTGGCACGGCACCTTCACCATCAACTCGCTCAGCCACGTCTTCGGCTCGCGCCGGTACCTCACGAAAGACACCAGCCGCAACAACTGGCTCCTCGCGCTGATCACCGGCGGCGAGGGCTGGCACAACAACCACCACTACCACCAGAACACCGCGAACCAGGGCTGGTTCTGGTGGGAGGTCGACACCTCGTACTACGGCCTGCTCCTCTTCGAGCGGCTCGGGCTCGTGTGGAAGCTCAAGCGCCCCGAGGCCCAGACCCGCGACGTCTACCTCACGTACACGCCCGAGCAGCGCCGCAGACTCACTCCGGTCACGCTGCCGCTCACGCCGGTCGCAGCAGCGCCGGCTGTCGCTCTACGAACTTGACCAGGCTGACGCTCTGGCGCGCGTGGTCGACGCGGAACACGATCCACTGCTTGCCCGCCAGCGCGCGGTGCAGCCCGCGGTTGACGCCGGCCACGTGCTCGGGCCCGACGCGCAGCCGGCGCGGCCCCGCCGCCTCTTCCGCCGCCCGACCCAGGCGCTCGACGACGTCGGCGTACTGGCGCTGCGGCAGCGCGCCCAGCGCCCCCGCGCAGTCGCGCTCGATGATGATCTCGTAGCTCTTCATGATGCCTTCCGTTCGTGCCCGGGCGGCACCGTGCGGAGCGCAGCGGTCGCTGAGGGGGAGTACCCGTTCTGTAACACCGCCCCGTAGCGATTGCCTGACGCCATCGGCGGCCTTGCGGAGTCGGACGGTGGGTCCTACAAGCACGAGCCGAGATCGGCGGTGACGCAGTGGAGCCAACTCGAGAGCCGGACGCCGCGGGCGGGCCTGCCGGGCCCTTCGTGGTCGGCGTCGGCGCCTCGGCCGGCGGGCTCGAAGCGCTCGGCGAGCTGATCGGCGCCCTCACGCTCGACGGCCTCGCGCTCGTCGTCGTGCAGCACCTCTCGCCGCAGCACCAGAGCGCGCTCGCCGAGCTGCTCGGCCGCTCGACGACGGCGCCCATCTCGACCGCCGCCGACGGCCTGCGCGTCGAAGCCGGCCACGTCTACGTCATCGCTCCCAACACCGAGCTCGCCCTCGAGGGCGGCGTCCTGCGCGTTCGAGCCCCTCCCTCCCCGGGGCTGCGGTTCTCGATCGACACCTTCTTCCGCTCGCTCGCCCGCGACCGCGGAGCCCACTGCGCCGCCGTGGTGCTCTCGGGCACCGGCACCGACGGCACGCTCGGGCTCGAGGCCGTCAAGGCCGCCGGCGGGCTCACGCTGGTGCAGGAGCCGAAGTCGGCGCGCTTCGACGGCATGCCGCAGAGCGCGCTCGCGAGCGGCGAGGTCGACGTCTGCCTGCCGCCGCGCGAGCTCGCCCGCGAGCTGATGCGCCTCTCGGCCGAGCCCCGCACCGACGTCTCGCTCCCCTCGGGCGAGGGCGGCGGGGCCGAAGTGCTCGCGAAGCTCTCGGCCCTGATGCGCTCGGGCAACGCCATCGACCTCACCGCGTACAAGAGCACGACGCTCGAGCGCCGCATCGAGCGCCGCATGCTGCTCACCCACCTGAGCACGCTCGACGACTACGTGCGCTTCGCGGCCGCCAACCCGCAGGAGCTGCGCGCCCTCGAGCGCGACTTGATGATCCGCGTCACCCGCTTCTTCAGGGACCAGACGCCCTTCGAAGCGCTCCAGCGCCTCGTCTTGAGCCGCCTCGTGCAGCGCGCGACGCCCACCGCCCCGCTGCGCATCTGGGTGCCCGCCTGCTCGACCGGCGAAGAGGCCTACTCCATCGCGATTCTCGCCACCGAGGCGTTCGAGAAGGCCGGCCTCGAGACCCACGTTCAGCTCTTCGCCACCGACGTCGACCTCGAGTCCGTCACCTTCGCGCGCCGCGGCATCTACCCGCACGACATCGCCGCCGACGTCTCACCCGAGCGGCTCGAGCGCTTCTTCGTGAAGCGCGACACCGAGTACCAGGTCACGCGCGAGGTTCGCGAGCGCATCATCTTCTCGGCGCACAACGCGCTGCGAGACGCTCCGCTGTCGCGGCTCGACCTCATCAGCTGCCGCAACCTGCTCATCTACCTGCGCCCGCCCGTGCAGCAGGCGCTCCTCGCGCGCCTGCACTTCGCCCTCAACCCCGTCGGCTACCTGATGCTCGGCAACTCCGAGAGCGTGGGCGACGCCGAGCGCCTCTTCGCCCTCGTCGACGCCGAGCACAAGCTGTACGCGAAGAAGCACGCCGGCCTGGCTGCGGTGCCCCCCGTCGCGCGCACGAGGTCGCAGCCGGCCCCCAGCGCCATCCCTCCCCTCAGGCCCGTCTCGCTGCAGGCGCTCGCCGACCGCCGCGTGCTCGAGCTGTACGGGCCACCGGGCGTCGTGGTCAGCGCGTCGCTCGACATCGTCCAGTACCGCGGCCGCGTCGGCGCGTGGCTCGACCCGAAGCCGGGCACCGCGACCCTGAACCTCCTCCGCCTCGTGCGCGCGGAGCTCTACGTCGAGCTCAAGCGCCTGCTCGACCGCGCGCTCGCCGAGCGCCAGCGCATCACCGCGACCGCCGCGGTCGAGCGCGACGGGCAGCGCACCGAGGTCGAGCTCGACGTCGTGCCGCTCGAGACGGTGGCCGATGACCCGCCGAGCCTGCTCGTGCTGTTCAACGAGCGCCCTCCGCCCGCGACCGCCCCTGCCGTGTCGCTGCCGCCCGATGCGGCGTCGGCCGAGCGCCTCGCGCACGTCGAGCGCGAGCTCGCGCGCACCCAGCAGTTCCTGCAAGAGACGCTCGCCGAGAAAGACGTCGCGGCCGACGAGCTCACCACCGCGAACGAGCTCTTGCAGTCGGCGAACGAAGAGCTCCAGAGCATCAACGAAGAGCTCGAGACCTCGAAGGAAGAGGTGCAGTCGACCAACGAAGAGCTGGTCACCGTCAACGACGAGCTGCAGACGCGCATGACCGAGCTCGTGAGCAGCAACGACGACCTGCACAACCTGCTCACCGGCATCGAGCAGGCCGTCGTCATCGTGAGCCTCGACCTGAAGATTCGCCGGCTCACCGACGCCGCCAGCAGGCTGCTCGACGTCGGCCGAGAGCCGATGACGGTCGCGCGGCTCGGCGCCTTTCTCGGAGACCGCGCCCTCGAGCAGCACCTGACCGCCGTGATGAGCACGCTGCAGCCGCACGAGGCCGAGCTGCTCTGCGCCAACCAGCGCTGGTACGCCGTGCGCATCAGGCCGTACCTGTCGCTCGACCGCACGGTGCACGGAGCCATCGTCGGGCTCGCCGACATCGACATCAAGAAGCGCGCCGCCGACGTGACGCGCGACCTCTCGGCGTACGCGAGCCGCTTCCTCGGAGCCATCGACCAGCCGCTCATGATTCTCGACGGCAAGCTGACGGTGCTCTGGGCCAACGACGACTTCTTCTCGACGTTTCAGCTCACCGGCGACGAGACGCTGGGGCAGCCGCTCGCGGGCATCGCCGGCGGCCAGCTCGCCACGCCCGCGCTCGTCGGCGCGCTGCGCAGCTGCCTCGCCAGCGGCGAGCCGGTCAAGGAGCTCTCGGTGACGTTCCGCTCCGAGGAGCCCACTGAGCGCTCACTCCGAATTGGAGCGAGCCGGCTGCCGCTCGGGCTCGAGGGAGAATTCGTGCTTGTTGCGGTTCGCCGTCATCGTTAGTGCTCGTCATCATCACTCGAAAGCGCCTCAGCAGCGGGGGAACGCGTGTCAACGCAGGCCGAACGACCAGACCCCGCCAGCCTCTCGCGCGACGAGCTCGTACGGGAGGTGCTCGTGCTGCGCGCCGCCGCTCTGCGGCCGCCCGAGCCGGCCCTCGCCGAGCGCCGGCTGCTCCACGACCTTCAGGTGCACCAGATCGAGCTCGAGCAGCAGAACCGGCTGTTGCGCGACGCGCAGCGCGGGCTCGAGGTCTCTCGATCGCGCTACGCCGACCTGTTCGACTTCGCGCCCATCGGCTACTGCACGCTCGATGCGCGCGGCCGCCTGCGCGAGGTGAACCTCGCCGCGGCCAGCCTCCTCGGCACGTCGCGCGACGGTCTCATCGGCCGGCCGCTCGTCGCGCTCGTCGGCCCGTCGAGCCGGGCCGCGTTTCAGACGCACCTCGCGCGCGCGAGCGAAGGCAACACCACCGCGGTCGAGGTCGAGTTTCTCGTCGGCGGCGACACCGTCACGACGCAGCTCCTCTGCTCGCCGACGCCCGGCCCCGACGGCCGCCCCGACGGCTGCCGGGCCGCGCTCGTCGACGTCACCGCCGCGAAGGACCTCGAGGGCCGCCTGCGCTTCCTCTCGAACGTCGGCGAGCTGGCCGCGTCGCCGCTGGACTACCCGGGCACCCTCTCGGCGATCGCCCACCTCGCCGTGCCCTTCCTCGCCGACGTGTGCCTCGTCGACCTCCTCGACGATGACGGCCGGCTCTTTCGCGTCGAGAGCGCCTTCGCCGACGCACAGGCCGAGGTGCGCTGGGCTCCCAGGCTACCGAGGCCCGGCCCTGATCGGCCCGTGTCGGCCGCCGTGCGCGTCGCGCAGTCGCGCATGCCGATGCTCCACGCAGAGCTCGAGCCCGGCGGCGAGCTCGACGCTGCGGGCCTCGGCTCGATGTTGCTCGTGCCGCTGATGGCCCGCGAGCGCACGCTCGGCACGATGACGTTCGCCGTCTCGAAGACGCGCAGGCGCTACGGCCCCCGCGACCTCGCGCTCGCCGAAGAGGTGGCCCGCCGCGCCGCGACCGCGCTCGACAACGCCCGCCTGCTCGCGCTGCAGCGCCGCGACACGCGCTTCCGCGAAGACCTGCTGTCGATCGTCTCGCACGACCTGAAGAGCCCGCTCTCGAGCGTTCTGCTCGTCGTCACCCGCCTGCTCGGCGTCGCCCCGAAGCAGCCTGTCACCCCGGCACGCCTGATGAAGGACCTCGAGCGCGTACAGCACGCCGCCGAGCGCATGTCCGCCCTGATTCAGTCGCTGCTCGACGCGGCGAGCCTCGAGGCCGGCCGGCTGTCGATCGAGCGGGGCCGCGTGGTGCTGTCGACGCTCATCGCCGACGCGCTCGAGGCCTTTCAGCCGCTCGCCGCCTCGAGCTCGATTCTGCTCGAGTCGAAGCTCGAGCCCGGCCTGCCCGACGTGCTCGCCGACCCCGCGCGCATTCAGCAGGTGCTCGCGAACCTCATCGGCAACGCCATCAAGTTCACCCCGTCGCAGGGCCGCATCACGGTGAGCGCGGCGCCCTCGGCCGAAGGCGCCCTGCTCTGCGTCGTCGACACCGGCGCGGGAATTCCCAAAGACGAGCTCGAGCACCTCTTCGACCGCTTCTGGCAGTCGCGGCGCGGCGCGTCGGCCGGCACGGGCCTCGGCCTCTTCATCGTGAAGGGCATCATCGAAGGCCACGGCGGCCGCCTGTGGGTCGAGAGTGAGCCCGGCGCCGGCGCCCGCTTCTGCTTCACGCTGCCCGAGGCCCCCGCCGACGCCGCGCCCGCCGAGCTGGCGCGCGCCGCGAAGGCGCTGGTCGCCGAGCACCGGGCGCAGACGGCCGAGCTCGAGCGCGTGACCGCCGAGGCCCCGTCGCACGACGACCGCAAGACGGCGAACGAGGGCCTGCGGCTCGCCCACGAGCTCACGCAGCGCGCCTGGCGCGCCCAGCCCGCCTTCTTGAGCCTCGTGAGCCACGAGCTGCGCAGCCCGCTCACGGCGCTGCTGCTCGAGCTCGAGCGCATCGAGCGCAGCGACGCGCGGCGCGAGCACCCCGACCTCGAGGTGACGGTGCGCAAGATGTTCGGCGCCGTCGAGCGGCTGACGCGCGCGGTCGACTCGATGCTGCTCGAGGGCCTCGTCGAGAGCGGAGCGCTGCAGACCGAGGTGCGGCCCTTCGACGCGGCCCTGCTCGCGCGCGACGTGCTCAGCCAGTTCTCGGGCCCGGCGAACGAGAAGGGGCTCGCGCTCACGCTGGCCACCGGCCCGGGCCCGACGTCGTTCGACGGCGACGAGCACCTCACGCGCGCGGTGCTCACGAACCTCGTCGACAACGCCATCAAGTTCACCGAGCGCGGCGAGGTCGCGATCGAGGTGCGGCGGCGCGACGGCACGCTCGAGCTGCAGGTGAGCGACACCGGGCCGGGCATACCGCCGGGCGAGCGCGCGCGAATCTTCGAGCCGTTCGCGCAGCTGGTGAGCCCGCGCAACAAGCACCTGCCTGGCCTCGGCCTGGGGCTCGCGCTGGTCGACGGCATCACGCGCGCGCTCGGCGGCGAGGTGCGCGTCGAGTCGTCCGAGCCGTCGGGCAGCACGTTCACGGTGCACCTGCCGAAGCGCGAGGCCGGGGCCCAGGGGGCCGCGCGATGAGGGTCATTCTGGTGGTCGACGACGACGCGCTCATTCGCGAAGAGCTGCGCGACGGGCTCATCGACGCCGGCTTCGCGACCGACACCGCGCCGAACGGCGCCGAGGCCAACCGGCTGCTGCGCCGGCTCGGCTACCGGCCCGACCTCATCCTGCTCGACCTGATGATGCCCGTGATGGACGGGTGGCAGTTTCGCGCAGGTCAGCTGCGAGACCCCAGCCTCGCGCCGATTCCCGTGCTCCTGCTCTCGGCGGCGGCCGACGTCCGCCGCGACTGCGCCGAGCTGAAGGCGAGCGGCTACGTGAAGAAGCCGTTTCACATGGGAGCGCTCGTCGCCGCGGTGCGAGACGCGCTGCCGCACTGAGCGCCGTCACCCCGGCGGCACCATCGTGGCCACGAGCTCGAGCACGGCCTCGACGCTGAACGGCTTGACGAGCAGGCGGGCGGTGTCGAGCTCGGCCAGGTCGGACTTCACGTCGCTCACGCCCGACATCACGACGACAGGCACAGAGGCGAGCCGCGGGTCGCGCTTGAGCCGCAGCCGCAGCTCCCAGCCGTCCATCACGGGCATCATGAGGTCGAGGAAGATGAGTGCGGGCAGCGCGCCGGTCTGCTCGAGCCACTGGAGCGCGGCGGCCCCGTCGGCGGCGGTCACCACGCGGTGGCCCTCTTCGCGCAAGAGCTCGGCGAGGTCCTCGCGGATCTCGGGGTCGTCCTCGACGATGAGGATGCTGCCCACGTCAGCTCCCGGCCGTGGCGGCGGCGCGCGCCTGAGGGAGCAGAACCGCGAACGTCGTGCCGTACTCGCGCATCGAGGCCACCTCGGTCTTGCCGCCGAGCGCGACCGAGAGGTCTCTCACCAGCGCGAGCCCCGGCCCCGCCGCGCCGCTGACGTCGAAGGCGGCGCGCAGCGCCTCGCCCGCGAGCGTCGGGCCCGGGTCGTTGACCGCGAACCGCCAGCCCGAGCTCGCCGAGGCCACCGACACCTCGACGACGCCGCGCGAGCTGCGGCGAATGGCGTTGAGCAAGAGCTGCTCGAGCATGACCTTCACGAGCTCGGGGTCGCTGTCGAGCGTGCGCGCGGCGCTGCCGGCGAGTGACAGCCGGAGCTCGAGCTCTTTGCGGTGCGCGAACGGGCGAAGCGTGTCGGCGAGGCCGGCCGCGACCTCGGCGGGCTGAAACGGGCGCGCGAGCGGGCGCAAGAGCCCGTGGTCGAGCAGCGCCTGCTGCAGCACCATCTCGATCGCGGCGTTGAGGCGGCCGACCGCGCCGGTCAGGCGCCGAACCGTCAGCCCCTGCGCACGGCTGAGCGTGCCGTCGCGGCCGCACGCGAGCCGGTCGAGCTGCAGCGCGATGGCGGTCGCCGGCTCGCGCAGCTCGTGCGACGCGAGGCCCAGGTACTCGAGGTCGAGCCACGTGCGCGCAGGCCCGCGCCGCACCGGAGCCCGCAGCGGCCGCGCGAGCTCTCCGGCGGCGTACGCGTGCTTCGCCATCGAGCCGCCGAGCGCCTCGACCGCCGCCCCGACGTGCGCCGGGGGAGCCGTCGCTGCCGCGCGCGCGAGGGTGAACGAGAAGCAGCTGCCGCCGGCGGCGGCTTGCTCGACCCAGATGCGGCCGCCGTGCGCCGCGACGATGCCGCGGGCGATGAAGAGCCCGAGGCCGCTGCCGCCGCGCCGGCTGCGCTCGGCCTTCCAGAACCGGTCGAAGACATGAACGGCCTGCGCCGCGGGAATGCCGGGCCCGCTGTCTCGCACCCAGACGCGCACGTAGTCGCCGGCCGGGTCGGCGCCCACCGAGATGGCCCCGCCCGGCGGAGTGAACTTGATGGCGTTGCCGAGCAGGTTCGCGAGCACCTGCTGCACGCGGCCCGGGTCGCCCAGCACCTCGGCGACCTCGCCGCACGTGGCGCTCAGCGAGACGTCCTTCGCCGAGGCGAGCGGCACGAAGAGCTCGACCGCGTCGGTGACGAGGGCCGGCAGCGGCATGCGGCCGGCGTCGACCGCGAACTGGCCGGCGTCGATGCTGGCGGCGTCGAGCAGGTCGTTGATGAGCACGGCCATGCGCTCGGTCGCGCGCAGGGCCCTCGACAGGTCGCGCCGGCCGCTCTGCCGGCGATCGTTCGCCTCGGTGAACCCGCGCATGGCCGAGCCGATGCTCATCGCGATGACGCTCAGCGGAGTCTTCAGGTCGTGCGAGACGACGGCGAGCAGGTCTTCGCGCGCGCGCGTGTCGCGCTGCTGCCGCGCGAGCAGGCGGGCGTTGTCGAGGCTCATCGCGGCGCGCCGGGCAATCTCTTCGGCGAACGCGAGGTCCGACAGGTCGTAGCGGCGGGCGGCGTCGCACGTCGCGAAGGTCAGCGCGCCGAGGGTGCGCCCGCGCGTCATCAGCGGCACCACCATCATCGAGTGGGCGCCCGCAGAGGCGAGCACCTCGGCGAGCGGGTGGCCGGGGCCGAGCTCCTGGCCGAGCTGCGCCAGCGCGGGGTAGAGGCGGCCGACGCACGAGGTGATGGCGCGCGTCTGCGGGGTGCCCGGCTCGCCCGTCGCGGCGGCCCTGAGGCCGGGGCCGAGCACCGCCGAGCGAGAGGGGTCGGCGAACGCCGGCTCGAGGCGGCTGATGGTGCCCGCCTCGTCGAGCAGGTCGACGAAGCACAGGTCGGCGAGGAACGGCACGGCGAGGGCCGAGACGCGGCCGAGCGTGCCTTCGAGCTCGATGCCCGAGCCGACGAGCTCGCTGACGTCGGCGAGGAAGCGCAGCCGGGCCTCGAGCTGCTTGAGCGGCCGAATGTCGATGAGCGCGACGAGGAAGCCCGAGCCCGGGCCGCCCGCCACGGGCCGGCGCGGCGTCACCACGAGCTGCGCGGCGAGGGCGGCTCCGGGGCGGCCGGCGAGCGTCACCTCGAGCGTGCCCTCGGTGGCCTCGGCGCGGCGCTGCGCCAGAAACGCCTGGAAGCGCTGCCGCTGCGCCGCCGGCAGCATCAGCCCGAGCGGGGCGCCGACGAGCGGGCCGCGGTCGTACCCGAGCATCGCGGCGGCGGTGAGGTTCACCTCTTCGATGACGCCGGCGGCGTCGAGCGTGCAGTAGCCGACGGGGGCGAAGTCGTAGAGCTCGGCGTAGCGGTTGCGCGACTGCTCGAGCTCTTCCTGCGCGCGCCGCAGCTGCACGTTCTGTGCTTCGAGCTCGGCCTGGTGCAGCTTCAGCTCGTCGAGCAGTCGGTGCGAGGGCTCGCTGCGGTCGCTCAGCTGCGCCCGCAGTGATGCCAGCTCGCGCGCGAGCTGCTCGCGCGACATCTCTCCCACGTCTTCGTGCATGAAACCCCCGGGCTGCGCGAACACCCTTAGCGTCTGCGCGCAGAGCGCACCAGGAAATGCGATGGCGGATCAGCGGCGGCCGCGAAAGAGCTGTCCGATCGGTCAGCAGACGCCGCGCGCCGCTTCAGAACACGTACGAGTAGCTCAGCAGCATCAGCACGAGGCCGCTGTTCGCGCTCAGGTTGGGGCTCGTCGCGAGCACCGGCTGCGCGAGCCACAGCCGCACCTCGTGCTCGCCGCTCTGCCCGAAGCGGAAGATGGCGGGCGAGAACGACGGGCCCACGCAGAAGTCGACACCCGGAGACATCACCACGGCGCCGTAGAGGCCGACGCCCAGCGAGAAGAAGCGCGCGAAGTTGATTCGCAGCTGCGGGTTGGCTCCGATGAAGAGCGCCTTCGTCGAGCCCTTGAAGTAGCCCATCGGCATCAGCTCGGCCGCGATGTCGAGCCAGCCGAAGCCCCAGCGCAGCGAGCCCGCTCCGCCGACGAAGCCGGCGGGGTTGAACGTCGCCGCCGAGCCCGAGCCGCCGAGGCCCGGGTCGACCATGCCGCCCGCGCCGATGCTCCAGTGAAAGCCCGCCCGCTCGGTGCGCCAGTCGGGCGCCGGCTGCGACGCCTCGACGGGCGGCGCAGGCTCTTCACCCGGCGGGCCCTGCGGCGGCGGCGGAGTGCCCTCGTACACCGGCTGCGCACCCGGCTCGGGCGCCGGCAGCGGAGGAGGCGGCGGCGGCGCTGCCACCGCCGGCGGAGGCGCCTCGGCGGGCAGCACGTCCAGGATGTCGGAGAACAGAATGAGCTCGGTCTTGTCGCGCGAGCGAAACACGTAGCCCTGCTGCGTCTCGGCCTCGACGAAGCCGCGCAGCTCGCGGCCGTCTTTCGTGTGCAGCACCTGCTCGCCCGACGGAGGCTCAGCGAGCGCGGTCAGCGCCCAGACGACGAAGAAGAAGGCGGCGAAGCGGGACATGACGGCTGTCGAGAATAGACGATCTGCTCCGGCGGATCCGGCCTTGGGCTCAGGGCCCCAGCCGCAGCAGCCCCCGCTTCTCGCCCGAGCTCGAGTCGACCGTGTCCATCGCCTGGAACAGCCGCTCCGACGGCACGAGCCACGGCCCGAAGCTCGGGTTCACGTCGATGACGAGCACCAGGTCCTCGGCCTCGAGGTACGCGCCGAGCGGCGAGTGGTGACCGCCGCCCTGCCCGAACAAGAGGCCCCGGTGAAAGTTCACCACGTAGCGCTCTGCCGGGTCGTTCACGCGCTTCAGCTCGCCGCGAAACGCCTCGAGCGTGAGCCCCTGCAGCACCGTCACCTGCCACTTCGGGTTCACCGCGCGCGCCGCGTCGGCGAGCTGCCTCAGCGTCAGCCCGGTGGTGCACACGCCGAAGAAGCAGCCGGCGCCGTGGGCCGCGACCGCGTCTTGCGTGCCGTCGAGGCCCACCGAGCGCAGCACGTTCGCCACGCTCGCGGGCCCGCACGCCGACGGGTTCGTCTGCGACAGCGGCGGGTTCGCGTAGCGCGCGGCGGCCGGCATCGCCCACGCCCGCTGCAAGAGCGCCGCGTCTTGATAGTGCGGCAGCGTCTCGATGCTGACGACGTCGTACTGCTGCGACAGCGCCGAGCGGACGCGGAGGGCCTGAGCGCCCGCTGCCGCGACGAGCAGCAGCACGACACCGAGCGCGACGCGCTTCAATCGCGGCGCTCGACCTTGAACCGCCGCGTCACCTCGGTGAGCGCGCTCACGGCCGACTGCAGGTCTTGCGCGATGCGCGTGGTGCGGCCCGTCGCGTCGACGCCCTGCTTCACGAGGTCGGCGACGTTGCGGGCGCCCTGCACGGCCTGCTCGCTCGACTGCCGCTGCTGGCGCGTGGCGACCGAGATCTGCTGCGCCGCCTCTTTCGTGCCGCGCGACAGCTCGACGATCTGCTCGAACACCGTCGACGCCCGCTCGGCGACCTGCACGCCCTTGTCGCTCGCCGTCACGCCGTCGCGCGCCTTGTTCACGGCGTGGTCTCCGCTCGCTTGCACGTTCTCGACGAGCCGCCCGATGTCGCGCGCGCTGCCCGCCACGTTCTCGGCGAGCTTGCGCATCTCGGCCGCGACCAGGCTGAACCCACGGCCGACCTCGCCCGCCTTCGTGCCCTCGAGCGCGGCGTTGAGCGCGAGCAGGTCCGACCGGTCGGCCACCTGCTTGATGACCTGCGCGATGCGCGACACCTGCTGCAGGTCGACGTTCAGCTTGCCGATGCTGTCGGCGACCTCTTTCGACTCGCGCCGAATCTCGCTGATGCCGCCCACCATCTCGTTCACGACGGCGCGGGCCTCGTCGACGGCCGACGCCGTGCGAATCGCGGCCTGCTCGACGACGTCGGTCGACGCGGTGATCATCTCGGCCGTGCGCGACAGCTCTTCGAACGTCGCCGCGATCTGCTGCGCGTACGCCGACTGCTGCGACGTGACGTGCTCTTGATCAGCGCTGGCGGCCTGCAGGCCCTTCGCCGCGCCCGTGAGCCGCTCGGACAGCGACACCATCTGCGTGACCAGCGCCCTGAGCGACACGAGCATCTCGTTCACGCTCGACGCCATCGAGCGCACCTCGCCGACGCCCTGCACGTTCACCTGCGGCACGGTGACGTCACCGGCGGCGACCTCGCGCGCGACGCGGGTCACGACGCCCATGGGGCCGGCGAGCGCGCCCGAGAACACGAACGCGAGCGTCAGGCCGACGCCGACGGCGACGAGCAGCACCCACAGGCCGACGGTGCGGTTCTCTTCTTCGGCCTCCTGCAGCTGGCGCAGGGACACCGAGATGATCATGAGGGCTTCGTAGTCCTGGTCCTTCTGGCTGCAGCGCACGGTGAGGCCGCCCGCGCTGTCGATCTCGCACGCGCCCGCGGTCGGCACCCGGTAGCGGCCCGGCTTCAGGTCGCCCTCCATCATGACCTTCTTGTCGCCGGCGACGATGTCGACGTAGCGGCGGTCGCCCTCGCGCTTCACGGTCTCGCTGCTCACCACGAGCGCGCCCATCGCCTCGACGTTGCCGCTCGCGCGCACGCCGTCGAACACGCTCTTCAGCTCTTCGGGGTTCGCGAGGCCGTCGCGAATCAGCCGCATCGTCGGAGCCGCGTTCGCCACCGCGAGCCGGCCGATCGACTCGATCTGCTGCTCGAGCGCGCGGGCCGCCTGCTCGTTCAGCCGCTTCGGGAAGTAGACCGACGCGAACGCCGCCACCACCACGCACGGCAGCACGACGGCGAGCGCGGCCTGGGTGCGGAGGCTGATGCGGCTGAAGAAGCTTTCCATCGCGGGCGCGCGACGGGAGCTATCACAAACCGGTCGTCAGGGCTTTAAGCTCATAGGGAAATCCAGGCCGCGGGTCCGGGGCCTTCTGCGCGAGCGGCTCTTCGCCAGCCCCATGCCCTGATGGTCGGCCCATTCGACGCCAGGGCGGTCACCACGATTTCGACCCGCTCGCAGAGACGAGCCACGCGATCAGTTCGCGCTGAACCCATCGAAGCGCCGCCACAAGCTCTCGACTCGGCACACCTGCGGGGCATCGAGCAGCCGCGCGCGGGAGCGGCCGGCCGCTCGGGCGCGAGCCGTGTCGAGCAGGTGCTCGGCGTGGGGGACCGGGCTGAGCAAGCTGCCGGCGGCGGTCGAGGCTGTCGCACTTCGCTGGGCTCGGGCTCCGACAGGCATGCATGCCATTCTCGTCTTGCTCGTTGCCCGTTGTGCCGCGGTGACTCCGATTCCCACCACCGCCGAGGTTCCCTTGTCGCTCCCCACCCGCAGTCGAACGCCATCGTCATCGTGCGAGTCGTCGCGGCATTGCGGGCACCGAACTTCGCTATCACCGCCAGGTTCATCGACTCGATTCCCGAGTACGCCAGGGCACCAAGCGTGCTGCACACCTTCAGCGGTTTGATCCGAAATGCCCACGTTGCATGCGCGTCAACGGGCAGCGCACGTTCGCGCGCAGAGAAGAGGAAGTCCCGGAACGCCACAGCAACGAACGCCACACTTCAACAGGGGCGCGCGTGTTCGCGCGCGGAGAGGACGCTCGACGGCGACAAGCCGAAGGCCACCGAGAAGCTTCAACGGGGCCGCGCATGTTCGCACGCGGAGAGCGAGCGGCGTTCCGACGTTCGTCCACGACGACACGTTGCGTCAACGGGGCCGCGCGTGTTCGCGCGCGGAGAGGCGCGTACGCCATCAAACGCACGGGCCGCGCGCGTGTTCGCGCGCGAGTTTGTCGTAGAGCCGGGCCGTTCGACCCACCGATGGCTTCAACGGGGCCGCGCGTGTTCGCGCGCGGAGAGAGGCTTCGGCGACCCGTCGCCGCTCGTGCGGATTGCTTCAACGAGGCCGCGCGTGTTCGCGCGCGGAGAGACGCCGGCCGCCGCGACGGCGCTTCAAGACGCCGCTTCAACGGGGCCGCGCGTGTTCGCGCGCGGAGAGGGCGACGACGACGACGACCAGGAAGACGACGACGAGGCTTCAACGGGGCCGCGCGTGTTCGCGCGCGGAGAGGACGGTGTGCGCGCGTCCTTCGACACGTGCCGGTCGCGGTGCTTCAACGGGGCCGCGCGTGTTCGCGTGCGGAGAGGGCCGCGGCGCTCGCGACCTCCAGCGCGGAGGTCATGCTTTGGGGCCGCGCGTGTTCGCGCGCGGAGAGCCTGCTGGCGAGTTCACGACGATCCGCGCCACGAGGATCAGCTTCAACGGGGCCACGCGTGTTCGCGCGCGGAGAGGTCGCGTGAACGCCACCACGCAGGCGTTCGGCACTTGCTTCAACGGGGCCGCGCGTGTTCGCGCGGAGAGTTCGCGGACCACCACAGCAAGATGCGCGACGACGGGCTTCAACGGGGCCGCGCGTGTTCGCGCGCGGAGAGCGACGTGCTCGGGTGGCCGACCGGCGAGGCGATGCTGCTTCAACGGGGCCGCGCGTGTTCGCGCGCGGAGAGCTTCAGGTCTCGGCAATGTGACGTACCGCACCGCTCGCTTCAACGGGGCCGCGCGTGTTCGCGCGCGGAGAGAAGGCGGTGCGCGACGGCATCGCCGATGCCCTCGAGGTGCTTCAACGGGGGCCGCGCGTGTTCGCGCGCGCGGAGAGGAACTCGGCGGTCGACGGCGCCGCGAGCCGCTACGAGCTTCAGGGCCGCGCGCGTGTTCGCGCGCGGAGAGGAACTCGGCGGTCGACGGCGCCGCCGAGCGTCTACGAGCTTCAACGGGGCCGCGCGTGTTCGCGCGCGGAGAG